>CAMUZG010000008.1 GCA_947165145.1 uncultured Selenomonadales bacterium
CTGTCAACACATTACTATTTGGACTTGTGAACGCGGTGATAACGTTTGACAGCTGAAACGTTGCGGCGCGACCGTTGGATGCAACGTCACGTTGCACTTGTCGAGCTGTCAACGCATTATTATCTGGACTTGTGAACGCGGTGATAACGTTTGACAGCTGAAACGTTGAATCGCGACATCTGGATGCAACGTCACGTTGCACTTGTCGAACTGTCAACACATTACTATTTGGACTTGTGAACGCGGTGATAACGTTTGACAGCTGAAACGTTGCGGCGCGACCGTTGGATGCAACGTCACGTTGCACTTGTCGAACTGTCAACGCATTACTATTTAGATTTGTGAACGCGGTGATAACGTTTGACAGCTGAAACGTTGAATCGCGACATCTGGATGCAACGTCACGTTGCACTTGTCGAACTGTCAACACATTACTATTTGGACTTGTGAACGCGGTGATAACGTTTGACAGCTGAAACGTTGCGGCGCGACCGTTGGATGCAACGTCACGTTGCACTTGTCGAACTGTCAACGCATTACTATTTAGATTTGTGAACGCGGTGATAACGTTTAACAGCTGAAACGTTGCCGCATTACTATTTAGATTTGTTAGGAGTGATGGTTATGATTGAACGCTACACCTTGCCGGAGATGGGAAAGCTCTGGTCGATTGAAAACGAGTGGCAGACGATTCTTGACGTGGAACTTGCCGCGTGTGACGCAATGGCTGAACTCGGCGAAATTCCCGTCGAAGCCGCAAAAAATATCCGCGCCAAAGCAAATTTCAACCTTGAACGCATTCACGAAATTGAATCCGTCACGCACCACGACATAATCGCGTTCTTGACGTGCGTCGGCGAATACGTCGGCGAAGACTCAAAATATATTCACAAGGGCTTGACTTCCAGCGACGTTAAAGACACCGCGATTTGTCTTATGATGAAACGCAGTGCCGAAATTATCCTTGACGACCTGCAAAAGTTCCGCGAGGTTTTGAGACGCCGCGCAGTTGAATTCAAACACACACCTTGCATTGGCAGGACGCACGGCATTCACGCGGAGCCCATGACGTTCGGTTTAAAATTGTTGCTGTGGAGCGCGGAAATTGAACGTGACATTGAACGCGTCGAACACGCCAAAAAGATTGTCAGCGTCGGCAAATTGTCTGGAGCAGTCGGCACATATTCCAACATCGACCCGCGCATTGAAGAGCTTGTTTGCAAGAAATTGGATTTGACGCCCGTCCGCTTGGCAACGCAGGTCATTCAACGCGACAGACACGCCGAATACATGACGACGCTTGCGATTGTGGCGAGCACCTTGGAAAAAATCGCGACGGAAATTCGCAACCTGCAACGCACCGACATTCGCGAGGCTGAAGAATATTTTTCGCCCGGTCAAAAAGGTTCGTCGGCAATGCCGCACAAACGCAATCCAATCAACTGCGAACGTGTCGCGGGCATGGCGCGTCTCGTCAGAGGAAATGCAATCGCCGCAATGGAGGACATCACCCTTTGGCACGAGCGCGACATTTCGCACAGTTCGGTTGAACGCGTCATTTTGCCCGACAGCACAATCAACGTCGACTACTGCACGCGCAAGCTTACGAATATCGTTGACAAGTTGCTTGTCTACCCCGAAGCAATGTTGCATAATATGAACCGCACGGGCGGCTTGATGTACAGTCAGCGGCTGATGTTGGAGATTGTCGGCAAAGGTGTGTTGCGCGAGGACGCTTATAAATGGGTGCAACGTAACGCAATGAAACGTTGGCTTGACGGCGAAGATTTTCAGACGAACATTGCCGCCGACCCCGACATCACGAAATATTTGACTGCGGAGGAAATTGCTGACTGCTTTGACTACAAATTTTTCCTGCGCAATGTTGATATGATCTTTGAACGCTTTGAACTGTAAGGGACAATTCCTAAAAGCTTAAACTGGAGGTAAAAAACATGATTAAAGGCAATCTTCTCTACGAAGGCAAGGCAAAATGCGTCTACGAGACCGACAACCCTAACGAACTTCTTGTATACTTCAAAGACGACGCAACCGCCGGCAACGGAGCAAAACACGGCACCATTCAAGACAAAGGCATCATCAACAACAAAATCAGCACGTACTTTTTCAAGCTACTCAAAGATCGCGGAATCAAAACGCATTTCCTCGAAACCGTCAGCAAACGCGAAATGCTCATCAGACGGCTTGACATGATTAAGCTTGAAATTATCGTGCGCAACATCGTCGCGGGCAGTTTGGTCAAACGTCTCGGCTTGCCCGAAGGTACACCGCTTGCCGCGCCGATAATCGAGTACGACTATAAGAGCGACGAACTCGGCGACCCGATGCTCAATCGTTGGCACATCATGGCGTTAAAATTGGCGTCAATCGACGAGATTAACGAAATCGAACACATTTCTCTTTCCGTCAACGCAATCATGCGCGAACTGCTCAAGGCTAAAAACGTTGAACTGGTTGACTTCAAACTGGAATTCGGGCGCGACAAAGACGGTACAATTTTCCTTGCCGACGAAATTTCCCCCGACAACTGCCGTTTCTGGGACGCTGACACTCACGAGAAACTCGACAAAGATCGTTTCCGTCAAGACCTCGGTGGCGTCGAAGAGGCTTATCAAGAAATGCTCAATCGTTTGACCATGTAAGGAGAAATTCCCATGCTGAAAAATTTTTTCGTCGCGTCGATTGTCAGTCTGATAATCTGCGCGGGTGTCGCGGCTGAGGCGGCGGAAATTTACGTTGGCAATTCGCCAGCCACGGGCTACGATTGCTACGTCTTGACGAACACAATCCGCCACAAGAACGAACACCGCATGTTGATAAGTTTCGCGACGCTCAAAATGGTCGACAGCTACGGCGACGCGCAATATCTCGATTACACGTTCTACGATTTGGACGGCGATTTTGTCGACGTTGAGTTCAGCAATTCGCAAGGCTTCAAAGGTCGTGCGACGGCTCAAGGTACTCCGATTGAATGGGCGATGTACTCGGTCATCAGAGACTATTAAAAAAATTTTTCGAGCGGCTTGCGGTCGGCGGACATGTCGATTGCCTGTCGCTTTAAATTTTTCACGAAGAATTAATCAAATACAAAGCAAATCTCACGATTGAATATTTCAAGGAGAATTTTAATGAAGCAACTGACGTATAAAGATGCGGGCGTGGACATCGACGCGGGCAACGAGTCCGTGCGCCTGATAAAAAATTTTGTTCGCTCAACTTATCGCCCCGAAGTTTTAGGCGACATCGGCGGTTTCGGCGGACTGTTCGCGCTGAAAAATTATGACGAGCCGATTTTGGTCAGCGGCACTGACGGCGTCGGCACAAAGCTCAAAATCGCGTTCATGCTCAACAAACACGACACAATCGGGCAGGACGCTGTTGCCATGTGCGTTAACGATATTCTCGTGCAAGGTGCCGAGCCGTTATTTTTCTTGGATTATCTCGCTGTCGGCAAGCTCAAACCTTCGCAGGTCGCCGAAATCGTCGGTGGTGTCGCCAAAGCCTGCAAGGAGTCGGGTTGCGCGTTGATTGGCGGTGAAACTGCCGAGATGAGCGGATTTTATTCGGACGGTGAATACGACATTGCGGGCTTCGCGGTCGGCGTCGTCGAACGGAAAAATTTGATAACTCCCGCGCGCGTCAAGATCGGTGACGTTTTAATCGGTCTGCCGTCAAGCGGTCTGCACTCCAACGGATTCAGTCTCGTGCGCAAAATTGTTTTCGAGCACATGAAGTTCACGGGCGACGAAAAATTTGACGGACTCTATAAAACTTTGGGCGAAGAACTTCTGACACCAACGCGCCTTTATCCCGCGACGTGTCTGCCGCTGATAAAAAATTTCGGCGAAAAAATTCACGGACTTGTTCACGTGACGGGCGGCGGATTTTACGACAACATTCCCCGCGCATTGCCCGACGGTCTCGGCGCGACGATTGACGCTGATTCTTGGTGCGTGCCGAAAATTTTCAAACTTCTGCAAGAGTGGGGCAACGTCACGAGCCGCGAGATGTTCCGAACGTTTAACTGCGGTATCGGCATGATTTTAATCGTCGACGAGGCGGCGTTGTCTTACATTGACGCGCACCTGAACGAAAATTATGAGCCGTTCTACATAATCGGTCGCGTCGAAGAAGGTAGCGGCGTTGAAATTTCGGGAGGTGAATTCAATGATTAAACTGGCAGTCTTATGTTCGGGACGCGGCACGGATTTACAATCAATCGTCGACGCGATTGACAGCGGCTATCTCGCGGCGGAAATTTCTATCGTGCTCACCGACAAGCCGAACGTCGGAGCCTTGACTCGCGCGGAAAATGCCGGCATTAAAAATATTTGCGTCGACAGAAAAAATTTCGACTCTCGCGCAGATTTTGAGGCGGAACTTCTCAAACATCTTGAAGGCGTCGATTTGGTGATATTGGCGGGCTTTATGCGGATTTTGAGCGCGGATTTCGTCAAACACTTCGAGGGTCGGCTCATGAATATTCACCCGTCGTTACTGCCGGCGTTCCCAGGCGCACACGCTCACCGCGACGTTTTGGCTTACGGCGCAAAAATTTCGGGTTGCACGGTTCATTTCGTCGACGAAGGCACCGACAGCGGTCCGATAATCCTGCAAGCGGCGGTTGAAGTTCGCGAAGACGATACCGAAGAAACTTTGGCGGCGCGTGTTCTTGAGCAGGAGCACATCATTTATCCGCAGGCGATTAAATTGTTCATTGACGGGCGGTTGAAAATCGTCGGTCGCAAAGTTGAGATTGGAGGCGGCAACATGAAAATCAAACGGGCTTTAATCAGTGTGTCGAACAAATTGGGCGTGGTCGAGCTTGCGAAGAGCTTGAGCAAATGCGGCGTCGAAATCATCAGCACGGGCGGCACAGGCAAAGCGATTCGCGCGGCGGGAATCCCCGTTACTTACGTCAGCGACTTGACCGGCTTCCCCGAAATCATGAACGGGCGCGTCAAAACTCTCAATCCGAAAATCCACGGCGGTATTCTTGCTGTGCGCGACAATCCCGAACACGTTCGCCAAATGGAGGAGAATGGCATTGAACCGATTGATCTTGTCGTCGTCAATCTGTATCCGTTCAAGAAGACGATTGCCAAGCCGAACGTCACGCTTGCGGACGCGATTGAAAATATCGACATTGGCGGTCCTGCGATGATTCGTGCGGCGGCGAAGAACTTTAACTTCGTGACGGTCGTGACAAATCCCGAACGCTACGACGAAATTGCCAAACTGGTCAAAGAGACGGGCGAAGTGCCGTTGGACGTGCGCAAGGCTTTGGCGACGGAGGCTTTCGCGCACACGGCGGACTATGACGCGGCAATCACCAAATATCTTGCGGCGGTCTGATTCACATTCGCGCGGCGGAAACTTTCAATGGAGATGATTAAAATTAAAAATACGGACATGAGGCGTCGGCTCTGCGCTGTTGCAATTCTTTTGAGCATGAGCACGACACCTGTTCACGCCGCCGAGCCTGAAACTGATTCTGATTTGCCCGCGCAGATTGTTGAAGTCGATGAGGAGGCGCAAACTGCCGAGCTAACTAAAATTCTTGAAGGCGACGACTTCACCGACGAAGAACTTGCCGCGCTGAAAGACATCTTGCAAAGCTTGAACGACCAAAATTTTTTCGAGCGGACGATTGACGCAATCGGCGGCAAATTTATCAACGCGATACCTTTCACGAGCGAGGAACCTTCTACAATTGGATTGAACCTGCGCGGCGAGAACAACATTTTCATTCAGCGCGACGACATTTTATTGACGGGCGACAATTCCGTCGGCGTGAATATCGGCGGCGTGGAAAATCGATTCATCTTGACGAAGAACGCGACAATCACGGCGGACGGTCTCGGCGGCAAAGGAATTCTGATTTACGGCGGACGCGGGCACCTGCTCAACATCGGCGGAAAAATTTTCGCGGCGGGCAATGCGATTGAGTTCAATGCCGATTCACTCGACGAGGACGGCGAACCGCTTGTCAACGATTTAAATTTGTCGGGGCAAATTCACGGCAACGAACACGCAATTTTCATCGGCAAGAATTCTTTCGTGCGGAACATCAACCTCAACGCGGGCGCGGAGATTATCGGCGACATCGAATCAATTTCCGACAGCACGACCGATTTCAACTTCAACGCCCCGATAACTTACGGCGGGAAAATTTTCGGCAATATCAATCTGCACATCAACGACACACTGAAATTTTCTGGCGCGGCTGAAGTTGTCGGTGTCGAAATCGTCAACGGAGCGGAACTTTTCGGCGGCACGTTCACCACGAAAAATTTCATCAACCACGGCACGATTGGCGCGTTGTCGCCCGAAGAAAATCTCGTTATCAACGGCAACTTAATCAGCGACGGCTTTTTGAAAAAAATCAGCGGCGGCTCGGCGGGATTGATTATCGTCCACGGCAACGCGAACATCGACGGCTCAACCGTCACGACCGACAGCTTGCTTCCAAACGAAACTGCGATTGTCCTTGTCGCCGATTCGATTAGCGGTAAGATAAAAAATCCCACGGGCAACCCCGTCCCGATTTCCGCAATGCTCAACGCTACGGGCAGTGTTATCGGCGGCAAATTGTTCGTCACGACAAGCGAGGCGGATAATCTCGGCAAAATGAATTCGCAGGAACAAAAGACCTTGACCGCAATGAAGGACATGTTCAGCACGCTCGACGACGATAAGCAAAATCAAATGCGCGACTTGTACAATCTCGAACCGCCCGCCGCAAAGGAGACGTTGACGCAGATAAGCTCGAATGATTCCGCGCAGGTGATGAGCGTCGCACAGCAAAATACCGTTGTCGACAAAATGATTGCCACGCGTGTCACGCAAGTTTTCGCGCCGAGTTACGTTGATTTGAACGTCAACCCGATGAATTTCGCGGACGGTGATGACGGCGTTAATTTCAAAGTCAAAGTTCCGACGCGGCAGGAAAATAATTTCTGGCTCAACGGCATGAAGAACTGGGGCAATCTGCGCGGCGGCACCGATTATCACGGCAGCGTCATCATCGGCGGCTACGACCGTTCTTTCGGCGACAAATGGCGTGCAGGAATTTTCGCGACGTACGGCACAATCGGTTACGGTGCAGACTCTTCGCGGGCAACTGTCTACGATACTCGGTTCGGAATTTACGGCGGCTACCACAATCGCGCGAGTGATGTTTATCTTTACGTCAACGGCGGGCAACTGCGCAATTCTCTGCATCGCGGACTTTCATCGCTCGGCTTGACGACCAACGCCAATTACAAAAGTCGCATAATCGAATTCGGCGGCGAATACAAGTACGACCTGCAACCGCGACGCAAATGGCATGTTAGCCCGTTCGTGAATGTGCAGACTTCGCACCTTCGACAGAACAGCTACAACGAACACGGAGCCGGCATTTACAATCAGCACGTCGACGCGCACAACAACACTTACTTTGCCGCACAGGTCGGGCTTGATTTGAAACGCTACTATCGCGCGGGAATGTTCGGCTTGCGGCTCGGCGTTAAGTACGGCTTCACGGGCGTAGACCCCGATTTGAACATCAGCTACGAAGGCGATGGCGGGCGCAGTTATCGTCTGCGGCAACAGCGCGACAAAACTCATTTCGTGTTCAGCGTGCGCGGTGAAAATGAATTTGCTCGCGGATGGTTTGCGGGCGGTGAAGCTGAAGTTCAACTCGGCGAAAACGACAAAGACATTACCGCGTCGCTCATGTTAAGACGAACTTGGTGACGAAGGGAGATTTTTCAATGGCAGATTCCGCAAAAATTTTTATCGTGGAAGACGAACGCCCGATAGCGCGATTGCTCCAACTCACGCTCGAAAAGCAAGGCTTCAAGACCGCAATCGAACCGAATGGTCGCCGCGCTTACGAACGAATTCTTCAGGAGAAATATGATTTGATTTTGCTCGACGTGATGTTGCCCGAAATGGACGGCATGGAAATTTGTCGACGTGTGCGAGAAGTCAGCGACGTCCCGATAATCATGCTCACCGCCCGCGACGAAGTGATTGATAAAGTCGAAGGGCTTGACCTCGGCGCGGACGATTACGTCACAAAACCTTACGACATGGACGAGTTATTGGCGCGAATTCGTGGCGCAATTCGTCGACATTCCGAACGCGTTCGTGCCGCCGAGGAAACTCGTTACGTCGTCAAAAATATGATTGTCTACCCCGAACGCTACGAAGTCACCGTCAACGGGCAGCAGGTTGAATTGACGCACAAGGAATACGAACTGCTTAAATATCTCGTCGAGAACAAGCGCACCGTTCTGAGCCGCGACCAAATTCTCCAAACAGTTTGGGGCTACGATTACATCGGCGACACCAACGTTGTCGACGTGTACATCAGCTATCTGCGCTCCAAGATTGATGACAAGTTCGGCGAAAAATATATTTACACGACCAGAGGCGTCGGCTATGCGATTAGGGATTAACGCGGCGCGGGCAGTTAATTTATCGGAAAGTCTTCTTCGCCAACAACGTTTCGTTAACGACGTGTCGCACGAACTGAGAACGCCGCTAACAATCATTCGCGGCTACGTCGAAATTCTCGAACGCTACGGCATGGAAGACCCAAGTTTATTTCAAGAGGCAGTCGCGTCAATCAAAACGTCCGCGCAGAACATGCAACGGCTTGTTGAAAGTCTGCTATTCTTGGCGCGTGCCGAACAAGGTCGTCAGCCGCTAAAAAAAATTCCCGTCAAATTGGACGACCTGCTGAAAAGTTTCGTTGAAGTGTATCCATCGCCGCGCGTGAAAATTTCAGAGCTCATGCCATGCAAAATTTCTGGCGACGCGGAATTTTTGAAGAAAATGTTCGCCGCATTCCTGGACAACGCAATCAGATACAGCCCGCCCGATACCGACGTTGAAGTTTCGCTGACGACCTGCGACAATCACGCCGCGTTGAAATTCATCGACAAGGGCATCGGCATTTCGGAAGAGGATCGCGCCAAAATTTTCGACCACTTCTACCGCACCGACAAATCCCGCACCAAACTCGACGACGGCGAGACTTCCGTTGGGCTCGGCTTGTCGATTGCGAAATGGATTGCTGACCGCCACGACATCACGATTGACGTTGCAAGCACGCTCGGCGAAGGTACAACCTTTACGCTGACAATCCCGACGATTTAGGGGCTGTTAGCAAACTCAGACAGTGACGGTTATCATCGTAATTCCAAGTTGCCAACACGCTCTAAGCAGACCGCAAGAAAGTTCGCTTCATGCACGTGAGGCGGACTTTTTTCGTGCGCGAATTCAACGTTGCCTTTCATGGGCGTTTGCGTTATCATTGAAAAAATTTTTTGCGCGGGAGTGATTTTATGGACGAAAAAATTTTGGACTGGGTGACGTTGGCAGAAAAATTTTCCGCTGACGGCGACCCGCTTTCCATGCGCACTGTCGCACGAGAAATTTTTGAGCTCGATAAAAATTCCGCTGAAGGTCTGGCGATTATGGCGGAGGCGGCACTCTATCAAGGCAACGTCGACGAGGCTGAATCCCTGGCACAATACGCGCTGTCCGTCGAACCGAATCATCTTCGCGGGCGACTGGTTACCGGCGGCGTCGCAATGAAGGAATTGCGTTTGCGGGAGCAGCTGAAAATTTTCGACAAGCTCATCAATGACGCGCACACCGAATTGAAATCGTTGCGGGCACAGATTGACGAACATAATCGCCAATTTGTTTTCAATCGGCACAAACGCACTGAGGCGGATGACGACTTTCAAACACGGCTCGAAAAAATTTTAGCAATCACGCGGGCGATTTTGTTCAAGGCATTGTGTTGGAGCTCGAACGGCTTGTATTTGGCGGGCGAACCTGCGCGGGCATCGGCGGCACTGCTTGAGGCAAGTTCACTCACCGACGACATTGAACAGGCGGCAGAACTCTACTCGAAACATTTATTCCTGCGCAATTATCGGGAAGTGTCGCCGACTCAAACAATGGAGCTCGCGAAGAAATTCAACGCCTTCTTTGCAAAAGTCACGCCATTTCCGCACAAATCGAAACGTCACGACAAAAAAATTCATATCGGCTACATCTCGCCCGATTTCCGTGAACACGCCGTTGCAAATTTCATCGCGCCGTTCGTCAGAGATTTTGACGCCGAAAATTTTTCCGTGACTTGTTACGCGACCGGCAAGAAAGATTTCGTCACCGACAGGATTAAAACTTTCAACATCACTTTCCGCAGTTTGGCGGGCAAAGATCCTTTGACTGCCGCGCAGATTATCGACGGTGACGGCGTGGACATTCTCGTTGACTTGTCGGGTCATTCGCAGGACAGTTGCCTTCCGATTCTCGCGTACAAGCCGGCACCTGTTCAAATTTGCGCACTCGGCTATACTGCGACAACGGGGCTCAGCACGACGGATTATTTTTTGTCCGATAAAATTTGTTCGCCCGAAACGTCGCCGAACGTCTTCACGGAAAAAATTTTGCGGCTCAATCCGTGCAATTTGTGTTACGCGCCCGATTTGATTCGCGAAATGCCGCAAGTTGAAATTCGTCCGCCATTCATGAAAAATAATTTCGTGACGTTCGGTAGCTTTAACAACTTCGCCAAAGTCAGCGACGACGTGCTTTACATCTGGCGTGCGATTCTCGACAACGTGCCGCGTTCTCGGCTCGTCCTCAAAGGAAAAATTTTCAGCTTGGACGAAGGCAAGGCGATTGTCCGCGAACGTTTCGGCAAGATAAGTTTTCCGATTGACCGCGTGGAATTCCGACCGTACAGCCCCGATTATCTCGAACAGTACCGCGACATTGACATCGCGCTTGACACGTTCCCATACACGGGCGGCACGACGACTTGCGAGGCTTTGTATATGGGCGTTCCTGTCATCACGTTGCGTGGCAAAACGCATGGTTCACGGCTCGGCGCATCGATTCTCGTTGCGGCGAATGTTGCGGAATTGGTTACCTCAAGCCCAATGGATTACATCAAGAAAGCGACGACTTTAAGCCGCCGAAAAGATTTGATTGCAGCGTATCATGTCGGCTTGCGTGAGAATTTGAAATCGTCCGCGCTTATGGACGCTCAACATTACATGCGCGAGCTTGAAAAAATTTATACAACGATTATCACCGACAAAGGAGACTTTAAATGACACTCGACAAAAAATCGGTTGAACTGCTTGCCCCCGCCGGCACATGGGATGCACTCGTTGCGGCAATCGATGCCGGAGCAGACGCGGTTTATCTCGGCGGCAAAGCGTTCAATATGCGCGTGCACAACAGCAGTTTCAATTTCGACGACGAACAGCTCAAGGCGGCGATTGAATTCGCACACGCTCGCGGCGTCAACATTTATATCACGCTCAACAATTTAATCAGCGCGGAAGAACTTGAGCCGTTGGAAAAATATTTGCGTTACCTCGATACGATTCACCCCGACGCAATTCTCGTGCAGGATTTGGCGGTCATAAACCTCGTCCGCAAACTCAAGCTCAATATCCCGATGCACGCGTCCGTTATGATGAACACGCACAACACTTCCGCCGTTGAACTGCTCAAAAAGTTCGGGATTGTTCGCGTCGTCGTCGGCAGAGAATTGACGCTCAACGAAGTCGCGCTGATTAAAGAACGTACCGGCATGGAAGTCGAATACTTCATGCACGGCGACATGTGTTTCGCGGAGTCGGGGCAATGCATTCATTCGGGCGTCGTCTTCGGTCAAAGCGGCAATCGCGGGCGTTGCATGAAACCTTGCCGTTGGACGTACAAACTTATCGACGCGGCGACGGGCGACACGCTCAACGATTGGTCTTACAAGCTCGCGCTAAACGACATGTGCATGTTCCGCCACATTCCCGAATTGATTCAAGCCGGCGTCACGAGTTTCAAAATTGAAGGTCGCATGAGACCGCCCGAATTTGTTCGCCGACTTGTCACGACTTATCGCCGCGAAATTGACGCTTACCTTGCCGACCCGACAGGTTACGCCGTGGACGAGACGCGTTGGCAAAATCTTTTCGACAATCGAGTTCGCGACTTCACGACGACATTTGCGTTCGGACAGCCGACGATTAAGGACATCGGCTTAAGCGGCGAACGTGAGCCCAGGATTTTCAGCCGTGCGATTGTTGAGCCGAATTTCGACGACGCGACCGTTAAAGAAAATTTTTCTGCTGAACGTGCTATTAAAGCTGTCGACAAGCCGAAACTTTCCGTCCGAGTTGCGACGGTTGAATCTGCGCGGGTTGCGATTGATTCGGGTGCAGATGTTGTTTACGTCGGCGGCGAAGTCTTCAAACCGCTCAAACCGTGGACAATCGCGGAACTTCAACGGGCAGTCGACATCGTTCATGCGGCGGGTAAAAAAATTATTTTGGCGACACCACGCACGTCGAAAGACAAAGATTTATCGGAGCTACAACTAGAAATTAGGAATTGGGAATTAGGAATTAGGAATGATGACGCGCCAAATAACTCCACATTCCAAATTCCACATTCCACATTGCCTTTCGACGGCGTGATGGTCGGCAATCTCGGCGCATTGAATCTGGTTAAATCGTCGACGAACTTGCCGATTTATGCGGACGTGTCGTTCAGCGTGTTCAATCCGACGGCGGCAGAATTCTTGCAAAGTCTCGGCGTCGTGCAGGCAACAGCGTCGCTAGAATTGAGTTTCGCGCAAGTTCGCAGTGTCGTCGAAAATTCCCCGTTGCCGATTGAAATAATCATGCACGGCGCGACGGAGTCAATGATTTGCGACCACGACTTCGCCAAGCTGTATCTGCCCGATTACGACGAATTCGCGACACCCGACAAGTTGAATCGACACTACGCGCTTGCCGACGAGGCGGGGGAAGTTCATGCGTTGCGCGTCGACCAATTCAAGCGTTGGCATATTTTCTTCGGCAAGGAGCTTTGTCTGCTACCTTACGCTGAAAAATTTTTCGGTGCGGCGGCGTGGCGTATCGAGGCACAAAATTATTCGCCCGAAGTTGTCGCGCAGGTTGTTCGGCTTTATCGTAAGGCTCTCGATGGTGACGACTTCAACGCGCTTTTCGACGATTACAAAAAAAATACGCCGAATCTCGGCGCGGGCGTCTATCGTTTCAAGCAAAGCAAAAATTCTATTCAATGAAAACTTTCGAGACCTCCATGAATTTTAACTGCGTGGAGGTTTTTTGTTGCGCGTGAATCTTCAATCTAACTGCGGCGCGTCAATATCGTCGACAGATAATTCAGCGCGTCGTCCTTGTGTGCGGCGATGTCCGTGATAATTTTTTCGTCGTCCAATCCTGCGCGGCTGACCAAGACAGCTTCATCAAGCAGCCCGTGAACTTGCAGAGCGTCGACAATTTCGGGAAAATTTTTGTAAACTTTCATGAGGACAGTTGCGTCGGCTTGTGCTAGGAATTTTTTTATCGCGTCAAGTTCTGCTGTTGCGGGAATTACCGTCAAGATGTCGTTGCCGAAAGCGAGCGGTCGACCAATCTGCGCGGCAATCGCCAAAAATGCTGGCACACCTGGTATCGTCACAATCGGGACGTTGTGCGGCTCAAGCAATCTGAAAATGTAAATGTAAGTGCTGTAAAACATTGGGTCGCCTAATGTCGCGAAACCGACGTTACGACCGCCGCGCAGTAGTTGCAAAATTTCCTGCGTGTTCGCCGCGAAAATTTCAGTTTCCTCGGCGAAGTCCTTGACCATCGGGAACGTCTGATAAATTATCTCGATGCTCGGCTTAAGGTACGGTTGCGCAATGCTCAAGGCAACGCTGTCAGATTTTTTTTCTGTCTTCGGCGCGATGAGCACGTCAATTTTTTTCAGCGCGTTGATAGCTTTGACCGTCAAAAGTTCGGGGTCGCCTGGTCCGACGCCGATACCGTAAAAAGTTCCAATCGAATTCATTTCATTTACTCCTCAGCTGTGGTATTATGGGGACTGCTTCCCAGTCCTTACTTTAACACAAAAAATTTTTTTGAACAGCGGAGAAATTATCATGAATATTTTTTTGGACATCTTGATCGTCGCGCTGGTCGCCTACTTCGTCTTCGCGATACGCCGTACGCTGAAAATGTCGCGGACATCTGTCGGGCTCATTGAAAAGTACGAGAACGATAAGCTCAACCCGCAACTCATTGAAGAAATTTTTTCGGCGATTCAAGACGACGTGTTCTTGCGGAAAATTTTCAAGCGGCACAATGCAACTAAGCGCGATATTTCCCGCCTGCACGCAAAGCTGATGAAGTGGGGCGACTTCCGCAAGTACAATCGCTACGTGCCGATAACGTCTTTCTTCAACGTGTCGACGCTCGAATATCTGCTTGAGCACAAAAACGACGACGCTAAGTCTTTGACCGAAAAAATGATGAATCACTTCCACTTCTGAGGCGCGATTGATGAACATCAAGATGATTCTGCGTATCCAAAGCCAAGCGTTGCTGACGTTCGCGGTGACGCTCCTTTTGCCGATAGCTTACACGCTGATTGAATATGGTGCGCTCGACACGACAATTTTTTTTGCGGCGATTGGCGGCTTCTCAATCGTCACGGGCTTACTCTTTCAAAAGTTCGGCGTAGGAAGGTTTCAACATGCACCATTGGCGGAGTCGGCGGCGGCAATTCTGTTGATGTATCCGTTGCTGGCGGTGTTCGGCTCGTTGCCGTTCATGTTGACAGGTTGGCTCATGCCGTTAGACGCGTTGCTCGAAACGGTCGGCGACTTGACATCGGCAGGCTTACCGATTTTGTCGCCGAACGCCCCGTATCTTTTGCACCTGTGGCAAGCCGCGTTGATGTGGTTGGGCTCGTTGCTGTTCTTGATTATGCTCGTGACCGTCTTGCCTGAAGTAAGCGGTTGCTTCGGAATATCGTTGAGCTTGCAGGGCGGACAGAGTTTCAGCGCGATTATCGGGCAAATGAATTTGATGAGCGTCCGCGTTATAAAAGTTTATCTGACGTTGACGGCGGTGAGTTTCTTAGCGTTCAAGCTTGCCGGTCTCAACGTTTGGGACTCGTTGCAAATGGCGATGCGTTGTCTGTCGACGGGCGGCGGAAATTTTTTCCCTGCGAAAAGCAACATCTACGTCGAGTACGCGGCAATCTTCGTCATGTTGCTCGCCTGCGGAAATTTCCTGCTCTATCACCGAGTGATTTACACGCTCCTGCCGCCGAGAATTGAATTCGACGCAACCTACTTCACGCGGCTAAAACAGTATTTTCAACGGTTCAAGCGGACGCTAATCAACAACGCCAAACTCATCGCGGCAAATGAAGAAGTCATGGTTCTTTACGGCGCGATTTTCTTCACGCTGATTGCAATCATGCTCCACCTGTATTGCCAAGAAATTTTTTTCGACGGCAATGAAACTTTCCGACGCTCGCTATTTTCAATCGCCTCGTTCATGAGCACAAGCGGCTTGGTGATTGACGGGCAAACGACTGGTGCGCTCGACTTCGACAAATTTTTTATTTTCCTAATGGCGGTGAGCGGCGGCTGTATCGGTTCGGTGACGGGCGGATTTAAAATCATTCGGCTGATTGTGCTGTTCAAAATCACGGCGGCGGAAGTTCGCAAGACGATTCACCCGAACATGATGACTGCAATTAGTATCGGCGATATGCCCGTGCCCATGCGCACCGTCGGCAGAATTTTGGGCTTCTTCTTCTTGGTGATGGTCACGATGTTTATCTGCGCGGCGATTCTGAGTTTCACGGGACCAACATTTTCCGAGGCAGTCTCAATGTCAATCGCTTGCCTGTCGACTGTCGGGAATTTGCCTGGACTTTTAGACACCGCTGACTTCACGACGCTTAAACCGTTCGGCAAAGTTTTCTGCATGATAATCTTAGTTATCGGGCGGCTTGAGATCTTCGCACTGTTGATTGCGATTGCGGGCATTAAAATTCGTCGTCGCAAAAGCGATTGGTAAACAAGCGTGACGCTTGACCCAGTTGTCGCGCCGTGACGTTGCGATAAATCGAAGTCATTCACCGCGAACTAACTTTTCATGCGTCGAATTGTGCCAACAGTCCCTAAGGAGTTTGAGCAATGAACAAAAGAATTGTGGCTGGTTTGCTCGGCTACTTAACGTTATTCTGCGGCGCGGCAATGATTCCGCCGTTCATCTTAGCGATAATCGAAGGCGAATTCGGAGGCGCGGCGGCTTTTTTGTTGGCAATATTCCTGTGTTTGGCGGCGACATTTGAGCTGGAACGTTTCGGCGGTTTGAAAGGTAAAGACAACATCGGCACCCGCGAAGGCATTGCGATAACGGGTTTGGGCTGGCTTTTAATTTCGATTTTGGGACTCGTGCCGTACTTCGCGGGCGGCTATCTCAATTTGCTTGATAGTCTCGTCGAATCAGTATCGGGTTTCAGCGGCACGGGAGCCACCGTCATTGAAGACGTTGAAATTTTGCCGCACAGCATTTTATTCTGGCGGAGCATGTCGAATTGGTTCGGCGGCTTGGGAATCGTCGTAATTTTTATGGCGATAATGCCACAATTCGGGCGCGGCGGAATGTTCATCTTGAAAGCAGAAACGACTGGTCCAACGAAAGAACGCCAAATGCCTCGTATCCGCGACAACGCCAAAGCACTTTTCTCAATCTACGTGGTGTTAACGGCACTGTGCGCGGTTGGATATTTTTTGTGTGGACTTGAGCCGTTCGCGGCAGTCAATCACGCAATGACGACGATTGCAACGGGCGGCTATGGAATTTACAATGGCACAGTCAGCGAATACGGCAACGCTCATTTGGAATATTGCATGGCGTTTTTTATGGTCATGTCGAGCGGCAGTTTCGCGATGTACGTTGTGGCGTTCAGGCGCGGTATCGGCGTAATTTTCCGCAACACGGAGTTCCGCACCTACCTAACGATAATCATTTTGGCGGCTGTGATTGTCGCTGGAAATTTGACGTGGGAAATGCACCTTGCACCCGAATTGGCGTTGCGGGCGGCAATTTTCCACGTGGCGAGCTTGTCATCAACGACGGGCTTTGTGTCGCACGATTTCGACACTTACCCACCGTTGAGCAAAGCTGTTCTGATGATGATGATGTTCCTTGGCGGATGTGCCGGTTCGACGGCGGGCGGCTTGAAAGTCGCGAGAATTATTTTGCTGTTCAAGTTCGTCGCGCTGATTGTCCGCCAAAAACTCCACCCGAACTTGATAAGCAAAGTGACGTTGAGCGGGCGACCGATTGATGATGACGTTGTCTATAGCGCGGCGAAATTTTTCTTTGCGGTCGTCGTGATGGATATGATGTTCGCGGCGGTGATGATGTTCGACGGGATTAATTTCGTCAACGCAATCAGCGTGAGCGTCTCGACAATGGCGAGCGTCGGACCAGGATTCGGCATTGAAGGCGCAACGAGCACTTACGCGTTGTTGCCCGACTTCAGCAAATTTTGCGCGTGTATTTTCATGTTCTTGAGCCGATTAGAAATTTTCACGGTGCTAGCGTTGTTCAGTTCGAGTTTCTGGCACAGCTCAAAAAATTGGTGACGACATCATTTCAGCGCGTCGTCGTCGAATAAAATTTTCCCCGCGTCAATTTGTTGCGTTAAAAGGTCTTCTGCCTTCGCAAGCGGCGGATCGTTTGTCGCATCAAGTTCAATGTCGTACATCTTGAACGGCGGCGCGGGCGATTTTATTTCCACGTCGGGCACAATTCCCACGCCGTCAATACATTTGCCGCTTGGCGTGTAATATTTCGCAATCGTGAGTTTCAAGCCGTCGTTGTGAGCCATGGGAATCAGCGTTTGCACGGAACCTTTGCCGTAAGACGTTTCGCCGACGACGAGAGCCGCTTTAGTGTCTTGCAATGCGCCGCTCAAAAGTTCCGAGGCACTCGCGCTGTTTTTGTCGATGAGGACGACGATTGGGAACCTTGCCGCCGCAAGCTCCGAAGTGAAAACTTCCGCTGAACCGTCGCGCTTGATGACGGAGACGATTTTTCCAGCGGGAACAATTTCACGGGCAATTTCAACGCAGCTGGTGATGACGCCGCCAGGATTTTGTCGCAGGTCAAGCACCAAACCTTTCATGCCAGCACGTTCGAGTTCAGCAAGCGTCGATTTGAATTCTTCGCCCGATTTCTCGCTGAAGTTGGAAATTCTGATATAGCCGAGCCGATCGTCAATCATCTTGCCTGCAACGGTCTGCACGTTGATATTTTCGCGCGTCAAAGTGTAAGTTTTGTCTTCCGCGCCGTCGCGATGAATGAGCAATTCAACGGGCGTGCCGATTTGTCCGCGAATTTTCAACGCGACTTCTCCAGGAGACATTTCGCTGACAGGTTGACCGTCCACAGCCAAAATTTCGTCGTCAGCTTGAAGTCCCGCTTGTTGACCGGGGCTGTCGGGTATGACGTTCATGATGTGAACGCCGCCGTCTTTGAAGTTCATGTAGACGCCGATACCGCCGAACGCGCCGCTAGTCTCCGCACGCAGTTGAGTATAAAATTGCGGGGCAAGGTAGATTGAATGCGGGTCACCAAGCGAATTAACCATGCCGCTTATCGCGCCGTCAATCAATTTGCCGCGTTCGACTTCCTGAACGTAATTGCCTTCGATAAATCTGAGCGCGACAAAAAATCTGCCGAGGTCGAGCACGTTGCTTGAGTTGAAACCAAGTAGCATACACAGGAGACACAGCGTCATTGCCGCGCTTATGAGTGCCGTTACGATTATTCCGCCGAAGATTTTTTTCTTCATGAGGAGATATCTCCTTCCGCGAAAAGTTTTTGAAACTATAGCAGTTTTATCTGAAAAACTTCTTAAAAGCCTGTTACCCGCGCAGATTGTCGCGCCGAAAAAAATTCCCCCGAATCAATTGTTCGAGGGATTTGTCTATGTATACCTTATTAGTAAATCTAATCATTTTTCAGGGTCAAGGCTGATGTTCGTGATGATACGTCCGAGGCGTGCGCTCGTCAAGAAATTCAACGCCCATTTGAACGCAACGGTCATGTTCGTGTAAAAGCCCGCCAATCTGATGAGGTGAACGACCATCCACGCGCACCACGCAAAGAAACCCGTCATCTTCGGGCTGCCGACAACAGCTTCGCCGCGTCCGATTGTAGCCATTGCGCCCAAATCTTTGTAGACGAATTTTTCGAGATTGCCTTCGCCTTTGATGAGCTTCATGATATTTTTGTAAGCAACTTTGGCTTGCTGAGTGGCAACGGGCGCGACAGTCGGCAGGGGACGTTTCATATCGCCGTGCATGAACGCCGCGCAGTCGCCGATTGCAAAGACATTTTCGTTGATGGCACCGCGAACCATCAAATTTTCTTCAACCCAAATGCGACCGTCACGAGCACATTCGCCGCCGCAATTTTTCATCATGTCGACAGCACGAACGCCCGCCGCCCAAATGACCGTTGTCGTTGGAATTTTGACGCCGTTTTTGAGCGTGAGAATATCGCCGTCATAGTCGACAACCTGCGTGTTCAGCATGACTTCGACGCCTTTTCTCTGCAAAACTTTCACGGTATGTTCCTGCAAATCTTCGGGGAGCATGGGCAAAAGATGCCCCGTAGCCTCAATAAGTTTTATGCTAACGTCGTTGAAGTCAAGCAGGTGAAATTCTTTTTTCTGTATGGCAATGAGTTCTGCGATTGCGCCAGCTTCCTCGACACCTGTAGGTCCGCCGCCAACGATAACAAATGTCATACGTTTTCTACGGTCTTCCTGCGTGCGATAGGGCTTTTCAGCGCGCTCGAACTCGTGAATGACGTGGTTGCGAATGTGAACAGCTTCCTGCAATGTCTTCATGCCGAACGCGTGTTCCTCAACGCTTTTCATGCCGAAAAAGTTCGTCGTTGCGCCCGCCGCCAAAACCAAATAATCGTAGGGAATTTCGCCGTGGTTTGTGATGACGACGTTGCGCTTTTGGTCGACGCCTCTGACTTTCGCCATGTACAGGTTGACGTTGCGGTTGTTGCGGAAGAACGAACGAATCGGATAGGCAATTTCGCCCGTCTCCAAAACCGAAGTCGACACTTGATAAAGTAGCGGCTGGAAAAGATGAAAGTTGTGCCGGTCAATCAAAGTCACTTCGACGTTTTCTTTAGCGAAGAGTTGACCGATTTTGATGCCGCCGAAACCGCCGCCTACGATTACGATTCTGGGCTTGCCGTTAGACATAGTGGAAACCTCCTAAAAAGTTGTAGTGAAATTTTTAACTTAACGGGTCAAAAACTTATCGGGAAGATTTCCCGTCTCTCGTACTCTTTATGGCGTATTCTTACCAAAACCCCCTAACCCGTTGTCTTCGCGTATGATAGCATAAATCCGCCGAATTGCAATAGACATGCGCACAAAGATTTTCGACGGTGTCCGCCGCGACAACAGACAAATTTGAGCGCGCAGGTTGCTGACGGGATTTTTTATTGCGCATTCGTCAAGGTTGTAGTATATTGACGGGCGAATATGAAATTTGAAAGGAGAAAACTTTTTGTGAGGACGAACAGTTTAATCAAGCTACTGATTTGCCTCGGAGCAATCGTGGCATTGTTTGTAATTTTTATTCGACCGCTGGCGCACTCGATTAGGCAAGGTCTCGATTTGCAGGGCGGCACTCACGTCGTACTTCAAGCGGAGGACACCGACATCGCCAAAGTCGACGAAGACGCAATGCAACGCGTCGTATCGATCATGGAGAAACGCGTCAACGAACTCGGCTTGACCGAACCGATTATTCAGCGCGAAGGTGAACGCCGCGTTATCATCGAATTGCCTGGCATTAAAGATCCCGATAAGGCGATTGAGACTATCGGCAAAACCGCAATGCTTGAGTTCAAAGACGACGCTGGCAACACGCTTTTGACGGGCTCCGACCTTAAAGACGCTCAAGCCGCAATGAATCAGCAGAACGGTCAATGTGTTGTCAATCTCGAATTCAACGACGAGGGCGCACAGAAATTCGCGGACGCCACACTTGAGAACGTCGGCAGACAAATTGCGATTCTGCTTGACGGCGAAGTTTTGACTAATCCCGTTGTGCGTGAACCGATTCTCGGCGGACGTGCGGAAATTTCCGGTCAACGTGACTTGCAGGAAGCTCAACAGCTTGCAATTCTTTTGAGAAGCGGCGCATTGCCCGTAAAAGTCAACATCATCGAAACGCGCACGGTTGGTCCGTCGCTCGGTCAAGACTCCAAAGACAAATCGGAATTCGCATTCGTCATCGGCATTGCGGCGGTTTTGGTCTTCATGTTGCTGTTCTATCGACTGCCCGGTTTTATCGCCGACATCAGCTTGATGGCTTATACGCTCATGCTTTTGGGTACGCTTAAAGGTCTCGACGCGACTTTGACGTTGCCCGGTGTTGCGGGAATTATTTTGTCAATCGGTATGGCTGTCGACGCGAACGTTCTCATATTTGAACATTTCAAAGAAGAATTCCGCATGGGCAAAACGATTCGTCTGGCAATGGACGCTGGCTTTAAACGCGCCTTCACGACGATTTTCGACTCGAACATCACGACGTTAATTGCGGCGGGCGTCCTGTTCATGTTCGGCACAGGCACAATTCGCGGCTTCGCGATAACGTTGGGTCTCGGCGTGCTGTTGAGCATGTTGACTGCGATAACTTTGACGCAATTCATGCTGAAACTGCTTGTCAATTCCAGAGCCGTTGAAAGTCCGTCGGCTTACGGCGCGAACGGCTTTGTGTTGTTCGACGTTGCCAAGGAGGTGAAGTGATATGCCGAGCTTTGACATTGCGGGGCGCGGGAAAACTTGGTTTGTTATCTCGCTACTCGTTATCGTCCCAGGTCTGATTTCAATGGTGACACGCGGCTTTAACTTCGGCATTGACTTCACGGGCGGCACGATTATCGATTTGAAATTTGAACAGCCCGTCGCGATTGCTCAAGTCCGCGACAGTTTGAAACCGTTCGGATTGGACGGCGCGACAATTCAGCTTTCGGGCGACAGTTCCGACGTTGCGACTTCGCGGGACGTGATGATTCGCACGATTGATTTGGAAGAAGTTCAGCGCAAAGAAGTTATGCAATCGATTCGCGAAAAAGTCGGCGGCTACGAAGTTCTTCGCGAAGAAAAAGTTGGCGCAGTCATCGGCGGCGAACTCATCATGAACGCGGTGCTTGCACTGGTGATTTCGTGGGTGCTGATAATTTTGTACGTCGCTTACAGATTTGAATTCCGCTTCGGTATCGCGGCAGTCGCGGCGTTGGTGCACGACATTTTAATCGTCTTGGCGTTTTTCTCGTTCACACAGCGGCAAGTCGATTCGTCGTTCGTGGCGGCGCTGTTGACGATCGTCGGCTACTCAATCAACGACACAATCGTTATCTTCGACAGAATCCGCGAGAATTTGAAATTGCACTTCAGACGCGGCGGCAACGTTGTCGAACTCGTCAACCGCTCAATTTACCAGACGCTGACCCGTTCGCTGTACACGGTCTTCACGTGCCTGTTCACGACGTTCGCGCTGTTCTTCTTCGGCGGCGAGACGACTAAAGATTTTGCCTTCGCGCTGATTGTCGGCTTCATGAGCGGTTGCTATTCGTCAATCTTCATCGCGGGACCGCTTTGGTTGGAGCTTAGAAAATTCGGAGGTCGCGCCAAATGAAAATCATTGAGCCGAGCGTTGAACTGATTGACGATTTTGATGCTGCGGCGATTATGCGCAAGCTTGAGTTAGCTGGACGTGTCTGCTACAAATCCGAAGGCAACATCAAAGCCGACAGCGCGGAAAAATTCATTCGTGCGATTATCAAGCGCGGTCACGAATCCGTCATTGAGCACGCGACGATTTCTTTTAAAATTGTCTGCGACCGTGGCGTCACTCACGAACTTGTCCGTCACAGAATTGCGAGCTTTTCTCAAGAAAGTACGAGGTTCTGCGATTACAGCGCGGGGAAATTCGGCGGCGAACTGACTTTTATCAAGCCGTGCTTTTGGTCGGCGGACGATGAAAATTTTCAGCTGTGGTCGGCGACAATGGCGGCAATCGAGAAAAATTATTTGGCAATGCGTGCGAACGGTGCCAAGCCTGAAGAGGCGCGCTCAATCTTGCCGAACTCGCTCAAGACGGAAATTTTCGTGACGATGAATCTTCGCGAGCTCCGTCACTTCTTGAAATTGCGGACGGCGGCGGCGGCTCACCCACAAATGCGGCAAGTCGCGCTGATGATTTACAACCTTCTCGTCGAAAAGTTGCCCGCGCTCTTCGACGACATCAACCCATAAAAGGAGCGGTTAACATGAAAATCACAATCGGCAGCGACCACGGCGCAGTTGAGCTTAAAGACGAGGTCAAAAAAGTTTTGGCGGAGTTTGACGACGTCGAGGTCAAGGACGTTGGAACCTTCGACACGACGAGCGTTGATTATCCCGACATTGCCGAGAAAGTCTGCGCGGACGTTGTGAGCGGCGAATCTGAACGCGGCATTGTTCTTTGCGGCACGGGTATCGGCATTTCAATCGCGGCGAACAAAATTCACGGCATACGCTGTGCGCTCTGCAACGACGTTTATTCCGCACGAATGAGCCGCGAACACAATGACGCTAACGTTTTGGCGATGGGCGGTCGAGTTATCGGCTTCGGTCCCGCAGGCGAAATTGTTCGTGTGTGGATAACAACTGACTTTGTTGGCGAACGTCACGAACGGCGCGTCAATAAAATTATGGCTCTCGAGAAATAATCTGCGTAGAAAAAATTTCGGCGTCGCTCAATGCGGCGTTTTTTTAATTTGGGATTATTGTTTCATTAAACCTTCCTAATTGAACCGCCGCTCATTTACAGTAAGCTTGCCAAGTAGATAAAAGCGTGGTAAAATCGCGCAGAATATCTGAAGGCGTGGTGATCGGATGCTGAGGGAGCTTGCAAATGCTAAAATCAATTTGACACTCGACATCATCGGCACAAGGCGTGACGGCTATCACGAAGTTTCAATGCTCATGCAGTCGGTTGAGTTAGCGGACGAATTGACATTGCAAAAAAAATCGAGCGGCATCGAATTACGCATGGACGCAGTCGGAATTGCGGGAGGCGAAAACATTCCGATTGACCAGAGAAATTTGGCGTGGCGTGCTGCCGAAGAGTTCCAAAAATTTTGCGGACGCGATCTCGGTGTGTCGATTGCGATCGTGAAAAAAATTCCTTCTGCGGCGGGATTAGCGGGCGGTTCGGCTGACGCAGCGGCTGTAATTCGCGGCATGAATCGCTTGTACGATACCCGCTTGACGGAGGCTGACCTCTGCGAAATTGGCGCGCATGTCGGCTCGGACGTGCCTTTCTGCATAATTGGCGGCACATGTCTTGCGGAAGGTCGCGGCGAAATTCTGACTCGTCTTGCTCCCACAAAAAAGTTTATCGTCATCTTGGCTAAGCCCGACGGTGAAATCTCGACGGCTTGGGCTTACAAAACTTACGACGAAAAAATTTCTATCATTCACCCGCCGAATCTTGAAATCATCGAACAGCTTGAGCGCGGAAATTACGACGCGGCGTTCAAAAATTTTTACAATGTCTTGGAGAATGTCGCCGTCCAAAAAATCCCCGCCATTGCCGACTGCAAACGCAAAATGCTAGCCGCCGGTGCACATGTCGCATTGATGAGCGGTTCGGGACCAACCGTCTTTGCTTTGACTGACGACGACTCGACCGCAAAAAAAATCGCCGCCGCTGTCAAAAATTCGGGCACAAAAATTTTTATAACGAAGTCTAACTGAACAGGATGGTTTATGATGACCAAAAGACTGGAACCGATAACTATAAACAGCTACCAGCCGCTACGCGAAACCGTTTGTGAGGCTCTGCGCGACGCAATCAGACGTGGAATTTTGGAGCCAGGCGAACGATTAATGGAAGTGCAACTTGCCGAAGAACTCGGAATCAGCCGCACACCTGTCCGCGAGGCCATTCGCAAACTTGAGCAAGAAGGCTACGTTATCATGATGCCGCGCAGAGGAACTTACGTTGCAAGCATGTCTGTGCACGACGTTAAGGAAATTTTCGAGATACGTTCGGCACTTGAATCGCTGTCGACGAGTTTGGCGGCAATGCGCATTGAGCCCGACGAATTACAAAAACTACGCGCCCTGCTCACCGAAATTGAAGGGCATATCGAACGCAAGGACATCGATAAAATCGTAGCGACAGACATCGAATTTCACGGACTGCTTTACCAAGTCAGCCGCAACGAACGTCTCGTCGCAATTATCAGCAACCTCAAAGAACAACTCGCGCGTTTCCGTACGCTCAGCATGTCCTATCCTGGTCGTCTGCAAGAAACGCTTGAAGAACATCGCGCTATGGTCGAAGCGATTGCTGCGGGCGACGTGGACGCTGCCAGAGATGCCGCTGAAAGACACATGGCTCAAGCGGAAGAGACGTTGCTTAAGGCAATGCGGAATGCTATGTAGCTTATAGCTGTTAGGTTGCTAATTTCTTACCAAGGAGGGCTGAACATGTCTTTTTATACAATTACACTAGCTGCCGGCAAAGGTACTCGGATGAAGAGCAAACTTCCTAAAGTTTTGCATAAAGTCTGCGGCAAGCCAATGCTCCAACTCGTGATAGACTCGGCAAAAAAAGCTGGTTCAGTGCGCATAATAGCAATCATCGGCGAAGGCGCAGAACAAGTCCAGCAAGAAATCTCCGACGTTGAATTCGTCATACAAAAAGAACAGCTCGGCACGGGTCATGCGGTTCTTTCGGCAAAAGATAAATTTGCTGAGTCGGAAGGTACCGTTTTAATTTTATGCGGCGATACCCCACTTCTGACCGACGAACTGCTTAAAAACTTCGTCGACGCTCACAAAAACTCAACCTGCGCGGCAACCGTGATGACTGCAAAAATGACTGAGCCGACAGGTTACGGGCGCGTCGTTCGTGAAGATGACGGCACCTTCAAAAAAATCGTCGAGGAAAAAGACGCTGACGACGAAACTAAAAAAATCAACGAGATTAACGCAGGTGTCTACTGCTTCGACGTGCAAAAGCTGTTCGGCGCGTTGCCGCAAGTCAAGAACGATAACGCTCAAGGCGAATACTACCTGCCCGACGTGTTGCCGATTCTCAAAGCTGCGGGCGAAACTATCGGTGTGTTCGAGGCTCCATACGCAGAAGAAATTGTCGGCATAAACAACCGCGAACAACTCGCCGCCGCTAATAAATCAATGCGTATGCGCAAAGAACGCGAACTCATGGCGAACGGCGTCACAATCGAAGACCCCAACATGACGTTCATTGATATTGACGTTGAAATCGGGCAGGACACAATCATCAAGCCGAATACGTACCTTGAAGGCAAAACCAAAATCGGCTCGAATTGCGTAATCGGTCCCGACGTGCGAATGGTCAACATGATCGTAGGCGACCGAGTGGAAGTTCAGTACAGTTACTGTCATGATGCGGAAATCAGCAACAACGTGACTGTCGGTCCGTATGTACACATCCGCCCTGGTACCAAGATACAAGAGAAAGTCAAAGTCGGCAACTTCGTCGAGATCAAAAACTCCAACATCGGCAAAGGCACGAAGCTCCCGCACCTGCAATACATCGGTGACAGCGACGTCGGCGAGAATGTCAATATCGGTTGCGGAACAGTCACCTGCAACTACGACGGCAAGAACAAGCATCGCACGAAAATCGAGGACAACGCCTTCATCGGCTGCAACACGAATCTCGTTGCGCCGGTCACTGTCGGCGAAGGTGCTTACACTGCCGCAGGCTCAACGATAACAAAGGACGTGCCGAAAAACAATCTGGCAATCGCGCGCGCACGTCAGACCAACATCGACAACTGGAACGACAAACGCAAATAGGTTAGTAGGTTATTAGGTTAATAGGTTAGTAGAAAAGTATTCCACTATTAACCTATTAACCTAAAAAGGAGCTGTTAACGTGAGCAATCAAAGTATCAACAAGCTTGGCAGTCTGTGTCTGATGAGCGGCAACGCCAATCCCGATTTGGCACAACGAATCGCCAAACATATCGGCGTCGAAGTCTTTGACACGTTCGTCGGCAAGTTCAACAACGGCGAAACTCAAGTCATGATAAGCGACAGCATTCGCGGCAAAGATATTTTTATCATTCAGCCAACATCGCAACCCGTCAACGACAACTTGATGGAACTGCTCGTTATGGCGGACGCTTGCAAACGCGCTTCTGCACACTCGATAACGGCGGTTGTGCCTTATTATGCCTACGCTCGACAAGACCGCAAGACCCGTGGTCGTGAACCGATCAGCGCGAAACTCGTTGCCAATCTCATGGTCGCGGCGGGCATGACACGCGTCATCACTGTCGATTTGCACGCGGGACAAATTCAAGGCTTCTTCGATATTCCCGTTGACCATTTGAAGGCGGCGGCTGTTCTAGCTGATTATTTCCGTGGACGCGATTTCGGCGACGAATTGGTTGTTGTATCGCCAGATTTAGGCGGCGTCACTCGTGCCAGAGAATTGGCTGACTACCTTAAAGCTCCGATTGCCATAATCGAAAAGCGGCGTCCTCGTCCAGGCGAAGCTGAAGTTATGAGCATAATCGGCGACGTTCGCGAAAAAGTTGCGTTAATGGTTGACGACATTGTCGACACGGCGGGCAGTCTCTGCGAAGGTGCCAAAGCTCTCAAAAAGCTCGGTGCCAAAAGCGTTATCGCCGCATGTACTCATGCCGTACTCAGCAAAAACGCAGTCGAGAAAATCGACAACTCCGTTATTGAACAGCTCGTTATCACCGACACGATTGCCTTGCCGAATGAAAAGCAGTCGCCGAAAATTACTGTGCTCAGCATGGCGGAAGCTATCGGCGACGTTATCTTGAATATACAGTCTCATCGGTCGGTTAGCTTATTGTTCAAATGACTTGACATTATCGTTGCAAAATGCTACTTTGCCCCTACAGGTGGCTGTTGCCATGCTGGGGGATTGAAATAAATAAAATAAAATAAAATAAAATAATTTAGTCTCTAATGATTCCTGCTAATCGCAAAAGATATTTGGCGTTCGTGGTATGCGTGCGCCCCTCGCGAAGTTTGAAGTCAAATTTAATTTCGTCGCCCTCGTAATATTCTTCAAAGTGCGCGTTGGAAATGTTCTCGTTCTCGTCAACCATATCGCACAACTGAAAATCGTGCGTCGTGACAAGCGTAATGCTGTGTTCGTTGGTCAGGCGGCGAATCGCTTCCTTCGCGCCGATAACTCGATCGTTAACATTCGTGCCCTTGAAAATCTCGTCAATGCAGGCGAGCATGGGCAATTTTTTTTCGCTGTATTCAATCATCGACTTGATACGCAGAAGTTCGGCGTAAAAGGTCGAGACGCCTTGGCTGATGTCGTCGTTTACGCGGATTGAAGTCAGTACGGCAAGATGGCTCACGGCAAAGCTTTTCGCACAGACGGGCGCGCCAGAATACGCGACAATCACTGCGGCGGCTAACGTCCTAATCCACGTCGTTTTACCGCTCATGTTCGCGCCAGTGATAATCGTCGTGCCCGCCTTCAGCTCAACGTCATTCGGTACGCCTTTGCTGTCAGCAACCAGCAAACTCGTCAAACCTTCAACCTTCAAATGCGGCTCATCTTCCTCGTAAAATGTCGGAAAACAATACGTCGTGCGCGTCTGCCCGATTGATGCCAGTGATATTAAAACTTCCACTTCGGCAAATGCGTCAAGCCATGTGCGCAGGTGATTTGCCGCGTCGATTCTCCAACGCATGAACACTGTGACCAGATAAAAATCAGCCAGGAAAAGACTGTTGCCCAAAACGAAGAACAGCGGATTGTGTCGGGCGTTCGCGACGTCGACGAGCAAGGCTAATTCCTGCAACTTCTGCGAGGCGGAGACTTCATCGGTTAAAATGTCGCGGATTGCCGTCAATCGTTTCGAGCTGAAATTTGTTGATTCCAACCGTTCAAATATCGCGCGGTAAAGTCGCAGTTCTTTCGAGATGATTTTGAGCGGCGCGAGTAATTCGTTGATAGCGGGGATTGCGACGATTGCGATTGCCAGATTGAACAGCATGATGAACGGCGGGATGAATTCGTTGATGAGCCCGTGCCAAGCAAGCATGACCGTCAAGACAAGCACAATCGGCATTGCGAATCGTAGCAGGTAAATTTTTCCGAGCGGCGGCAATTCTTCTTCCACACTGACGATTAATTCGCTCGTGTCGTGATGATTCGGCATTAATCGCGCGTATGCTTCCAAGTCGAGTGATAATCTTGGACGTTGCAGAAGTTCAGCGACGCCGCGTTGACGATTGCGAACTTCGTTGAAGTCGGGCGGTTCGGGATTGAACGACGCCGCCAGTAAATCACGTCCGCGTTTGGTGCGTGCCGCGCAGATGTATTGGAAGATTGAGCCTTCGCCGAAAATGTGCAGGTCGACATCTTGCGGGCGATTGTTCTTGAGATAAGAACTGCCGTCGTTGGAACGTTTTCGCCACGTGCCGCGGGCGCGGGCAATGTACGAATTCAACACGGTCAGCCGGCTTTTGAGGAAATGTTTGCGCCTTTTGAGGTCGTCGTGATAATTCATCAGCCGAATAAAAATCATCGCCAGCAACGCCGCAATGATGTAGCAATAATGTATGCCGTTATCCCAGCCGATAGCGAAACTCACTGCCGCCGCCGTGAAGGTCACTGTTCGCGCGGCGATTATTTTTTTCTCGCGCTTGTGGAGCATTTTCTGTTCCGCCAAGTCAATTTCGCGTTCGTTGTCGTAAAATTGTCGATTCAAGTTATCAATTCCTCTTGCGTTGCATTAGCAAGGCGTCTTCAATGAGCGGTAAATCGGTTCTACATCGTTTGAAGCGTCCGTCCGATATATAATTTTCGGTTTAATCGATTTGTCATTTTGTACATGTTTATCATACTTTTTACCGTCGACATTTTAACATTAACCGAACAAAAATTGCAAGCCGTTGCCGATGAGCTCAAACAATTGCTTCCCTGCTTTGAGAATTTTGTTTTGCTCGCTATGATTCAACTTTAACGTTTACCAACATGCTCTAGGAAAGGTTGTGACCATCCAAGTCAGTGACTCTTTCCGAACTCTTTGATAAAAAAATATTTTCGGTTATAATGGCGGCGAAATTTTTGTGGAGAAATTGGAGTGATTGATTTGAATCGAAAAGTTGCCGTGGCGATGAGCGGCGGCGTTGACAGCTCGTTGACTGCGGCTCTTTTGCTTGAACAAGGCTTTGACGTTTGCGGCGTGACAATGCTTCTTGACGACGACAAAAATTTTCTCGACGCGCAAAAAGTTTGTAAGCACCTTGGAATTAGTCATCACGTCGTCGATTTGCGCGAAGACTTCCGCAAAAGTGTCGTAAATTATTTCGTCGCGGAATATCTGCGCGGACACACGCCAAATCCCTGCGTTCGTTGCAATCGCGAAATAAAATTCGACAAGCTGTTCGACTTCGCAATCAAGCTCGGCGCGAATTTTTTGTCGACGGGACATTATGCGCGAATTATTTTTGAGGACGGACGTTTCAAGCTCAAACGTGCTGTTGACGCGCGCAAAGATCAATCGTATGTGCTGTACAGTCTGACGCCCGCCAAGCTTGCGAAAATTATTTTGCCGTTGGGAGAGTTCGATAAAGCAACGACGCGACAACTTGCCGCCGAAAAAAATTTACCCGTCGCCGAAAAGCCAGACAGTCAAGAAATTTGTTTCGTGCCCGACGACGACTACAAAAATTTCATTGCCGAACGTGCGCCCGAAGCTCAAGCGTTGCAGACGGGGAATATCGTCGACTTGGACGGAAAAATTTTGGGCACACATCACGGCGTCGCGAACTACACAATCGGTCAGCGCAAAGGCATGGGAATTGCCGCGCCGCAGCCGCTGTACGTCACACGTCTCGACGTTGCGAAGCGTCAAGTGATTGTCGGCACGAGCGATAAACTTTTCACCGCGACATTGACGGCGGGCGATGTTCATTGGATTTACAAGCCGACTTTGCCGCAGAGTTTGCACGCGAAAATTCGTTACGGTTCACGCGTCGCGAAGTGCACAGTTGTCGAGGACGGAAATTTTCTACACGTGACCTTCGACGACCCGCAACGAGCCGTTACGCCGGGGCAATCGATTGTTTTCTACGACGGCGATGAAGTTTTGGGCGGCGCGATTATCCTTGAGTAAAAAAATATCCGCAGAGTCACGGCGACTCATGCGGAATTTTTTTATCTCTTGCCGTCAAGCTGTTCAATGCAATGGTTCAGGAACGCGCTGAATTTTGCCGCGCCTTGAATGTTCATATGTGAAGCATCATAGAAATCCGCGTCCGTCGAGCCCTGCAATTTCCAGCCGTCGATGAAGACCGCACTCGGATGTTTTCGGCACGCCTGTCCGACAAGGTAATAGAATTCGTCGATTATGCGCTTGTTGAAATGTTTTTTGTAACCTTCGGTCGTAGGCGGCAAAAATATTATCGGGCGAATATTATTCTCTTCGCACAACGTCAGGTAATCGTCTAGGATTTTAACGTTCTCGTCGCGCGTGTCTGGATAATATTTTTTTGCCCAACTGTTAATCGCCTCACGAGCTCCGAGACGCTCCTTGTGCCCCATGAAAGTTAAAGGCTTTTTTACGCCAAAAGGATTGTTGAGATCAAATGGCTCAATCGGCAACCTCTGCGAGTAATATTCTTTGCGAAGAAGCGTTCCGTAGACATCAGCGGGCATGTGGAAATTGTGCACATCACCGAACGCGATTAAATAATGTAACATCAAAAAATTAAGATTGATTGCCTTTGATAAATCATAATTGAACGTGAAGGGAGCCAGCCCGATTAATGCATAACGAAGTATGCCCCCCCCCATATTATGGCGGACTTTGCGACTTGAAAGTTATAGTACAAATCTTGACTTGAACGCGCGAAGTTGAAAAGTTTTTTCTTGAAACGCGAGACATCCAAGCCGACTTCGGTATAGCTCAGACCCGTGGCGAACATCTCGAATTCCGTAGCGTGTTCTTTGAAATATCTCAGCGAACGTTCGACTCGGAAATTATCTTCACCGAGAAAATTTAAGCCGAGCAATTTATTTTTCGGAACGCCGTATTCTTGAACGACCTTAAGAAAATCTCTGCCCCAACCGCCTTCCACGCACATAACATAATCGTAATAAAAATCACAGACACATTCTTTGAGGTCGTAGAGCGGATAAATCATGTTCGTCGGATAGCCGATGTGATTCAACATTTTTTTTGCCGGTTCGACTTCATCAACGACAATGGCGCAATATTCAAGTTGCGGATTCAAAATCTGTAACTTTTGCAAAAGTTGCTCCGTCCACGTCACGAGTAAGACACGCATGTTAAGCCTCCAACTTCTTTGCGAGCAACTGATTGACAAGCTGAGGATTAGCCTTACCGCGCGTGAGCTTCATGACCTGCCCGACGAGTGCGCCGATAGCTTTTTTCTTGCCGCCGCGATATTCTTCGACAGCTTTGGGATTTTTGGCGATAACTTCGTCGACGGCAGATTCAATCGCGCCGGTGTCAGTGATTTGCACGAGACCTTTGTTCTTAACAATCTGCGCGGGCGAATCGGGCGACTTCCACATCTCGGCAAAGACAGTCTTAGCAATTTTTCCGCTGATGGTTCCTTTCGCGATAAGCAAAATCATTTCGGCAAGACGTTTGGCATCGACAGGAGAATTTTCAATCGTCAAGCCGTCCGCGTTGAGATTTTTGGACAAGTCTCCCATAATCCAATTCGCGGCAATTTTGGCGTCGGCTCCAGCGTCAACAACGGCGTCGAAGTACTCAGCCATTGCGCGTGAACTCGTGATGATTCCTGCGTCGTATTCGCTCAAGCCAAAATTTTTTATCAAGCGTGCGCGGCGAGCATCGGGCAATTCGGGCAAAGATTTTCTGAACGCCTCAATCTCCTCGTCGGTCGTGACAATCGGCGGCAAATCGGGTTCGGGCATGTATCTGTAGTCGTGAGCGTCCTCTTTTGAACGCATTGATTGCGTAATTCCGCGTTCAGGATTCCAAGTGCGCGTCTCTTGAATAATCGTGCCGCCGTCGTCGAGAACTTCAGCCTGCCGCTCAATCTCGTAGTTAATCGCGTCTTCGAGAGCCTTGAACGAATTGATATTTTTCATTTCAGTACGCGTGCCGAGCTTATCACTTCCGACGGGGCGCAACGAAACATTGATGTCGGCGCGAAGGTTGCCTTCTTCCATGCGGCAATTCGACACGTCGATATATTCGAGAATCGATTTGATTTTCTCCATGTAAGCGCGAGCTTCGGCGGCGGAATGCATGTCGGGTTCGCTGACGATTTCAATCAGCGGGACGCCCGTGCGGTTGTAGTCGACGTTGGAGCTTGACGAGTCTTTAATTGTCGTGCCGCTGTGAACGAGTTTGCCCGCATCTTCTTCCATGTGAATTCGCGTCAAACGGACAGTCTTGCGTTCGCCGTCAACATCAATTTCAACGTGACCTTCGTAAGCAATCGGCAGGTCGTACTGCGACGTTTGCCAATTCTTCGGCAGGTCGGGATAATAATAATTTTTGCGGTCGAACTTGCTGTACTTGTTGATTTTACAATTCGTGGCGAGTCCGGCTTTTATAGCGAACTCGACGACGCGACGATTGATCGTCGGCAAAACGCCCGGCAATCCCAAACACACAGGGCAAACGTGCGTATTTTGTTCCGCGCCGAAAGTCGTAGCACAGCCGCAGAAAATTTTCGTGGCAGTCTTCAATTCGCTGTGAATCTCCAGACCGATAACAGCTTCGTAATTCAAATCAATCACCTCGCGGCAAGGATAATTCGCTTTGCGGTCGTTGTCAACAAAAAATCACCTGCGGCAATTCAACTAAATTTTGTCAGCAAAATTTTTTCGCGTATGGAAATTAATTGCGTTTCGTCATCATATTCCGCCTGAAAAAATTTAAAATCAGAAATATCTTTCTTCAAGCGCACCAATTTCTGCAAGATTTTCAATTTATCGTCAAAATCAGTCCGAATTCCGAAAATAATTCCGGTAAGCGCATTCAAATTGTATCTTAAACGTCTGGAAAAATTATCTTTATAACGATAAAACTTATCCGACAAAAAAACTCGATATTCTTGCTCATAACGCCAATCCGGCATCTTTCGATAAAATTTTTCTTGATAATCGTCATCATAACGGGAAAAATCTTTCGTCGCGGTTAATTTTTTACTTTTTTGACCGTCAAGACCCGTTAACCAATCTTCCGCGCTGATAAAGTTGAGATTTTGCAAAGTATCAAAAAAATTTCGCTCAATAACTTCGTCGCTGTACTTTACCGGCTTAACTTCCAAAGGTTTTGCAGAAAAATTTACAAATTCGCGCCCGTCGTGGTGTTCAGTCTCATAAACGAAGCAAATTCCGCTGTGATTGTCAGCGTAATTTCCCCACATGGAAGAATTCGTAGGATTTTTGGAAAAACACACGACATAGCCGTTAGGATACATAATTTCTTTTAGATTTTCGACAAAAATGCGCGGAAAAATGAATCTTAGCCACAACATATGTTGCTTAAAAAGAAATTGCAAGTCATTTGTCGATTTCATGTTCAATTTCAAGCCGATTAAACAAGATTCGATCATATCGCAATTCAAATTTTCGAGTTCATCAATTTTTTTCTTGCGAGTAGCACAATCGACACTTTTCAGCTCCTCAAAAGAGAGTTCATACTCAACATCAAAGAATTTTTCGTCAAAATCGTCACGAATTAGACCGAGAACTTTGCATTTTTCTACACAAATCGTACAAGCAATGTCAATTACCGTGCGAAAAATAAATTCCATTTCTCGGCTGTAACATTTGGTTTCATCATCTCCGTATAATTCAATAACATCGCGAATTCTGCCTTCCGACAAGAATTTTTCGCCAAGTTCAGCGAAAATTTGACTCATGGGAGAATTTTTAAACTTATTTGTATCTAAAATTATGTTTTGGGGCGGAAAATGTCCAGCAGTGATTAAATACGTTTGCAAATTGTAGAAGAGACTGCAGATATATTTTTTCAACAAGCCCTGCCACGCGAATTTATCGCCTTGCCAAAAAATTTTCAAGTAACCTTCGAGCGGATCGTTTAATTCTTTGGGTTCTGCGAAATAAACCGTGCCGCTGTCCAATTCCGCCACGGCATTTTTAATATTTCTGTATCTGTAGAGCAACAATAGCAAAACCTCCTGCGGCGCAAAAAGCAACGTGACGTTTCAGCTGTCTAAGTCATGCGCCGCGCTCACACGCGACATTGGCAAAACGTCAGTAAGTCAACCGCTCTTTTCGCCTTGTCTGCCGACGTTGACGAGAATTCCAATCGCCGCCATTGTGATGATTAGCGACGTGCCGCCGTAACTGATGAACGGTAGCGGGACGCCGACGACGGGCGTCATGCCGCCGACCATGAGCATGTTGGCAATCGCTTGCCCGACGACCAAAAGCATTATTCCCATCGCGAGAACTTGACCGTATTCGTCTTTGGCTTTGTTGGCGATTCGTGCCGCGTAGACAGCAAACGCCGCGAACAGTAGGAATACAAAGATTGCGCCCAAAAATCCGTTCTCTTGGCAGAAAATGGCAAAGGCAAAGTCCGTGTGCGCTTCGGGCAGGTAATCGTACTTGCTCACGCCGACGCCGAGACCCATGCCAGTCAATTCACCTGAACCGATTGCCGACAACGATTGCACCGTCTGATAGCCGTAGTTTTGCGCGTCTGACCAAGGGTCGTAGGTTATCTTCAAACGTTCGAGACGATACGGTTCGCGGATAATCATGCCGACGATAGCAACGAGTACCGCGCCCGCGAGTCTTAAAACTTTTTTCTTGTCGAGACCGGAGACAACGAGCATTATCAGCGGTATGCCCAAAATTATCGACGCTGTGCCCAAATCCGGCTCAAGTTCCGTTAAGCCCGCGATTACAATGATGATTCCCATTTGAATCGTCGCGAGCTCCAATTCCAATTCAAGCTTGATTCGGATTGAGATGTACGCCGCCGCAATCATGATCGCAACGAGCTTTGCCATTTCCGCAGGCTGAAATTGGAAGAAAATTACTGGCAACCATCTTCGTGCGCCGTTGACGACGGGACCGACGATAAGCACGGCAATCAGCGCGGCGAACGTCAACATCAGAATGCCGACTATCCATTTACGCCAAACGTGATAATCGAAACGAAAACACACAATGAACGCAATCAGCCCGACGAAGATGTTAAAGACGTGGCGTTTCAAAAAAAAGTAAGGCGTGTCGAACTCCGCCTCCGCAAAGATAAAACTTGAACTGAAAACGTTGATCGTGCCGAGAATCAACAGCACGACCATTATCGCGATAATCGCTTCCATGTCGCTTGTCCAAAAGCGTTTCCTGTCGGTGGGACCGAGTTCGCGTTTCTGAACTTCAGGCAATCAAATCACCTCGTTTAAGCTAATCTTGTCGGGGTTTAGGTTTCTCGTAAACGTCGGTGTGCAGGAATTCACTGCGGATAACGTCGTTGCCGCTGTACCACACGCGATAAATTGACGGCGTCATATCGGAGCCTTCGCGTTCAATGGCAATATCCGCGCCACCCAAATCGGCTTTCGTGCCCAAAACGTAGACGCTCAACGTGGAGCCGTACGCCTCGGCGATAAGGTAGACATTGTGCGGAAAATCGTTGCGGAATTTGAAATCAAGATAACCGTCAGCAACAGTGGCATCGCGTCCTGGCGCAACGTAAGTCGATTGATAAAAATGCGGAGTGCGTTCGGTCGGCGTGAGACCCGCAAGCAAAATCGCGTTGTAAAGCGTGGAGCTTACTTGGCAGACGCCGCCGCCGTAATCTTCCGCAGGTCGCCCGTTGATTATGACGCCCGCAACTTTGTAGCCGTTATCCCACGTGCGTTCGCCGACAGTATCATTGAAAGAAAAAGTCCAACTGCTTTTCACGAGCTTGTTGCTGATTGCGTTTGCGGCAATCCAAATGTTGTCACCGCGGTCGCCGGGATTGTAATAGGTGCTGTACGTGCCGAGTACCGAATCGATTGCGGAAATGTCTTCGGTCGTGATGAACGGCGGAATTTCTTCAGGCTTGAGGTCAATCGCGCCTTTTGGCAGGTTTAGCGTCGTTAACGGTTCGGTCAGCGACAAGGCGAGTTCTTCGACGTTGAGCCGTTTGCCGATAACGCCAGGGATTTTTTCAATCGCACCGCCCGATGAAAATCTGCACAACGCGTTAACAGGATCGCAATCAATCTTCGCGGCAATGTCGGCAAGTTTTTCGTTGAGCTTTGTAGCGTCGAATTCGGCGGAAAGTTTGACGTTGCGTCCGTTGAGCGCACATTTGATTTGGTCGTTGAAGTTGCTAACAGTCGAGCCGCCGCGTCCGTAGCTGAATGCCTCTTGCGTCGCCTTGTCAACGAGCGGTTTAAGATCAATTTCTTCGGGCATGACGACGAATTCTTCCGTGCCGTATCTGAAAGTGAGCTTGTGAATTTTTTGGTTAGCAACGTTCGTGAAAAATTTTTCTGCGCCACGTTTGTCGAGTCCGTTGATAGGTTGACCTTCCGAACGCACGCCGAGAACAATTTTGTTGCCGTCCGCGATTGAATTTGAGAAGGCTAAAGTTCCCGCGCCGACGACAGCTACTCCCGCCGCCACGATTGCCGCGGCCTTCGTCGAGAGAAAATTTTTTAGGTTAAACTTTTGAGCTTCCGAAGTCTCCACAAAAATTTCGCCTCCATATTTTATTCACGTCATTATAGCCGAAAATACTTTTTTATCAAACAGTTGCGGGAAAAAATATGCCTCGGTGAACATAGGCGCAAAAAAAAACACGCAGTCAAGGTCGGCATTGAAGTTGACGTGAAAAAATCCTTGACGCGTGAAATTTTTTTTATCATTTCAGATATTTTGTTAAGGTCTCCAAAAGTTTCGGGATGTCGAGCGGTTTGGCAAGGTGATCGTTCATGCCAGCATTGATTGCGTTGGCTTTGTCCTCGTCGAAAGCGTTGGCAGTCATCGCGACAATCGGCACGGTCTTGGCGTCGGGGCGGTCGAGTGCGCGAATTGCACGTGTCGCTTCGTAGCCGTTCATAATCGGCATTTGCACGTCCATTAAAATCAAGTCGAAGTGATTCTGCGGCGACTCCTCGAATTTTTTCACAGCAACAGTTCCGTCGTTAGCGTCCACAACGTCAAGCCCAATCTCCGTCAAAATCGCTTTGGCAATCTCGCGGTTGACCTCAATATCTTCAACAAGCAGGACGCGTTTGCCGCTGAAATTCGTCGAAGAAAGGTCGTCGTGGTTATTCTCTTTTTCCTCTTTACCGCTAATCGCCCGTGACAACGCATTTTTCAAGTCGCTCATGAATAGCGGCTTCGTGCAGAAAGTCGTGACGCCCGCAGCTTTGGCTTCCTGCTCAATGTCGGAATAATCGTAGGCAGTCAAAATTATCACGGGTGCACTATCGCCCACGACGCGGCGAATTTGTCGGACGGTCTCAATGCCGTTTTGGTCGGGCATGAGCCAATCAACAATGTACGCGTCAAAAGGATCGTCATCGAGCGCACGACCTGCGCGAAAGACGGCTTCACGAGGCGACGTTGTCCACTCTGAACGCATACCTATCTGTCGCAAAATGGCGGTGACGGATTCGCACGTGTTGAACTCGTCGTCGACAACGAGCACGCGCAAATTTTTCAGCTCTTGAATCGGAATCGGCTTGACGTTCTGCTGAAGTTTGAAATCAAGGTTGACTATGAATTCGCTACCTTTATCCTTTTCGCTCTCGACGGAAATATCGCCGCCCATCAACTCAACCATCTTTTTGGTAATCGACATGCCGAGACCAGTGCCTTGAATGCCGCTTTTCGTCGAAGTCTCTTCGCGTTCAAAGGCGTCGAACACGTGCTTGAGAAATTCTTTGCTCATACCGAGACCGTTGTCCTTAACGCGGAATTCGTATCTGGCGCAACCTGGAATGTCCGAATTGTGTTGCGAAATGCGGAAGAAGATTGAGCCGGTTGACGGCGTATATTTAACGGCGTTGCTCAAAATATTTATCAGCACTTGATTAACTTTGAGCTGGTCGGCGTAAATGTCCTCGTTCTTGACTTTGAAGGCGTCGATGTGGAATTTCTGTTGCTTGGCGGTGATTTGCGGCTGAATGATGTGAATCAAATTGTGAATCAAATCGGAGAGATTGCAAGGTTGTTCGGCAACTTCGACGCGCCCGCTTTCAATGCGACTCATGTCGAGAATATCGTTAATCAAGCCGAGCAGATGATTGCTTGACGACAAAACTTTTTTCAACGAGTCTTTGACCTGCGTGCGATTATCAAAGTGTCGCAAAGCCATCGTCGTGAAGCCGATAATTGCATTCATGGGCGTGCGAATATCGTGGCTCATGTTCGACAAGAACGTTGTCTTTGACGCGTTGGCATGTTGAGCTTGAGCGAGAGCTTCGGCGAGTTCCTGGTTGCGGGCAAGTGATTCGCGGGTTTGTTCGTCGACGTTCGCGAAGCCGACGCCCACTGCGTGCAGACCTTCATCCATGCGGACAATGCGCAACATCATGAAATGTTCTTCGCCGTTGCGCAACATGACGTATCGATGAGAAATGATTTCTTCTTCGGCAAGCCGCGCACGCAAATTTTCGGGCTGAATGAAATTAAACAAGTCGTCGCGGTCGTTCGGCACGACAAAATCCCGAATGTAATTGTACATCGCCGTTTGGAACTTGATAACGTCACTTTGCTTGCGATTGAGCTGCTCCGCAAATTCGGGCGCGACCCGATAACAAACCGCCTCGTCCGAATCGAGATTCCAATGGTAGACGAGCCGATAATCAACCGTGAACGCTTGAATCATATCGCTTTGCCGACGGCGACGACGTTCCTCGGACAGCAATTTTGTCTGCAGACGAAGTTTTTCTTCCATTTCCTCACGTTTAACGCGGTTTTCGGCATCGGTAATATTTTTCAAGTGGAGGAGCGCGGTATTCTTGCGTGCCTGCATGATTATCAGCGCGAAGACGATAAACATTGCCGTGACGGTCAGCAGGACTTGAATTATTGAGCGGTTGCGCATGGCGGTGCTTACGGCGGAAATTTCTTCTTCAATCTTGCCTTCGCGAATCAGATAGGTTAACAGCCAGCCTGTGTGTTGCACGGGGCGATAGTAAAGCATTTCTTGCACGCCGCGATAATTGAACGACGCCATACCGCCGCGGCTGTTGGCAAAGTCGAAATTGATTTGATCCTTTGAAAAGCCGGGCTCAAAGTTCGCTTCGCCGAGCGCGTCCAAAAGATTTGAGCCGCTGTCCAAACTGCCAAGCACCGCGTCCGTCAGTGATTCGCCGCTGGTGTGGTAAAGGTTAAAGAACGTCATTTCGCCCGCCGTTGTGTGCACGAGGATGCCCGATAAAAATTTCGACATGCTCAATCGGATAAAGCAATTTTTAATCGGCACGCCTTGAAATGCGACGCCCGACACCGGCACGACGACTGCAACGGTCTTGTCAGCCGCGTCAAGGTTGTAGGTAAAAATTTTCGGCTCAACAATCATTTCATCGGCGAAAAAATATTCGTCACTGTGCGCCAGGGCACCTTCGGGCGTGAAGACAACGCCGTTGACATTGGACATTGCGAACTGGTCAACGCCGCAGAAAGTTTTCATTTTGCCGAGAAATGCGCTCAAAGTTTCGACGCTTTGTAAATCGTTCGGCGACAGGATTTTCAGCGCGGATTCAATGTTGCCGATTCGCACGTTGATTCGAGCTGTGATGACTTGTTCGCGGCGGTCAGTCAGTTCGCGCAGATAAATTTCGCTAACCGAGTGCACTGCCTCGTTGATTCCATTTTGTGAAATGTGATTTATCCACAGCGTCGAAAAAATTAGCAACGCCGCAATCATCGCGCCGCCGATTATCGCAACGGAGGCTGTGCTTCTGTCCTTATTAACCGCAGTAGATTTTTTTTCATCCATGGCGTGGAACCTCGCTTGTAAACTTTCAACTTTGACTGCACCGATTTTATTAGAATTGACTAAAGATAGCAAGCCTTATTTTGCGGCAGGGATTGTTTTGCGCGAGTTGAATAGATTTTGAAAAGGAGATGATTTAATTGAGCAGTGTGCAAGACGAATTGAAAAAAATTTTGGCGGCGATTGATGAACGTGACCAGAAAAATTTTGCGGCTCGTGTCGACTTGAAAAATTTGATGGACATCGGCTACGACGAGGCTACCGACGTTCTAGCCAACAACTGCGCGAAATTCCACGAGCTTTATCCTAAGGATTTGTTCTTCAAGTTCGGCGCAAGAATTCTGCGTTTCTACAACGACAGATTCCGCAGCGTGCATCTCGGCTTGATTAACAAGGTCATTGCCGCTTACTTCGACGGAACTTTCAAGGACGCGAAAAATTTCCATGAGACGCCTATAAAATTTCTTGCCGCAGAGCTCAACCGATTGCTTGCCGCGTTGCATGCCGAGTTCGGCGAAGAAAAAATTTTCGGCGACAAAGCTACGCTTGCGGTCAAGATGATTGGCGACGATTCGAGTTACGGGCAGATGATTGGCACGCTGAATTTTGTTTTGGAGTTCGACAGGCGCGGCGACGAGTGGCGGCTTTTCAAAATAAAAAATGTCGAAGAACTGGTTCCGCCAATTCTCGACATAGCAGAAAGATTTTGGCCTGCTTCTTGGGATTTGGGAATTAAGCTGTGACAGTGACGGTTATTTTTCCGCCTGACAGCGTTGTTAGATTGTCAGTCGAAAAAATTCCGCGTCACTCACGTTTGACCATTACGAACGAGTTCACGAGCCGCTTTGCCCGACAAATGCTCAATCGTCATCACGGGCACCGACACCGCATTGACGCGGGCAACTTCCTTGGCACGCAGTTCAATTTCCGCCGTTGAAGAATATTTATCCGCCAAAAGTTCGAGGGCACGACGTTTTTCGGGATCGTTGTCGTCCTCGATAATTTTTATTCGCCCGAAAGCAATCGCGCTTGTAAAGTACGTGGTAAACTCTTCGGCAATGACATCGTGGCGACCGACGACGCAGAAAGAAACTTTGTCGTTGTTGCGCATGGCGTCGAGCTTGTGACCGGTCTTCGCGCTGTGGAAGTAAATTTTTCCGTCGGCAAAGGCGTAATTCATCGGCACGGCGTAACAATAACCGTCGTCGCCCGAAAGTGCCAGCACACCGTAATCACCGTCGCAAAGAATTTTTTCAGCCGTCTCCGTCGACAAGACGCATTTCTTGCGGCGCATATCTCTGAACATGACAAAACCTCAGCGACCAGCAGACACGCCGTCTTGAATCAATTCAAAAAGTTTTTCGCTTTCACGATTCGCGCCGTCGATTTTGGCGAGTTCGCAACGAAAGTCCATGAGCTTTTTGATTGCCGTGTCGATTTTCTGAAGAGAAATGTTTTCGTCATCAGCGAGTTTCTTGAGAGCTTGACTGCAACTTTTAATCAAGTCTTCTTTTAATTTTGCGCGATAGCTTCGGTGAGTTTCAAACTCTTCCGCCAAAGTGTTGAGCTGTTCCATCGTGTGAATCGCCGCGAGGTAATCGTACTTCATCTGCGCGGACAAGGGAGCCGCTGCGCCGCCGCCGACCGAAATAAGTCCTTTTTCCACAGCCTCTTTGAATCTGTCAATCGTTGCCAAATGAAACGCCTCCTTATGGTTTTCGCTCATTGTATCACATTTCGCGACGCGTGCTTAATTTTCTGCGGCTGTGGAAAAAATTTTTTCCCTGCGGTAGAATGAACCAAAAATTTAGCAAAGGACGTGAGCGACTTGGAAGACGATAAAAAATTTTGCGGCGATGATTGTAGCGATAAGCGGCAGGAAATTTCGCGGCTACGTGATGAACTTGTTCAAGCGCGGGAATTTTTCCACGACAAAGAAAAAATTTTACAGCTCGCCAAAAAAATTTTCGCACTCAAACCCGACGAGCCCGAACCTGTCGAACGCGTCTCAATGATTTATATCGATTACAACATGGCGGACGAGGCGGAAGCAGTCGTAACCTACCTTGAAAAAAATTTCCCGCAAACGTCGCGGCGATTGATGTTGCGTGCTCACGTCGCTTGGGTCAAAAACGATTTTTCCGCTTGCATAAAATTTGCCGAGCAGGCGTTGGCGATTGACGACGACTTTTTGACGACAATGCAGCTTAACAATCTTTTGGGACAAGTTTATCGGGCTGTCGGCGAAGTCAGCAAGGCAATCGACCATTACAAACGCAACGCCGAGTTTGACTTGTCCACCGTGGAAAATTCGCCACAATACGCGCAAGCCGAAAATATCAGCCGCAACGATTACAGCAACTGGCTTTTCAATCTGCACAATCTCAATGTCACCCGCGAAGAACTTTTCAAGACGGCGGGCGGTTTCGGCAAATTCTTCGAGAAAATTCCGCGCTACAATCACAATCGCAAACGTCACGCTCGCCACAAAAAAATTCGCGTCGGATACATTTCGGGCGACATTCGCTTTCACGTCGTCGCGTTCTTCAGCGCAAATTTTTTCACGGCGTACGACAAGACGCGCTTTGAAGTTTTCATTTACGCCAATAACACTGCGGATCACATCACGGAACAATTCTCGGCGAACGTCGACGGCTTCCGCGACATCTTGGACAAGTCCGCGCAGGACGTTGCCAATCAGATTGTCGACGACGAAATTGATATTCTCGTTGACTTGGCGGGACACACGGCGAACAATTCCCTTGAAGTTATGGCGTACAAGCCCGCGCCGATTCAAATCAGCGGCATTGGTTATTTCGACACGACGGGGCTTGATACGATTGATTATTTCCTTGCCGACAAGTTCACCGACCCCGAAGGTCTCAACGAAAAATTTTTCACGGAAAAAATCTTGCGTCTGCAGCACAGTCACTTTTGCTACGTATGGCACGATTTGGCGCATTACGTCACGCCCGCGCCTTGCACTAAAGCCGGTTACGTCACGTTCGCGAGCTTTAATCATTTTGCAAAGGTGACTGACGACATGCTCAAGCTTTGGGCGGAGATTTTGAACGCCGTGCCGAATTCTCGACTGTATCTCAAAGCCTCGGTCTTCGGAGAAAATTACGGTCGGGAACTCGTTCGCGAACGCATGAAGTCTGCAGGCATTGATCTTGACCGCGTGGACTGCGAGCCGATTGAAAGTGATTACGTTCGCTGTTATGAGCGCGTTGACATTGCGCTTGATACGTTTCCATACCCCGGCGGCGGCACGACTTGCGATGCGTTGTATATGGGCGTTCCCGTCATCACGTTGGTCGGTGAGCGGCACAATTCCCGTTTCGGCTATTCGTTGCTGATGAACATCGGGCTTTATGAGCTTTGTGCCTTCAGCGCGGAAGATTATGTTCGCAAGGCGATTGAGCTTGCCGAAGATCGTGAGCGTTTGCGCGATTATCATTTGACAATTCGGCGGCGTATGGAAGAATCGCCCGTCATGAACGATACGATTTACATGGGCGAGCTTGAATTGTCTTACGAAAAAATTTTCAGCGCGTGGCTTAATCGCAAACCGTTGCCAGACTTCCCGCAAGAACCTGAGCCAATCACCAAAGCTCAAGCCAAGGAATATTATCGGCGGGCAATGAGTTACATCCCACTTGCTGACGCGAACGACAACAGTAAACTCAATCGCGTCGACTTCAAGCGCACGGTTTATTTCGGCGAGCTTGCCGCGCAGGTTGAATCGGTGTGCGACGCGAAACTTCTCGTGACGATTGCCGACAGACTTTTTAACTCGAACGACAATGTTGGTTCATATGAATTCATGCGTGCGGCAATGGAGTACATTTATTCGCCGAAAGGTGTTGCGCAAAATTATCCGAGAAATTTTATCATGGAGTGTCACAGCAGGTTTGCGAAGTTCGCGCACAACAATTTGAATTACGTCGAGGCGATTGAGCATTATGAACGGGCGTTTGAACTTGCCGATAATCCTGTGCGTCGTTTTGAGTTCTATGACGCGATTCTTTTGACCTTGCATTTTTTGGACATCACGAGCGAAGAACTTGCCGCGCCGCATTTCGATTATCAAAAGTTGTTCGCGGACATCAAGCCCTACACGACTTATCACGCGCCACACGATAGAATTCGAGTTGGCTACATTTCGGGCGATTTCCGCAAGCACGCGGTGTTCATGGTGGTTTTCGGCTTTATGAGCTGTCACGACCGTTCAAAATTTGAAATCACTTGCTACAGCCGCAACAAGGAAGATGATTCTTACACCGATTTATATCGGCGCGGCGTGGAACATTTCGTTGACGTGCGCGGTTTGAGCGACGAGGCGATTGCCAAAAAAATTCACGACGACGAAATTGATATTGCCTTCGATTTGGCGGGACACACCGGCTACAACGGATTGCCCGCGTTGGCGTATCGTCCTGCGCCCGTGCAGATTTGCGGTATTGGCTACATGTCGACGACGGGGCTTGACGCAATCGACTACTTCTTGACCGACGAGGTGCTTGACCCGCCGAATCAGAATCGTGAAAAATATTTCAGCGAAAAATTTTTGTACATGCCCGCGCAGTTCAGTTATGCTCGCCGCGAAGATTTGCCCGTGCCTGACACCGCGCCCTGCGTCAAAAATGGTTACGTGACTTTCGGGACGATTTGCCGCTATTCTAAGATGAACGACGACATGTTCGCCATTTGGACTGAAATTTTAAATCGTGCGCCCAACGCTAAACTTCTCATGCGTGCGCAAGAATTTATCAGCAACAGAACGGTCGACGAGCTTTACGGAAAGTTGAAGGCTTTGGGTTGCGATATGGAACGCGTCTTGATTCGTCCCGCCGTGAAAGATTATTTCGGCGTGATAAGCCAGGTCGACATCATTTTGGACGCATATCCTTACGTCGGCGGCGCGACAACTCTCGACGCGCTGTATATGGGCGTACCCGTCGTCAGCTTGTACGGCGAACGTCACAGCACCCGCTTTGCGAAAAGCATTCTGGCGAGCATTGGACTTGAAGATTTGGCGGCGGACAACGCGGCGGCTTACGTCAACACAGCCGTTGCTCTTGCCAAAGACATTGAGACCCTTGAACTTCTACATAAAAATTTGCGGAAAATGTTCCTGCAAAGCGACGCGCTCAACCCGAAGAAATATTGTCGGCTGCTTGAAGAAAAATTTACGGAACTCGTTCGCGACAGGCTCCGATAAACTTGCGGCTCGAGTCTTGTTTATCTGAAGAATTTCTGATAATATCTTCGACAATGAACATTACGGTGAATTGAGGCCGCCAAGGACGGCGGCCGACCCGTCGCCCAGAAAACGTGATGTTTTCGAAGGCGACAACCACGAGCCACGGCTAGTTTCAACGTTGGAACAGTTTGTACTGAACGCCCCTGCGAGGTGTCTTTTCTTTTGCAACTTTTCTTTGGACAAGCAAAGAAAAGTTGATCATCAAAATTAAACTCGAAATTAATTTTTGGGAGGATTGACTTTGGCTAAACGAAATATCTTTGAGATGCTCGGCTTGGAATTTGATCCTCCCGACAACATAAAGAAAATCCGTGCCGCTTATGACGCTTGGAAAAAACGCTTGACCGCCGAACAAAATACGACCGTCGACCAAACGCGCCTGGCGGAAATTCGTGACGAATTGCAAATGGACAGATATATCGCCGTCACGATTGACAATCCGCGTTTTCGGCAACAGGAAGCTGAATCGCTCAAACGTCAACGCGTGGAAGAATTGCGGCTGTATATCGACATTCAGCGCGGCGACACCAGCGGCACGTTGCAAGTCAATCAGACACAAATTCGGCGTGTGCGCGAAAAACTCAAGCTCAGTCCAGCGACAATCGAGGCAACTTATCGCGAACAGGGCTTTGAAATCAAACCTGCGCGGACGGCTCAAAAAATTTTGACGTCACTGAACAGTTTCTTCATGAACGATTCGGTGATGGCGGAGCTAGCAAAAAATTTTGAGATGTTCCGTCAAGTGCCCGACGAAAAAAATTTCCCGTGGTCTGCGAACGTCCACGATCTTTACGAATTGGCGCATTACATTGAAGGACAGATTGAACCTTCCGCCGATTTTTATCACCGCCGTTCAACCGACGACTTGCGCGACATTTTCCGTGACGCCGCAAAAAAATTCTCCGCACCGATTCCGCAGTGGCAGGCAATTAAAGCTTTGCTCAATCTCGCACAGACGCAGATTTTCAGCACGGACGAAAACCGTTTCAAGTACGACCATTCGCTGAAGATTGAGACTCTCGCGGAATTTTTCGGCAAGATAAAAGCCGCGCCCGAACTCTTCAAACGCGACAGCTACTTTGCCGACAACTGCATTAATCGAATCCGCCGAACCTTCCCGAACATTTTGACTTACGAACTTAGCGCGGCACTTTACAACAAGGCGGCAGGTTTGCTCAAAAATCCGTATGAGGCGACCAACGACGTCGGCGAAAATTCTTTTTGTGTGACGTGCGCGAACTGCGGTGCCTTTGAAAATTTCCGAACGCATGAAGAAGCTGAAGCAGGACGTTGCAAAATCTGCGGCGAAAATTTTTTTGTCGAGTGTCCGAAATGCGGCAAGAAAACTCCCGCGACTGCCGATCACTGCACGAATTGCGACTTCTCTTTTAGCGAGCTGAATAAATTTTCAAGCTACGTCACCGAAATGAATTCGATGCTTGATCTCGTCGAACAGGCGCGAAATTCTGATGAATCCGTTAACATCGTCACGGCGGAAATTATCAAGCTCCTTTCACGCGCACGATTGCTCAAGCCCGAATCTAACGACCTCAAGAAAGTTGAATGGCGAATCAATAAAATCGCCGCCGAACTTAAACGCCGTGAACTTTATGCTTGGGCTGAAAAAAGTTTGCCGAGTTTGTCAATCGCACCCGCCAAAGCCGTCAGCGACTGCATGGAAATTTTGCGCAAGATTAAAGACTACAAGCCCGCGCAGGAACGTTTGAAATTGATTCCGCCGAAATCTCCGCCGACTGTCAGCGCAACAATTCGCGAAAATTATTCGTCTGCGCCCGCGTCACCAATCAGCAAAATTTCCGTCAAAGCCAAGTCGACCAGCGCGATTATCGGTTCCGATTTAGTCTGTCATGTTGCTTGGCAAGCTCCCGACGACCTCGGCTTGACGTTCACGGTTATTCGCAAAGTTGGCGGCGAGCCGAAGACGTTGCGCGACGGCGATATGTTGATTGAGAATACCGACCGCCTTGAATTTGTCGACAGCACCGTTAAACCTGGCGTTCTTTACGGCTACGCGGTTTTCTCGACGCGATTAGGCACAACTTCCACGCCGACAACGACGACCGCGCTACATTACAGCGACCTCGACGAGAAGAAATTAATTGCCCGAACCGAGAACGGCGCGTGCAAATTCATTTGGCGACTTCCATCCGATAATTGCTTAGGCGTGCGGATTTTGCGAAGTGACAGTGCGGGCAAAAGCGTCATCGTGGCGGATTGCGTTCAATCGGCGTCCTTCGTCGACAAAGCTGTCAAAAATCGCGAGACCTACCAATATCGTCTGCAATGCGTCTACAATTCGGCGGAGGACGTGCTCAATAACAACGAGAAATTTTATTCGCGGCAATCAAGCGACGCGGCGTTGAGCGGTATCTGGAAGATTGACAAAACTTACAAATACAGCCACGGCTTGACGGTCACTTTGACGCCTGAACAGCCTCCGAAACTTTTGGATAGTCTTACGTGCAGTGTCAGCGGCGGACGTGTGCATTTCAAGTGGCGTGCGACTGGTGACTTTGCCATTTGGTTTAAGGAAGTCACTAAGGAGCCCGCGCAGATTGACAAGAAAATTTTTGAGCTCGACAAAATTGACGAACTGTTCGGTAGCGGCATTGTCCTCAAACGTGCGGAATGTCTCGACGAAGCCTGCGACTTTTCTCTCGGCGGCGACAACGTCCGAATCGCCGTCATCAGCGCAACAAAAGAATTCGGCTTGCTCAACGAGATTGTCACCTGCGCGAACGTCGACCCCTGCGAAATTGACGCTGATAAAACGCAAATCGACGCGGGCGGCTTGAAACTTGTGCTGAAATCCGTGCCCGACAATCTTTATCTGATTCATTACAAAATCAACACGAACGACGCCGACGATCTTTACGCGACGATTGACATGGCGAAGGCGCGGCAGATGAATCGCATTTACGCTGCAAAATACGCGCAGGACACCTTCATCACGCAAACGCATTTGCCGCCGAAAGAAATTTACATCACGGTTATCGGCGAATACAAATTCAGTGACGGGTCAGCGGCTTATTCCGAGCCAAGCACGTTGATTTTGAGCAATCGCCCGAAAGAAATCATTTCGTATCGGCTGGAGTGGGGCACGACAGGTTTTATAAACAAAACTCTACACGCGAAAGATTGTCGACTGATTATCGAGAGCACTGCCCGCCCGACGCCGAAAATGTCGTTGGTTTGTCGACGTGACGGACGCATGAATATTGAGCCTGGCGATTCGTCGACGCGCACGCTCGGTGATGTCAAAGCTTTTGCGAACGGCTACGTGAATGGGCGACTGGAAGTTTCTTTGCCGAACGACACGTGGAAAGATGTTGCGCAAGGCACGGTTGTCAAGCTCATCACCGCCGATAAAGACGATGAGCGGCGTTTCGAGTTGAAGGCGTCGCGTCCCGACAGTTTAGTTGTCCCGAAGAAGTAGGTTAGTAGGTTAGTAGGTTAATAGTGAAAGACTTTTCTAATAACCTATTAACCTAATTCCATAATAACCTATCAACTCACCGGAGGTTCACGAATGTCTATGTTCAGCAAGTCGGAGGCAGTTTGCCCGCACTGTCTGCGGAAAATCAAGCTCAGCGACATGAAATTTTTTTGCGTGCCCGACGAAGACAATCGTCACGAAGTCAAACTGTCGTTCGTCGACAAGCTCAAAGGGCGACTCCCCGTTTGCAGACGAAAATTTTGCCGCGACCACGGCTTGACCGTCCGCGAGGCTGCTTGCCGTCATTGCGGAGAAAATTTACCACCACAAATTCTTTTCCACGACAAATTCTTGAGCTTTTGTGCAGTCGGCGTGGCAGGCGCAGGAAAATCCAGCTACATGACGACGCTTTTGCACGAGCTGAAATATTCGGGCTTGCCGTGGGTTTTGCAGGCGATGGACGTTGAAACGACTCAACGCGCACAATTCAACGAGCAACACGTCTACGAAGAACGGCACTGTTTGCAGGGAACGACGGCGGGCGTGTCACCTAAACCGCAGCTGTGGACGATACTCGACAATTCAAAGCAAAACGACCGCGTACCGACTTACGCGCTGACGATTTACGACGGAGCAGGCGAAGATTGCGAACACATTGATTACACGCCGCTGGACGCAAAAGTCAGCAACTATCTTTCTGGCGCGAAAATGTTGCTGATTATGTTCGACCCGCTGTTATTGCCGAGCGTTCGCGGAGAAATTTCGCACGAAACTTTGAACGCGTCAATGGCGACTGAACGTCAAACTTCCGCGCCTGCGAATATGGTCAGCATGGTGAATTCGTTGGCAAATTACATTCGACGAGCCTGCAACATTCCGCCCGGTAGACGCATTGACCGCCGCGCAGCTGTCGTCCTGACGAAAATCGACGCTTTAACGGAAATGTTGAACGGATTTGCTTCCGGCGCAACGATTCTCAAGCAAAGTCCGCACATTCTGAACCGCGCGTTCGTCGAATCAGACAGCGAAATGGTTGACCTTGAAATTCGCGATTGGCTTACTCGTCAGGGCGAAACGGCTTTTCTCGGCGCAATCGACGCAAATTTCAGGGACGTGAGAGTTTTTGGCGTGTCGAGTTTCGGCAGACCGCCCGATGCTTACAAACGGCTTGCGAAAGTTTGTCCGCACAGAGTTCTTGACCCGTTGATGTGGATGCTTGCCCGCGAAGGCATTATCCCGACTATCTAGGGGCTGTTAGCAAGCTCTGGCAGTGACGGTTCTTTTTCCGTCTGACGTTAAGTCTTGTCAGCCGAAAAAATTCCTCGTCACATCATGTTTCTGACTTTACCAACACGCTCTAAACGTCAATAAAAAATTCTTAAATTTAAGTTAAGACAAGCAAAACTGGTTGAAAAATTTTTCTCGTTTGAGTATAATCCCGCCATGTCCGCGAATGATATTTTGATTTTAAAGGAGGCTGAACCCTAATGAGTGACCTTACCGAAATCGTATTCATTCTCGACCGCTCCGGTTCAATGCACGGGCTTGAGCGCGACACAATCGGCGGCTTTAACTCGATGATTGAGAAACAGCAATCCGAAGTTGAAGGCGATGCGTTCGTTTCAACGGTGCTTTTCAACGAAAGATCTTTCGTCCTGCACGACCGCATTCCGCTCACTGACATCAAGCCGCTCACCGAAGAAGATTATCAAGTCGGCGGAATGACTGCCCTGCTTGACGCCGTGGGTGACGCAATCAAACATATCAAGAACATTCACAAATACGCCCGCGAAGAGGATCGTCCGCTGAAAACCATGTTCGTCATCACAACCGACGGATTCGAAAACGCCAGCCGCCATTTTAACTACAGCGACATCAAACACCTAATCGAACAGCAAAAGGAAGTTGGTTGGGAATTCGTTTTCCTGGGCGCGAACATCGACGCCGAGCAAGTTGCAGGCAGTATCGGCATCGACAGAGACAGTTCCGCCAATTATCACGCCGACGAAATGGGTATGGCACACATTTTCGGCGCAATGAGCAAACGCCTTTCCGTTGCACGCAGAAATCCGCGAACTTCTTCCGCCAGCGACAGATCTTGGCGCGAAGAACTTGACATCGACTTCATCAGACGCAAATAACTTTGTAACATATCCACAAAAAACACGCCGTCTCGCAATGAGGCGGTTTTTTTTTATGACAGGCAGCACAATCGTTAACAAAAAAACTTGACAGGATTTTTTTTACGGTATAGAATTCAAAGCTACTGATTGACAGTAATATGGAGAAAGTATGCGCGAAAGGCAATGTATAATGCGGAGTGCGTAATGCGTAATCGAAGTCATTGCGCGTTACGCATTTCGCGTTCATAAATGCTTTTAAGAGGAGTGACGATATGTTTAATCCTGTTCAAGTCGGCAAACGAACACGCTACAGCTATGCAAGGATAAAAGAAGTCATGGAGATGCCGCACCTCCTTGACATTCAACGCAACTCCTACGATTGGTTCAAACGGGAAGGTCTGCAAGAGATTTTCAAAGACATCTCGCCGATAGCGGACTTTTCCGGCAATCTCGAATTGTTCTTTGAAGGTTTCACGTTCGGCGAATGTAAATACACGCTCGAAGAATGTAAGAAACGTGATGGTACTTACGCCGCGCCCGTTCGCGTGAAAGTCAAACTCCTCAACAAAGCAAAGGGCGACGTTAAAGAGCAGGAAGTTTTCATGGGCGATTTCCCCATAATGACTGAAACCGGCACGTTCATCATCAACGGTGCGGAGCGCGTCATAGTTAGTCAGCTCGTTCGTTCGCCTGGTGCTTACTACGAAAAGTCAATCGACCAAGGCGGCAAAAATATTTTCACTTCGACCGTCATTCCGAACCGCGGCGCGTGGATTGAGCTTGAAACTGATTCGGCGGCGTCAATCAGCGTCCGCATTGACCGTACGCGTAAAATGCCTGTTACTTATTTCATTCGCGCCCTTGACTTCGAGACTAACGACCAAATCCTCGACCTCTTCGACGTGAACTTTTTTATTGCAAGCATGATTCACGACGAGAAGATTGCCGCGCAGTTCGCCGAATTCTTGACAGCTGATGCAATGGGCGGTATCGATTCACGCAACTCATTGACGGCGGGTTATCTTCGTCGCACGGGCGAAAAGTCAGAAGAAACTTTTGCCGCGCTACTCGACGCTTACACTCAAATCGACGCTAAAAATGACCGTCTGTCAAATTACAAATATCTGCTCGACAATCTCGCCGCGTTCGACGACAAGAACACTTTGACTGCGGGTTATAAAGCTCTCGTTGACCTGCTCGACGCTGACCGCCGCAACTCCGAAGACAACAAGGAAAAGGCTTTAATCGGCATTTACAATCGTCTGCGCCCAGGTGAGCCGCCTTCCGCCGATAATGCCGCGTCACTTTTACATTCGCAATTTTTTGACCCGCGCCGCTATGATTTGGCGTCTGTCGGTCGCTACAAGATTACAAAAAAACTCGGTTGGAAACGCCGCCTGTTGGGCAGAATTCTTGCCGAAGACATTGTTGACGCGGAGACAGGTGAAATCCTTCTTGAAGCCGACGATAAGCCCGTCACGCAAGAACAACTTGATAAAATCCCCGACGAACGCGAAGCTGCAATTTTCGGGCTTGAGGAAGATGAACTTCGTCGCGGCTACAAAACGCCGATTCCGGTTCGCATAAAGACGGAGAGCGGTGCGTATACAATGTTGTGCTCGCCGACGCTGTCAATCAAGGACAACCGCACGATTTGCATTGCCGACATCATCAGCGCGATTAACTACGTCTTCAGCTTGATGAGCAATTCGGGTAACATCGACGACATTGACCACTTGGGCAATCGACGCGTGCGTTCAGTGGGCGAACTCTTGTTGAATCAATTCCGCATTGGTATGTCGCGCATGGAACGTGTTGTTCGCGAACGCATGACGACGCAGGACGCGGAAATTGTTACTCCGCAAAATTTGATTAATATCCGTCCCGTTGTCGCGGCGATTAAAGAGTTCTTCGGGTCATCGCAATTAAGCCAGTTCATGGACCAACATAATCCGCTCTCCGAATTGACGCATAAACGTAGACTTTCTGCTCTCGGACCCGGCGGTCTCTCTCGTGAACGCGCTGGCTTTGAAGTCCGTGACGTCCATAACTCTCACTACGGTCGCATGTGCCCCATCGAAACGCCTGAAGGTCCTAACATCGGTCTCATCGGCTCCCTATCCAATTACGCCCGCGTCAATCAATATGGCTTCATGGAAACTCCTTACCGTCGCGTCGACAAAATCAATCACCGCGTCACCAACGACGTCCAATACCTCACTGCTGACGAAGAAGAATCCCTTGTCATCGCTCAAGCTAACGAGCCGCTCGACGATAACGATTGGTTCATCAATGAACGTGTCACCGCACGCGTCAACGAAGAAACTACCAAAGTCCGCCGTGAACGTGTCGACTTCATGGACGTTTCACCTAAACAAGTCGTCTCCATTGCCACTGCTTTAATACCGTTCCTTGAAAATGATGATGCTAACCGCGCGCTCATGGGTGCCAATATGCAACGTCAAGCCGTTCCACTTCTCAAAACTCAAGCTCCTTTCGTCGGCACCGGCATGGAATTCAAAGCTGCTTGCGATTCGGGCGTCATGGTTCTCGCTAAACATTCCGGCACCGTCGTCAACGTCGATTCCTCTACCATATCTATCAAAGTCGATAATTCCGATAAATTCGATACCTATCACCTGCAAAAATTCACTCGCTCCAATCAAGGCACTTGCATTAATCAGCAACCTATCGTTGACCCAGGCGATCACATCACTGCTGGCCAACCTATCGCTGACGGTCCCGCTACTTCCAACGGTGAACTCGCTCTTGGCTACAACATTATCGTCGCTTATATGCCTTGGGAAGGTTACAACTACGAAGACGCTATCTTACTTTCCGAAAACCTCATCAAGCAAGATATTTTCACTTCCATTCACATCGAGGAATATCAATGCGACGCCCGCGATACTAAACTTGGTCCCGAAGAAGTTACTCGCGATATTCCCAACGTATCCGAAGACTCTCTTACTCATCTCGATTCCGACGGCATTATTCGTATCGGCGCTGACGTTCGCACCGGCGATATTCTCGTCGGCAAAGTCACTCCTAAAGGTGAAACTGAACTCACTGCTGAAGAACGTTTACTTCGGGCCATTTTCGGCGAAAAAGCTCGGGAAGTTCGTGATACTTCTCTTCGCGTTCCTCACGGTGAATCCGGCAAGGTCGTCGCCGTCAATATCTTCACTCGCGATAAAAATGACGATATGGCTCCTGGCGTCAATAAGCAAGTTCGCGTTTACATCGCTCAGAAACGCAAAATTTCCGTCGGCGATAAAATGTCTGGTCGTCACGGTAATAAAGGCGTCGTTTCTGAAATTCGTCGTCAAGAAGATATGCCTTTCTTACCTGACGGCACTCCCGTTGACATCGTTCTAAATCCGCTCGGCGTTCCTTCTCGCATGAATATCGGGCAAGTTCTTGAAACTCATCTCGGCATGGCGGTCAGGCGAATTAGGAATTTGGAATTGGGAATTAGGAATGATGACAACGCTATCAATTCCACATTCCACATTCCTAATTCCTCATTGTTAAAAGATTTCACCGTTGCCACTCCTGTTTTTGACGGCGCACGTGAAGACGATATTTTCAACACTATCAAACTTGCGGGGCTTGACGACGACGGCAAAACTATTCTCTACGACGGCAGAACCGGCGAACCTTTTGAAAATCGCGTTACTGTCGGTTGCGTTTATATGCTCAAACTTCATCATCTCGTTGACGATAAAATCCACGCTCGTTCCACCGGGCCTTATTCTCTCGTCACTCAGCAACCTCTCGGCGGCAAAGCTCAATTCGGCGGTCAACGTTTCGGCGAAATGGAAGTTTGGGCTCTCGAAGCTTACGGCGCGTCCTTCACTCTTCAAGAAATTCTCACCGTCAAATCCGATGACGTTGTCGGCAGGGTCAAAGCTTACGAAGCTATCGTTAAAGGGCAGAACATTCCTGAACCGGGCGTTCCTGAATCTTTCAAAGTTCTCATCAAAGAATTGCAATCTATCGGTCTCGATATTCGCGTCATTTCTCGCGACAACAAAGAAGTTTTCATTCGCGACGATGACGACGACGATGACCGCTCCATTCTCAAAAAGGCTAACGATTTGGGAGTTGATGTCGGTAACTTCGCTGATCACAACGTTAAACCGCCCGAACCCGATTCGCCGCCCGCTGATGACGACCTCATTGCCGAAGACGTTGAGCCCGAATTCTCCGACGAAGAAATTGATTCACAACTCGATTCTCTCGGCGATTTGCCTGATTCTACGCCCGACGACTTGAACATTGACGGCATCGACCCCAACGCAACTTTCAATCGCGACGACGAGTAGGTTATTAGATGGAAAGATGGTTAGGTGGAACGATCGTTAGTAGTAAGTACTTTCAATCTTTCCATCTTTCAATTTTTCCATCTACAAAAGGAGGACAATCATGCTTGACGTAAATATTTTTGACTCCATGCGAATCGGATTGGCGTCGCCCGAAAAAATTCGCGAATGGTCTCACGGCGAAGTCAAGAAGCCCGAAACGATTAACTACCGTACACTCAAGCCCGAACGCGACGGTTTGTTCTGCGAACGTATTTTCGGACCAACGCGCGATTGGGAATGTCATTGCGGCAAATATAAACGCGTCCGCTACAAAGGCACAGTCTGCGACCGTTGCGGCGTCGAAGTCACTCGCGCTAAAGTTCGTCGTGAACGCATGGGGCATATTGAACTTGCCGCGCCCGTCAGTCATATCTGGTACTTCAAAGGCATTCCGAGCCGTATGGGCTTGTTGCTTGATATGTCACCGCGCGCTTTGGAACGTGTGCTTTACTTTGCGTCGTACATCGTGCTTGACCCTGGCAACACCGATTTAAAGCAAAAAGACCTGTTGACGGAAGGTCAATACCGCGCGTATCGCGAGAACTACGGTCGCGACGCATTAAAAGTCGGTATGGGTGCAGAGGCAATACAAGAACTGCTGAAGAATATCGACCTTGAGGCTTTGAGTGTGGAATTGCGCGAAGAATTGCATTCGACTAACGGTCAAAAACGAGTACGAGCAATTCGGCGTTTGGAAGTCGTGGAAGCGTTCCGTAAAAGCGGCAATAAGCCCGAGTGGATGATCTTGAGCGTGATACCTGTTATTCCGCCCGAATTGCGCCCGATGGTTCAGCTTGACGGCGGACGTTTCGCAACTTCCGATTTGAACGACCTTTATCGGCGCGTCATCAATCGCAACAACCGACTTAATCGCCTGCTGAAATTGCGTGCGCCCGACATTATCGTAAGAAACGAAAAGAGAATGTTGCAGGAAGCAGTAGACGCGTTGATTGATAACGGACGGCGCGGACGACCCGTTACTGGGCCAGGCAATAGGCCGCTCAAATCGCTGTCGGATCTGCTTAAAGGCAAGCAGGGACGATTCCGCCAAAATCTCCTCGGCAAACGCGTTGACTATTCCGGTCGTTCCGTCATCGTCGTCGGTCCCGAACTCAAACTTCACCAATGCGGCTTGCCGAAAGAAATGGCGTTGGAATTGTTCAAGCCTTTCGTCATGAAAAAGCTATCGAACGAAGCGGGCTTGACTATCAAAGCTGCGAAAAAGAAAGTTGACCGTGCAACTCCAGAGGTTTGGGGCGTTCTTGAAGAAGTCATCAAAGAACATCCCGTGCTACTCAATCGTGCTCCGACTTTGCACCGTTTAGGCATTCAAGCCTTTGAGCCCGTTTTGACTGAAGGGCGCGCTTTGAAATTGCACCCGTTGGCTTGCACAGCTTACAATGCTGACTTCGACGGCGACCAAATGGCTATTCACCTGCCGTTGAGTGCCGAAGCTCAAGCTGAAGCGCGTGTCTTGATGTTGGCTGCTAATCACATCTTAGCTCCAAAAGACGGTAAGCCGATCATCGTGCCGACTCAAGACATGGTGCTTGGAACGTACTACCTTACCAAAATCCGCACGCAATCTTTAGGCGAGGGCAATTTCTTTTCGTCCTATGAAGAAGCCTTACTTGCTTATGAGACTGGGCATTTGGCTTTACAGGCTGAAATCAACGTCCGCATCACCATCGACCGATTGCCCGATTTCGTCATCGACCAACTTGACGACGACGACGAATTCATCATCACGAAAACCTCCGTTGGACGCATGATTTTCAATGAAAAACTACCTCATGAATTGCGCTACTATAACCACGAAAAAGACTCGTGGACTTTGGGAGAAGTTATGGACAAAAAGGCTCTCGGCAAACTCGTTGCCAAATGCTTTAACACCTTCGGCGCGACGAAAACCGCAGAAGTTATCGACAGCGTGAAACGGCTAGGGTACCACTTTGCCTGTATCGCCGGCATGACCGTCGCTATCAGTGATGTTATCGTACCTCCCGCAAAGAAAGATATTTTAGCTGAGACATCGGCAGAGGTGAAGAAAGTGGAAGCTTACTTCGCACGCGGCATTTTGACCGAAAAAGAGCGATACGACAAGGTTTGTTCGTTATGGAATGCGGCTACCGACCGAGTAGCACAAGCTATGATGGACAACATGGACGAATTCAATCCGATATACATGATGAGCAAGAGCGGCGCACGTGGCAACCCGAAACAAATGCGTCAGTTAGCGGGCATGCGGGGATTAATGGCTGATCCTTCCGGCAAAATCATCGACCTACCGATAACTGCGAATTTCCGCGAAGGTTTAAGCGTTTCTGATTACTTTATATCTAGTCATGGCGCGCGAAAAGGCTTAGCAGATACTGCTTTGCGCACTGCTGACAGTGGCTATTTGACTCGACGATTGGTAGACGTAGCGCAAGACGTGATAGTTCGGCAAGACGATTGTTCGGTGACGACTATCAATTTATTGCTGATACGGGCGCGATTAGCAGAAGACACTTTCGACGCCTTGGAGATATTGAGCGACCTTTTGATTGGCAAGACTATGGTTCCTCAAGACGTTGTGCTCGACGAAGAGACACTTATTAAATTAGGCGAGCAAGGCGTGACTGAGATTGAACTTCGCGGCAATTCGATTACTGAGCCGATGTCGGCTAATCACACCAGCGTTACGGAAATCATCAAATTGGGGACGCGGGACGAATCGCAACGTCAACTAATCCGCAACGCTTTCATCGCGGAGTTAGTTGGCAAAGAACTGATAGTAGATGGAAAGAGTACTCATCTAACCAAAGACATGATAAATGACCTTCTCGACGACGACAGCGTAACCGAAATCCACGTTCGACTTCAGAAAATTCGCGGCATCGAAGTTGAAGCCATACGCGAAGACACTCGAAGCCACGACAAGGACAAAGGGGTCATCGAGTCTTTGGCTGACAGGATCACGGGACGTGTTTTGGCTGAAGACATTGTTGACGTTGACGGCACCGTGATAGCGCGTGTGAACGAGACCATTAACGACGATTTGGCTGATAAAATTGCGTCGATACGCGACAAAGTTTTGATTCGCAGTGTTTTGACTTGTCAATCACCTCAGGGCGTATGCAGGAAGTGTTATGGACAAGACTTGGCTAATAAAACTGACGTTGAAATTGGCGAGGCAGTGGGGATAATCGCGGCTCAATCGATAGGTGAACCGGGGACTCAGTTGACGATGCGGACATTTCACACCGGCGGCGTTGCTGGCGGCGACATCACTCAAGGTTTACCGCGTGTCGAGGAATTATTTGAAGCGCGCAAACCGAAAATGTGTGCGATAATCGCGGAAATCGACGGCACGATTAGTTATGGTGAGCCGGACAAAAATGGCTTACGCACAATCATCATCACGCCCGACGACTTGGAAAACCAGTTGCCCCGCGAATACAGCATACCTTTTGGCGTGACGCCAAAAGTTAAGGAAGGCGACAGAATTACTGCGGGCTCACTCATCACTGATGGTCCGAAAAATCCGCACGACATTCTCCGAATTTCCGGTCTAAAAGAAACTCACCGTTATCTCGTCAAAGAAGTGCAGAAAGTCTACAAATCGCAGGGCGTCGAAATCAACGACAAGCATATCGAAGTTATGGTTCGTCAAATGTTGCACAGAGTAAAAATCGAGGACAGCGGCTCAACCGAGTTCCTGCCCGGCGAATTCGTCGATATGAACGTTTTCGAGGCGGCGAACACCAAAGCTATCGAAGAAGATCGCGCTCCCGCCGTCGCTAAACCGATTCTGCTTGGTATAACGAAGGCGTCACTTGCAACCGATTCCTTCTTGAGTGCGGCGAGTTTCCAAGAAACTACACGCGTTTTGACTGACGCGGCGATTAAAGGCAAAATTGACCCGCTCATCGGCTTGAAAGAAAACGTCATCATCGGCAAGCTGATTCCCGCAGGTACGGGCATGGCACGTTATCGCGAACTGACCGTCGTCGACAACGACGCCACCGCAGAATAAATCATCAGCTCACAAAAAAAGCCCTCGACAAACCGTCGGGGGTTTTCGTTTGCAATGATTCATTTCGGCTGATAAAATGGCGTCAATAATTCTTGAGGAGGAATTTTTATGGGAAGAATCGCCGTTGAAATTATTCCGCGTGACGAGGCAGGTCTCCGTGCCGACATCGCCGCGATTAAAAAATATCCGCAAGTCGACTGCGTAAACATACCCGACTTGATGAGTTTCGAGCTGCGTCCGTGGCAAGCCGCCGAATTCACGCAACCAGCACTGCCGACAATTCCGCACGTCCGCGCAATGGACATTGACCTTTCAAAGCCGTTGCCTATGCGCGACGACTTTATCAAGTTCAACATCAAAGAAGTTCTCATCATCGCGGGCGACCCGCCGAAAGATTTAACGCGCACTGTTTATCCGACTGAGACGATTGACGTGATTCGCAAATTCCGCGACGAACTGCCCGATGTGAAAGTTTATGCGGGTATCGACCAATATCGAAGTGGCATTCGCGACGAACTTTATCGCGTCGAACGCAAGGCTCAAGCTGGTGCGGCGGGATTTTTCACGCAACCTTTCTTCGACATGCGCTATCTTGAAATGTTCGCCGATTTGCTTGACGGTCACGAAATTTATTGGGGCGTGTCACCCGTTTTGAGTTCTCGCAGTCGCGGCTACTGGGAACGCAAAGACAAAGCCGTTTTCCCGAAAGATTTTGTGCCGACGATGGATTGGAACATCGCGCTTGCCAAAAAAGTTATCGAGTTCATCAAGACGTCACGCGGCGGGCTGTACTTCATGCCGATTACGATTGACATTGCCGATTTGTTGCCGCAGGTTTTCGATTGACCGTTTCAGCCGAGCAGAATATCTTTGTTCGCGAGAATTTCTACGGCAGGGGCACACGCTCCGCAATCGCAATACTTCGCGCCGCTTGCTTTGAGTTCATCAGCGTGAGCGGCGAATTTTTTTGCACCTTCCGCACCGAAAATTTGAACGGCAATTTCCGAGTGAGCGAACGGAACCAAATCGTCAACCGTGGTGATGTCTTCTTCGATTTCGGCGATAAGATTCTGCGCGGCGACTTTTTCATCAGCAGTGCCGAGCGCGTCAAGGTACGCTTGAACAGCCGCTTTGAGTTCCGCACAACAGCTCGGAGCCGAAGCCATTGCCTGAAGTTTTTCGATTAAAGTTTGTTTGTCCATGATAGAACCTCCCAAAAATTTGTTCAGATGTGATAAATTTCGGCGTACTTCTTGCGCAAGGCGACCATTGCCGCCGACAGTTGCGCTTGAAAGTCCATGAGCCGCGGGTTGTCGAATTCTTTGTTGGCGAAGCTTATCAGCAGTTCGATACGCTTAAGCAGGATTTCTTTCATAAAAGTTTCGCTCCGCTTTGCGAACGGCGATAAAAATTTTTTGCTCGTGAGTTTGCTCTCGTCTTTGATGTCGAGCATGTCGTTGAGCGCGTCCTCGAAAAGCATTTCCGTGCGGATTGCGTCGACTATTGCGGTTAATTTCTCCATCATTGCCATCAACGCCAAAATTTCGGAAGGATTTTTATTTTCGCTCTGGCGGAATTCGTCGCTGATTTGCGCGCCGAGTTTGAAGAACGACATCACGGTATCGACTCTGTCCGTCGACGTGTCCAACTTAATTTCTACAGGTTTACCGGCGTTGTCGTCGTCGCCGTCAATGAAATAAAGCTCGCGGTATTTGTCGGTGAGTTCGCCAATTTTTTTCTCGGCGTTGCGGTGAAAGCGTTTGCCAATCGCCGTCTTGTAGTGCCAATTCTTCAACGCGTCTTTCGTTTGTCGGAGCATGTCGAACAAAATCGACTCGACGTAATAATTCAGCGCGTTGTTTGCGATACTGGTGAGAATTTTTTTTTCGGCGGCGTCGCTGGGAAAATTTTCCATTTCGTCAAGCATGTAGATAAAAATTTGTTCGCCGCGCATCGTTCTTTCCAACGAAATTAATTCCGTCAAGATCTGAATATTCGCGTTCCAATCGTCGTAATTTTCATCGTCGGGCAGGAACAGTTTGTCGAGCTCAAAAGATTTGTTTATCAAGTTCTCGACGATTTTTTTGCGGCGTTCGATTGTCTCAAGTTTCATGGTAAGACCTCCTTGAAAAAAATTTTATCATGTGTCGCGCGTTCAAGCAATACAAGACGCGTCAGGGTTGTCGGTACGGTTTGATTTTCCAATAGTCAACGAACTCTTCAGCACAGACGAAATCCCGCGCAGATTTTTTCAGCCGCGAAAATTTTTCGAGACTGCGGAACATGAGCCACAAACGGCTTTCGACGTGATAGGCGCACGCTTTGAAGTTGTATTGGTGGAAAATTTTTTTCATGGCGGCATTCGTCCAAAAAGTCGCGTGAACAGGCTGCAGATAAAACCAATTCGGGTCGCGCGGAACTTCTTCGCAAATCAGCGTATGCAACGCCGCAGTGCCGTCCGACTTCAGCAACGAGAAAATTTTTTCAACGTCGTTCGCGCCGAGTAAATGTTCAAACACCGAACACGTTATCACGAAGTCGAAACTTGCGGGCAACAAATCTTCCGCCGACAAATAATTTTCGTTCGGATTCGCCATGTACGCGTCGAACTTCATCAGCGGCGGAGAATCAATTTTCGCGGCGAAGTAGTCGGATAATTTCCCGTCACCTGCACCGTAATCGACAGCACGAGAATTTTCGTCGAGCACGCCGATTTTGACCAGTTCAGCCAAAATTTCCGCTTGAGCCTGCAGACGTTCCAACCAGCGCGGGTCGACGGCAAGTGCGTCGGTGTGCTGATAGGCGGCGTGACATTCGCGGTTGAGCGACTCCCAATCACTGCGCGGCATATCGTACAACGTCTTCGCGACGACGAGCCCGCAATCACCGCAACGAACGTATTCGCACGCGGCAAGGTACTTCATGCCGAAATTTTTTTCCATGAACGGCGACATTTCTCCGCCGCAAACAAAACATTTCACGAACTCATCTCCTTGGAATTTTCGTCGAGTATATCAGAAAAATTTTTGTCGCGTCAACGAAAAAGACCGCTCCCGCGTGTGGAACGGTCTTTTTGATTTGCACCGATGAAAATTATTCGGTAGCAGGTTGTTCGTAGACGTGAGCGATGTCGCCAATTTCGACCATGTGACTTTCGCCAGCGGCTTCGATGACAATTTTCGGATCGCCTTCGACAATTGTCACACCAGTCACAACGCCCGTCAAAGTTTCCTTGCGAGTGATGGGGTTCCCTTCAGCGTCGGCTTCGTTAATCGTGTTGACCCAATCTACGTTCTTGCCAATCATGCTTGACAGTTGCCCGACAAGGACGGACGTGTCGATATTGTTGACAACTTTGCCGAGGTCTTCGAGACTCGTGACGACGTTTGTCATTTGCTCAAGCGAACTGAATTGCGCAAGCTCCGCGATGTAGCTGCTGTTGTCCTGCGGGTTGAGCGGATCTTGATTCTTGAGCTGAGTGACAAGCAGTTGAAGGAACGCATCTTTGCCGAGTTCGTCATTCTTTTTAGTCTCTTTGGGGTGCGCGGCTTCGTAAGCGGCGGCATTGTAAGTTACGCCGCCGACGGTGATTGTGTTGAGTGAATTTGCCATGGTATTCTCCTCCTTTAGTAGGTTTTAGATTTTAGCTGACAGCTGACAGCTTTAAACAGAATAGTCGATGCCGTCCGTGGCAGAATTTTCGTTGACAGGAACCGCGTTGTCAAGATCGCGTTCGAGCGTGTCGAAATTGACGCGGCGATTGCCCTGGCGTTGCTGACGATTTTGTTGCCAAGCTTGACCGCCTTGACCGTTCATCAAACCGCTGTCGTTCAAATTCGCGGAGACTTCGACGTTATCAACCTTGAGCCCTGCGTTGCTGAGTTCTTGACGGAGCTGGACGAGCGAGTTTTCGATAATCGTGCGGACTTGAGCGTTGTCGCTATGGAAACTGGCGTTGACCGCGCCGTTCTGACTGACTGAAATTCTGAGCGTCAATTCGCCGAGATGTTCGGGGTTGAGCTTGATGACCATTTCCGTGTTTTCAGCCGTGCGAATCAGTCGTGCTTGACGGACAATCTGCGCGGGCACGTCGAAATCGTCTTGCGGCAAGGGAACTGATTCGGGAGCTTGAACCGGTGCGGATTGTTGCGGTTGAGGCGAATCGTTTGTCGTCACGGGTATCGCGAAGACTTCTCCGCCGTTCGATGATTGTTGCGGTTTAGGACTGTCGTTCGGTGCAGGTTGGAATGTTTGAGCCTGGAAGTTTTGAGCGTCGCGGTCGGGCGTGTCCTGCTCGAATTGTTGCGGCGTCGATTGCGGTGCAGTGACGGGTGCGGTTGTCGGTGTCTCGTCGACCTGCACATTTACGCCGAGAAGTTTTGACAAATTCTGCGCGGCGGGCTCGCTGTCTTTCGATTGCACGACGACGGGTTGAACTTGCGCCTGAACTTCGACTTTCGGCTGAACGTCGACAGGTTGCGCTTGAACTTGAACAATCGGCTGAACGTTGACAGGTTGCGTTTGAGCTTGAACAATCGGCTGAACGTCGACAGGTTGCGCTTGAACTTGAACAATCGGTTGAACGTCGACAGGTTGCGACTGAACTTGAACAATCGGTTGAACGTCGGCTACTTGCGTTTGAGCTTGAACAATCGGCTGAACGTCGACAGGTTGCGTTTGAGCTTGAACAATCGGTTGAACGTCGACAGGTTGCGCTTGAACTTGAACATTCGGCTGAACGTCGGCTACTTGCGTTTGAGCTTGAACAATCGGCTGAACGTCGACAGGTTGCGTTTGAGCTTGAACATTCGGCTGAACATCGGCTACTTGCGCTTGAACTTGAATATTCGGCTGAACGTCAACAGGTTGCGCTTGAACTTGAACTTTAGGTTGAACGTCGACAGGTTGCGCTTGAGCTTGAACAATCGGTTGAACGTCGATAG
>CAMUZG010000009.1 GCA_947165145.1 uncultured Selenomonadales bacterium
ATCAAGCTTGCTCAATATACACCTCCTTTAGCCGCTTGTCAATACCCTCGCAAAATTTTTTTCAACTTTTTTTTGGCGGGCAGTCGAAACGGCGTTCAGCTGTCCTCGTAAGGGCGGATTCTTAGCGTCAAATCGCGCTCCGAACAGATTCTGCGGCAGGCGGCAATTTCTTCCGGCGGCGTCACGTGGTCGACGATTGTCAGCACGACGTGCGGCACAACAAGTTTCATGTGTTCGGCGAACGTCAGCATTGCGTCGAAAGATTGCAGACCGTAAGCGGCGCGGGTGAGCTTAAAATATTTCTCGGCAGTCGCGGCGTTGAGGCTGATTGACACCGTGTCCAAAATGTCTTTGAAGTCCGTGGCAATTTCGCGACCGTGAAGAAGTTCGCCCAAACCGTTGGTGTTGAGACGCGTCGGTATGTTCGGACGAATTTGTTTGACGTAAGCCAACAACTCGACGAGCTCGGCAAGACGAATCGTCGGTTCGCCGAAACCGCAGAAGACAACTTCATTGACGACTTGCCACGGCGCGGCGTCGAGTTCGGCTTTAACTTCGTCGACTGTCGGTTCGCGCTCAAGCCACAAACTTGCCTCGGCGGTCATAGATTTTTTTTGCCGCAGACAGAAAACGCAATCGCAGTTGCAACGGTTGGTTAAGTTCACGTAGAGACTGCGCGGCGTCGTCGGATCAATTTTCAAACTCTCACTGAACGGAAGATATTTTCCGCCCGCGTGCGTCGCATAAACAATCATCTGAATCACTCCAATCGATTGACGCTGGACTATTCAAGAAAAAAATAGAGCCCGTCTCCTCGACGAACTCTCAGCGGTTTGTTAAGCCGGAATCGCGTTGACTTTCAGCGTAAGCTTGGACTTTTTGCGAGCGGCAGCGTTTTTGTGAATGGTGTTGTTGGCAGCAGCCTGATCGATTGCCTTGTGAGCAGCGGGCAGAAGTTTTTGAGCTTCAGCCGCATCACCCGCCGCAATAGCCGCAAGCACGAGTTTTTGAGCCTTTTTCATGCGCGTTTTCTCGAAGATGTTGCGAGCGCGGCGTTTGGCGTCAACCTTCATGCTTTTAATCGAAGATTTAATGTTAGGCAAGTGGAGCACCTCCTCTTAAAAATTTTCAAAGCTATAGGAGTTTATCACAGCGAAATTCAAATTGCAAGAAATATTTTCGACGCCTTGATTTAGCTTATAGCTTATAGGTTACAATTCCAAATTCCAAATTCCTAATTCTTTAAACCGTTTGCTGATGAGCTCGCCGATTAACATTTTGCCGCGAATGTCGGGATGCAGACCGTCAACGGAAAGCGTAACGTCCATTGTGCCTTGCTTGTCGTAAAAGTACGGCTCCAAGTCGACAACAAATTCCTGCCGCCTAATGAACTCGTTAATCTGCTGAAGTTTGTCGTGCCAATCGGGATCTGTTTGCGTGCGAAAAGCTTGTTGCAAGTTGTCGGGATTGAGCGGCATGAGCGTCAAGAAAATCGGTTTGATGTTGTTCTTCAAGCAAAGTTTGTTGATTGCGTCAAGGTCGGCGATAACGTCTTCGGCGGAAATGCGGGCGTCGCGCAGACAGTTCGCACCGGTTGAGATGATTAAATTCTTCGGCTTGAGCGGCAAAACGTCATGCTCGAAACGTTCAAGTGTCGTGTGAGCAGTGTCGCCGCTTCGACTAAGATTGACGACGGGGAAGTCAATGTACGTTTCATAACTATATTGCAAAGCACGCGGAGAATAGCTCAATGCGCCGCCGCCGTGACTGATACTGTCGCCGAAAACCGCCACGTCAACGCCGCCCGTGTAATCCTCGACGATAAATTTTTCGCTGTTCGACCAAGTGCCGATTGTCTTGTCATCATCGTCCAAGGCTCGCACACGCCAATAATACGCGCCGGCATAAGGTCTGCCGTATTCGTCGTAGCAACTGGCAACGTCTTCGCTTTTCATGCGCCAAACGCTGTCTTCGCTCGGCTCGGTATCATTTTCGACTGCGGGCGGATGTGTCAGCATTTCGACTTCGTATTTTACGGCACTGTTGAGCGGTATCCAATCGAAGACATGATAAATCGGTTGCGGCAGATAGTCCATCAAATCGAAATTGTTAATCAGCGGGCAATTCGGCATGGGCTTTGATTCGTCGACGATAATTTTTTCCGCACGACAAAATTCGCCGATTGGTTCAAGGTGCAATCCGAGAGCACGCGCTCGCCACCAAATTTCCGCTTTGTCTTTGTACGGTCGCAGGTCAGCTTGATAACCGTTGGTGTAAATTTTCCGCGTGGTGAAGAGCTGATGAGCCGGCGAAAATTCGGTACCGCCTTCGACTTCGGGCTGTGCGTCCAAAATTTCAATCTCGTAGCAAACGGCGTTCGGGACGGTGTGCCACACGAGGAACGGCATCAAACTTGCGGGATTGTCTGCGTCGTAATGATAAATGCTCACGGGCGACGGCGGCGTCGGGAAATTCGGATTGGCGTAAACTTTATCCGCGCGGAAAATTTCGCCGAAGAGTCCGCAGGCAGTGATGTAGTAGTAAGTTTGAATCGGCGCACGCGGCACGATATAGCTTGCTGAACGCGTCTCGTCCTCTTTGAAAATATGATACGGCGGCGAATCTTCGACAAGTCCTGTTGTGCGGCTGACAGTCGTGATTTTGTAGACGCAGGGATATGGCAACGGTTGCCAGCTCATCAACGTGTCGTCGCCCGATTGCGTAAAAGTCACGTCGAGTTCGCGCCCGTTGAGTTGGAGCACGTCGGTTTTCTCGGCAACGTACATGATGAATATTGCGAAGAACGTCATCAGCGCGGCGAGGATTGTGAACGTAAAAAATTTCTTTATCACGGCAAGTAACTCCTAAGCAAGTCAATGTCTCCGAATCGAATGAACAGGCAGATTGCGATAATCAGCGCGGCGAAAAAATATTCTTGCCACGTGCCGACCTTGAAGAGCTTGAGCCCGTGTTTGCCGTGTGGCGTGAAGATTGGAACTTTGCCGCAAAGACCGTCTTCAGCGATGTGGAGCAGTGCACCGACCAGCGCGTAAGTCAGCAAGTTCAGTATGAAGTCAAGCGTTGGTTCGGCGTAGAAATTTTTGGCGTACTGCGCGGCGGCGATTAATGCCAGGTAAATTGGCGGGTAATGCGACCACGTGCGATGTTTCTTGCGCCACTTCCAATAAGCTGAGCTTTCTTTTGGCGGTGAACCTTCGACTCTGTCGGGCAAGACTGCGCCCATGATACTCGACGCCGTAAACAGCGCGTCATTTGTTGCGGTGCACACGATAAAGCCCGTGACAATCTGATGATTAATCCACTTCAAGGCATCTGCTCCTTAAAGTGACGGTTCTTTTTCCAGCGCTGTGTAACGCTCGAACGCGGCGATTGACTTCGACAAGTCACAACGTTACGGCGCGACCATTGGATGCAACGTCACGTTGCCGCCTCGTCAGTCGAAAAAATCCCTCGTCACTTGATAGTTTCGGCTTCAACAACTCGATTTAAATATTGTTGTGATTATAAGCTACGCGAAACGAAACTGCAACAACGGAGTGAGCCGCGACGTTCGCACAAATAAAATTGCCCCCCGCAATCAGCAGAGGGCTGTATCAGTCAAAAAGTTTTATTCGACAGCAATTCTTCGTAGTGTTCAATTTTGTAATCGAGTCGTTCAATCGTCGTGCGCAAATGTTCAGCTTGCTTTTGAAGTCGCGCACGCTGTTCGATTAAAATATTTTTGCGTCGTGCCAAACCGGTATTCGACTGCATAAGCGCAACGTATTCCGTCAAAGCTTCGATTTGCACGCCGGCACTTCTCATGCACTTTATAAAGGAGACCCAACCGCACGCAGTCTCGTCGTAATCGCGAATACCGTTTTTCTTGCGCGGCACAGGTGGAATCAAACCGATACGTTCATAATATCTGAGCGTGTCCGTCGTTATGTCGAATTTCTCACTGACTTCGCCTATTGTCATGAATCAACGCCTCCGACCAAAAATTCTGCGCCGCAAGTTTAGCATTTCAAGTTGACTTTAAGTCAAGGCTTTTTTAACGTGTCGCCGCGTCTCAAATCGTCTTGAAAAAATCTTTGGCGTCAATGTCTTCGATAATCTCAACGTCGAATCGCTCAAGCTCCCCGCGCAGATAATTCGCCAGCTCGTGAACAATCGGAAATTCCGTGGCGAAATGTCCCGCGTCGACAACGTGAATCCCGCTCTCGACAGCCGATTGAGCATCGTGATATTTAACGTCGCCCGTCACAAAAGCCTGCGCTCCGAAAAATTTCGCCTTGCTGATGAATTCCGCGCCCGCACCGCTACACAAACCGACTTTGCTTATCGGGAAGTCGCCCGCGTCGACGAGCCGAACATTGTCAGCGTTTAGTGCAGTCTTCACGTGATGAGCGAATTCAGCGGCAGTCATCGGAGTTTCAAGCGTGCCGATACGTCCCAAAGAAATTTCTTCGTCGCCGAACATCTTTACATCAACGAGCCCGATTTTTTTCGCTAAAACGTCGTTAACGCCGCCGATTGCGCTGTCAAGGTTCGTGTGCGCCGCGAAGACAGCCAAATCATTTTTGATGAGCCGAGAAATTTTTTGTCCGTGAGGCAGGTCGTAGCGGACATTTTTTATTGCGCGGAAAATTATCGGGTGATGTGCGACGATAAGCTGAGCGTTACTGTCAATCGCCCGCGTGATGGTGTCATCAAGCACGTCGAGGCAAACGAAAATTTTTTTAACCGTGGCGGTCGGCGAGCCAATTAAAAGTCCAGGGTTGTCCCATTCTTCCGCCAAACGGTTCGGTGCCAATCGATTGACGGCATCGGCGACGGTCTGTACTGTGCAAGTTTTCAAGTCAATCTCCTCCTTGAGTTAATTTCTGTTAGCAAAAACATTTCGAGTAGTTGAGGCCGTCATGGATGACGGCCGCCGGCAACACGTCCACGGAAAGGACGTTTTGCCGGAACCACGAGCTACGGGTAGTCTCAACGTTGGATTCGTCTGAACTGAGCCGCCCCCGCGAGGTGTCTTTTCTTTTTGTTACTTTTTCTTTGGACACGCAAAGAAAAAGTAAATCAATAAAATTTAAAACTAGATTTAATTTATTAACCCCTATTAGCCCGCATTATAGCGCAAGCTTGCCGCAAGTTCAAATTGACAATTCGACGCTTAAACCTTAAAATTCTTCCATAATCTTCAAAAAACGGGAGGGGTCGAAGTGGTTTTATCGAAAGCCAAATTGACGGCAATGGCGGCATTTTTCGCCGCGTCTTCGATAATGTTCGGCGGTTGCGGCGGCGACAAGCCAAATCAGCAAGCCATGGTTCAAAAAGCTCAAGTCAAAGCCATGAAAGTTATCCGACGCGACACGCCGCTTGCCAGCGAATATGCAGGTCATTTGGTCGGCACGGACGAAGTCAAAGTTCAATCAAAAGTTTCAGGCAACGTCGTCGAGAAATATATCGTCGGCGGGCAATACGTTGAAGCAGGACAGCTTTTATATCGCATTGATTCGCGCCAATACAATTCCGCAGTTCTTCAGGCGCAGGCAGATCTTGCCAGAGCCGAGGCGGTTCTTCAACAGTCCGTCGCGACTTACAACAACGATTTGATTGACCTTAAACGCAATGAAAAATTGTTCGAGGAGGCCGCCATCTCCGAACAGACCGTTTCGACTCAAGCTGCCAAAGTCCGCGCAGATGAAGCGGCGTGTGCGGCAAACGAGGCGTCGATTTACGCTTATCAAGCCGCGCTCCGAACAGCACAGGAAAATCTTGAGGACACAAAAATTTACGCGCCAATGAGCGGCAAACTCGGCGTCGATGATGTGGCAGTCGGTACTTTCGTTTCTGCGGGACAAACAACGCTCGTCACACTCGGCACACCGAATCCAATCTTCGTGCAATTTTCAATCAGCGAATCGGATTACCTGCACTTCATGACGGTTCAGAACATGCAATCCGAGCACAACCCGATTAACGTGACGATAACGCTTGCTGACGGCAAAGAATATCCTTTCAGCGGGCAAATCGTCGAAGTCGACCGCGAACTTGCCAACAATACCGGCTCGCTCATCATGAAAGCAATCTTCCCGAATCCCAGCGAACTTTTAATGCCTGGTATGTTTGCTCGCGTCAAACTTACAGGCGAAGTCATTCCCAACGCAACGTTAGTTCCGCAACGCGCCGTTCAGCAATTATTGGGCAAATCGTTCGTAATGGTTGTCGGCAACGAAAACAAATCCGAGGCACGCACCGTTGAGCTCGGCGACCAAGTCGGAAGTTATTTCGTCGTCACAAAGGGACTTACCACGAACGACACCGTTATTGTCGAAGGCTTGACGAATCTGCGCGAAGGCATTGACCTTGACGTTAAAACCGTCACGGCGGGCGAAATGGGCTTCACGCTCACGAACGTCACGAGCACTTACAACGCGGACGCAGGTCTCGACGCGCCTAACACCAATCCCAACGCACCCGACAATCTGCGCGGCGGCAAATAATTTATCGACTTGAGGAGTAATACGGTTGAAATCAAATACGCTTTTGTTGACCACAGAAAATTTTTCCAACATGCAGACGGAGCTTGAGCAAAAACTCTCTTCGCTGAAAGTCAAGGAAAAAGATATTCTGCGCACTCAACTCCTTGTCGAAGAATTATTCATGCGCATGGTCAATTACGGTCACGCCGAGCAAGTTAAAGTTAAAGTCGTCAGAAAATTTTTCGGTGCAATTCAAATCCAAATGGACGCCGAAAGCATTCCGTACAATCCGCTTGTCGAAGTCACCGAACTCAACGAGGACGACGAAGACTATTTCAGCGTGATGATTCTTAAGGCGAATCGTCAGCGACTGAATTGGCTCCGCAAACAGAATCACAACATCGTCACGATAAACGTCTGCGGCGAGAGCAATCGGCAACTTTGGCTTTTGTTGACGGGAATGTTCGCTGGAATCGTCTGCGGCTTCGTCATGAAATCAGCATTATCGCCCGAAACTTTTTCCGTCATCAACGAAACGATTTTCAATCCGATTGAAACGATGTTCATGAACGCCCTGCGAATGGTTATCGCGCCAGTAATTTTTTTCAGCGTCATCAGCGGCGTCACGAGTGTGGGTGCAGGTTCGGGCGTAGGCAGAATCGGTTCGAAGTTGATGTGCTTGTACCTCGGCACAACGGCGATTGCGTCGATTATCGGTCTGACAACTTCGCAGATTATTTTCAGCGGCGACGTGCCGAAAATCGGGAGCGTCAATCTCGACGGCGGCGAAATCAGCACCTACGAATTTTCTTTGGTCAAATTTATCGTCGACATAATTCCCGCGAATTTGGTCAGCCCCGTCGTCAACGGCGACATGTTGCAGATAATTTTCCTTGCGGTGCTTTTCGGAATGTGTCTGAATACGTTGGGCGATAAAGTTGCGCTCCTACAAGAGTTCGTGAGCAACTGCAACGAATTTTTCTTGAAGGTCGTCAGCTGGATAATCGTCTTCGTGCCGCTGATTGCCTTCGTCGCGATGGTGAATCTCGTCGTTGGCATGAGCGTTGATGTCGTGTTGATGATGGGCAAATTAATCACGGGGCAGTTAATCGGTTGCGTTGGACTGTTCTGCATGTACATGACGATAATTTTGTTGCTCGGAAAAATTTCGCCGTTGCCGTTCCTGAAAAAAATTCCGACGCTGTGGGCTGTGCCGTTCGCAACAAGTAGCAGTGCCGTCACAATGCCGTTCACAATGGATTTGTGCACAAAGAGATTGGGCGTTTCGCCGAAAATTTCTTCGTTCTCGATACCGATTGGCGCGACCGTCAACATGGACGGCGGTTGCATTTACATGCCTCTTATCGTGATAATGTTCCTTAAGATGTACGGCGTCGAAATCGATTTGAACACGTTGCTGATAATTTTCGCGATGACCTTTTCGTTAAGCGTGGGAGCACCCGCAATGCCCAATGCCGCTGTGATTGTCATTCTATCCATTACGTCGACATTCGGCGTGCCCTCTAATGAAATTGCAGGGCTGTTGTTCTGTCTCGGCGCAATCTGCGACAGAATCGTAACGGTTTTCAATGTGACGGGCGACGTTGCGGCGACGACGACTCTTGCGCGCATGGAAAATATGCTCGACAAAAAAATTTATTTTGGCTGACACCTAACACCTAACGATAGCTGTCAGCAAAACCAATCGCTGAAAGCTGGAAGCTGAAAGCTGATAGCTACTAACTGATGGGAGACACCGCTTATGGCAAAGTTTTTTATTCACCGACCGATCTTCGCGATAGTCATTGCGCTGATAATTACGCTCGTCGGAATTTTGGCGGCAATCCAACTTCCTATCGCGCAGTATCCGAAAATTTCCCCGCCGACAATTTCCGTCAGCACAACGTACACGGGCGCGAATGCCGGCGTCGTCAACGAGACCATTGCCCAGGTCATTGAACAGCAAGTCAACGGTACCGACGGTATGGACTACATGAGCTCCAACTCAGACGACACGGGGCGTTACAGCTTGAGCGTCGTCTTCAACGTCGGCACGGACGGCGACATGGACAGCGTTAAAGTTCAAAACAACGTTGCAATCGCGAACGCAAGCTTGCCCACGGACGTTCAACGCGTCGGTGTAACGACTCGCAAGGCGTCAAACGAAATGGCGTTGTTCTTGGCGATGTACTCTCCGACCGGCGAATACGACCGCGCCTTCATGAAGAACTACTCCGATATTTATTTGATGGACGAGATTAAACGCGTTGACGGCGTCGGTGACGTGCAAATTTTCGGCTCCGATTATTCAATGCGCATTTGGCTCAATCCCGACAAACTCGCCGAACTTGATTTGACGATTGCGGAAGTTGCCAACGCTATCAACGAACAGAATCTTCAAGCCGCCGCAGGCACAATCGGTTCAATGCCGCTCGCCAACGGTCAAGAAAAACAATTCACCGGCAAAGTTCAAGGGCGTCTGACTGAAATTGAAGAATTCGGCAACATCATTTTGAAAAGCCGCAGTGACGGAACTTTTGTTTACATGAAAGACGTTGCGCGAATCGAATCGGGTCCGCGCATGAACAATATCATCGCGAAGTTCAACGGTTATCCTTCGGTCGGTTTCGGTATTCAGCTCACCAGTGACGCAAACGCCATGACGACTGTCCGCGCAGTTCAAGACATTATCGAACGCCAAAGACCGAACTTGCCGCCGAATCTCTTTATCAGCGAAATTTTCGACAGCACAGATTATATTCGCGCGTCGATTAACGAAGTCGCGCACACGTTCGTTGAGGCGTTGCTCCTCGTCGTGTTCGTTATTTTCCTCTTCCTGCAAAGTTGGCGCGCAACGTTGATTCCGTTGTTGGCGGTGCCCGTTTCGCTAATCGGAACGTTCGCGGCGTTTATCGTCCTCGACTTCTCAATCAACACGCTGACATTGTTCGCAATGGTTTTGGCAATCGGTCTGGTCGTCGACGACGCGATTGTTGTTATCGAGAACGTTGAACACCACATGGAAGAAGGATTATCGCCCGTCGACGCAACTGAACGCGCAATGGACGAAGTTCAAGGTCCCGTCGTGGCGATAGCGTTTGTATTGGCAGCAGTGTTCGTGCCCGTAGCATTTCTCGGCGGCATGATGGGCGTTTTGTATAGGCAATTCGCGCTGACAATCGCAATCTCAATGGCGTTATCGGCATTCGTCGCGTTGACTTTGACGCCCGCACTTTGCGCTATGATTCTCAAGCCGAAAGATCCTAACAAGAAACAAGGTATCTTCGACAAATTCTTTAACGGCTTCAACAACTGGTTCGACCGCACGAAGAACGGCTACGTCAACATTGTCGCGACGTTTATTAAGCGTTCACAGCTCGTGGTAATCTTCTTACTGATTGTCGTGGGCGGCGCGTGGATAATTTATAAAAATCTCCCGTCGACGTTTGTTCCCGAAGAAGACCAAGGCTACTTCTTCACGTCGATAAGCTTGCCTGAAGGAACTTCGATGAATCACACTGTCGAGACGATTGACAAACTCGGCGGCGCGGTTCTAAAGGAAATGCCCGGCTTGAAATCCTGCATGATGATTACGGGCTTTGATATTCTGTCGTTCGGCTCCAAACCGAGCGCGGGCATAATCGTCTGTGGTCTGGATTCGTGGGATAAGCGCGGTCCCGAAGCGTCCGTTAACGCGTGTATCGGCACGATGTTCCGTCTCGGCGCAATGACAGTTCCCGAAGCTCAAGTTATCGCGTTCAATCCGCCTGCGCTACCAGGTCTCGGCAACGTCGGCGGTTGGTCTCTGCAACTTCAAGATATGGCAGGTCACACTGACGTTGAGCTCAACGAGATTACTCAGCGTATCGTCGCGAAGGCTAATCAGCGTCCCGAAATGCAAGGCGTCCGCACGACCTTTAACATTGCCACACCGACCGTTGAGTATCAGATTGACCGCGAGAAAGTCAAATTGCTCGGTGTGAATTTGTCTGACGTGTTCACGGCGTTGCAAGTCAATTTCGGCGGTATGCAGGTCAACGACTTCAACAAGTTCGGGCGCACGTATAAAGTTATGCTCCAATCCGACGTTCTCTACCGCACGGAAGCTGATTGTGCGCGGTTCGTCTTCGTCAAAGGTTCTGGCGGTCAAATGGTTCCGTTGAGCTCGCTGATTACGCCGCATTACAGCACAGGTCCCACGCAAATTTCTCGATTCAACGCGGCTCGTGCAGTGACGATTCAAGGCAACGCGGGTCAAGGTTACTCGTCAGGTCAAGCGATGGCTGCCATTGAAGAAATCGTCAACGCGGAAGCTGGCGTCGGATTCAATATCGAATGGTCTGGACAATCTCGCGAAGAAAAGAAAGCCGCAAGTTCCACGGGACAAGTCTTAGCGTTGGCGTTGGTGTTCGTATTCTTAATGCTCGCCGCGCTGTATGAAAGTTGGAGCGTGCCGTTCGCAGTTTTGTTGAGCGTTCCGACGGGAATTTTCGGCGCAGTCTTCTCAGAATATTTCCTGGCGTTCGTTGAGGCGATGTTCGGTCACAAGAACGCGGGACTTCAAGACAGCGTCTACATGCAAATCGGAATCATCATGATAATCGGCTTGGCGGCGAAGAATGCAATTCTTATCGTTGAGTTCGCAAAAGTTCGTGTCGACCGCGGAATGCCACCGATTAAAGCTGCGTTGGAAGCGGCCGGCTTGCGTCTCCGCCCGATTCTGATGACTTCGTTCGCGTTTATCATCGGGTGCTTGCCGTTGGCAATGGCGTCGGGTGCAGGTTCTGCGGCGCGTAACGGTATGGGCGTTGCGGTTGTCGGCGGCATGCTCTTTGCAACAATGCTCGGCGTATTTGTAATTCCCGTATTGTTCGTCATCACCGAATACGTCGCGAAGAAACTCGGTTTCATGAAACAGGAGAAACAAAAGTCTTCAATCGACTACATGTAAAAGCGGAGGCGGAATTATGTTTGACGATTTAACACGCAGAGATTTTATAAAAGCCGCGGCGATGAGTTTCGTTGCGGTCAATGCAACTGGTCTTTTTCCTGACGAAAAAGTTTTTGCGGCAAGCGATTGCATTGTCAAAACTCGTTACGGCGCGTTCAGCGGCTTTATCGACGAAAACGGCGTGAAAACGTGGCTCGGTATTCCGTATGCTCAACCGCCCGTCGGACAACTGCGTTGGCAAGCTCCTCAACCGCTGAAACCGTCAGATAAAACTTTCGACGCAAAAAAATTCGGCTTCTCGGCGATGCAAACTGTCGACGATAGAGAAACTTCCTCCACGAGACCGCAAAGCGAAGATTGTCTGACGCTCAACATTTGGCGACGCGGCTCCAAAAAAAATTTGCCCGTCATGGTTTATATTCCTGGCGGCGGCTTCCAAACTGGCGGCTCAAGTGATGTTCGCTATCACGGAAGTAATTTTGCGGCGGCAAATGATGTCGTGCTCGTCACGATTAATTATCGACTCAACGCCTTCGGCTTTCTGAATCTCGCAAGCATTGATTCTGACTTCGCGGACAGCGGCTATCTCGGCATAAAAGACCAAGTCGCGGCGTTGCGCTGGGTTAAAGAAAATATCTCCGAATTCGGCGGCAATCCCGATAACGTGACGATTTTCGGGCAAAGTGCCGGCTCAACTTCGGTTATGTTGCTGACAATCACACCTGCCGCCAAAAATCTTTTCGGCAAAGCAATTCCGCAATCGGGACATTTGGGGCTTCACAACACGCCTGAAGAATCCGCCAAAGTTGCAGAAATTTTTATGGAAATGAGCGGCGCAAAGACGGTTGGCGACCTCGTGAAAAAATCTTCCGCCGAAATCTTGAACATTTACGAAAAAGTTAACGGGCTCAATCCTAACACGTCACTCTTGAATTATATGCCGACTTGCGACGGGAAATTTATTCCGCGTGATCCGTTCAAAGCACTCAAAGACGGCTATGCGCGCGACATTAAATTTTTGACAGGCACGGCTTCCGACGAATGGTGTTTTTGGCTGTTGTTCACGAGTCCTAGATTTTTCGACATCCTCCGCGCAAATTCTCGATTTGTCTTGGCGAAATACAATGGCACGGACACGCCTGAGGAAGCTTATCGCAAATGGCTTGGCAATCGCCCTGACACCGAAGAAAATTACATCACTTTTGCAAATAATGTGGATTGGCGCGTCGGGCAGGAAGTTGCGGCGGAATATCAATCGAAGTTCAATGACGTGTACTACTATTTGTTCAGCGAGCAGTCACCGATTGAAATTATTCGTGCGTATCACGGCATTGATTTGGCGTACATGTTCAATCTGCCTGACAGAAAATATGCTCCGAATCTTGCGCAGGATTTTGTTAAGCAGATTCAAGCATCGTGGACAGCTTTTGCGGCGACGGGCAATCCTAACAACGAATTAATTCCGCATTGGAAAAAATATTCCGCCGCCAATCGCCAAACTATGGAGCTTAACTCAAAAGGTTGCGTCTGCCACAAAGATTTGAACACGGACAATTTGAACGCACTGCGCTACGTCTACGAAGATAACTAAGGCGCGTCAGTAAACTCTGGCAGTGACGGTTATTTTTCCAACGCTTAAACAGTTGGAACGCGGCGATTGACTTCGACAGGTCATAACTTTACGGCGCGACCGCTGGATGCAACGTCACGTTGCCGTCACGCTTGCGCGGCGATTGACTTCGACAGGTCACAACTTTACGGCGCGACCGCTGGATGCAACGTCACGTTGCCGTCACGCTTGCGCGGCGATTGACTTCGACAGGTCACAACTTTACGGCGCGACCGCTGGATGCAACGTCACGTTGCCGTCACGCTTGCGTCACGTTGCTTCGACAAAAAAATTTCCCCGATAGTTTTCTACTGTCGGGGATTTTTGTTGTCGTCAACAGATCACAACTTCAAATGATTTTCGATGATGTACTTGCACATATTCCACTCAATCGGCGTACCTTGCGGCGTGACCGTGCCCGAATAGCCCGCCGAATTTCTGAACATGTGCCCCGACGTGCCAATGTCAAATTCGTAGTCTAGATATTGAACATTCTTGCCGACCATCTTCAGCCGCGCAGAAAATCGCCCGCCGTCAGAGTAGTGGCGGAGTTCGTAAATTGTGTGAGTCATTAGATAGCACTTCATGCCGGTCACGTTCGATGTTCCGACGTAGTAATCTGCGGCGTGCACTGTCGACGCTTGCATCAACGCCACGCTCATCACGAACGCGAATGCCGTCAAAAATTTTTTCATTGCGAACACCTCCGTTGCAGGGGACGGTAGTAATCGTTTGGCGAATTCAATCCAACAGCTTATCCAAACCGACCGTCAAGCCTTTGAGAGCGCGAACTTTCTTGCAGGCTAGCACGACGCCAGGCATAAAAGAATCTCTGCCCGTTGAATCGTGGCGGATTGTGAGCGTCTGACCAAGTCCGCCGAAAATGACTTCCTGATGAGCAACGTAACCAGGCAATCTGACGCTGTGAATCCTTATGCCGTCGACTTCGGCTCCGCGAACGTGCGGCAATCGTTCAACTTCGTCGGGGTGACCTTGACTGTGCGGCGTGCGAACTTCGGAAATCATTTTGGCAGTCAATTCGGCGGTACCGCTCGGCGCGTCGAGTTTTTTATCGTGGTGCAGTTCGATGATTTCAACGTCAGGCATGTACTTTGCAACTTTCTGCGCGATTAACATCATGAGCACGGCACCCAATGCGAAGTTCGGCGCGATGAATGCGGGCGTTTGATTTTTTTCGGCGAGCTCACGGATTTTTTCTTTAGCGTCGTCGCTTAAACCTGTTGTACCGACTACGGGCGAAACTTTGTTGGCGAGCGCAGTCATCACGTTGTCGAAGACGACATTCGGGCGCGTGAAGTCAACCATAACGTCTGGAGCGAATTTTTTCAACGCGGCGTCAAGGTTCGTTTCGACCTTCAAGCCGTCAATTTCACCGTCGAAGGCGTCGACAGCACCGACCAATTCGAGTTCGTCATCAGCGTTGACGGCGGCGACGACCGTGCGTCCCATGCGACCGAGTGCGCCGTTAACCAAAACTTTAATCATGTTGAAACCTCCTACATCTTTATGAGTTTGCCGCCGCCTAACAGGTACAAATATTTTTCGGCGACGGTGATTTTCAGCAGAGCCTCAACCGCCTGAGTGTACAGCTCAATTTGCATGCGATACCGTTCAGCAATATCGGGTGCGTCGTGGTCAGTCTTGTAGTCCAACAAAATCCAATTCCCTGCCGCGTCTTTGAACAGCAAATCAATAATGCCCTGGACAAAAATTTTCTCGTCGGCGTTGAAAAATTTCTGCGCGTCAATCAGTCGGCTGAACGGCAATTCGCGATGATATTCCTGCGCGGCAATCAATCGTTGACCGAGAGCACTGGCGAAGAATGCGGCAATTTTATCTGCGCGGACAAGTTTGACGTGTTCGGGCGGAATGATTTCGCGGCGAGCAAGTTCTTCAACCTGCGCGACAATTCCAGACTTCGACAAATCGCCGCTCAAGTTCAAACTTTGCATGACGCGGTGCATTAGCGTTCCGAATTCTGCGCCAGAAATTTTTTTCGTCTGCATGAATGACGGGCGGTGCCAATTAGGAATTTGGAATTTGGAATTTGGAATTAAAAAAGTTTGCTCATTCCTAATTTCTAATTCCTCATTCCTAATTAATTCGCGGCGTTTGAGTTCAGTGACTGATAATTTCGCGGGAATGTTGACGAGTAGCGTTGACGAAAGTTTTTCGGGCGGCTCAGAAATTTTTTCCTGCGCGGCGTCGAGCGGGTGTTCTGCAAGTTTAAGTATTTCCGATTGCAGGACGGTTTGCGTGTCGATGACGGGGGCGAGCGCGTCTTTTATCGGCAACAACCAATCCGTGAACTTGCTCACCGACAAAAGGTCGAAGTCCGTCGGCTTGTCGATTTGTACCGTGTCATTGAATTTTTTTGGAGTGACCGTGCCGATTAAAAATAATTTTTCTTTAGCCCGCGTCAATGCCACGTACAAAATCCGCAGTTCTTCCGCTAACGATTCCTGCTTGATTTTCTCAGCAACTGCTTGCGTCGCTAACGTCTTGACTTTGAGCTGAGAATTTGGCGGCGTTCGATGTGCACCAATGCCGAAGTCGCGATGAAGGAAAATTTTCGCGCGAGCATACTCCTCGTTGTTGAAACCTTTGCCGAGACCCGCGACGAACACAACGGGATATTCCAGACCTTTGCTTTTGTGGATTGTGACGACGCGCACGACGTTTTCGTTTTCGCCGAGAGTAGTTGCGGTGCTCATGTCGTTGCCGAGGTCGCGAATTTTCTTCAAGAACTCAACGAACCGCGACAGCCCGCGAGCATTTGTCGATTCAAAGGCGGCGGCACGGTCGATGAGTATGCGCAGATTTGCTTGACGGAGAGAGCCGCGTTCTTCCCTGCCGACGGAATCATAATAACCCGTTTCGCGATAAAGATTGCTCAAAAGTTCGGGCACGCTAAGTTGTCTGGCAACGTCGCGCCAACGATTGAGCCGCGTCAAAAATTTTTGGCACTTGTCGGAGCCGCGTTCCACAGCCGTATAAAAATCTTCGTCAGGCGTCGCAATTCGCAATTCGGCAAGTTCTTCCGCGCTGAAACCGCCAATCGGACTTAACATCACTGCGGCAAGCGGAATGTCTTGTCGTGCGTTGTCGAGCAGGCTCAATAGGTCGATGACGATTTGAACTTCCGTCGCCTTGAAATAATTTTCTTCGTCGGGCACGTAAGCCGGCACACCGAATTTTTTAAGCGTGTCGAGAATTTCAAAGGCGGACGTTTTCGGCGAGCGGTGCAGAATAACGATGTCTCTGAATGCCACGGGGCGATATTCTTCGCCGTCACGAACGAGTTTGCCCGCCGCAATCAGCCCGTGAATTTTTTCGGCAATGAAACGCATTTCGATTGCAATGTCTTTGTCGTCGACGTTGCCGTTGCCGTCGCCAGCACCGTCCTTGAGAACAAAATAAAGTTCGGGGCGTTCGTCGAAATAATTTTCACCGCTCAAGTAATCGGCGGAGAATTTCAACTGCGCGGCGTCATTGTAATCAATTTCAGTCGCACGAAGATTCATCAGCCGTGAAAAAATTTCGTTGACCGCGTCAATAATATTCTCCCTGCTACGGAAATTCTGCGACAGATTGATTGAGCGGTAAGCGTCGCTTGCCATCTTGTCCTTGAAATTGGCGGAGTCGACGAGTCGGAAACGATAAATCGATTGCTTCACGTCGCCGACGAAAAAGAGATTGTCGCCGCGAGAAATTTTCTGCACAATCGCCTCCTGCACGCCGTTCGTATCCTGGTACTCGTCGACCATAATGAATTTGAAACGGTTGCGGTAAGCGTCGACGACTTCGGGGGCTGCGTCGAAAATTTTCAGCGCAAGGTGTTCCATATCGCTGAAGTCGATGATTCCGTGTTCACGTTTGGCGGCGGAAAATTTTTTAGCAAAATCCTTCGTCACGCGCACGAGTTCACGAATCGGGGCAACAAGCTCACGAATATCGGCGAGCATTTTATTTTCGTCGGCAAGGAAAAATTTTTTGTGCAGTTCAAGCAACATATCCTTATAGCCGCCGCGCAGTGATGAAATTTTTTCTTTGATGTCGGGGTCGCATTTGCCGAAACGACAGGTGCCGAACTTAATCGCCGAAATTTTTTTGTAGAGCGCGTCCCAATCGTCGAGTGAAATTTTCAGCGTGTCGAGTTGGGCGTCGTCGTCAGCTAAAACTTTGACGGTGATTTTGTTGACGTCGGCAAGTCGTTGAGCTTCGTGGCAATCGGCAAAAATTTTTTCAAGCGTCGCGTCGATTTGCGGCTTGATGAACTTAAACCAATTCGTGTCAGCAAGTCGGGCGTTCGCGGGCAAATCGTACGGTTCAGCGAGCGAATCAAGCCATGTGTCGGGATACGGCATGCTCAGCGAAAAGCTGTGCAACTTGAGAATCATCGCGTGAATTTGGTCGTCGCCGCGCACATTGCCACCGAATTCGTCCGTGAAATTTTTAAAGGCGTCGCCACCGTCGCGGTAGTTCTCCTCAAACAAATCCTCAAGAACTTCGCGCTTGAGTATGGCAAGTTCGTTTTCGTCGCCCTTTCGGAATTTCGGGTCGAGATCGATACGCGAAAAATTTCTGCGCAAAACCGATTGGCAGAACGAATCGAACGTTGAAATTTGTGCGCCGCTGAGCAAAATGACTTGCCGTTCAAGATAATTTTGATTGTCGGTGTCGAGTTCGGACTCCAAACGTTGCATGAGCGCGGCTTGAATTCGCGAACGCATTTCCTGCGCGGCAGCGTTGGTGAAGGTCATGATGAGCAGTTTGTCGACTTCACAGTCACGATTTTCAAGCAGATTGATGACGCGTTCTACCAGCGTGCGAGTTTTGCCGGCACCCGCCGCCGCCGCCAATAAAAGATTTTCGCTGCGGCTGTTGACTGCCGCCTGTTGATCGCGTGTCAGCTCCATATAAGCACCTCCCGCCGCGAATTATAATACCGCGCCGATAATCAAGCAACCGCGAGCGCGTTCCGAATTGCTCGGCAGATTTTTTTGCAAAATTTATGCAATCATTGTATAATCGAACAAAAATTTTCGCGGGGAGATGATTTTATGGCGACGCAAAAAGGTGTCATAAAGGCATTTATGAAAGCTTTGGACGTGCATACGCTCAAGCGGAGCAATTTCAGCACCGATAAAGCTTTCTCGACAAAACTTCTCGACACGGCGATAAAGGCTTGTTCAAATTTCGGCGGCGTGCAAAAAGTTATTGACCAAATGCTCGCTGACCAAAAGAAGGCGGGCAACGCCAATACTTTTTTGAAAAAATATTGCGGCATCAACCTCGACAACACCGACACGGGCGCAATCACGGGCTCCGACGCGGGCGGCTCTACAACTAAAACCGCAAAATCAATCGTCCCCGAAAGCGGCGCGCTTGACGAAAAATTTGATAAAAATTCTTTTACGGTCAACGGGCTGACAGTCAAGCTCGGTCAAGACAAAGGAACTGCAACCGTCAGCAGAAGTTTCGGCAGTCTCTCGAAGCAAGAACGATACATTTGGCGAAGTCTCAAAAGCTACTGGGTGAAGAGCGGGCTCAATCTCATTGCCGAATCTTACGGCGACAATTTCAGCTTTACGACAAAATCCTCCGCCGCAACGAAAACGCTTTACATTGCCTTCGACAAAAATACGTCATATTCGGGGCTGACTTATTATGCGGACGATTGGAATGCATTTGGCAGACAAAAACCTACAAAAGGCATTTCAATCGGCATAAGCATGAATTATTTCAGCGAAGCCACAGGCAAGGACGGAGAATCCGACAACGGGATTTACAGTTTGGACAGGCTCGTTGCTCACGAATTGACTCATGCAACAATGAAAGCCAACATCGATTATTACGATTATCTTCCGTCTTTCATCAAAGAAGGCATGGCGGAACTGACAGTCGGCATTGATGACGAAAATTCCAAGGGCATTAAAGCACTGGCGGGCAATTCGAGTTACTTGAAGCAGGCTCTGTCTTTAACCGATTACTCAACGATAAAAATTTCCGGTGTGCAAGATCCGACATACGCGGCGGGATATATTTTTCTGCACTACCTTGCCAAACAAGCCGCCAACGGCGGAGCTCATCAATACAACAAATCGGTCGTCGGCACTTTCGCAAAAGACTCGATTAACAATTTCATTTCGGGCTCGACGATTCAAGCACTCGGCGGCAACGACACCGTAAGAAATTACGCTTCAAGCGTGACGATTGACGGCGGCAACGACAAAGATACAATCGACAACGAAGGCAGCAAAGTTTCCATTCGCGGCGGCGGCGGTGCCGATTACATCTACAACGATTCCCTCGCCTCAAACGTTTCAATTTTCGGCGGCGCAGGTGCGGATTCAATCTTCAATCACGCCGCAACCGTCACCATTGACGGCGGCAACGACGCAGATTATATCAGCAACTTCAAAAGCAAAGTTTCAATCTTCGGCGGCGCAGGTGCGGATTCAATCTTCAATCACGCCGCAACCGTCACCATTGACGGCGGCAACGACGCAGATTATATCAGCAACTTCAAAAGCAAAGTTTCAATCTTCGGCGGCGCGGGTAACGACTCGTTGTACAATTCCGCTGTCGGCTCAAACGTAACACTCGACGGCGGCAACGACAAAGATTACATCAGCAACAAAGGCAGTAAAGTTTTGATTCGCGGCGGCGAGGGAGCTGACACGATTATTTCAAATTCGGGCACAACAAACGTCACGATAAGCGGCGGGAAAGGCAACGACAGAATAAGCAACTGGGGCGGCGCGGCGTCGATGGTCGGCGGCGGCGGCAACGACTCAATCTGGGGCGACGCAGGTAACGACACGCTGTCAGGCGGTTCGGACAACGATAGACTCTACGGCGACGCGGGCAACGACCTTTTGAAAGGCGGCACGGGCAACGACTCGCTTTGGGGCGGCGACGGCTCCGACACGTTCATTTACTCAAGCGGCGACGGCAAAGACGTTATCTTCGGCTTCGACAGCGGCGACCTGTTGCAGATTACGGGCGCGTTCACCGCGTCTTACAACATCTCCAAGAAAGAAATTTATTTCAACGTCGGCTCGACAACCAAAGCAATCACGTTGACAGATTTCGGCTCGACGACGACTTTCCACGTCAACAGCGACACTTATCAAATCAGCGGCAACCAATTCAAGAAACGATAATCGCGGGAAGTGATCTCCGTGTCAACACAACTGCAAATCATTCGGGCGTTCATGAAGTCGTTGGACACCGCCGCCAATTCGGGCATCAACGCCGTCAACAAAGCAATCAAAGCCTGTTCGCAATTCGACAGCCTGCAAAGCGTCATCAACAAATTAATCAGCAACCGCAAGCGCGCCAAGACCGTCACTGAATTTTTGCGCGAGAAATGCGGAATAATTCTCGGCAACGACGATACCGGCTCAATCAGCGGCTCCGACGCGGGTGGCTCCAAAGTCAAGACTTCGGCAACGATTATCGACGAGTCGGGCAAAGCGTCCTACCCACGCGGCACGACCTTCACTAAACGCGGCTTAACCTTCATCGTCCCCGCCAAAAGCAAACTTTCAAGCGACAAGCGGAAAATTATTCAGGGGCTTTACAGCTGGTGGGCGGACGGCGCGCTCAAACTCATTGAAAAATCTTACGGCTACAGCTTCAACGACAAAGATGTCACCGTCAAGAAAATTGAAGTCATTTTCCACGACGATTACGGCAAAAATTATTTCGCGTGGGTAGAGACCTTCGACAGCAACGATGACGGCAAAACTGACAGGCTCACGCTGAATTTCAACATGAAATATTTCAGCGACATTTACGACGAGAAGAACGGGCGCGGCTACGACAAGTCAAACAAATCAAAAGTCGTGCCGTATATCGACAAATTGCTCGGTCATGAGCTGACGCACGCAATCATGGCGGCGAAGATAAATAATTTCAACCTCCTGCCGAATTTCATCAGAGAGGGCGTGGCGGAACTCACCGTCGGCACGGACGACCTGCGCGGTTCGACAATAAAAACTCTGGCAAAAAGTTCGTCGACGCTCAAAAATGCTCTGAGCACGGACAAAAGCAGCAGTTCGCCTTACGCGGCGGGTTACATCTTGTTGCGGTATCTCGCCAAACAAAGCGCGGACTTCGGCGGCAAAACGATTCTCGGCGGCAATGGTAGCGATAAACTTTACGGCACGGACGGCAACGACACGTTCACGGGCGGCAAAGGCAACGATTCACTTTGGGGCGGCGGCGGCGATGACACGTTCATTTACAATCGCGGCGACGGCAAAGATGTTATTTACGGCTTCGACAGCGGCGACTTGCTCCAAATCACGGGAACTTTCTCCGCGAAGTACAACAAGACAAAAAAAGAGATCGCGTTCAAAGTCGGTTCGACAACCAACGCGATCACTCTGAGCGACTTCACCGCGACGACGTTCAACATCAACGGCGACATCTACACCATTTCCAACAATCGGTTCACGAAAAATAATTTAGGCTAATCACGCCGAGTAGCCTTCATTGCCAATTTGTTCTCGTACATCTGAGCATCGGCGCGTTTGAAAACTTCGTCAGCAGTTTTGTCGGTTCCAGCTTCGTAGTAGGCAACACCGACCGCCGCCGAAACTTTTTCCCACGGCTGAAGATTTTTATCGTTCTTGAAATTTTCAATCGCGGTTCGGAGTTTGCTGACTTTCTCGTCGCAATGTTCGACAGCCACGCCGTCAAGCACAACGACAAATTCATCGCCGCCGATACGATAAATGCGCTCTTCTCCAAAAACATTGCTGGTAAGTTTCGCGGCGTTGATGAGATATTCGTTGCCGCGCTCATGTCCGTACGTGTCGTTGACGCGCTTTAAAAAGTTCACGTCGATCATAATTATCGTGAAGTTCGCTTGACCGTCGGCAATGTCGGCGTTGAGGAGCGCAAGTTCTTCGTTGTACGCGACTTTGTTTTTCAAGCCCGTCAAAACGTCGCGGTGAGCCAACGCGTCCATGACGGCGAGCCGAACCTCCGACAGCTTGAGATTTTCAAGATAATTCATGGTGTCCGACGTCGTCTTCAGAAAGGCGAAGTAAAGATTTTCGATTTCGTCGTGCGTCTTGATGTCCAATTTGCGCATATGTTCAATACTCTGCGAACGCGCCGCCTCGCTGTCGTAAGCAAAATTTCGCGCGCAATAAGCCATTGTGTTGACAGGCAAAATTATATTGTTCTCGATAAATGAGAAGCCGATAACTAAAATAAAAATCAATACTCCCGAAAAAACGGCGATAACTTTGGTGATGAACGCCTTGCTGTAATCGTTGATTGAATCCATTGAAAAGTCGAGACCGGCATAACAGACGCATTGCCCGCTGTGATTGTAAACCGGCTTGTAAATCGTGAGCAGATAGCCGTAATCCCCGTTGTTAACTTTTGGCGGGATTGGACGACCTTCAAGCAACGCGGGCACATTTTCCATAAAATCTTCCTCGAAATCCTCAATGTCGCCTGGGCTCGACGCCGCAACCGTCGCCGTGTCCAAATCAAAAATAACGTGGCAACCGTCCGGCTCAATCTTGTAGACGTACAAAAATTTTATGTCGGAATTGCTGGCGCGGATTTTGTAAAGATTTCGTTCAACTTCGCTGTAGCCTTCTGCGGCGTGACCGAGTTCAAGGAATTCGTCCATGCGATTCGGATTGAGTTCGCTCACGACCAAAGAAACGATACCGTCAGCGATTCGCTTGCGTTCTTCAACCTCCGAGTCTTGGTAAATCGCGTAGCTGATGACCGAGATGATGATTGCGACGAACAGCGTTATCGACATGAGGTTGAAAATCATTTTGGTACGCAACGACAAGATGAATTTAAAATTGCTATTATCGTTCATGGCGCGGCGCATTTCGTCGGAAAGCGGTGCCTGCATTTTGCCGAGCAATTTAAATTCTTCTTGAATGGCGGGCGGCACCAATTTCAGCGCGAAGAATGTAAAAATTATTCCCAAACTTTTATCGGGCAACTCGTTGAAGAAACTGTATTGAAAGTGCATAAAAATCCGAATCAAAGCGTTCCATGAATCAAATGTATTAGCCGGCGTCAAGATTTCTTCAATCAGCGAGCCTGAAAAACCCGACACCAAGACCGTGAGCGGTATCGTCAAAATTACTTTGGTGAAACTTTTGTAGTAGCCTCTTTTCGCGAAGAAAGCTGCCATCACCGCAACGAAAATGCTCACAATGCCGAAGCAAGCTTGCTCGTTGAAATAAATTTCTATTTTGCTGTTATTTATAACCGAAGCTAATATGTTAGTAAAAAAGCCGACAGCGATACCAGGCACGTAGCCGCCCAGTGCCGCGATAAAAATTGTGCCTATCGTGTCGAGGTAGACTTTCAAATCAAAATATTTCACTGCGGTCAAGCCGATTAAATTCAAAATGATGCCCGCCGCGCAAATCGTCGTAAGTTTGAAAAAGGATTTGTTCGTTATGACAAATTCCTTTATCGCCGCGTAAACCGTTTCGAGCTTACCTTCGGATTGTTCCTCTTTAACCATAAGCCTTTTGCCCTTCCGAAAACTTTTTGCAGATTATATCACGAAATTTTTTCCGCAACAACTCAAACTGTCGGGCGGACGTTGCAAAAAGCCTTCGTCGGTGCTATAAATAATTCAAACGCCAAAGGAGAATTTAACATGAAAAAAATTATTGCGGTGGACGGTCCTGCGGGTGCTGGCAAAAGCACTGTATCCAAAATCTGCGCGGCTCGACTCGGTTACACGTACATTGACACGGGCGCGATGTATCGTGCGGTTGCGTTGAAAGTTTTGCTCAGCGGCAAGCCCGTCAGCGAAGAATTGCTCGACAACATCAAAATCGAACTCGACGAGTCGGCACGCGTTTATCTTGACGGTCGCGAAGTCACGAAGGATATTCGTACGCCCGAAGTCAGTCGCGGCGCGTCGGACGTTGCAAAGCTCGGTTTCGTGCGCAGTAAATTGACGGAACTTCAGCGTGAAATGGCGGCTCGCGGCTCGGTGATAATGGACGGTCGCGACATCGGCACGCAGGTTTTGCCGAATGCTGACTTGAAAATTTTTTTGACTGCCTCGGTTGAAGAACGCGCACGCCGTCGTTTTGAGGAACTCAAATTGAAAGGACTCGCGGCGGACTTGGCTCAAATTCGAAATGAAATCACTCTTCGCGACAAACAAGACTCTGAACGGGAAATTGCGCCGCTTGCTCAAGCTGATGATGCCGTTCTCGTCGACTCAACGAACATGACGATTGAACAGGTCGTCGCGAAAATTTTGGAGCTCGCAAAATAATGTTCTATAAAATTTTCAAAGTTCTTTGCCGTTTCTGGTACGGTTTGATTCTGCGGACGCGTGTCCTCGGCGCGGAAAATATTCCGTCAAGCGGCGCGTTCATTTTGGCGGCGAATCACGTCAGCAACTGGGATCCGCCTTTCCTCGGTACGTTCATTGACCGCGAAGTTTGTTACATGGGCAAGGAAGAACTTTTCAAAAATCCCGTTATGGCGTGGGTTTGTCGTCATCTGCATGTCTTCCCCGTCAAACGCGGTGCCGCTGATAAAACTGCAATCAAAACTGCGCTCAAAATTCTGCGTGACGGCGAATGTTTCGGCATTTTCCCAGAAGGTACGCGCTCGAAGACCGGCAAAATCGGTCGGGCTGAATCTGGCGTCAGTCTTATCGCCGCGATGTCAAAGGCTCCGATTATTCCCGCCGCTATCGTCAACACCGAAAAAATTTTCTCCGCCGAAAAAAAATTCCCGCGCCTCGCCGTCGTCTACGGTACGCCGATGAAGTTCACGGGCTCGACGAAGGATAAAGAAGCTCTCGACGCTTTTGCACAACAAATCATGAGCGAAATTGCTAAGCTCAAGCGATCGGGGCTCGAATCGTTGTAAATCAAAAAACCTCCCTCCGACGTGGAGAGAGGCTTTTTTTGTTGAGAAATTTTTTAGAGCGCGAGAGACTTAACCCAATCGGTCAAAGCAGTTTTGTCGACGCGACTGCGGAAAACTTGTCCTTGTATCCATTTGACCGAGTCCGCACAGGACGGTTTGAGCTGATTGAGAGTTTCGCCAAAACCACTGCCGCCCGACGTTGCGAAAACCACAATCGTTTTGCCGCCGAAGTCGTAGCTTTCAAGGAAACTGTTGACGATGTGTGGCGCGACGTACCACCAAATCGGGAAGCCAAGAAAAATCGTGTCGTACTTGTCAATCTGCGCGGCTTTGTCAGCGAGTTCGGGACGTGAAGTAATATCAGCCATTTCGACCGACGAACGGGATTTTGAGTCGTTCCAATTCAAATCGCGACCGGTGTAAGTCGTTGCGGGTTTAATCTCGTAAGTGTCTGCGCCGAGAACTTCCGCCAGATTTTTGGCAAGCTTGCGCGTCGAACCGCTTGCCGAGAAGAATGCAACTAATTTGCTCATTTCAGTACCCCCAAAGTTTTTTGTCCTGCGAATTCAAAATTGATGGTGTCGTCGCCGAGCGAACGTTTTGAGTTGTAGCGAATCACCGCGTCGAAATTGCGGCGATCCTTTTTGTCGTCGTCCTTGTCCAAAGTCGGCGGTTTAAGGACGTTCATTATGTCGTCGAGTTTTGCGCCGTCTTCAAACATTGCAATCATCTCCTCAGTAGCCAAAAATTTCAGCGGCTTTGGTCATGTTGTCGCGAATCGCTACGCCGAACGGACAACGAGTTTCGCAGACACCGCATTTGATACACTCGCCCGCATGATGATTCAACGCCGCGTAATGTTCGCGAACTGTCTCCGGCACGTTGCCTTGAGCCTGCGCCAAATGCAAAAACTTCGTGACGTAAGCGATGTCAATTTTCTTGACGCACGGCGCACAGTGACTGCAGTAGACGCAATGACCTTGCCAGCTGATTTTCGGGAAACTCGCGAACGTCAACGCATAATCCTTTTCGTCAGCCGAAGCCTCTTCGTAGGCAACGCTTTGCATGAACTGTTCGACGGAATGCGCGCCCGCCAAGACAACTGCGACTGCTGGACGACTCAACGCGTAGTGAATGCATTGATGAGCCGTCAACGCGACGCCCGCAGGTGAAAGTTCCGCGTCAAGCAAATCGCCGCCGCCGAAGCACTTCATAACCGTGATTCCGACGCCTAATCTTTGACAAGTCTCGTACAGCCGCCGACGGTCAGGGTCAATGTTCGTGAGCTGTTTGGCGTAATTTTCCTCGTTCCAAAGCTGCTCAACATCTTCGGACGCGGGCAACAAATCGTAGCACGGATTGACGCTGAACATCAGAACTTCAATCGCACCGCTTTCGACTGCCTTCAACGCAACTTGCGGATTGTGACTGCTCAGCCCAATATGCCGAATTTTTCCCGACGCTTTGAGCTCGCGAACGTAATCGAGAATGCCTCCCGATTCAATCGTCTGCCAATCGTCGAGCGCGTCGCAATAGTGAATCGTGCCAACGTCAATGTAATCGGTCTGCAACTGCTTGAGCGACAACTCAAAGCCCGCCTTGACCTCCGACAACTTGCGCGTGCGTTTATATTGCCCGTTCTGCCAAACGGAACAGATGTGCGATTGCGCGATAAATTTTTCTCGACGACCACGAAGAGCCGCGCCGACAGCCTCACGCACGGCGGGATTCGACGTGTACAAATCAAAATAATTTATGCCGACATTTTCCGCCGCATCGAAAAGTTTTTTGGTCATGGCGCAAGTTTCTTCGCTGAAGCCTTCGCAACCCAAACCGATCTCGCTGACCTTCAAGCCGGTGTTGCCCAAGTCGCGATAAATCATGTCGCTCACTCTCCTTTGCGAAAAAAAATTAGACAGGAAGAAAATTTTTCCTGCCTGCAGTTATCTCCAAGACGTTCGATAAATTTTGCAACGTGACGTTGCATCCAATGGACGCGCCGCAACGTTGTGACCTGTCGAAGTCAATCGCCGAGTTCTAACCGTTTTAACCGAGCCGAGCCTCTTGGTTGGTCAAAGCCTCTTGCCAAACGAGTTTCAGCGGCACAGAATTTTTTTCGGCAAGACGTCGGCAATCTTCATATTCGGGCGTGATTGAAACGATTTTGCCGTCGAACGCGCTGACTTTACATTGAACGTCGCCAAAACGTGTCGAGACCTTCGCCATGCGTCGAACTGCTTCAATCCGCCGAGAAATTTCTATCACGCGCAAACCGATTGTCGTTGTCTCCTCGAAGATGATTTTCGTGCAAAGCTCACGGTGTTCCGCGTCGACGAGCACGCTCAACATCTGCGCGGGACGATTTTTTTTCATGTAAATGGGCGTTGTCCACACGTCGAGAGCTCCAGCGTCGAAAAGTCGTTCGTACAGCCAGCCGTAAATTTGCGGGTTCATGTCGTCGATATTCGCCTCAAGCTTGAGCAGATGTCGCGAGCCTTTGCCGCCGTATTCGCCGAGATAAACGCGCAAGACGTTCGGAATGTCTAAGTCCCAAGTTCCCGCGCCGTAACCAATTTTCTCCGACGTAAAATCTTCGGGCAAATCCGCGCTGTATTCGGCGAGAGCGTTGACAATCGCAGCACCAGTCGGCGTCGTGAGTTCCTTTTCCGCGCCGAAATGATACGTCTTGAAGCCTTGCAGAAGTTCAGCAGTTGCGGGGGCGGGAATTTGCATGAGACCGTGAGCACATTTAACGAAGCCGCTACCCGTGTTGATTCTCGAGACGAAAATTTTTTCCGCGTCGAAATAGTCAAGACAAATCGCACAGCCGACGATGTCGACAATCGAATCAATCGCGCCTACTTCGTGGAATGTGACTTCTTCGGCGGGGCATTGATGAACTTTGCCTTCAGCTTGAGCGATGACGTTGAAAATTGCCAACGCGCGGGCTTTGACGGCGGCGTTTAAGTCAGACGCGTCGATAATTTTTTTTATGTCGCCGAACGTGCGGTGCGTGTGATTTTTGGCGTGTTCGTGGCGATGAAGTCGGCGGATATTCGGGCGGTCGAATTCGTCCTCAAAATTTTTCGATAGCTGAACATCAACATACGCCGCGCCGATACCGTTCTTGCTCACGGCGGAAATTTCTATCGTGAAGTCTCGCGGTAGGTTGAGTTTGTCGAGTTCCGCACGCAAATATTTTTCGGGCACGCCGAGTTGAATACATGCGCCGAGGAACATATTGCCGCTGATTCCCGCCGCGCAGTCCAAATACAAAGCCTTCATAAAATTCCTCCCGTCATAAATTTTGCGCAGTGTAACAAATTCCTTGCGGCTTGTCAAAATAAGCTTGAGTCGGCAAATTGATGCGTTGAAAATTTTTGTCGACACGTTCCGAACTCGTCGCAAAAAAATAAGTCTTCGACCTCGTTTGAAGTCGGAGACATTTTTTTAGGGAAATTTTATGAGTGGGTGGGTTAAGGTAGAGGCGATTTAATCAGCTGTTTGAGTCGGTCTCGCCGCTGATGATCTTCGACACTTCGCGGAAAGCCTCTTCGTTGCGCTCGCCTTTGATGTTGAGCACCAAGCTTTTGCCCGCCGTGATTGTGAGATTGACCAACGAGAGAATACTCTTATTCGTGCCGAACTTTTTGCCCGACGCGATGCTGATAAAGCAGTTCGTTTCCTCGGCGACCTTGACGATATGTGCGCTTTCGCGGAAACCGATAACGCCTTTGGCAACCATGATGAATGAAACTTCGTCTTGCGCGGACGTAGCAGGAACATTCGCGACCGGTGCTTTTTTACTTCTTCTATTTTTAGTTGATTTATATTCGAGTTTCATCTATATCAACTCCTTGCTGAAGTCCGTTGAGCTAAGCACGCTTCCTTGCGTCGACCGTATTTTAGCAAAGCCGCCATCGTTAAGCAACGGGCATTCATTATTGTTTCAGCAAGAAATCGGTCGTGTTTGGAGCGGAATTGTCCCAAATGTCAACGTGACGCAAGCGTGACGCTTGACCCAGCGGTCGCGCCGCAACTTGTTAACAATCGAACGTTATCACCGCGCTCTAAATGTTCAAGCGTCAGAAAAAGAACCGTCACTGCTCAATTGTGCCAACGTCTCTACTTGAAACGCTCTTCGACCTTCGTGAATATCAGTGGGATAACGAACAGTATCGAGAAGAACGGCAGGAACGCGCGGAAGAAGTTGTTTGCCTCGACGCCGAGGAACATTTTCATCAGCGGATAAATCACAGCGGCAATCACGCCTAAGACAGCGAAACCGATTATCACGCGACGGAGACGGATTTTAGGCGCGACTTGCGTCTTGAAGTTGATAAACTTGTGCTCAAGGAACCAGCCGAGGAAAAATGCCAGTCCGAAGCCCAAAGCATCGAATGCATCTGCGCGGGCTCTCAGCGGGTCAACGATAACTTTGCCGTTGAGAAAATCTTCGGGATATGGTTTGAAGTAAAGCCAGAGGAAAATTATTACGACCGTCACTAAGCCGCCGACAAAGAACATCAACCGCCGATCTTCGTCGCGACCGATCCACGCGAAAATTTTTTCCGCCACGAAGAACAGCCCGATTGAATACGCTATCGCGACAAGAACGTCTTGCGGCGTGTGCATGCCCAAAAAATTTCTGCTGAACGCCACGAACAAGACGATTGCCGCGCAGGGGATAATCAGTTGCGGCAGTGTCTTGCGGTAGAAGAAGGCGAATCCGCCGTAAATCGCCGTGGTGAATTGTGTGTGCCCGCTCGGAAATGAATAAGCCGAAGCCTTCGATAACGCGTCCGCCGGTGGAATTATCGCCGAATCTTTAATCCACGGACGATAGACGCAGAACGTACCTTTGAGCAGGTCGTTGATGACTCTGCCGCACGTCGCGTTAAACAGCAGGAAAATTCCCGCGTTCTTGTTTATACACCAGAAAAGCACGGCAGGTATCGCCGCAGTCAACGCACTGGTCGTCAAGGCGGAGATAATCTTGAAAAAAAATTCGCCGCCATAATTTTCGCGCACGTCTTGCAAAAAAATTAGATAGTCTGTGTCCACGTAATTCTAACTCCTCATTCCTAATTTGCGCGAGATATTCATCAGTTCGCAGTCTTGAGTCATGACGTTCCGATGACCTTGTCGATGTTTTGGTTTGTTAAATTCGTTTCAAATCCTTACGCTTTGTTCAGGAAATTCATTTTGTCGGCGGCAGCTGTCAGCTCACATTCACGCACGATAAAATTCAGCGCGGTGAACAGGTTGTAGGTCATAACGTCGACGATAACCAGCGAGCCTATATATTCCAGTGGCAGTTCCATTTGCGACAACATTATGCTGAACGACGCCGCAATTCCGCCGACAACACTCGGTGTGGAAATGCTCATCTGAATTGCAAGGAACGCGATGATGAACAGTTCTGCTGCGGCAATGTGTCCGTTCGTGACGGACGCGACGTAAAATACGCTCACCGTCAGCTGAACAATTTTGGCAGGCGAAAACAGCATCAACAACAGCGGCATGGCAAAGTTGCAAAACTTTTCGTCGATACGCAGATTTTCCTTGGAGACTTCCAAACATTTCGGCAACGCGGCACTTGATGAACCCGTCGTAAGCGATACGACAAATGCGGGAAGAATTTTCTTGAAGAAGTCCGCAATGTTCATTGAAGTTTCGAGGCGCAGACGTATCAACATAATCAGCGTAATCACGACAAGCACCAGAGAATCCACGAGCAAAATTTTCCAGACGGAAAAAATCTGCGCGGCACTCGAAGTCCACAGCGTCTTGAGAATGCACAGGAAAATCAGCAACGGGATTGTCCCGAAGACAAGCTTCATGATTTTGAAGATTAACGAGTTAATTTCGATGGCGATGGTCTTGATGGTCGGTATGTCGTTGCCGATTGTCGTAATACATATGCCGACAAGAAAAGCCAAAATCGTGACTTGCGGAATGTTGCGATTGTCGAAGGCATCAAAAAAAGTTGTCGGAACGAGTGCCAGAAATAGCTCAGAAATTTTGCTGAAGTCGGGCAGACTGCCGACAGCTTCAATCGACAGCACGGGGAAAAACATCAAGCTGATAAAAATCGTCAAAGAGACTACGAACAGGTCTAAGCTAAAAAGTCTTCGGATAACAGGAACAGCAACGTTGCTTAGCGTCGAAGTGCTTTCAACGGCGCAGATACTCGACACGATTGAAAAAAACACCATGAAAACCGTAACCGTAACGATTATGCTCATCAGCGTCGATAGTAGCGGCGTGACAACGACGTTCAGCAATGTCGCGGCGATGTCGGGCGGCAAATATCCAATGAGGAATGAACAGCCTATCGCCAACAATATCGCAACGGTGATTGAACCGCCGGGGATTTTCAGCGGCTTGCGTTCTTTCGTCGAGGCAAAAACCAATTCGTTGTGCCCGTTCTCGTAGCGGTAAGCAGTGCTTGCGGTTTCGTGGTGCAAAAGATTTTGCATAATCTCGTTGCTGAAGATGGAATCGTCTTCAAGCTCGTTATCAAGCGGATTGAACGGCTCACCTTTCAGGCGAATCGTGACTTTCGGAGCACCGAACCATTTACGCATGTTGAGCTGAAAATCTTTGTCTTCGCCGAAATGTTCTTGCCAACGGAGTAATGACTCTTCCGCGACGAGACAAATTTTCAAAACGTCTTTCGGAGCAACGCCCGCCTTCTGGAAAAAGTTTCGGATGTCCTCGACGACCTTGTCAATGTTTTGGTTTGTTAAATCCATTTCAAATCCTTACGTACTGTAAAAAAATTTCATCTTCTTTGCGACAGTCATCAGTTCGCAGTCTTGAGATACGACGTTCAGCGCGGAAAGTATGTTGTCCGCCAAAACGTTCGCTATCATCAGCGGTCCGACCAAATCCAACGGGAAACCGAGTTGCGTCAACAAAATTGTGAATGACGCCAACGCTCCGCCCGAAACTTTTGGTGTGGCAATGCTCAGTTGTATCGCGAGAAAAGCAATGATTAACAGCTGCACGATAGGAATCGTTTTGTCGAAAACCGCCGCGGCGTAAAATGAGTTTACGACAATTTCTATCGTCAACGACGGCGCAAACAATGCCAATGCCATCGGCAAAAAGAACGTGCAAAATTTTTCGTCGACGCGCAGAACATTCTTGGCGATTTCGAGATTTTTTGGGAAGGCAGCCATACTGCTTGCAGTCGAGAGGGCGATTATGACGGCAGGCGAAATTTTTTTCACGAAGTCGGCGACATGTACTTTGGAAATAAATTTCAGGCAAATCAACATCACCACGACAACTGCCGCATACGTGATTAATTCCGCGACGACAATCTTCCACACAAGGAACACGTCCGAAAAATCGTTAGTGGTCAGCGTCTTGAACAGGCAAAGGAACACCGTGAACGGAATGATGCGCAGAATCGTTTCCATAACTTTGAAGATTAAAACGTTGAGCTCGACGATGACGGTTTTTACGTTCGGTATGCGGTTGCCGATTGTCGTAATGCAAATGCCGACAAGGAACGCCATAACCGTGACCTGCAAAACTTTTCCTTCGGCGAACGATCCCAAAATATTCGTCGGGATTATCGACAGGAACAAATTTATTATCTCGCCGATTTTAATTGAAGAATCGCCGCTGAACGACAGCACGGGGAAAAACAGCGAACTTATAAAAATCGACAGGGCGATTATGCACGCTGACAGGAAAAAAAATCTGCCGATGACCGTGAAGCCGATGTTGCTCAGCGTCGAAGTGCTCTCGATAGCACAGATACTCGACACGATTGAAAAGAACATCATGAAAACCGTAACGGTGACGATTAAGCTCATCAACGCGGATAAAATCGGCGCGACAACTTCGCCTGTCAAGATGTGCAGAATTTCTTGCGGCATGAAGCTTGCGGCGAAGGAACACATTATCGCCAGCAATATCGCAATGGTAATCGAACCGCCAGGAATTTTTAGCGGCTTGCGTTCTCTCGTCGAGAAAGAAATTAATTCGTTGCAACCGTTTTCGTAGCGGTAAATCGTGCCGGCGGTGTCGTATTGCAAAAGATTTTGCATGATGTCGTTGCTGAAGATTGAATCGTCTTCAAGCTCGTTGTCAAGCGGATTGAACGGCTCGGCTTTAAGGCGAATCGTAATTTTCGGAGCACCGAACCATTTGCGCATGTTGAGCTGAAAATCTTTGTCTTCGCCGAAACGTTCTTGCCAACGAAGCAACGACTCTTCCGCGACGAGACAAATTTTCAGATTGTCTTTACGAGAAACGCCCGCCTTCTGAAAAAAGTTGCGAATGTCCTCAATGACCTTGTCAATGTTTTGGTTTGTTAAATTCATTTCAAATCCTTACGCTTTGTTCAGGAAATTCATTTTGTCGGCGGCAACCATCAGCTCACATTCACGCAAAAGAACATTTACTGCGGTGAAGATGTTGCCCGTCACGACGTCGGCAATCATCAGCGAGCCGATATATTCCAACGGCAGTTCCATTTGAGTTAACATTATGCTGAACGACGCCGCAATCCCGCCGCCAACGCTCGGTGAGGATATGCTCATTTGAATTGCAAGGAACGCGATGATGAACAATTCCGCCACAGCAATGTTGTCGTTCGTGACGAACGCGACGTAAAACACGCTCACCGTCAGCTGAATCAGTTTCGATGGCGAGAACAGCACTAACGACAGCGGTATCCAGAAGTTGCAAAACTTTTCGTCGACGTGCAGATTTTCTTTGGAGACTTCCAAACTCTTCGGCAACGCGGCACTTGATGAACCCGTCGTGAGCGAGACGATGAACGCGGGAAAAATTTTCTTGAAGAAGTCCGCAAGTTTTATTGAAGTCTTGAGGCGCAGACGTATCAACATGAACAGCGTAAACGCGCCGTAAGCCAGACAGTTCGCGGCTAAAATTTTCCAGACGGATAAAACCTGCCCGACGCTCGAAGTCATCAGCGTTTTGACAATGCACAGGAAAATCAGCAACGGGATTGTCTCGAAGACAAGCTCCATGATTTGGAACATCAGCAGGTTAAATTCGTTGACGATTGATTTGATGTTCGATATGCGGTTGCCGAGCATGATGATACAAAGCCCGACGAAGAACGCCATAATAATGACTTGCGGGACGTTGCGCTTGACGAATGCGTCAAAAAAATTTGTCGGGACGGTCGACAGCAACAGCTCAGAAATTTTACCTAAGTCGTGCGCATTGCCGCCGCCGTCAACCGACAGCACGGGGAAAAACATTAAGCTGATAAAAATCGTCAAGACGATTATGAGCAGGTCGAAGAGAAAAAATCCGCGTATGACGGGCACGCCGATATTGCCTAACATCGTGGTATTTTCAATCGCGCAGATACTCGACACGATCGAAAAGAACACCATGAAAACCGTGACTGTAACGATTAAGCTCATCAGCGTCGATAGCAACGGATTGATGAAGTCGTCCAGCAATGTTGCGGTGATGTCCGCCGGCAAATATCCGAAGAGGAACGAACAGCCTATCGCCAACAATATCGCAACGGTAATCGAACCGCCAGGAATTTTCAGCGGCTTGCGTTCCTTCGTCGAGATTGCAACAAATTCGTTGCAACCGTTCTCGTAGCGGTAAACTGTGCTTGCGGTTTCGTGGTGCAGGAGATTTTGCATAATCTCGCTACTGAAAATGCTATCGTCTTCCTGCGTGTTGTCCAGTGGATTAAACGGCTGACCTTTCAGGCGGATTGTAATCTTCGGAGCACCAAACCATTTGCGCGTGTAAAGTTGAAAATCTTTGTTCGCACCAAAACGTTCCTGCCAACGGAGCAACGCCTCTTCCGCGACGAGACAAATTTTGAGAACGTCTTTCGGCGCAACGTCCGCCCGTTGGAAGAAACTGCGAATATCCTCGACGGTCTTGTCGATATTTTGATTGGAAAGTTCCATAAATGTCAGTACAGCGGATATTTTTCACAGAGCGCGGCGACACGATTGCGAGCCTCGACTTTTTTATCGGCGTCGGTCGGATTGTTCAAAACCAGCGCGATTATGTCGGCAACTTCTTTCATGTCGCTTTCAAGAAAACCGCGTGTTGTCAAGGCGGGACTGCCCAATCTCAAACCACTCGTTACGAACGGCGAACGCGGTTCAAACGGAATCGTATTTCTATTCGCGGTGATGTTGACTTCGTCGAGAAGATTTTGTGCCTCTTTGCCGGTCAAGCCCTTATTCGTCAAATCAACGAGCATCAGATGATTGTCGGTGCCGCCGCTGACGATTCGGAAGCCGTCCGCCGTCAACGTGTCCGCTAAAATTTTTGCATTCTTGATAATCTGCGCGGCGTACAGTTTGAATTCAGGTTGAAGAGCCTCGCCGAACGCAACAGCCTTAGCCGCGATGACGTGCATTAAAGGTCCGCCTTGAGTGCCAGGGAAAATCGCCTTGTTGAATTGTTTGCCGAATTCCGCGTCCTTGCACAGAATCAATCCGCCGCGAGGTCCGCGCAGAGTTTTATGCGTCGTGGAAGTGACAACGTCAGCGTAGGGCAACGGACTGGGGTGCAATCCCGCCGCGACAAGTCCCGCGATGTGCGCCATGTCAACCATAAAATACGCGCCGACTTTTTTGGCGATGTCAGCCATGCGCTCGAAGTCGATGATTCGCGAATAAGCCGACGCGCCAGCAACGATGATCTTCGGCTTGCAATCGAACGCAATTTTTTCGAGAGCATCATAATCAATGGTTTCAGTCTCTTTGCTCACGCCGTAAGGAACGATCTTGAAATATTTGCCGCTCAAATTAACGGGGCTACCGTGCGTCAAATGTCCGCCGTCAGTAAGACTCATGCCCATTATCGTATCGCCTGGCGTGGCAAGTGCGAAGTAAACCGCCGTGTTAGCCTGTGCGCCCGAATGCGGCTGAACGTTGGCATAAGCGCAATCGAAAAGTTTTTTGGCGCGGTCGATAGCGAGTTGTTCAGCCACGTCGACGAATTCACAACCGCCATAGTAACGTTTGCCGGGATAACCTTCGGCGTATTTGTTGGTGAGCACGGAGCCTTGAGCTTCCATGACCGCCTTGCTTACGATGTTTTCCGACGCGATAAGTTCAAGCTTGTTGCGTTGGCGATTCAGTTCGTTTTCCACCGCCTTGAAAAGTTCCGTGTCTTTCTTCATGCCTTCGTTTAAATTCATGCTGTAACCTCCAAAATGTAATGCGCAATGCGTAATGACTTAAGAATTGGGAATCAGTCCTAAAGCCGTCATCAATCCGAACAGACCTTCAGCCGCCACATCATTAATTATTTTGCCTTCCGCGTTGAAATAGTAGAAATTCATCACGCTGAACGAAAATTTCTTGCCGGTCGGCGCGAGACCCATAAAATTTCCGTCGTGCGTGCCGCTACAAGTCCAATGCACCGCAACTTTATCGTCCTCCGCCGCCATATCGACAATTTCCCAACGAATGTCCGAAAAACTTTTTCGCATCAAGTCGACGACCGATAAATAGCCCGCGCCGCCGTAAAGCGGCTTTTCTGATACCGGCGTCGTGAATTCCGCGTCGCTAGAGATTAATTCTTCCGCTAAAGACGCGTCGTTGGTGTTTATGCACGTCATAAATCGTTTCATAATCAACTTATTGCGTTCCGACTTGCTCAATTCAATACCTCCCAAATTTTTTCCTCTGAAATTGCTCCGTGACGTAAAATTTTCGGATCCTCAGTAGCCAAATCGATTATCGTAGACGAAACGCCGAACGTGCACCGACCTCCGTCCAAGATGATTCCGACGTGTCCGCGCAGGTTGTCGAAAACTTCTTGAGCGGTCTTCGGCGGCGGGAAGCCCGATAAATTCGCACTCGGCGCGGCAATCGGACAGTTCGACAACTTTATCAGCGCAAGAGCCGTGTCGTTGGCGGGGAAGCGAATTCCGACGCTCGACCTGCCGCCCGTCACGAAATCCGGCACAATTTTATTCTTTGGCAAAATTATCGTCAAGGCACCAGGGCAAAACGCCTCGAATAATTTTTCCGCCACCGATGATATTTCCGCGACACGCTCAACTTGCTCAAGGCTCGCGACGTGCAAGCTTAACGGTTTGTCGGACGGTCTGCCCTTCGCCGCAAAAATCTTCCTGCACGCCTCGACGTTGAGCCCGTCCGCGCCGAGTCCGTAAACAGTTTCAGTCGGGAAGGCGACAATTTCTCCGCGTTTGATGAGTTGCGCCGCTTTCCACAGATTTTCATTCGTCGGCAGTAAAATTTCTGTTTGCAAATGAATTCCCCCAATCAGCAAGAGTGAACCTTGAAAATAAGATGAATAAAATTTAGAATTATATCATGAAATAATCATGAAAGAAAGCAAAAAATTTTTTTTGGGCTTATTGACAAAGCAAAATTTCTGGTTTATTATTGCGCCGACTTGAGGGACTTGGCAACGAAGCAGAGTCATTTGAGGAAACACGGTCACTCAATTTTGAACAAGCTTCCGAGCCGAATCGCCGAAAGTCACAGGTAATGTTTCTTTCAGCGGCATCTTTAAGGAGGATGTTCAAAATGAAGAAGTCAGTAGCAGCAGCATTGGCGGCGGCAGTAGTCGTCGGCACAAGCGCAACAACGTTCGCGGCGATTAATCCGTTCAGCGACGTTCCCAAAGGTCACTGGGCATACGATTCCGTTGCAAAACTTGCGGCGGCTGGCGTTGTCGAAGGTTACGGTGACGGCACATATCGCGGCGACCGCAACATCACCCGTTACGAAATGGCGCAGATGGTTGCCAAAGCTATGGCAAAAGTCGGTAACAATGGTAGCTTGTCTAGGGAAGAACAAGAACGTATTCTCAACAGACTCAGAGAAGAATTCCAATCGGAGTTGGAAACCCTTGGCGTTCGCGTTGATGAACTCGAAACATACAACGACAGAGTCATCTGGCAGGGCAAAATCGAGTACACCTACAAAAATCACAAGACCGACAACTGGTACGACAAACGGCGCAGTGGTCATCACAGCACCGACGGTCACACTCGCGTTAAACAGGACGACTGGATTTTCCGCTTCGAGCCCATCGCGGTTGTCAACGGTGTCGAAGATCCTAACGGCAAAGTCACGTTGAGCAACGGCAATCCCATCAAAGATGAAGACGGCAATCTCGTTCCTGGTCAAAAAACGTACAAGAGCCTGTGGACACTCCGCGCTCGTATCGATGCTCACGTCGACCTTAGCCGCGACACCTCCACCGATTTCAACCTCGTTCGTGGTTGGGCACAGGGCGATTACAACAACTTCCAAATCAAAGTCGGTCGTCAACCCCTTTACACCAATGAAGACGGTATCGTTTGGGATACTGAATACACCGGCGGCGAGATCACTTTCCGTAATTTCGCAGGCGGCTTGAGAGCAACCATCTACGGCGGTCGTCTCCAAGCTGGTAAAGTCGGCGGTAGCATTCGTCATGCAGGCGCGTGGGATGGCAGACAAGACGGCGGCACTGGTGAAGCAAGATTCGCTGAGGCAGCAGGCACTGTCGGGAAGTTTGGCACCGATCCTTCCAGTTTCTTCGGCGTCAACGTTCAATATGATGCTTCGAAAGGTCTCTCTGGCGGCGCAGGTTATTACAGCATCAAAGACGACGACTTCAAAGGCGTTGCAACAGATTTCTATGGTAACGACTTAGTTTACTACAGCAATGACGGCAAGACGGATAAAGCACAAATCTGGTCTGTGAACGCAGGCTATACCCTCGGTAAATTCAAGCTCTGGGGCGCATATGCGAAAAACACCAAAGCTGACGTCGAGAACAAATCTTGGCAAGCTCTCGTTAAATACGGCGACCTCTACGGCGGCGGCAACCAGACCACTCACAAGGGTCAATGGGCTGTCTGGGCTGGCTACAAAGAACTCGGCTCCAACGCTTCCTTGATCGCTATCAACTGGGATGACTGCTACGCTGGCACCAAAGGCTTCGTCGCAGGCGCATCTTGGGCTCCGATGGACAGAGTCGTTGTCCTCGCCAAATACTTCAAAGGCAAATACATCACCGGTCCTGGCGATGCAGAACGTCTCTTCGGTCGTGTCGAATTCTTCTTCTAAGCCGACACTTTCAACCGACACAATTTCATAAAGTAAATACCGGGAGTCTCCGAGTAATCGGAGGCTCCTTTTGATTTTGCGAAAAAAGTTGCGCTCGCTTGAAAAAAAGTTTACAATCCTTAAATCAATCTGAATTGAGGAGTGAAATATTTTGCGCCTGAGGAAAAAACCTCACACTGACGAAAAACTTCAGAACTTCGCGGATTTCGTGACGGTCGGCGACGTTCAACCGATAATCAAAGATTCAACGCGCGAACTTCACGTCGAACTCGGCACCGGCAAAGGCGACTTCATCACGCAAATCGCCGAACTCAACCCGCAAATAAATTTCATCGGTCTGGAAGTCGAGCCGACTTGCGTTTTGGCGGCGGCAAGAAAAATTCGCGAGAAAAATTTGAGCAACGTCCGCCTGATCGTCTTCGACATAAACAACATCACCGAAATTTTTTCCGCGCACGCAATCGACAGACTGTACATAAATTTCTGCGACCCGTGGCCGAAAAAACGTCACGCTAAACGCCGCTTGACTCACGTGAGATTTTTGGAAATGTACAGACCAATTCTCGCGGACGGCGGAGAAATTTTTTTCAAGACGGACAATCGCGGGCTATTCGATTTTTCGTTGGAGCAATTCGCTGCGGTGGGAATGACTGTTCGCGACGTGACCAACGACTTGCACGCCAGCGAGCCCTCCGATAATGTTCGCACCGAATACGAGAACAAATTTAGCGCGGCAGGCGTCCCGATTAATTTCTGTGTTGCGAGGTTCGGTAATGGATAAAATTTTAACACTCGGCATTGAAACAAGTTGCGACGAAACGGCGGCGGCAGTCCTGCGCGGCGGGCGTGAGCTCCTGTCGAACGTCATATCAACGCAAATTCCCCTGCACCAAAAATTTGGCGGCGTCGTGCCCGAAATCGCGTCGCGAAAACACATCGTCAACATCATTCCCGTTATCGACGAGGCAATCAGCAAGGCGGGCGTCACACTCGACGACATCAACCAAATCGCCGTGACCAAAGGACCCGGTTTAGCGGGAGCACTGCTCGTCGGCTTGAGCGTGGCAAAGTCACTGTCATATGCGCTGAACGTGCCGCTAATCGCCGTCAATCATCTCGAAGGTCACATTTTCGCGAACTTCATCAGCACGCCCGAACTTGAGCCGCCGTTCCTGTCGCTGGTCGTGTCTGGCGGTCACACAGCGTTAATCAAGGTGCTTGACTACAATCGATTCGAGTTGCTCGGACAATCGCGCGACGACGCTGCCGGTGAGGCTTTCGACAAAATCGCTCGTGTAATGGGCTTGCCTTATCCCGGCGGTCCCGAAATCGACAAGCTTGCCAAAATCGGCGACGCGAACGCAATTACTTTCCCGCACCCGAAAGTTGACGGCTACGATTTTAGTTTCAGCGGCTTGAAATCGGCGGTCTTGAATTTTTTGAATACCGCGCAGATGAAGGGCGATTCGATTGTTGCGGCGGACGTTGCGGCGAGTTTTCAAAAGACTGTCGTCGATACTTTGGCGGGAAAAACTTTGTCGGCGGCGGACGAATTCAAGCTTGATAAAATCGTTTTAGCGGGCGGTGTCGCGGCGAATTCATCACTCGAAAAAACTTTGCGCGAGGCTTGTCAACGTCGCGGTCTGAAATTTTTCTACCCGTCAAAAATTCTCTGCACCGACAACGCCGCAATGATTGCTTGCCGCGGTTATTATCAGTCGCTGGAAAAAAATTTTGCCGATTCGACGCTCAACGCCGTCCCGAATCTTGGACTTTAGGAGAGGTTTTGTCATGAAAAAAATTTTCTCGTTGGTGATAGTCTTCGTTATCGCGGTAACGTTCTTCTCCGCCGCACACGCCATGGATTATCAGTTGGAACAAGTCGTTGTAATCAGTCGTCACAACCTGCGCAATTCGCTCAAAGCGGGCGATGACAGAGGACTTTTGACACTGCGCGGCGGCGAAATGGAAACTTTAATGGGACAATACTTCGAGGCGCGACTCCGACTGCAAGGACTCTTCCCGAAAAATGCGCAACCTTCCGCCGAAGAAGTTCGTTTCTACGCCAATTCATATCAGCGGACAATCGCCACGGCAAAATATTTTTCGGCGGGAGCATTCCCAATAGCGAATATCCCGATTGAATTTCATCGCGCGTTGGGACAAAAGGATCGTGTCTTCTTGCCGTCGACTGACCCCGCAATTACGAAAAAACTTCAAGCTGAAACTAACTGGAAAAAATTGCTCAACGACACCAGCAAAGAAATTGCAACCGTCGAACGTCTCACCGGAGAAAAATTTAATCCCGACAATTACTCGATAAAACTTCGCGAAGACGTCGTCGAATGGAAAGCTGAAGATACTTTAAAGAAACTTAATCTTGCCGCCGACGCATTGCTGATGGACTATTACGACGGCAAAGTTTCCTACAGCGACGCCGAAATGCGCGACGTGGCAAAAGTTTCCTCCATACTGATTAATAGCAACTTTGACCGCCCGCTTTGTTCAAGAGCCCTTGCAAGCCCGTTGCTCGCTGTCATTTCCGACGAACTCAACACGACCGGTCGTAAGTTCAGTTTCATTTGCGGGCACGACAGCAATTTATCAACCATTTTGACGGCTATCGGCGTGGAAGATTACATTTTGCCTGGCACGATTGAATGGCGCATTCCGATTGCGTCAAAGATTGTTATCAAAAAATTTCGCGGCTCCGACGGCAACAAATACGCCCGCTTGAGTCTCGTTTATCCGTCAACCGCGCAGATTATCAATCGCGAAATGCTCACGCTCGACAATCCGCCGATGAAAGTTGCGCTCAAGTTGCGCGGACTGCAACCGGTCGATTCGGACGCAATTTACAAACTCTCGGACGTTCTGCAGAGAATTTCCGACGGACAGATTGTTGACGGCAGACGCGTCGCTTAAAAAGGAGAATTCACATGTCTGAACTCAAAAATCTCGGCAAAACCACTGCCTACAAATACGATTACGCGCCCGAATTCCTTGAGGCGATTGAAAACCGTAACCGCGACAGAAATTATTTCGTGACGCTCACGAGCGGCGAATTCACTTGCCTCTGCCCGATAACTCATCAGCCCGATTACGCCACGATTAAAATCCGTTACGTGCCCGATAAATTTTTGGTCGAGAGCAAAAGCCTCAAGCTGTACCTGACGAGCTTCCGCAACCACGGCACCTTTCACGAGGACGTTGTCAACACGATTGCCGACGATTTGATTAAGCTGTTGGAGCCGCGTTATCTTGAGGTTGAAGGGCTGTTCAACGTGCGTGGCGGCATTTCGATTGTCCCGTTCGTCAATTATGGTCGCGGCGAATTCGAGGACGTTGCTAAAAAAATTTTGATGGAGAGAAAATCTTGAGACAGAAGAGACTCGCATTAATCAATGACGTGACGGGCTTCGGGCGATGTTCCGTGACCGTCGAGCTGCCGATAATTTCCGCGCTGAAAATTCAAGTCTGTCCGTTGCCAACCGCCTTGTTGAGCGTGCATACCGGCTTCAAAAATTATTTCATGGACGATTTCGCCGACCGCATGGACGATTACGTTGACAGCTGGCAGAAAAATAATTTGAACTTCGACGCAATTGCCACGGGATTTCTCGGTTCCGCCGCGCAGATTGAGATTGTCCGTCGCGTGATAAAAAAATTCCCCGCAACCGTGATTATCGATCCCGTTATGGGCGACCACGGGAAAATTTATCGGACGTATACGCACACGATGTGCCGACGTATGCGCGAACTGTTGGAGTTTGCCGACCTTGTCACGCCGAATTTAACCGAGGCTTGCGAACTTTCTGGAACACCGTATCCCGTCGGCGGAGTCATCAGCGACTCGAACTTGACGACGATTGCGACGAATATTGCGGCGAAGACTCGTGGCGGGCGCGTGGTGATTACGGGCGTTTCACTCGACGCTGACGACGGCTCGAACATCACGAATTTCATTTTCGATTGCGGCAAGGTTAACTTCGTTTCGTCGAAAAAAATCGGTGGCGATCGTTCAGGTACTGGCGACGTGTTCTTTGCAGTTGCGGCGGCGTCGTGGCTCAATGGTGCGACTTTGACTGACGCGACACGCAAGGCAGCCGACTTCGTCACAAAATGCATCGAGCACGCCGAAAATCTCCGCCTGCCGTGGAATTGGGGCTTACCCTTTGAAGAATTTTTGACTGAACTAAATTAAAAAATCTCCTCTGCGAATCGTGCGGAGGAATTTTTTTGGATTGGAAATTAATCGGCGGCATCGTTCCAAGTTGAATCGTCGAGCGAATAATATTGTATTCATGAATGCAAAAACTTGATTGCTCTAACTTTTATGTTATAATGCAATGCGTTTCAAAAATTTTACGGGAGGCAACAACTCATGAAAATAGCAATACTCGGATACGGCAACCTCGGTCGCGGCGTGGAATGCGCCATCAAAGAAAATGCTGACATGGAACTCGTCGCGGTTTTCACTCGTCGCAATCCCGCAACCGTCAAAATTCAGACGCCGAACGTTCCCGTGCTCCACGTCGACGACGCAAAAAATTGGGTCGGCAAAATCGACGTTATGATTCTCTGCGGCGGCAGCGCAACCGATTTGCCCAAGCAGACGCCTGAATTCGCTAAAATGTTCAACGTCATTGACAGCTTCGACACGCACGCAAAAATTCCCGAACACTTCGCGAACGTCGACGCAGCCGCTAAAGCTAACGGTCACGTGGCAATCATCTCGGTCGGTTGGGATCCTGGCATGTTCAGCTTGATTCGCGCTTATGCCAACGCACTTCTCCCCGACGGCAAAGATTACACTTTCTGGGGCAAAGGCGTCAGCCAAGGTCATTCCGATGCAATTCGTCGCGTCAAAGGCGTCAAGAATGCTAAACAATACACCGTGCCGATTGACAGCGCGCTTGAGGCTGTTCGTAGCGGACAAAATCCCGAACTCACCACACGTCAAAAACATCTCCGCGAATGCTACGTTGTTCTTGAAGAAGGTGCTGACGCCGCCGAAGTCGAACAGGCTATTAAAACCATGCCGAATTACTTCGCGGATTACGACACGGTTGTTAACTTCATCAGCGAAGAAGAATTGCTCACCAAACACGCGGGACTTGCTCACGGCGGATTTGTCATTCGTTCGGGCAACACCGGCATGAACAAAGAAAACAATCACGTCATCGAATTCAGCCTCAAGCTTGATTCCAATCCCGAATTCACGACGGCAGTTCTCGTTGCGTATGCTCGTGCGGCTTATCGTCTCAATCAGGAAGGCAACAACGGTTGCAAGACTGTTTTCGACATTGCACCGGCTTATCTCTCTGCTCAAGACAATTCCGAACTTCGCGCACACTTGCTCTAATATAATTTGAAATTTGGAATGAGGAATTTGGAATGAGAAAAAAAGTTGCACCATCACAATTCCTAATTCCTAATTCCACATTCCTAATTGCCATTGACCCGCCGCAACCACCGACTGCTCCCGCGCCAGCACTTCGTCCGACGCCACCGACTCCGCCGCGAATTGACCGATCTCCATTCGCAAAGGACAAAGCCAGCGACGATACGCCCGAAGCTCAAGCGCGTGATGCTGTGGCGAACGGTTCCGGCGCATTGACGAAACGCACCGTCGACAAGGGCGACACTCAACCAGACCCGCCGAATCAAACGGTCACCGTCATTCCCCCCGACGCACCGATAATTCCCGACAGTCAATCCGACTACGACCGCGGCAAAGATGTTCTGCGCGAATTCAAGGATTTGGACGCTCGACAAGCCGACTCGACGCCTTACAGTTCAGCGGAACAATCGCGCCCCGTCATAACGAAATTCAATCATCAAGAAGGACACGGCGGAGCCTTTTGGATATTCACGATAATTTTCGTGGCAGTCGCGTCGTTCGTCATCGTGAAAAAATTTTTGCTAACGGACAAACCCGCGCTCACGAAGTCGCAGTTGTTCGAGGATTCGTCAAGCAGATTGCAAGCCACAGCGGATAAAGTCAAACCTGTCAAGACGACGAAACCCGTTACGACATCAAAACCTGCGCGGACAATCGACACGTCAAACAAAAAAGCGACGACCGACAAGATTGAACCTGTCAAGCCGCCGCCGCCCCGTTCGCCGAAAAAAGATGACGACAAGGGCAAACATTTTGAAGTTCGCGTCTAGAGCGAGTCGATAAACTTGGAACCAGCATGTGACGAGGAATTTTTTCGTATGACAAGGCGTCAGCGAGAAGTCGTAGTAAGCTACGTCGAGCGCGCAACAACGCAGTCAGACGGAAAAAGAACCGTCACTGCCAAATTCAATGTCAGACTCTGATTATCGCGCGGGAACGATAGAACGAATCCACGCCTCGAAACTGTCGGGGTTGCGCGTTTGGATAAGAATAACACCTGGGCCTCTGAAACGGCAAACGAGACCTTCACCAGAAGTGATGCTCGAAATCCAGCCGCTCGACGAGGCCTTTTCGATTTTGTAGTCCATGTAGTCCGGCCAGGCGACGAGGTGCCCGTTGTCGATGATGAATTCTTCGCCGCTGTCCAAGTTAATCGGATGAATCACGCCGTAGCTTGAAATGAAAATCGTGCCGCGACCTCTGGCATTGATCACGAAGAAACCTTCGCCGCTGAAAAGTCCGCGTGAAAGATTTTGCGCCTTCGTCGAAATGTCAATGCCCTGCGTGGAAGCAAGAAAGCCGTCCTTTTGAATCGTGAGACCGTAGGAGCCGTCAAGCTCAACGTCGAGAATTCCGCCGGGCAACGCGTGACCGAACAAAACTTTGCCGCGACCACGACGCGCCGTCAGCTCTTGGAAGAACATACTTTCGCCCGAAAGAAATTTTCTCGCAAGACCGCCCAAAATGCCGCCGTCCATCTTGCCTTCAACGTCAACAGTCGGCGACATGGCAATCATCGCGTCGGACTCGGCTTTGATACTCTCGCCACGTTCAAGCCAGCATTCGACGACGGGGAACGCTTCGGGGTACAAAATTTCATATTTCAAAATAAATCACCTCCTGCACATTGTATCACATGCGGAAAGTTTTTTTAATGTGGAATTAGGAATTAGGAATTAGGAATTTGGAATTGGCAATGTTACGACCGATTAAACGTTGTCACCGCGCTTAAATTGTTTCAACGCAAAGTAAGCGTTGCGCATTTGCTCACGAGTTTTAGGCGCGTCCCAAAGTTCGCCGATTGAATTTTTCCGCATCGCCGCTGACAAATGACTGAACAGGTCGGGGAAAATTTTTTCAAGGTCGACGATAAGATTTTTTATCCGTTGCCGATTGGTCAAGCCGTCGAACGGACATGGCGACTTCAACACGTCAAGCCCGCGTTCCGCCGCGAAATTTTCAATTTCAAATTCGCGCAGATAAACCAGCGGTCGAATCACCGTAACGTTTGTTCGGTCGAGAAAAGTTTTCGGCTGAAACGTCGTGAGCTGTCCCGACGATAACAGGCTCATAAAAAAAGTTTCCACGGCGTCGTCCAAATGGTGAGCGTAGGCAACTTTGTTCGCGCCAAGCTCGATTGCAACGCGATTGACGGCGGCTCGTCTGAAGTAAGCGCAGGTGAAGCACGGACTTTTTCCGGACTGTTCGCGAATCAGCGCGGCAATGTCGACGCGGTGAACTTCGTGTTCAATGCCCAACTCGTTGCAAAATTTTTTGACGCGGGAAATTTTTTCGGCAAAGTCTTCGTTGAAATGCGGATCAATCGTCAGCGCGGTCAACGTGAAATTTTTTTTCGTGCGCCGCTTCAAACAAGCCAACGCGTAAGTCAAAAGCAAGCTGTCCTTGCCGCCCGACACGCCGATTAAAATCCTGTCGTTGTCGTCAATCAGCTCGAACTCGACGACTGCGCGGACAATCTTGCTGAAAATAATCTGCGGCAAATTAAAATCGTTCATGGCTCCCCCGAATCAGTTGTCTTTACCGGGCATGAGCACGATATTGACGGGCAAATTGCTTGCACCAGGCGGTGAATATTCAAAGCTCACTTGTCCGCTGTAATTGCCCAGCTCCGAAAGTTCCGTGCCTTCCGTCATAATCGAAATCCATTCCGCGCCGGCAACCGCGACTGCAAGATTTTCGGGCGGCATTCTGTCACCGAAGTACAAGCGATGTGCAGGCGTCTGAATCACGCCGCTTTGACCGTAATATTTGTAACGGAGTGCGCCGGCATAATGTCCGCCAATCGGGCTCAAACAAAATCGCGTAGGAAATTTCATGCGGAAATTTATCGTGTAGTTGATGCCGTAATTGCCGTAGTTGATGACCTCCGAGCCGTCGGTTGCGTCGATTCCGCGCTTGAACAGGTCGTGAATGTTGTCGCCGATACGAATGTAGCCGAGCCCGTCGCGCTCCGAATCATACGGTCGTTTAAGCGTCAACGTGCGATTCATCTGCTTGAACGTCCCGCGCAGTCGCTGTTCATCTTTCGGCAAAATTTCGGCGTAGTAAATAAATTGGAGCGGGTCAGCATGTTCAGGGTACATCATCAGATAAATTGTGACGGGCTTATTCGCAGTGAAGTCGCAAACGCCGTGAATCAGTTGCCCCGGCTTGAGCAGAAAATTTTTTTCACGCGGCTGATAAACTTTGCGCTCATACGGCTCAAACTCAATCTTGTCGCGGAAATCGTCTTCCATGTACATTGTCTGCGTTATCTTGCCGACGCTGAAATAATTTTTATTCGGCTCACTCATGCCGCCGCGCGTGATGTCGACGACGACGTTTTCATTGTTCGGATTCTCGAAAATTATCGCGAAACGTTTGCGGACGCCCGTGTTGTTCAGGTGGTAGAAAAGAATTCGCGCCTCGCCGCTGACCGTGTCCGTGTAAAGAATTCCGTTGCGGTTGACGTATTCGGGGCTGTCGGAGAAAATCAGCGTGCCACCCGAATCCTGTGACAAGACGTCAAGCTTTTTCATCACCGTTGATTGAAAAGTTCTGTTCGCTGCGGAAACGTTCGGTAGCAACGCGCTGAAAGATGTTGTCGCCGCCAAGATTGCCGCGAAAAATTTTTTGAAAAAATTCATCGATAAGTCTCCCCAAAAAAATTTTAGCAAGCCGCGTGGGCTTGCGTATTCAATTCGTGTTAAGTTATCTGCGCCGCCGAAGTTTCGTTTCGATTAACGCCAGACCGTCCTCGTTGATGTTTGGCTTGCGAATGTAGCCGACCGCCGTCGACCGCTCAATCTCGCTCAAAATTTTGAAGTCGCGGCTGTCCGTCATGATTATCGCGGGAATTCGCTTGAACTTAGCGTTTCCGTTGACGAGCGATAAAAACTTCAGACCGTTGACAAAGGGCATATCTAAGCTGACGAGAATCAAATCAATACTGTCGTTCTCCAAAATTTTCATGCCTTCGACTGCGCTTTGAGACGTGACAATTTCGCAGGGCAATCTGTTTTTGAGCGTGTCGCGCTCCTGCCGCAAGTCAAAAATGTCGTCGTCGATGAGCAGAATTTTGAACGCAACCTTTGATTGAGTTTCAGCGGCCTCTTCTTCGTCGAATTGCAACAGCTTGTTAATCCTTTCGACAAGCGTATTCGGTTCGCACGGTTTGGTAACGTAATCCTGCACGCCGAACGAAAAGACATTCGCGACAAGTTCGCGTTCCGTGGAACCGGACATCATCATCACGGGCGTATCCTTGAACTTGTCATCTTCGCGAATGCGGATGAGCATGTCCACGCCGTTATAGTCGGCATCCAAAATGACGAGATTAACTTCGCGGCTGATGAGCGTGTTGATTGCGTTTAACGTGTTGCTCGTCGCCAAAATTTTGTATTCGGGCAGACTGCGCTCCAAAATTAATTTGGTCAAGTTGAGGTTGCGTTCGTCGTTGATGACGATGAGAATCACGATTTCGCGGCGTTCCTGGACGACTTTGCGCAGGGAATTGTTTTTAAGCAGCTCCATTTGGCGATTTTGAGTTTTGGCACGCTCGCGGAATTTTTCCAGGCACGCTTGGCAATAAAGACCGCTCTCTATAATTTTCCCGCAACCAGCACATTGACGAACCGGCATACGGGATTTGTTATCGTAAGCTCCGTTTCTGGCCATTGTTCACGAGCTGCCGCTAAGTCGACAGCTTCTAACCTCCTTCGCGACGACGCACATATTTTCTAATAGTTTAACGAAATTCTTCAACGTGTCAACAAAAAAAATTAATCGGCAATGTTCAGAACACGCCGAGCGTTTTGAACAGCAATATCCAGCAGAACATTGTAACGCACGACAACGCCGACGTGAACACCACGCAGTTGCCCGCAAGGTCAGAATCGCCGCCCATTTGTTGAGCCATTGCGAACGACACCACAGCGCACGGCGACGCGAAAATTGCCACAAGCGTCACGAACTCAATCCCACGGAAGCCGAAGACGTAAGCCGCCGTAAAAAGCATCACTGCTGGCACGAGAATCAATCGCCCGAAGATTGCGCCGAGAAGTTGTTTGCGATGTTCGTGCGTCGAGCCGAATTTGAATGACGCACCCAAAATTATCAGTGCAACGGGTGTCGTCGCTGCGGAAATTTGTCCGATTGGTTTGAGCACGGGCTTTGGAACTTCCACGCCCAAAATTAAAAGCGTCGCGCCCGCGATTGCTCCGAGGATCATCGGGTTTTTGAGAATACCTTTAACAATCGGCAACAACGCGAATTTCCCGCCGCGAAATGTCTCCAACGCGAACACCGCAAGGATATTGTAAATCGGCACGATAACCGCAATCATCATCGTCGAAACGGCAATGTTCGCGTCGCCGAAAATGTTCGCGACAATCGGCACGCCCATCAAAACGAAATTGCTACGGAAAATCGCTTGAACAAGTACGCCGCGCCTGCGATTGTCCGGCTCGATACGCGGAATAAAAATCATCAGCAACGTAAAAACCGCAAGCACGCCGCACGCTCCGAACAACATCAGCTTCGGGCGGAAACTTTGCGCCAGCTCCGTCGTGTAGATTGAGTAGAACATCATGCAACAGAAAAACACGCGGAAGACCATGCGGTTCATGTGATTGAGTTCTTCGTCGGTCAGCCAGCGGCGGAACTTCACGAACGCACCGATTGACATCAAACAAAACATTGGAACGACCGCGCTCACCGCCACGATAAAATTGCTGAGCATTGCGCTTTCCAAAGTCTTCAACTCCTTGCGCGTCATTGTACCACGTCGACGGGCTTAACTCAAAATTGCCGCGAAAATTTTTGTACTTCGCCCGCGCACGTGATATAATCCCGAATAAAAATTTTTGAGGAGTTGGTCACTTGCTTCTTGTAATCGACATCGGCAACAGCAATATTGTTATGGGCACCTACAGCGGAAAAAATCTGATGAAACATTGGCGCATCTCCACCGACAGACAAAAGACGGGCGACGAGTACGGCATGTTGATTAATGACCTCTTCCGCTATCAAGGCGTGAAAATTTCCGACGTGAAGGACATCATCATTTCGTCAGTCGTGCCGCCGCTTATCGTGCCGATAACCAAAATGTGCGAGCGTTACTTCAAAATTAAGCCGCTGGTTGTTGGTCCTGGTATCAAGACGGGCATAAAGCTCAACTACGAAAATCCGCGAGCAATCGGCGCAGACAGGATTGTTAACGTCGTCGGAGCGTTTGAACTCTACGGCGGTCCGCTGATTGTAATCGACATCGGCACGGCAACGACCTTTGACGTTGTCTCGGAGACGGGCGACTTTCTCGGCGGCGTCATTGCACCAGGTATCGTCGCGGGCGCGGAATCACTTTTCACGTCGACGGCAAAACTTCCACGCATTGAACTTGTCCCGCCTAAAAATGTCATCGGACACAACACGATAACTTGCATGCAGTCGGGGATTATTTTCGGCTACGTCGGGCAGATTGACACGATTGTCCAACGAATTCGTGACGAGATGGGCGCAGATTGGCACGCGAAAGTTGTTGCGACGGGCGGCTTGGCAAAGATGATTCACCGCGAATCAAAGACGATTGACAAGATTGATCACTTCCTGACGCTGTCGGGTTTGCGCGTCCTGCATGAAAGAAACTCCGTATGACGACCGCTGAAATTTTTCAAAGTCCGATTTTCCTTGCGCCAATGGCTGGTGTGACTGATACCGCGTTCAGAATTTTGGTGCGTGAACTTCTCGGCGACTTCGGCAAAAATCTGCTGATGTTCTCGGAAATGGTCAGCGCGACGGGCGTCCACTACCGCAACGAAAAAACTTTGCAAATGCTTGAAACTGTTGCTGAGGAACGTCCGACGGCGATTCAAATTTTCGGCTCCGACCCGACAATCTGCGCGGAGGCTGTGGCTTACGTCGAACAAATCGGCTCGGCTGCTGTCATCGATTTCAATGCGGGCTGTCCTGCTCCGAAAATCTTCAATAACGGCGAAGGTTCCGCACTCATGAAAAATCCCGCGCTCTTGGAAAAAATTTTGTCCGCAATAAAAAAAGCCGTGAGCTTGCCTGTTAGTGTCAAAATTCGGCTCGGTGTCGACGCGAATCACATTAACGCCGTTGAAGTTGCTAAACGTGCCGAAAGTGCAGGTGTCGACTTCATTGCCGTCCACGGTCGCACGCGCGAACAATTTTATTCGGGAGCCGCCGATTGGAATCAAATCGCCGAAGTCAAAGCCGCCGTGAAAATCCCCGTCATTGCCAACGGTGATGTGCGCGACTTCGACAGCTTGGACGAAATTTTTTCCGCGACAAATGCTGACGGCGTGATGATTGGGCGAGCCGCGCAGGGCAATCCGTGGATTATCAACCGTCTGCTGAAATATTTTTTGACGGGCGAAAAACTTCCACCGCCTACAATCAACGAACGCGCTTCAATAATGCGTCGACACCTGCAGAAAATTATTTTTTACAAAGGCGAACATGTCGGCGTGCGTGAAATGCGTTCTCATGCCGCGTGGTACACCAAAGGCTTGACGGGCGGCGCAGAGCTACGGAACATGTTCAATCGCGCTGAAACTGTCGACGACTTCTCAGAGGTGATTAATCTGCTTGATGGATAATATGACACTGTCCGCGCAGGTCACTAAGCTTAAAGACAAACTGCGCAACTGGAAACGAATTCAAATTGCAAAGGAGCAACGCAAAATGTCCGAAGACAAAGATAAAAAATTTTCCGTGTGGAGCGAATACACCGCCGACGACAAAGCCGCAATGGAGCAACTCGCGGCGGGCTACATCGATTTCATCAGCCGTTGCAAAACCGAACGTGAAAGCGTCATCGAGGCTGTCAAATGCGCGGAAGCTGTCGGCTATCAAAATCTCGACGACGTTATCAAGAGCGGTAAACGTCTCAAAGCGGGCGACAAAGTTTACAGCGTCTGCATGAAAAAAACCGTCGCGCTGTTTCAAATCGGTACGGAGCCGCTCGAAAACGGGTTGAAAATTCTCGGCGCACACATCGACACTTGTCGCCTTGACCTCAAACAAAATCCGCTGTACGAAGACGGCGGGCTTGCTTATCTCGACACGCACTATTACGGCGGCATCAAAAAATATCAGTGGGTGACGTTGCCGCTTGCAATGCATGGCGTTGTTGTCAAAAAGGACGGGCGCGTAATTGAAATTGTCATCGGCGAAGACGACGGCGACCCCGTTTTCTGCGTGACTGACCTGTTGATTCACCTGTCGCAGGAACAGCTCAAGAAGTCCGCCGATAAAGTCATTGAAGGCGAAAAGCTCGACATACTCGTCGGCAACATTCCGCTCAAAGAAAACGACAAAGAGTCCGTCAAAAAAGCGGTGCTCAAGCTCATCAAGGACAGCTACGACATCGACGAGGAAGATTTTTTGTCCGCCGAACTTGCGCTTGTTCCCGCCGGTAAAGCCCGCGAACTCGGCTTCGATCGCTCAATGGTGCTCGGCTACGGTCAAGACGATCGCGTTTGCTCGTACACGTCGCTTGTCGCAATGTTGGAAGCGGCGAATCAAACTTTCGGCAAAACTGCTTGTTGTCTGCTCGTCGACAAGGAAGAAATTGGCAGTTACGGCGCGACCGGCATGAAGTCCAGATTTTTCGAGAACACGCTTGCCGAATTGCTCAATGCTTGCGGTCAATACACTGAACTTGCCGTCCGTCGTGCGCTGAAGAATTCCTTTATGTTGAGTTCCGACGTGTCAAGTGCCTTCGACGCGCTCTATGCAAGTGCTTACGACAAACGCAACGTCGCTTATCTCGGCAAAGGCATGGTCTTTAACAAGTTCACGGGCTCGCGCGGCAAATCGGGTTCCAGTGATGCCAATGCTGAATACGTCGGCAAACTGCGCGGCATTCTCGACAAGCACAAAGTCCATTACCAATTCAGCGAACTCGGCAGAGTCGATCTCGGCGGCGGCGGCACGATTGCCTACATGATGGCGGAATACGGCATGGAAGTCATTGACAGCGGCGTCGCGGTATTGAGCATGCACGCACCGTGGGAAGCGACTTCAAAGATTGACATTTACGAGACGAAGAAAGGCTACTCCGCTTTCCTTGCCGAAATCTAAAACAAAATATTGAGAGGTGTTTTTTTGCCCAATCTGAAATATTTGTTGGTCGTCTTGGCGTTTACGATATTCGTCAGCGGCTGTTCGAAATCTGACGACGATGTTGCCTTTGAACGACTTGAAGATTTGAACAAACCACAGTATACGATAGCGGCTCTGGTCGGCGCGGCGTCCGAGCCTTATGTCGGCAAAGTTTTTCCCAACGCCGTCGAAAAGCAATTCTCGACCGTGACCGATATGATCATTGCGCTTGAGACGAAACACGTTGACGCCGTAGTTTTCACGCGCGCAACTTTTGAAGGCGTTCTGGAAGAAAAGCCAAATAAATTTCAAATTTTGGATCAACCCGTCGGCGAAATAGATATTCATATGGCGATTTCTCCGAATACAAAGCTGACCAACCTGCAAGCCGAGATTAACGAATTTCTCAGAGCGAAAAAGGCTAACGGTACACTCGAACGGGCGTATAAATATTGGGCGATTGACCACGAAACGGCAATGCCTGATATTCCGCAAGTTCAATCGGCGACGAAAAAATTGGTTGTCGGAACGTTAGGCACGCTAACTCCGTTGAGTTTTTACTCTGGCGGTGATCTCGTGGGCTTTGATATTGAACTGATTAAACGCTTTGCGGCGCAGTATGGTTACGAAATCGAATTCCGCGTCGAGGATATTGTTTCACTGCTCGCCGATACCGAATTCGGCAAAATCGATTTGATAAGCGGAAGCGTGATGTATAGTGACGAGCGCGCCGAACGAGTCATCTTCCCCGAAACGCCGCTTTTCTCCATGCCAATATCCGTTATGACAAGGAAAAGCCCCGCGTCAAGTGTCGTGCCCAACGAACAATCTCACGACGAAAATTTTTTCAGCAAGCTCAGCAATTCGTTCGAGAAAACTTTAATCCATGAAGACCGCTACAAAATGATTCTCGACGGCTTGAAAGTCACGCTGATTTTGGCAGTCGGCTCGCTCATACTCGGCACGATTCTCGGCTTCATTTTCTGCATGTTGAAACGAAGCAAAATCAAAATCGTTTCGACGGCAATGGAAGCTTTTATCGCGCTGATGAGCGGCTTGCCGATAGTTTTGACGCTGATGATTTGTTTCTACATTGTCTTTTCCGGCACGGGCTTAAACGAAATTGTCATCGCGATAATCGCCTTTGCAATCGACTTTGGCTGTTACGTCGCGATAATTCTCAACAGCGGCATTGAAGGTGTTGCTGTCGGCGAAATTGAAGCGGCACAGGCTATGGGCATGAGCAACTTGCAAATTTTTGCCAAGATAATTTTCCCGCAAGCAATTCAAAAAATTTTCGGCGTGTACAGGCGGCAAGTTATCTCGCTCATCAAAGCAACTTCAATCGTCGGGTATATCGCCGTGCAGGATTTGACGAAGGTCTCCGACATAATCCGCGCCCGAACTTACGATGCGTTCTTTTCTCTGATTTTCACCGCCATAATCTACTTCGTGATTGCAAGGGTGTGTATCTTCCTGCTGGACGCGGCTGAAAGAAGATTGAATCGGAGGAAAAGAAATGTCGAGTAACGCGCCTTTGCTTGAAGTCAAACATTTGAGCAAAAAATTTGCGGACAGCGAGCCGCTCAAAGATATTAACTGCGTCGTGCGTCAAGGCGAAGTGATTTCAATCATCGGACCGAGCGGCACTGGCAAATCAACTTTCCTGCGCTGTATCAATCGACTTGAAACACCGAGCGGTGGACAAATATTTTTCCACGGCGAAGAAATGACCGACGACTCTGCCGTAATTCGTCGCATGCGTCAAAAAATTGGAATGGTCTTCCAATCGTTCAATCTATTTTCAAACTTGAACGTGCTTGAAAACATAATCACCGCGCCAATTATGCTGAAAAATGTTGATAGGTCAGCCGCAATCGGCAGCGCGATGAATTTGCTTGAACAAGTCGGACTTACTCAAAAAGCCGTGAGCTACCCCGACGAATTGAGCGGCGGACAAAAACAACGTATCGCAATCGTTAGGACGTTGGCAATGGAGCCGGAAATAATTTTGTTCGACGAACCGACAAGTGCGCTCGACCCGTCAATGGTTGACGAGGTCTTGTCTATGATTCGTTCGCTTGCAATGAAAAATTACGCAATGATGATCGTGACGCACGAGATGCGATTTGCCGAAAACGTGAGCGACAGGATTTTTTTCATGAACGACGGCATTATTTACGAAGACGGAACGCCAAAGGAAATTTTCCACTCGCCGAAAAGAGATGCCACTAAAATTTTCATAAACCGCTTGAAGACTTACGAGAAAATTTTTGACAACGACCAAATTGATTTCGCGGGCATTCAAGGCGAAATTGAATCGTTCGCGCACAAACAATTCATGAGCAGTCGCCGCAACATGACACTGCAACTTATCTTTGAAGAATTGGTTTATGAATTGCTCATCAAACGCGGGCGCGATATATTCCCCGTTGAAATGAAAATGCTTTATAACGAAACGCTGGAAGATTGCGAGGTCAAAGTCAGCTACAGCGGCGAAAAATACAATCCGCTTGACGACAGCGACAATCTTTCCGTTACCATACTCAACGGGATAATCAAAGTGTCCGAACATAAATTTGACGGCAAAAATTTTTTGAACTTGAAATGCAAATAGCGCGCCATGATGAGCCGCAAGACAAAAAAATTCCCCAAGCGTTGATTCTCGCGAATCTGCCTGGGGATTTTTTTTCTTAGAGAATTTTATTTCTCGGTGCTGACAAGTTTCTTGTAAAGCTCAATGTATTCGTGCGCGGAATTCTTCCAGCTGTAGTCGCTGTTCATGGCGTTGGAAGAAATTTGCAGCCAAACTTCAAATTGAGCGTAAGTCGACAGCGCACGTTTGAGCGCGTACATCATCTCGTGAGCGTTGTAGTTCGAGAAGACGAAGCCGTTGCCCTGTTTGGTGTACTTGTCGTACTGCTGAACGGTGTCTTTCAAGCCGCCGGTTTCGCGAACGACGGGAGCCGCACCGTAACGCATGGCGATAAGCTGACCAATGCCACAGGGTTCGTAGTTCGACGGCATAAGGAAAATATCGGACGACGCGTAAATTCTCTGCGCAAGCTCGTAGGAGAAGTAGATATTCGCCGAAACTTTCTGCGGATAACGCCACGCCAAACCTTTGAACCAATCCTCATAAACTTTGTCGCCCGTGCCGAGCAAGACAAATTGGAAGTCTTCGTGCTGGAGAAGTTCGTCCATCATGCGGACAACGAGATCAAGACCTTTCGCCGCAACGAGACGCGTGACCATCGAGACAATCGGAATCTTTCTGCCTTGCGGAAGACCAAGCAGTTCTTGCAGACGGATTTTGTTCTCGCACTTCTTGTCGAAAGCGGCGTAAGCGTCGGAATTGTCGTAGTTAACGAACAGATGTTTGTCGGTCGCGGGATTGTAGACGTCGTAGTCAATGCCGTTAACGATACCGTACAAATCATCTTTACGGCTACGGAGGAGCCCGTCAAGATGTTCGCCGAAGTATTCGTATTGAATTTCCTGCGCGTAAGTCTTGCTGACGGTCGAGACGTAATCGGCGTAGATGATGCCGCCTTTCATGAAGTTGACCGCATCGTAGAACTCAAGGTCGCCGTTGTTGAAATATTTCCAATCGAGACCGAGAACGTCGCCCATGATGTCTTTCGTGAAGACGCCCTGATATTTCAGATTGTGAATCGTGTAGACGGTTTTAATTTTTTCGTAGCGTTCGTCGCCTTGATGTTCGAGTTTCAGAAGGACGGGAACCAGCGCGGCATGCCAATCGTTTGCGTTGATGACGTCGGGGAAGAAGTCAATCGCGGGCAAGCAATTCAACACTGCGCGGCAGAAGAAGGAAAATCTTTCAGCGTCGTCGTCGTAGCCGTAATAGCCTTCGCGGGCAAAATATTCTTCGTTGTCAACGAAATAGAAAATCACGCCGTCGAGTTCGTATTTGTCGATGCCGACGTATTTTGTGCGCCAAGAAACGGGGATTGTCCCGTCGTAAACGTGTTCCATGCCTTCGCGGAATTTCTCGCTGATACCGCCGAATTTCGGAATGATGACGCGAACGTCAAGCCCTTGTTCTTTGAGAGCTTTGGGAAGTGAACCTGCCACATCGGCCAAGCCGCCGGTCTTAACAAACGGTAGAGCCTCCGATGCCACATAGAGAACTTTCATAATACAAACTCCCTCCTGTATATCTGTTATTTGTTTGGAAATTTTTTCGGTAATCAATTCACTCGGTCGAGAAGATCTTCGGGCACGTCGTGTTTAAGGAAAATTGTCGCAAGCGGCGGGACAGTCAATGTGATTGAGTGACTGCGATTGTGCCACGGGAAATCCTCTGTGATAATGCTTTTCGGATTTGTGACGCCGCTACCGCCGAATTCCTTTGCGTCCGAATTGAAAACTTCGACGTAAGCACCGCTGTCGGGCACGCCAATCCGATAATCTTCGCGGGTCATCGGCGTGAAGTTGCACACAACGATAACGTAATCCGAGCTGTCTTCCGCCTTGCGAATGAATGATACGACGCTGTTATCGTTGTCGTTGCAGTCAATCCAGCGGAAACCGTTCCAATCGAAATCGACCTGCCAGAGCGATTTATTGTCCAGATAAAATTTATTCAATGCCCGTGAAAAATTCTGCATTTGCGCGTGCTTGTCGTACTGTTCGACAAGGTGCCAATCCAAGCTGTCATTTTCGTTCCACTCGACGAATTGAGCGAACTCGCCTCCCATGAACAGCAATTTCTTGCCGGGGTGTGCAATCCAATAGCCGAAGAAACATCTTAAGCCCGCGAACTTCTGCCAATAATCTCCAGGCATTTTTTCAATCAACGACCGCTTGCCGTGAACAACTTCGTCGTGGCTCAGCGGCAGGATAAAATTCTCTGCGAAAGCATACATGAACGAGAAGGTGACTTTGTCGTGATTCCATTTGCGATAAATCGGGTCGAGGCTCACATAGTCAAGCATGTCATTCATCCAGCCCATGTTCCACTTGTAGTTGAAGCCCATTCCGCCCATGTACACCGGTTTAGAAATGAGCGGCCACGAGGTCGACTCTTCCGCCATCATCAACGCTTGCGGATTGTACTTAAAAACCGTCTCGTTTAGCTTTTTCAGAAAGTCCACCGCCTCAAGATTGCCGTTGTCGCCATAACGATTCGGTGTCCATTCGCCTTCTTCGCGACCGAAATTAAGATACAACATATTAGCGACGCCGTCAATCCTTAAGCCGTCAATGTGGAACTCGTCGAACCAGAACAGCGCGTTCGAGATTAGGAAGCTTTGAACTTCCGTGCGTCCGTAATCGAAATTGACCGTGCCCCAACCGCGATTTTCGGATAGTTGCTTGTTGTCGGATTCGTAGAGATTGACGCCGTCGAATTCCCGCAACCCGTGACTATCTTTGCAGAAATGACCTGGCACCCAATCCATTATGACGCCAATTCCGTTTTGGTGCGCCTTCTCGACGAAATAGCGGAAGTCGTTCGGCTCGCCGTAGCGGCTTGTGACTGAATAGTAGCCCGTCGTTTGATAGCCCCATGAGCCGTCTAGCGGGTGTTCCGTCAACGGCATCAATTCGATATGCGTGTAGTTCATGTCCTTGACATATTCAATCAAGCTGTCTGCCAGTTCGCGGTAGCTCAGAAATTTTTTGCCGTCGCGCCGCCATGAACCTGCGTGGACTTCATAAATCAACATCGGGTGCGAGTAAGACGATTGCCGCTTTTTGCGTTCCTGCCACGCGTCGTCCTGCCAATCGTAATCTTCAAGGTTGTAGAGTCGTGACGCGGTGTTTGGTCGTCTTTCAGCCCAAAAGCCGTAAGGATCAGCCTTAAAGATGTGCGGACCGCCGTTTTGCGGTTTAATCGCGTATTTGTAGATGTCGCCTGGCTTGAGCCCCGTGATAAAAATTTCCCACGTCTCACCATCGGCAAGTCGAATCATACGATTAACGCGGTTATCCCAGTTGTTGAAGTCTCCGACGACGCTAACCGATTTTGCATGAGGAGCCCAAACGGCAAATCGCACACCTTGCTGATCGTCGCGTTCGATGAAGTGAGCACCGAGCATTTCGTAAGCGCGGTAATTGGTGCCTTGGTGGAACAGGTAAAGATCGTACTCGTTAAGGTTGGAAGTTCGCATGAATCCTCCTATTTTAGGTTAGCATAAAAACTACTAACCTACTAACCTACTGAATCTTGCAGGGTTTGATGTTCCAAATTTCTGCGGCGTACTCGTCGATTGTTCTGTCGGAAGAGAATCTGCCGGAATTGGCGATGTTCATTGCCATGGAACGGAGCCAACCCATGCGGTCGGCGTAGCGTGCATAAATCTCGTTGTGAGCGTCGATGTAAGCGTTGAAGTCTTTCAAGATGAAGAATTCGTCGTTGCCTTGAATCAGATAGTCGCGGATTGAATGGAAGTTGCCGAAGGTGCCGTCAGTGAGTTTATCGACGACAAGGCGCGCGTTCGGATTGCCGGTGTATTCGTTCCACGCGGAGTAAGTGCCGTTTTCGTAGTACGCCAAAACTTCATTGGCTTTAAGCCCGAAGATAACAATGTTGTCGTCGCCAACAGCCTCACGAATTTCAACGTTCGCGCCGTCGAGAGTGCCGAGAGTGATAGCACCGTTCATCATGAATTTCATGTTGCCAGTACCCGAAGCCTCTTTTGATGCCGTGGAAATTTGTTCGCTGACATCAGCCGCAGGGTAAACGATTTCACCTATCGAGACACCAAAATTTTCGATGAACACAACTTTTAAGCGGTTGTCGATAGCGGGGTCGTTATTGATTTTGTCGGCAAGCGCGTTGATGAGGCGAATAGTCTCTTTGGCGATGTAGTAGCCAGCAGCGGCCTTACCGCCAAATAAATAAGTCGTCGGCAAAGGTTTGTAGCTGGGGTCGGATTTAATCTTCTCGTATTGCCAAATGATGTGCAAGGCGTTCATGAGCTGGCGTTTGTAAGAGTGAATGCGCTTGACTTGAATATCAAAAATCGTGTGAGGGTCAATCTCGACGCCTTGGTGACGTTTGATAAAATCAGCCAAAGCAGTCTTGCGAATCAATTTAATCTCGTCCAACTCCTGCAAAACTTTGCGGTCGTCGAGAGCGTCATTGAACAAATCAAGTTGCTCGGGGTGACGGTGCCAAACCCGTGAACGGATTGTGCGGTCGATTAAATCGGCAAGTTCGGGATTCGCGCCCATCAACCAACGACGATGTGTAATGCCATTGGTCTTGTTGTTGAACATGCGCGGCCAATACTCGTAAAAATCGTGCAGAGTGGTAGATTTGAGAATATCGGAGTGAATGCGAGCGACGCCGTTAACGGAGTGAGAGCCGACGATAGCAAGTCTAGCCATGTGAACTTCACCGTTCTCGATAATCGACATAGCGCGAAGTTTATCGACATTGTCGGGATACCGAGCTTTGACGTATTCGAGATGACGGCGGTTAACTTCGTCGATAACCATGTAAATTCTGGGCAGTAAATCTTTGAACATTTGAACGGGCCATTTCTCCAAAGCTTCAGGCATAATGGTATGGTTAGTGTAGGCAACGACGCCGCGAGTGATGGACCAAGCTTCGTTCCACTCAAGAGAATGTTCGTCGACGAGAATGCGCATGAGTTCGGCGACGCACAAAGCAGGATGAGTGTCGTTGATGTGAATGGCGATTTTCTGGTCAAGTTCACGAATGTTCATGCCGGAGCGAACATGGTGACGAATGATAGATTGAGTGCCCGCGCTGACGAGGAAGTATTCTTGAATGAGTCGCATCCGCTTGCCTTCGGAAGAAGAATCATCAGGATAAAGATATTCAGTGATACTCTCGACGAATTGACGATACTCATTTTTAGCGCGCATTTGCTCATGATTCAACATGCCGTAATCGGAGAAATCGCGATTAACTTCAGCATTCCACAAGCGCAAAGTGTTAACAGTCTTGTTGTGATAGCCGACAATCGGAACATCATAAGGCACAGCCATAACAGTCATTGCGTTCTCGTGAACAAGTTGCAAAGTCCCGTCGCCCATGTCCTTCATATAGGCGTTGCCGTTGAATTTAACGTTGATAGCTTTGTCGGGTTTACGATATTCCCAAGCGAAGCCGTCGCGCAACCAGTTATCGGGAATTTCAACCTGTTGACCGCGAATAATTTTTTGCTCGAAAAGTCCGTATTGATAGCGGATACTGCAACCGTGACCAGGCAGACGATGTGCGGCAAGCGAGTCGATAAAGCAAGCGGCAAGACGTCCGAGACCGCCGTTGCCCAAACCTGCGTCGGGTTCTTCTTCGTAGATTTCGTCGAGATTCAAATCCAAATCTTCGAGAACTTCGCGGAAAGGCTCGTCGATACCGAGATTGATGAGGTTAGCTTTGAGCAGTCGACCCATCAAGAATTCAATCGAGAAGTAGTAAACTTGTTTTTCTTGGCGTTCCATGTAAGCGCGATTGGTTTTTATCCAGTTTTCGGAAATGACTTGTTTGGCAACCGCCGCAACCGTTTTGTAAATTTCGTTCATGGGCAGTTCGTGAATGTCGCGTCCGAACATGATGTGCGCCGAGCTGATAAATCGTGCTTTGAGTGTGTCTTTCAGTTTTTCGTACTCTTTGCTGTGAGCAACTTTCCTGTCGTTTGTGTCCTTTGGCAAGTGGAATTCCTCCTTTGCTTATTAGTAATGCAGAGAGATTTTTTCTGTTGCCATTGTATCAAACGCGACAACGGTTGGCAACATATTGCCGAATCACAATCACAGAAAGGGCGAATTTCTACTTCGGGCAATTTAGCCGTCTGGTAAAAATTCGCCGCAGACTGTCAATCAGTTAAAGTGAAACGCGATTAGATTCTAGCGTTTTTGGTGACGATGTAAGGATAATTTTCCGCGCCTTTGAGCCAACGATTTTTGGTGATGATGACGTTCTTGTCGCAGATGACGTTTTCGACGCGTGCGCCTTCTTGAACGTCGCAACGTTGCATGAGGATAGAGTCTTTGACGACTGCGCCTTTAGCAACATTGACGCCGCGGAAGATGATAGAGTTCTCAACGGTGCCGCGAATTTCGCAACCGTTGGCGACGAGAGAATTTTTGACGACAGCCGTATCTTTGTATTGAACGGGAACTTCGTCTTTGATCTTGGTGAAAATGGGTCTGTCGGAGTTCATGAAAAGTTCATTCCAGATGTCAGGATTGAGGCAGTCGCGGTTGGCAGCGTAGTATTCGGCAGTGGAGTTGATGTGAGCGACGTAACCGGAGTGATTGAAAGCAGAGATTTTGAAGTCGTGAGAATGTCTAATGATGCCGTCGAGTAAGAAGTCTTGACCGCCGCGTTCATAGGTGGAACGAACGATGTAAGCGAAAGTGGGAACGGGCATGAGATATGCGCCCATGACGTCTTTTTGACCGGCTTTGATAGCGGGGACTTCAGCGAGGTCGGAGACGATACCTTGGTCGTTGGTTTCGATAACGACGGATTTGCCATTACGCTCGGATTGGGCTTGAGAGTAGACCATGGTGATGTCCGCGCCGGAATCGATGTGGAATTTAAGAACGTCGGAGAAGTCGATGTTGTAGATGTAGCTGGCGTTGGTGAGAAGAACGAATTGTTTGCCGCTGAGTTCGGCGAAATCGAGATTGGCGTAAATGTCTTTGAGGTCGCCTTTACGAGAATCGTTGTCGGGCAAAGCAGCGGGCAGATAGGTTAAACCGTCGCGACGACGAGCCAAATCCCAATCTTTACCGGAGCGAATATGGTCGAGAACGGCACGGCTGAAGTCGGGGAGCATAAGACCGACAGTGGAGATGCCAGAATTGACCATGTTGGAGATAGCGAAGTCGACGAGGCGATAACGACCAGCGAAAGGCAGAGCTTCGACGGCGCGAGTAGCAGCGAGATCACGAAGAAGCGCGTTGCTTTCCTGTAAATTTATGATACCGACGACGTTTTTCATATTCGGATACACCCCTTGTTTAATGTGGAATTAGGAATTATGAATTAGGAATTGTTAACAATGTGGAACCAAGAACTTCACGGAGTCGAATAATTTCACATTCCAAATTCCTAATTCCTAACTAACAATGGCTCCTTCGGGTACGACGTAAATTTCGCCTTCTTTACCTTCGACTTTGGCACCGGCTTTGATGACGGCGTCTTGAGCGATGATAGCGAAATTGACGGTGGCACCAGGCTCGATGACAGCGTTAGGCAGAATGACGGAGTTGGAAACGACAGCGTCTTTGCCGACATTGACGCCCTGGAAGATAACGGATTTTTCGACAGAGCCTTCGATTTTCGCGCCTTCGTTAATCATAGCGGTTTTGACGGAAGCGTCGGGACCAATGAAATGCGGCGGCAGTGAAGGATTAGACGAATAAATTTTCATATCGCCTTTGAGGTCGAAAGGCGGTTGGTCTTGAAGAAGATCCATATTAGCCTGCCAGAGCGATTCGATAGTTCCGACGTCTTTCCAGTAACCGTCGAAAGCGTAGGAGAACATGCGTGCGTTATCGGCGAGCATTTTCGGAATCAAGTCGTTGCCGAAATCGTGAGTGGATTGTTCGTTAATGCCGTCTTCTTCGAGATATTTTTTAAGGAAGGGTTTGGAGAAGATGTAAATGCCCATGGACGCGAGGTTAGATTTGGGTTCTTTTGGTTTCTCTTGGAATTGAGTGATACGACCGGTCTCTTTATCGGTGACCATGATGCCGAAACGCGGAGCCTCTTCCCACGGAACTTCAAAAACGCCGATGGTGACGTCAGCATTTTTATCCTTGTGAGCCTTGAGCATCCAAGAATAATCCATGGTATAGATGTGGTCGCCCGAGAGAATGAGCACGTAATCGGGATCGGCGAGGTCGATGAAGTTGAGGTTTTGATAGATAGCGTCGGCAGTGCCACGGTACCAATCAGCACCTTTTTCACGAGCGTAAGGCGGGAGAATGAAAACGCCGCCACCGGTACGGTCGAGATCCCAGGAACTGCCAGAGCCGAGGTAGTTATGGAGTTCGAGTGGTTTATATTGAGTGAGTACGCCAACTTTTTCGATACCAGAGTTAGCGCAGTTAGAGAGCGGGAAGTCGATAATGCGGTATTTGCCCCCGAAAGGGACTGCGGGCTTAGCGACAGTCTTAGTCAGTGCCTTGAGGCGGCTGCCTTGTCCTCCCGCCAAAATCATCGCCAAGCATTCAGTCTTTCTCATAGAATGATCCCCCCTGAACGAAATACAATCTCTAATTCTCCGAAACTTCCGAAGTGTATTAGCCCGGTCGCTTCATTAGCTAAGCATTTCTACGCGCTATAACTTTTTCCTGCCAAAAATTTCAGAAAAAATTTTATTTGGTGCGTGGAATTTGGCTGAAAGACGCCGATTTGTAACAAGCGAAAAGGGATTAGAGACAAGAGACAAAGAAAAAATTTTGTCCCGTGACATCTAATCCCTTTCAACAGACTGGAAAAAGAAATCGGATTCAAAAGCGTGAACTACTCGCCGCCTGAAGAGGCGGGAGCTTCCTGAATCATCGAGGTTG
>CAMUZG010000010.1 GCA_947165145.1 uncultured Selenomonadales bacterium
CCGCGCCTAAACGTTTTGCCAATGATAGCAAAAAGCAACGTGACGTTGCATCCATTGGTCGCGATTCAACGTGTTGACTTGTCGAAGTTTTTAGCCGCGCCTAAACGTTTTGCCAATGATAGCAAAAAATTTCCCGCGCCGCAAATTAATTAGGAATTAGGAATTAGGAATTGGGAATTAGGAATTGATGACGCGCAAAATAATTCCACATTCCTGATTGATTGACACGCCCGCCGCCGTAAAGTATTATTCACAACATATCACAGTTCACGAGGAGGAATTCATCATGAATGAGCGCAAATATAAATTCGAAACACTTCAACTGCACGTCGGGCAGGAACAAGCTGACCCAATCACTGGAGCCCGCGCAGTTCCGATTTACCAAACAACGTCTTACGTCTTCAACGATTGCCAACATGCGGCGGATTTGTTCGCGTTGAAAGCGGCGGGCAACATTTACGGACGACTGACGAATCCCACGCAAGACGTTTTGGAACGCAGAGTTGCGGCGTTGGAAGGCGGCTCGGCGGCATTGGCTGTTGCGAGCGGCGCGGCTGCCGTCACGTACGTTGCTCAAGCTTTGGCTCATCAAGGTCAACACATCGTCGCTGCCACGACAATTTACGGCGGCACATTCAATCTGTTTGAACACACGCTGAAAGACTTCGGCATTGAAACGACGTTCGTTGACCCGACAAAAGGCGTTGACGTGTTCGAGGCGGCGATTCAAGACAACACGCAATTTATTTTTATCGAGTCCGTCGGCAACCCGAACGCTACGTTGATTGACATTCAAGCCGTCGCGGACATTGCTCATCGTCACAAAATCCCGCTCGTCATCGACAACACTTTTGCCACGCCGTATCAAATTCGCCCGTTTGAACTCGGTGCGGACATCGTTGTCCACAGCGCGACAAAATTTCTCGGCGGACACGGCACGACACTTGCGGGCATCATCGTCGAAAGCGGCAAATTCGATTGGTCGGCGTCGGGCAAATTCCCGCATCTCGTCGAACCGAATCCCAGTTATCACGGCGTCAGTTTTTACAAAGCGTTGGGAGCGGCGGCGTTCGTCACGTACATCAGAGCGATTTTGTTGCGCGATACCGGTGCGGCAATTTCTCCGCTAAGTGCGTTCATGATTCTGCAGGGCGTTGAAACTTTGTCGTTGCGTGTTGAACGTCACGTTGAAAACTCTTTGAAGGTTGTTGACTTTCTCGCCAAACACCCGAAAGTTGCCAAGGTCAATCACCCTGCGCTGAAAGATCATCCTGACCACGCGCTTTACAAAAAATATTTCCCGAACGGCGGCATTTCGATTTTCACGTTCGAGATTAAGGGCGGTGCTCAAGCCGCGCAGAAATTCATCAACAGCTTGAAAGTCTTCTCGTTGCTCGCAAACGTCGCCGACGTCAAATCATTGGTGATTCACCCCGCGTCAACGACACATTCGCAGATGACGGAAGCGGAACTTGCGGCAAGCGGAATCACGCCCGCAACGATTCGCCTGTCAATCGGCACGGAACACATCGACGACATCATCGCCGACCTTGAAGACGCCTTCGCGTCAATTAGGAATTAGGAAGTTGAAATTAGGAATTATTTTTCATTCCACATTCCAAATTCCTAATTCCAAATTAAAAAAATCTCCCTGTCACTGTCTAAGTGACTGGGAAATTTTTTTTTACAGGTAGCTGATTGGATTGACGCGGTTGCCGTTGACGTGAACTTCGTAGTGGACGTGTGGTCCCGTGCTGAAGCCCGTCGAACCCATGTAGGCGATAAGTTGCCCGCGTTTGACATGTTGACCTGTGCTGACGACGACTTGAGAAGCGTGACCGTAGCGCGTCATGATACCGTTGCCGTGGTTTATGTCAACCATGTTGCCGTAGCCGCCCGAATTCCAGCCCGCGTATTCGACGATACCGTCAGCCGTAGCGACAATCGGCGTGCCCATGTCGTTAGCAATGTCCATGCCTGGGTGGAAGTCCGTGCCGCCCCAACGCAAACCGTAAGGCGAACTGACAACGCCCGTCGTAGGCCAGATTGACGGAATGTGCGTATCAGCCGAACCGCTGCCGCCGACCAAACTCGGATCGAACGGGAACGAGCCAGGCGCAGGAATTGAGCCCGCTGCAGGAATTATCGGCAGACCGTTCGCAAAATCGAACTGAACATCAGCCGTACCGGACCAACCGCTATCGCCAGGAGTGTAGCCGCTCGCCATAGCCGCGCCGCGTGCCATTTGCTCACGACGTTGTTTGAGTTCGTTTTGAAAATCGTTAAGGCTGTCCTTGCGCGTGGCGACTCTGCCTTCCAACATCTCCAACGCTTCGGAGACATCAGCAATATCGAGTTCGTCGACGGGACCGCCTTGACCGTTGTGTTCGTCGTCAACGTCTTCATCGTCGGCAGGCTCATCGTCGACAGGTTGTTCACTGTCAGCAGGTTGAGCGTCCGCAGGCTGTTGACCGTCGGTAGGTTGAGCGTCTGCAGGCTGATCACCTTCTGCAGGAGCTTCGGGCGGTTTATCTTCTTTCGGCGGATTGAGTCCGGCTTGAATGCGCAATTCCTGTTCCTGCTGTGCAAGATTTTGCAACGTCTCGCTGAGCGTCGCTGCCTTCTTTGAAATGTTCAAAAGCTGTTCCTGCCGCAGTTGAGCCGCCTGTTCAATCTCTTGAATCGTCGCGGCGTCACGTTGCATACGCAGTGCGCTGTAGAACGAGAAAGCAACTGTCCCGACGAGTAACACGCCGCAAATTATCAAGCTCGCCACGCCGAAACGGAACATCTTCGACGACAAGCGGATCGTTCTGTCTTTGTCGCCGCCTTTTATGCTGATTGTGTAGCTTTCGACTTTTTCGGGTGGCGTTGAATTTTTATCGTCCATGCGACACCTCCTTTTAGCAATTAGGAATTGGGAATTAGGAATGTGGAATTTTAATTTCTAATTCCTAATTCCACATTCCAAATTGTTATCGGTTCATGGCTTGGCGAAGAGCCTGTTCTTCTTCGCGAGTGAGTTTGTATTTGGAAGAAACGCGACCGCCTTCAATCGGCTTGACGTAACTGCGTTCGTTGTTTTGACCGCAAATCGACGAGAAGATGACGCCGTTATAATTTCTATCGAGAAGGGCGACGCACCAACTTAAACCTTGTCCTGTGTTTTCGAAGGCGTCGAAGTGTATGACAGCTACTCTTGCCAACGAACTTTTAACCAGCTCGTCGAGAACGTCGAGTCGGTTTTGAATTTTTCTGCTCTCGTTGACTGCGTTGTTGATGTCACTCATGCGCGACGACAGCATTTGTTCAATACTCTCACCTTCGGCACCTTCCATCATGCGTTTGTAGCGCATCTTTACCGTCGACAGCTCCGAATACAAATTTGCGATAAGCGCGAACAACAACAGAATTACAACGACCAGCGCGAACGAGATCAGAAAATCTGTCGTGAAGGCGTTCCCCAAGCCTTTCATTTAGCAATAACCCCCAATGATTTTGATTTGATTACCAAGCTAATCGCCTCCGCGTTTTGTTAGCTAAGCGGTTAATCGTCTTGTAGCGGTAGAGCAAGCCCGGTTGGCTCATGCCGATTTTCGCGGCGAGTTCACGCAATGTGCATGTCGGATTTTCCAAACGAAGCGTCATCGCCTCTTGCAACCGTTTATTGACCGGCACTTTCTTTTCAAGCAAAAATTTTATGTCAGCAAGTTGAGCCTGCGCGGCGTCGATAGATTTATTCAAAGCGGCGGTTTCGACGTTGACAATGCGATTAACCTGCATACGAACTTCCTTAAGGTTGCGGGCGATCTCGAAACGTTCAACGGCATTTTCCGCGCCGAGCATCGCAATAAAATCGCAGACGGAATCACCTTCGCGGAGCCAAGTGACAAATTCTTTCTTGCGAACGTAAAAGCCACCGTTGAAGTCAAGCTGAGCCATAAGCCGCCGAATCAGTTGACCTTCCGCCTCGGTGAACGCCGCGATTGTCAGGAAGTAACGCGTTTCGGGACGAGTGACCGTGCCACGTGCCAAAAATGCTCCACGAAGATAGGCAATCCTGTAGCGTGTGCGCTTGAGCAATTCAGCAAAGTCGAGCGTGTCGAAGAACGTTTGCACCTCAACCGACGCAACAAACCTCACGACGTAACGCAAAGTTTTGTAAAGTTTTTTGCGACGAACTGCGGCAACTTCAGGCTTGACGGTCGGCAAAAATTTTTTCGCCAAAGAAATGACGCGTCGGGCAACCGCAGCGTTGACGTTGGAGAATTCAAATCTGCCGTCGATTTTTTTTGAGCCAACCTTCAACAACGCGACGAACTCCGCACGCAAAGAATCAATGTCGTCGTCGAGGCGGTGAACTAATTCGTTCTTGACCTCTTGCGCATAAGACGGCATTATTTGCGTCCTCCCATCGAGTAAATAATCTTCATGACCGCCGCGCAGAGCTTATCGGGGTCGTGGCGTCCGACTTCGGTCGTGCTCACCAAGTCTTCTTTAAACAGCCCGCAACCGAGCGCGTTAATTTTATCTTCGTCGATTATGACGGGCGTTGCACCAGTCCCGCGCCACATCGTTTCTGGTATCGGCGTAGAGTTGACAAGCACGAAATCAATCATGTCGCGTCCCGTGTGGTCGAGAATTGCTTTGACGTGTTGCGACGCGGAATAATTGTCGGTCTCACCAGGTTGCGTCATGACGTTGCAGATGTAAATTTTAATCGCGTTGGATTTCTTGAGCGCACTTGCTACACCGTCAACCAAAAGATTCGGCATGATGCTCGTGTACAGGCTGCCTGGTCCCAAAATAATCGCATCGGCAGTTTCAATCGCCTCAATCGCGGCGGGGACTGCTTGAACGTGTTCGGGGAAAAGTTGCACGCGACGAATTTTTTTGTGAACTTCGGGTATCTGCGATTCGCCTTCGACAACGGTGCCGTCAGTCATCACAGCGTCAAGCCGAACACTTTCTTTGCTCGCGGGAATGACACGACCTTTGACCGCCAAAACTTTCGACGACTCTTTAAGCGCGGTTTCCATGTCGCCTGTAACTTCGTTCATCGCCGCGATAAACAGATTGCCGAAGCTGTGACCTGCAAGCGCACTGTTGCCCTCGAAACGATATTGGAAAAGTTTTTCCATAAGCGGTTCAGTGTCCGCCAACGCAACGAGACAATTACGCAAATCGCCAGGCGGGATTATGCCGAGTTCTTCGCGCAGACGTCCGGAACTGCCGCCGTCATCAGCAACAGTCACGACAGCTGAAACGTTATTCGTTGACGATTTTATTCCGCGCAAAAGGACGCTCAAGCCGTGACCGCCGCCGATAACCGTAACCGCTGGACCTCGTCCGAGCTTGCGTTCCTGGTAAATCAAGTCGACGAGATTTTCGGAACGATCGGGAATCAGCACAGCGATTATCGATCGAATGATTGAACGTGTCGCCCAAAGCATCATGCACGAGCCGATAATCACAATGACGACGCCGACAATCGCCGTTATCGCGTAATTGTAGCTACCGACCGTGCGATAGACGAACAGGAAAATTTGTTCTTCCGCGCGACCGAGATATTCGTAATTTATGGCAAGTGCGCCGCCGAAACTGAACAACATAACGCCGACCGCGAACAGCAACAGCCAGCGTTTCATTTTCATGCCCGGGTAAAGCCACTTCAACAAATGAAACATTTGTATCAACTAGGAATTAGGAATTAGGAATTAGGAATGATACGTCGTTTTTAATTCCACATTCCTAATTTCAAATTTCTAATTTCCTTTAAACCTCCCATACGTCGTTTTTCATCAAGTCGCGATGTTCCAAATTGACGGCGCAACCTTTCTTCGTCAGCAAATCGTAAATGTGTTTGGCGACGAAAACGCTACGGTGCATTCCGCCCGTGCAGCCGACCGCGATAACAAGTTGGCTCTTGCCTTCGCGAACGTATTGCGGGACGAGAAATTCAATCAACGAGTCGAGCCGCTTGAGATATTCTTGAGTGACGGGCTTTTCTTCGATGTACGAGGCGACTTCGGGCACCGAGCCGCTTTTGTGCTTGAGTTCTTGCACGTAAAAAGGATTCGGCAGAAAACGCACGTCAAGCACCATGTCAGCGTCAAGCGGCATACCGAATTTGAAGCCGAACGACAGCACCGCGATATTCATGATGTCGCCGTCGCCCGTGCCGAAGAGTCGATGAATTTTTTCGCGCAGTTCAGCTTTCGACAAGTTGGACGTGTCGATGATGTACGTTGCCTTCGAGCGAACACCTTCCAAACGTTTGCGTTCCTTAAAGACACCGTCGGAAATTCTGGTTGACGGAGCCATCGGGTGACGGCGGCGCGTCTCCTTGTAGCGGCGGATAATCACGTCGTCGCTTGCGTCCGTGAACAGCATTTCGTAATCGAGATTATCTTTGTCCATATCGTCGAGAACTTGAACGAAGTCATCAAAAAATTCTCTGCTACGCGTGTCGACGACGAAAACCATTTTGTTGAAGTGACCGACGGCGTGCGTGCAAAGCTCCACGAATTTCGGAATGAAGACGGGCGGCAGATTGTCTACGCAAAAATATCCGAGATCTTCAAGGTAACGGCAAGCTTGAGTTTTACCGCTACCGCTCATGCCGGTGACGATTATTATCCGCGATTTGTCCGCAAATTCGCCGACCTGCGCGGGTGTCTGATTGATTGTGTCGATAACTTTGTCTTCCATAAAAAATCTGTCCTTACAAAACGTAGTCGTAAACAGCTTTGGCGAAACCGTCGTTCTCGCAAATGTCAGTTACGCGCGGGCAAACAGCTTTGACGGCGGGAACAGCATTGCCCATTGCAACACCGACACCGACCGAAGTCAACATCTGCAAATCGTTTTCCGAGTCGCCGATAGCCAAAATCTCCGCGTTGTCGACGTTAAACTTGTCCGCCAAAATTTTAATCGCACTCGCCTTCGTGACGCCGCCCGCCATGAATTCAGCGAACTTGACGGTTGAGCGCGTAACTTCGACGGGATTGCCGCACATTTCTTTAATTGCGTTCATGCTGTCGATAAGTTCGCTTTCGTCGTCAGAGATGCTCAAAAGTTTCGTGATGTTCTTAGCGTGTTCGCGAAGACCATTCCAACCGACTTCAACCGCCGAAACTTTTTGCGTCGTCTCGTAATATTCAACGCAACGATTGCGGGCGGGAACGTATAGCACATCATCAGAGTAGCTTTGAATGTGGCGACCGTGCTCCTCGAAAAAATTTATAATCTTGAGAACGATTGCCTCGTCCATGAATTGAGCGTGAAGGATTTCGCCCGCCGAAGATTTTATAAGTGCGCCGTTGTAGCAGATTATCGGGATTGACACGCCGAGTTGAGCGGCTATCGGCAATGTGGCACGATACATTCTTCCCGTCGCGATTGCAACTTTGACGCCCGCACGAATCATTGCTTGAACCGCTTCGACGTTCGCGGCGGAAACTTTGCCGCCCGTCGGCAAAAGCGTGCCGTCAATGTCTGTCACGAACAATTTTATCATCATGAGCAACCCCTTCATTTTCATGTCACGCGCCGATTATAGCAGACCTTTCAAGATATTGCGAAGAAAATTTTTTATGATAAACTTCTGCGTAAGGAGGAGGCTCGGTTCAATGAAAAATTTGATTATCATTGGCGTCGGCGGGCAACGTGACGTTGCATCCAACGGTCGCGCCGTGACGTTATAGGCAATCTAACGTTATCGCCGCGTTCAGACGTTGTGAAAAATTTTTTTTGGAGGCTCGCATTGATGAAGGATTTAATTATCATCGGCGTCGGCGGATTTGCCCGCGAAGTCTTTTGGCACGCGCACAAAGCTCACGGCTTCGGCGTCGATTGGCGGATAAAAGGTTTCCTTGACGGCGACATCAAGCTTGCGGCGGCGGAATATGAACTGTTGCCTGCTGAAGTTCTCGGCGACATTGACAGCTACGAAATCTGCGCGGACGACGTGTTTACTTGTGCTGTCGGTACGCCCAATGCTCGGCGGAATTTGGCGGAAAAAATTTTGTCGCGCGGCGGCGAATTCATCAACATAGTCAGCACGCTGGCTTACGTCATGCCAACGGTTAAACTCGGTTGCGGCGTGATAATTGCTCCGCACTGCGACATCGGCGATAATGCTCAGCTCGGCGATTTTGTTGCAGCGAACGCTCTGACAATCATCGGGCACGACGCTCAAATCGGCGATTACTCTTGCATAATGCCGCACGCCAACATTGCCGGCAAATGTCAAATCGGCTCGGAAGTCTTCGTCGGTAGCGGCGCAATCATTTTGCCGAAAGCTAAGGTCGGTGACGGCGCAATTGTCGGGGCAGGCTCCGTCGTCTTGAAAAGAGTTAAATCAGCCGCAACCGTTTTCGGCAACCCCGCGATAGAAATTAGGAATTAGGAATGAGGAATTTGTAATGAAGAGTGAAGATTTTATCAAACAACTCGTCGAACTGATGGACACCGACGCCAAAATAAATTTGTCGACAAAACTTGCCGACGTGGAAGATTGGGACTCGCTCAGCATGGTATCATTCTTCTCATTCTGCAACACCACGCTCAAACGCCACGTTACGCCCGACGAAATCAAATCTGCGCGGACAGTCGAAGATTTATTCAAGCTGGTGAGTTGATATGGCGAACGCGTATTTCCCGATGCTACCCAAAGTCAACGAGGACGCTACAAAGTTCCTCAAAGACCAAGCGGGCATTTGGAAGGAAACCGACATAAATTTTTTGCAGGGACTAGCGAACAGTCTCGATTGCGGCGAATCAATCCGTGACATGGGCGCAGTCGATTCAATCCCCGACATGTGGGCACGACCTCTGTTGTTCAAAATGGCTTTGTTCGACGCCGACCCAACACGAGAATTCATCACGGGCTTGCACGAAAAAGTTCGTGGCGAATGGCGGGCACTGCTGGCAATGCTCGCGCTTAAAGAATTCAAACAGCTCGACCTCAAAGCCGAACAAATTAATCTGCTCGAAGACAATTCCGACCTTGCGAAAATTTTAAAGTCGCTCGCGCCGCAAGAATCATTGACGGGCAACAAAAAGGCTTGGCTCACCGACGTTTACATCATCACGTTCAACGGTCTGCCGCTCGCAATAACTTCGCCGACAACGCTCGTGACCTGTGCCGCCGATTATGAAGAAATTTTTGCGGGAAAACTTCTCACGCCGTGGAGCAGCAATCAACGCACATTGACCGACCCGATAAATTTTTTGTCGTCAGCAGAACTTGCCGCGCTCAAAATTTGGCTTGCTAACCTTTACGAAAAAATTCAGCGTCTTGACAAAAACGGTGCTCGTGCCAAAGAAATTTCAAACTCGTTGCTCAAATGCCTTGCCGACTACGAACGCGACATTTCCGCAAATTCGGCGGCGACTTTTGAATTTGTGCCGTCTAACATGAATTTGCACGTGGGAATTGCCCGCCTGCTTGACGAAACGATTAAAGGACGTGCGCCGCGTTTTGAGGATTCAGCTGTGCGATTGCTCACGCCGAAAAAAAATCTGTTGCTCGTGTCGCCCGAACTCGTCCGCGACTTTGCACGGTTTGAAGGCGTTGACGCGTCTCGGCTCGTCGTGTGGCAGGGAATCAGTGCGAACGAAATCACTGACGCCAAACTCACCGACAGAAAAAAAATCGGGCGCACAATTCTCGGCGGCGTGGAATTTCGTCGACCTGAAGATTTTTTTCATAAGCGCATGGCTGTCGTTGAGCCGGCAAATGCTTTCCCGAATTCGCCGCAAATCAAAGGCATTGAGACGTTGAGCGAAACGGACTTGACGCCGATATTGCCGATTAAGCGCGAGCTGTTGGAATTGTTCACGCCCGACGAAATTTCTGCGCGGCTGTCAATCAGTGACGACACGGAGAATTTTTATCTGCATTTCCTGTTCCCGTTGAGCGGCATGAACGGCGACGGGGAAAATTTCCGTTGGACGAAGACTTATCCGAAACGCGATTTGATTTATATCGACCAGGCGGTGCCCGTCGCGGAGATTTATCCAAATTTTCAACGCGCAGATTGGAAAAATTATTTCATGTACTACGAAAATTATCGTGCTCAAGCCGACAACGACGCGCTTGCCTCCGACATATATTTTCTTGCGCCGCTGAACGGCAACGGGGAAAATTTTTTGGCGAATCGTTTCACGGTCAAGCTCGACGATTTTCCCGACGCTCTCGTTTGCACGTACAATCCTCCACCGCACATCGGCAACGCGCCGTTTGAAGTCGGAATTATTTTCCTCGACAAACCGCGACTCATTGACCGCAACCCTGACGTGACGTGGAAAATCGGCGTCGACTTCGGCACAAGCTCGACAATGATTTTCTTCGCCGAAAACAATCGTGAACCGCAACCGCTGAACTTTGAACCGCGACTGTTTCAAATCACGGCAAGCGGCGGTGCACGGGCACAAACTTATCGGCATTTCATTCCGTCACAAATTCCCGCGCGGGCTGACGGCTCGTTTTTAAGCATTTTCCACTTGCTGAACCTCGGCGAGTTGTCGGAAGTGCGACCGCTCATTGACGGGCATGTTTTCCTGCTGAGTTCCGAGAACACGCGAGTTTTTGAGCAGTTCGCCGCGCAGATTGACGCGAATTTGAAATGGGCTGACGATGACCGGCAACGGCGCAAGTCTGCGGCTTATATCGGACAAATTTGTTTGCAGGCGGCGGCTGAAGCTGCGGCTTGTGGTGCGGACGATGTGCAGTGGAATTTCTCCTATCCGACGGCTTTTCCTCAAGCGCAAAAAATTTCGTTCAAGGAAATTTGTCGCGACACTGTCAACGGTGCGGTAAAATTTTGGGCGGAGAGCAAAGCTGCGGCTTACCACTTCAACAAACTCGACGGCAAAGTCGGCAACTTCGCGCAAGGAGCAGTTTGCGTCGACATAGGCGCGGGCACAACCGACATCAGCATAATCAGCGGCGAGACGCCCCGCATTGTCTATCACACGTCGATTCGCTACGCCGCAAGAGAAATGTTCAAGCCGATTTACGACAATTACGAGCTGTTCGCGGGCGAAAAAATTTCCTTCGACAAATTGCGCGACGAAACTCAACGCCAGGCAGTCATTGATGCTGATATGCGCGAGCACAGCGAAAAATATTTGGCGGACTTGAAATTTAAGACGGGGCGCGAACAGATTAAGAACGTTCTGCAGGCAGCACAATTCGCGACGGCGGGATTGTTTCATTACATCGGAGAGCTTGTGAAAATTTTGCACAACGACGGCACTTACCGCGAATCAAAAATTCCTTACGTGTTCGTCGGCGGCAACGGTGCAAGAATTTTCCGTTGGCTGACGGGCGGCGGCGAACTCGACGGCAACATTTATCTCAACGTCCTTGAAAATATTTTCGTCGCGGCGAGCGGTCTCGAAGGCTACAGGAAGTTCAACCTGCATTTGAGCGCGCAACCTAAAATCGAAGTCGCGGCGGGCATGATTGTCGAGCCGCCCGCGAATGATGATGAGTTCTTCGACACTGACAGGATTAATCGCGAAATGTTCGGCGAGGCTGATGAAATTATTCGTTCGGCGGTCGCGGCGGGCGCAGATTTTATTCAAGACGGTGAACAGCAATCGGCGGACGCTTTCATTTGCGCACACGATATTTCCGCCGGCATGACGATTTCCACTTTGCACGAGTTCAAAACTTTTGTTGAACGTTTCAACGCCGCGCAGAAGACGTGGTCGGAAGGAATTGCCTTCGACGACGACGCGACCGAAGATCTTATCCGTGACGCGAACAATTTCTTTGTCGACAAGCGCGGACGTGACGTTAAGATTTTGTCGGTTGAGCCGGTCTTTATCGTCGAACTCAAACTTTTTCTGCCGCACATCACGTCAAAGAGCATGTCGCCGAAAATTTCTATCGACGAAAAAAAATCGCCGCGTGAGACGAACTCAATCGGCGAAAACTTTGTTAACGAATTCAACGTGCTGGAGAAACTCAGCGGTTACAGTGCTCGGCAGGCGCGTGAAAAATTTTTGCGTCGTCATAGAATTCGGGCGTTCAACTGCGGCAACGTTGAAGAGCGCATGAATCATCCGAAACTTGCGCCGACGTTTGTCGAAGCAAAGAGCGTTGCGGGCGGAGATTTTTGGGCTTATGCTGTCGAGGGCAACACCTTCGCGGTCGTGCCGAACTTGAAAACTTACACGGAAAATCATCACACGGAGCGGGCGTTCGGTTTGGTATTCGAGTCGAACTTTGCGGGCGGAAATTATTCGCGGCTACGTGTGGAGCGTGCGGCAATCTTTGAACTCGTCGACAATGTTTGGAAGCTCAAGCAGGCGGGCAAAATCATTTTGACCAAATGACGGCGGCAGAAATTTTAAAGTTCTTTACGCAAAAGATACAGGAAGAACGGCGCACCGAGCATCGCCATCAAAATTCCGACGGGCAATTCTGTTGGCGCGAAAATCGTTCGTGCGAATGTGTCGCTGATTGTGACAACTGCCGCTCCTAAAAATGCCGCGCCTGGCAACAAAATTCGATAATCCGAGCCGAGAATCAATCGCGCCGTGTGAGGGACAATCAATCCGACGAAGCCCAACAATCCGACAACGCACACTGCCGACGCCGCTAACAGTGCCGCAATCGCCGTTAAAATTGTTCGTACAAGATTGACGCGCAAGCCGAGACCTTTGGCAACTTCATCGCCGAGTTGTAGGACGTTCAAATTCTGTGCCGCCAAAAATGTCGCGAACGTTCCCGCGATTGAGTACGGCAATAAAATCTCAACGTGTTGCCACGAACGAGCCGATAAGCCGCCGACCATCCACAGTAACGCGCCGTGAACTCTGTCGCTGTAGAAAATCAGTAATGCCGATATTCCCGCGCCGAGGAATGCACTGACTGCCACGCCCGCCAAAATCACGCGGATTGGTCGAATGCCGTCCTTCCACGCTAAAATATAAATCAACGTCGCGGCAGACATCGCGCCGACGAAAGCCGCAGGTGTCATCAAAAATCCCGCGTCGCCGAAAATCATCATTACGAAAATCCCGAAAAGTCCCGCGCCCGACGATATGCCGATTATGTGCGGGTCAGCCAACGGATTTTTCATCACCGCCTGCAATATCGCGCCCGACAGCGACAAGTTCACGCCGACGAGTATTGCGACGATTGTCCGCGGCAGACGAATGTTTTCGAGGATTTGACGTTGCGTTTCGTTGATTGGTGCCGTGCCGAATATTTGCGCCGTCGTGATGTCAACCGAGCCATTAATCAAGCTTAAAAAAAATGCGACGACTGCCGCCGCACAGATTAACAAAAATTTTATCGTTCTCATAAATATTTTTCGGTTTTATAATCGTCGACAAACTTAATCGCGTTGCGGTTGAGCGTGTCGACTAATTTATTTCTCGATTGTTCAAGCGACTAGAGACTGTTGATATAATTTAGCAGTGACGGTTATTTTTCCGCCTGACATTGTTGCCGCGCGCTTGACGTAGCTTACTACGCCGTCGTGCTTGCGCCTTGTCAGTCGAAAAAATTCCTCGTCACATACTGTTTCCGACTTTACCAACTCGCTCAATGAATCAACTTAAACGAATCGCTAATTCTCACAGTGCGACGACGGCGATACCGTTTGCGTCAGCAAGAGCAATCATCTGTTTGCGGTCGACGAGAAGAGTTTTGCCCGCCTCGATAGCCAAAGCAGTCGCGCCGACTTTTATCATATGTTCGACGGTTTGATAACCGACAGCGGGCACGTCAAAACGATTATCCTGTTGCGGTTTAGAAACTTTGACGACAACTGCGCCGCCGTTCGCCAATCTGCTACCGCGTTCAATGCAAGCGTCAGTGCCTTCGATTGCCTCCAACGCCATGACCGCATGATTTTTAACGACGACGGTTTGACCGATGTCCAAACGTCCGAGTTCTTTTGCGATACGGAAGCCGAATTCCATGTCTTTACGTTCAGCGTCAGTTGGTTCGCGTTGAGAGAGTGTCCCACGGTGCGGCATGAGTTTGCGAATCAACACGGTTTGGTCGAAGGCTTGCATACCCGCCTTTGCCAATTCGCGCACGAACGCCATCATGATTGTATCGTCTTTGCGGTCGGGCAAGCTCATGATAAGTTGCAACATGTGAGCGTCGGGTTGCACCGCGCCGTTGAAGAGCAGTTGTTTGGTGACCTTGCCGATCATTATGACTTTTTGGATTTGATTGCGTTGCAGGTAGTTGAGAATTGCGTCGAGTTGCGCGACGCTGATGAATTGATAATCTTTAGAGTATTGAGCGATTTGCGGGTCGCTGTCGGGTAGCAAGCCGACTGAATAGACTTCGTAGCCGATATTGACTGCGGCACGTGCACATTCGACGGGCAATTTACCTGCGCCCGCCAATATTCCGAGTTTTTCCATTTCATGACCTCCCGTTGAGGAATGTGGAATTATCAAACCTATAACCTATAACCTAAAATCACTTGTCGTCAAAATCGCGGCGTTCGCGGCAAATACCACGTTCGGCATTGCGCAGGAATCGCAGGAAGTGTTCAACCTCTTCGCAAGAGTCAACCTCCTGCTCGATAACGGCAATCGCTTCCGGCAAGCTCAAGCCCGACCGATAAAGAATTTTGTACGCCTTCTTGATGAGCCGCCGACTTTCAAGCGGAATGCCTGCCCGCGATATGCCGACGTTGTTCAAGCCGACGACCTTTGCGGGGTGACCGTCGACCAGCGTATAAGGCACGACATCTTGAACAAGTTTGCTCATGCCGCCGACCATTGCGTTGCGCCCGATTTTAACAAATTGGTGGACGCCAGCCATGCCGCCAATAACGACTCGGTCTTCGACGATAGCGTGACCCGAACAACTTGCCAAGTTCGACATGATGACGCGGTTGCCGAGCGTGCAGTTGTGCGCGATGTGAACGTAAGCCATTAACAGGCAGTCGCTACCGACGCGGGTTTCATTGCCTTCGCCCGTTGCGCGGTGAATTGTTGCGCCTTCGCGGATTGTCGTCCTGTCGCCGATAATCGTGCAACTTTGTTCGCCTTTGAATTTCAAATCTTGCGGTTCGGCACCGACCGACGCGAATTGAAAAACTCTACAGCCTTTGCCGAGCGTTGTCCATCTGTCGATGACGACATGCGGACCGATAACGGAATCGTCGCCAATTTCCACCTCGTCGCCGATAACGCTGTAGGGACCGATTGTGACGTTGTTGCCGAGTTTTGCGCTACTTGAGACGACCGCGCTTGGATGAATCGTGCCGACGGATTCTTCGTTGTTTTCCAGTTTCATCATTTACATTACTCCCAAGGATTAGGTTAATAGGTTAGCAGGTTATTAGGTTAATAGACTAATAACCTATTTCCCTAATTCCCTAATAACCTAGTAACCTCAAAGTTCGTCTCGTCCTTTAAGCACGAAAGTAAAATCGGCAACGGCAACGAGTTTATCGTCAACGTAGCCGTCCGTGTGGAGCACGCCGAACAGTCCGCGCACCTTGACAATTTCAGCTTTGGTTATGAGCGTATCGCCCGGTACGACAACTTTTTTGAATTTGATGTTGTCCATGCCGCCGAAGAGTGCGATTTTGCCGCGATGTTCTTCAGGATAGAGCATTGCCACGCCGCCGACCTGCGCCATTGCTTCCAACTGCAACACACCCGGCATTATCGGATGACCCGGAAAATGTCCGCCGAATTGCGGCTCGTTCATTGTGATGTTCTTTAAGCCCGTCGCTGACTTGAAGGGGTCGATCTCCAAGATTCGGTCTACCAAGAGCATTGGCGGGCGGTGCGGCAAAATTTTCATGATGTCTTCGATTTCCAATACCATTTATATCGCTCCTTTTTATCAATGTGGAATTGGGAATTAGGAATTTGGAATTGTGATTCCACATTGTTAAAGTTCTGAGAAAATTTTTTTTGCAAGCTGAGTGTTGAGCGCGTGACCCGACGCCGCCGCCACGATATGACAATCAAAAATGCCCGCAAGCCGCATATCGCCTATAACGTCCAAAATTTTGTGGCGAACAAGTTCATCGGGATATTTCAATTCGTTGAGCCAGCCCGCGTCATTGTAGACGATAACATTTTCAATCGTGCCGCCCAAACCGAGTCCCATTGCCCGCAACGCGTCAATTTCCTTTTCGTAAGCGATTGTGCGTGCCGGAGCAATTTCGCGCTCGTAAATGTCTGCGGTTATCTCGAAGTCGGCGTATTGAATGCCAATCAACGGGTGCGGATTGACCGAAACGAAACTGACGCGGAAGCCGTCGTAAGGCAACGCCATGATGAATCGTTTACCGTCGTCGCCGTCAACGCGATAAATTTTTTCAAGCCGAATACTTTTCCGAGCCGCAGATTGTTCGACGATACCCGCCGATTGAATCATGCGGAAAAAGTCAATCGAATTGCCGTTGAGGACGGGCGGTTCCTCCGCGCTGATTTCAATTTCGCAGTTGTCGATTCGGCAGGCGTTTAGCGCGCTCAGCAGGTGTTCAACAGTGAAAACTTTTGCGCCGTTCTCTTCAAGTGTCGTTGCCCTCAAAGTCGCCGTAACGTTCGCGGCTGTCGCGTGAATCACAGGACGATTCGGCAAATCTGTTCGCAAAAAAATTATCCCGCTGTCGATGTCGCCAGGTTTCAATTCAAGCCGAACTTCTTTGCCTGAATGTAGCCCGACGCCGACGCAGGAAATTTTATTTTTTAAAGTCCGCTGTCTGAGCAAGACTTATCCCCCTTTCAAAAAAATTTCGGCTCATTATATCATTAAAAATATTTTGCGTCGATAAATTTTTGAGCGTGGAGCAACCGTGCGCCCAAAATCTCGAACAACATCAGCAGGGGGACGAGTGCCGTGCTGTAATATTTCAAAAAGCCGAACCAGAGGATGTTGCCGCTGTCACGAATGAAGACGCAGAACCACGCGACCGCGAAGGCGTAACACAGCGACAAAATCAGCGCGGCAAGTGCAATCGTCAACGTCAAATAATCGCCGCAGGAAAAATTTTTTCGCAGAACAATCGCCAGCAACGTCAAGCCTACGCCGAGAATTGCCGCGACGAACAGCACACATTGAATCACGGCGTACACCGAAAAAATTTTCTCGATGATTCGATTTGCTATCGACGCGTGAACGTTTTCTTCAGCGAAATTTATTTTGGTCAGCGCAGAGACTTTTGCGACGATTTCCGCAGGCTCGGTCTTCTGTGTGATGATGAACGATTGCAAGCCGTAATCGGCGGGATTTGTCGACAGTCCGAACTTTTTCACGAACGGCTCGAAGTTCAGCGGCAATGCGCCCGGTAAATACGTGTTCAGCGTCAAATGCGCCGTGTACTCGATTTTTATCAGTTCGCGCAGGGAAAAAATTTCGTCGGCGGACATTGAGCCCATAATAGGCAGAAAAGTTATTCGATTGTCGCGCGACAATTTGCCCGTCTCGAACGCCGCTTTAAGTTCGTCATTGACTGTTCGCAGGAAATTTTCTTGGTCAATCGGCTTGTGGCACGTTCCCGAATCGTAAAGTGCGCTGAGCATGACCCAACCGAGATATTCGCCTGGAATGGGATTCGCCGTGATGTCGCCGCCGAACCAGCGCGTGTGAATTATCGCGTCCTTGAGCTTAGGATTTGCGCTCAACGTGGCGGAAGCGTCGAAAGCCTTCAAAATTGCGTCGGCGGGAGCCCAAACGCTTGCGGTGCGGTTGTCGGATTGAATTTTGTAAATCAGCTTGAGGAAGTTGGCAAGCTCGCCGTCGGTGCGATTGTTGATAAGATACACGCCGAAATATTTTTGATTGACGGATTTGTAAGCAGTCGTGCCGAGCGCGAATATCATCAGCGGGATTAACAGTGTCGCCGTGTAAATCAATCGCCGTTCGCCGTCCGCGACGATTTTAATCAGACAGATGACGCTTGCCGCAACGAGACACATTAACAGCCAAAGCCCGTCTTCTTTGACGTAATAGGTCAGCGTTAAGATTGCGCCGAACGACACGTTGAACAGCAACAGGCGGGAATTTTTTATGCGCGGCTTGATGAAGTGCCATGCGAAGATTGACGCCATCATTGTCAGAGTTATGAAGTACAGCGGCGGCAGTACGACGTTACGATAAATTTTCGGTCCGGTGTTGAAGTCGAAAGCTATCGGCGTGAACAGCACGAATGCGAAGATTGCCGTGTCGACGAGAAAATTTTTTTCCCCGCGCAGAATCCGAATCAATACGACCGTCATCAACGCCGCCATGAGCCACAATATCGCGATTGCGTCGGTGTAAGGCAGTCCGATTGCTCTGATGATGTAGAGTATCAGCGGGAAGCCCATATTTTTTGACAAAGCGTCTTGCGGCGGCAAATCTTGTGTCACGAAGTGTCCGCGCAGGTCTGAATAATTTATCAAGAGCATGTCGTCGTGGTAAAGCGTCGGGTCAAAACTGCAACCGATTATTCGTCCGAGCCACAACCTCAAGCCGAACACCATAACCGCGACAATCACGAACGCCCAATCTTTTTTGGCAACTGTCATGAGAATCCTCCGTTAAATTTTTTCGTCGACGATTTTGGAATGAATGCGTTTGCTCGTGCCTTTGTACGGCGGAATATAAACGTTGTCGGCGGTCGAGACCTCAAGACGAATTCCCCAGACATTTAACGTTTCAGCGACACCGCCGCGCATTTTAATCGAGTTCTCCAAAGATTTTTTCTCACCGATTGCACGAATCTCGTACGGTGGCGCGGAACGAACATTGTTAACGGAGAGCGTTGGACCTGCACAGCGAATTTCACTGGTTGCGACGAGCCGTTGACCGTTAATTGAAATTGCCTCAGCACCAGCCGCCCGCAACTCGTTAATCACGCGGAGAACGTCGTCGTCGTGAATCAGATAGACGTTGGGATTTTCGCCCGATTTCGCGGCGCGAGTGCTGTCGTCCATTTTGATGATAATGCCTTGACCTTCGACGGGCAACAGGCACGCTTGAAATTTGAGTTCGGTGATAAATTCGCGGTTGGTCGATGAGCCTGCCTCTTGCCGAAGAATTGCCAACTGCTTTTCGAGTTCGTCGCGTTCTTCTTCCAACTGAATCAATCGCCCTGACAATTCTTCCGCGCGTTGATTGGGCAGCGAGTCTTTAGCGTCCTGCACGTTGCGGAATTGTACGGCAAGCATGAATCCGATTATCATGCAGACGAGAGTTATTGACCAGCCGCCGCGAAAATTTCTCACGACGCCGCCTCCTTACGATAAATTCCTGCGCATTATAGACGAGCCGCATTTTATTTACAAGGCGCGGACAACATAAAAACCTGTCTCAATCAGCGACGAAAATTTCGGGCAAAAAAAAATCGGCGTGAGAGTTTTCAGGCTCTCGTACCGATTTTTTTGATGTCATTCAAGCAGACTGCTCATGCGTTCGAGCGGAACGCTCAAGTCCATGTGACCAGAAAGCGTTTCAATATCCTTGCCGTCGACCAAAAATTTGACTCTCGTGATTTCGGGGAAATTGGTCAACGTGTCGACGACCGAGCCAACCAGAAATTCTTCGCCCGTGGAGCCGCCGACAAAACCTTTCAAAATGCTACCGTCCAAATCGACAATCGCCAAACCGTTCTCGACCGTGACGCTACGAATTGCGGCGTTCTTCGGGAAAATGCGCGTCAAGTTTTCTTCTTCGGGCTCAAGGAGTAAAGTCTCGACGGCGGCGGTGTATTTGTCGGTTGTGTCGTCAACGAGAATTTCGCGTTCGACTGCGACAAGTTTCAGCCCCGAATCGTCGGGATAATAAACTGTGACGTTCATGGCGCGTTCGACCTTTTCGGATTTGACGTCGGGCTTTTCGACGGGTTGATTTGGCTTTTTGGGTTCGGGCTCAACTTTAACGTCAACAGGTTTTTGCTCGTGTTTGACTTCGGCTTTGACTTCGGGCTTGACCTGCGCGGGCGGTTCGGGCGGTCTTTCAATCGGCGGTTGTTCACAGCCTGCAGTAATCAACAGAAGCGCGAACATTGCCGGCAAAAAAATTTTCTTCACGATTAATCAAATCCTCCTTGATTGAAATAGCGATTGACGGCATTGGTAATTGCTTGCGCGAGTTTCTGCTGATAATCATTGTCTGCCAATAATTGTTCTTCGCGGGGATTGGTGATGAAGCCCAGCTCAATCAATGACGCAGGGCATTTTGAATGGGTCATGACGTAGAATCTAGCCGCCTTGACGCCGCGATTGTTGAGCTCGCCGAGACGTTCTAGTTCCTCGTTGAGCAGGAGAGCCAACCGCGAACCTTTGACGGCACCAGGCGCGAAATAAGTTTCGACACCGTTAGCCCTGCTGTTTGAGAAGGCGTTGCAGTGAACACTGATGAAAATGTCGGCATTAGGCGGAGCCTTGTCGACACGTGCTTGAAGTTCGGTTGAATCGGGAACACCAGGTGCGGCAACGTCAATATCGGTCGTGCGCGTCATAACGACTTGATAGCCTGATTCGTTCAAAAGTTGTTGCGCCTTGAGCGAGACTGCCAAGGAAACATCTTTTTCTCTGACACCCGTCGGACCGACTGCGCCTGAATCGGAGCCGCCGTGACCGGGGTCAAGCACGATGATTCTGCCGTCGCCGTTGAAATTGCCCCACGTGTCTTGCGCGAAAGATTTTTTCACGTCAACGACGATACGGGCGGATTTTTTCTCGGAACGATTGGCGGGCTCAATCATGAAGCTGACGTTGCCGTCAATCTCCGAGCGCAAGTGGATTTGAATTCTTGTGTGTCGTTCCTGCGTTTTGTTAGCGATGATCTTGTCGATGAAATCTCGTGCGCCGGATTGAATTTTCGTGCCTGCGACGCGACTGACTCTGCCTAGCGACGTGTTATCTAAATCGACAAACAGAATATCGCCGTTCGATTCGACAGCGACGTTGCTTGTATCGAGTTTTCCGCCTTTGTAGGAAATTTCAATCCGCACAGTGTCATTATCAAGGTCGAAAGCGTCAATGCCTGTCAGTTCGGCTGATTTTGCTGAAACGGTCGCCGCGCAACTCAAGGCAAGTAACAGGGTGAAACACATCAGAATTTTTTTCAGCAAATTATCTCCTCATTCCTGTTTCGGGGACAAAAGATTTGAGTCGAGATTTTCCACTGAATCCTGACTGCTGACTTCTGTCCGTTGATTCTGCTCCCGCGACTCGTCGAGTGCCGCTTGAGTTTTCTCCTGCTCACGGGAAATGATTAGTTTCAGATAATCGCCTTCGCTAGCATCTGCGGGCAGGAAATCGGCGGGCAAGACGAATTGGCGAAATTCGTCCTCATCGTCCTCGACGTAGAAAACTGCGGTTGCCGAGCCGTCTTCAAGTTCCTCAATGCGGTCAAGATAGGCGATTATTTCTTTTTGTCCCGTTTCTTTTGCGCAATCCATTTGTCAAGCCAATCCTCCTTTCGTTCGGGCTCAACGGAAAAATCTTTGCCGTCGCTGGTCACGGTGATTGTCCCGTTCCAACGTGTGCAGAAGATGTGATTCGCGTCGAGACCTTGCGCCAAATAATTTTCGAGCGGCTCCAAGTGCGGGTGACCATAAGTGTTGCGACGTTCTTCTTCGGGTCCCGCGCTGATTAAAACGTAACTCGGTTTGACCGTCGCAACAAAATTCTCCGTGGACGCGGTGTAGCTGCCGTGGTGACCGGCTTTAAGAATATTGCTCTTCAGAACATCGGAAGAATTATCCGCCCAAATTTCAGATTCAACTTTTTTCTCGGCGTCGCCCGTGAACATCATAGAAAACTTTTTGTAAGTGAGTTTGCCGACGAGTGATTCATTATTTGGATCGGACTTCTGCCCACCGTTGACCGCCTCGACAAGTTCGGTCGTCGGATAAAAAACGGTGAACTTGACACCGCCGCCGAAATCAAGCGTGTTGCCGGCTTTCAGCGAGTGATGAGCAATGCCTTTAGCGTCCGCGGCTTTCATGTAACTTTTATAAAGCGGGCTGGTTGAGGTGATACCGTTGTCGAAAATTTCCCCGACGGAAATTTTTTCAAGGTAAGGATTCGCGTTGATTTCTTTTTTGCTCGGATTGATGAGAACCTTTGCGTTGCCGATATGGTCGCCGTGCGGGTGCGTCAAAATGAGCTTGTCGATTTTCGTGACGGAAAGTTTTTCAAGTTCGCCGATAAGCAAATCGCGTTCGTCGGTGTCGGACGTGTCGATAAGAACGGTCTGCTTGCCGGTTTGAATCAGAATTGCGTCGCCTTGCCCGACGTTCAGCATGGAAATTTTCAAATCGCCTTTGACGGTTTTCGGCGCGGCTTCGGCGGGATTGTCAGTCTTCTGTTCGGACGTTTCGGTTTTCTGTTCGGAAGTGTTGTTGTCCGTTGGCGGATTGCCGCAACCGCTCAGAATGAACGTTGCCAGCATGAGCATCGTCAGAAAAATTTTTCTCATTGAATCATCCTTTCGAGTGAACTACTTTTTGTCGCGTTCGTTCGTGTAGACGATGTAAAGCCTTATGAGCTTTGTGACGCCCCAAAACGCAAACGACGCCATGTAAGCTTTGTCGAGTAGCGAAAGATTTTCGTAGTCGAAGTGCGTGAACAGCAATATCGCCGCCAATATAATCAAACCGTCGAATTTGTCAAACGCTTTCTTCAAAATCTCAATCAAAATCGTCGCCCCCTTCAATGTAAAATTATATCATGTTCATTTCATTTTTGATAGGGATTTTTTTGGAGTTTGATAAAAAATTTTTTTGAGAGTGACACCTACAAGCTTACCCGCGCGGGCTTTTTTGGCGCAAGAATTGACAATCAATTTTCAACGGGGTATTATTGCTTGAGTTTTAACAACGAATTCACGGAGGTAGAAAACATGGTTGATCTTACAAAGTACGGCATTACCGGCACGCCCGAAATTATTTACAACCCGACGTATGAAGTCCTTTTCAACGAGGAATTGCGTCCCGAATTGACAGGCTTCGACGTTGCTCAAGAGACCGAACTCGGCGCGCTCAACGTCATGACGGGCATTTATACCGGACGTTCGCCCAAGGACAAATTCATTGTCTACGACGACACGACCAAAGAAGGCGCACCCGGTGAAATTTGGTGGACGACGCCCGAATATCCCAATGACAATAAAAAATGCTCCGTCGAAACGTGGAAAGTTCTCAAACAGCTCGCGATTAAGGAACTCAGCAACAAACGCCTTTTCGTCGTCGACGGCTTCTGCGGCACTCACAAAGATACCCGCATGAAAATCCGCTTCATCGTGGAAGTTGCGTGGCAGGCTCACTTCGTCACCAACATGTTCATTCGCCCGAAGAATCAAGCCGAATTCGACCAAGAGTCCGATTTCGTCGTCTTCAACGCGTCCAAAGCCAAAGTCGAAAATTGGAAAGAACTCGGACTTAATTCCGAGACTGCGACCGTCTTCAACATCACCGACAAAGAGCAAGTCATTTTGAACACGTGGTACGGCGGCGAGATGAAAAAAGGTCTCTTCAGCATGATGAACTACTTCCTGCCGCTGAAAGGTATTGCCGCAATGCACTGCTCCGCAAACACCGACATGAACGGCGAGAATACCGCGATTTTCTTCGGACTGAGCGGCACGGGCAAAACGACACTTTCCACCGACCCGAAACGTTTGCTTATCGGCGACGACGAACACGGCTGGGACGATACGGGCGTTTTCAATTTTGAGGGCGGTTGTTACGCGAAAGTCATCAATCTCGACCCCGTTGCCGAACCCGACATTTACGGCGCAATTCGTCGCGACGCGTTGCTTGAAAATGTCACCGTCGACAAGAACGGCAAAATCGATTTCGCCGACAAATCCGTCACGGAGAACACCCGCGTCAGCTATCCGATTTACCACATCAAAAATATCGTTCGCCCCGACAGCCACGGTCCCGCCGCGCAGTCAGTCATTTTCTTGAGTGCAGACGCTTTCGGTGTTCTGCCGCCCGTTTCGATTCTGACTTCCGAACAGTGCAAATATTATTTCTTGAGCGGCTTCACTGCTAAATTGGCGGGAACCGAACGCGGTATCACCGAGCCGACTCCGACTTTCAGCGCGTGCTTCGGTCAAGCGTTCCTTGAACTGCACCCGACCAAATACGCTGAAGAACTCGTCAAACGCATGGAAAAATCCGGCGCAAAAGCTTATCTTGTCAACACGGGCTGGAACGGCACCGGCAAACGCATTTCCATTAAAGACACACGCGGCATTATCGACGCTATTCTCGGTGGCGCAATCAAAAACGCTCCGACTAAGAAAATTGCTATCTTCGACCTCGAAGTCCCGACGGAACTCGAAGGCGTTGCAACCGAAATTCTCGACCCGCGCAACACCTACGCTGACCCGACCGAATGGGATAGAAAAGCCGAAGACCTCGCAAGCCGCTTTATCAAAAACTTCAAGAAGTATGAATACAACGAAGCTGGTAAAGCTCTTGTCGCTGCAGGTCCGCACCTCTGAGAATTATTCAGTGATTGAATAAAACAACCTCGTTCCCTGCGCGGGAGCGGGGTTGTTGTTTTATGTTGTACTTTGAAAATCGGGGGCTGAATCATGCCGACGCTTAATTGGATTGGAAAGGATAAAGTTGTCAATCACGCTGCCGCCGTACCTTTCCACGTCCTTGAACACAAATACAATTTCGGCGGAGAAACACAGAACAGAATCATTCACGGCGACAATTTGCTTGCATTGAAGTCGCTTCTGCCCGAATACGAAGGTCGCGTCAAATGCATTTACATCGATCCGCCGTACAACACCGGCAATAAAGGTTGGATTTACAACGACAAAGTCAACTCCCCGCAAATCAGAAAGTGGCTCGGTGAAGTCGTCGGCAAAGAAGGCGAAGATTTGTCCCGCCACGACAAATGGCTCTGCATGATGTATCCCCGCCTCAAGTTGCTCAAAAAGTTGCTCGCGGACGACGGCGCGATTTTTATTTCCATTGACGACAACGAACAGGCTAACTTGAAACTCATCTGCGACGAAATTTTTGGCGCGCAGAATTTTTTTGCAATTTTGACGCGGCGCAGTATGCACACAGTCAGAAATTCAAGCAAAGACTTCAACAAGAACTCGGATTTTGTTTTGGTGTACGCCCGCAACAAAGAACGCTTAACCGCCGACAAAAATTATCGAATTCGTGAAAAAGCTGACAAGTCTGCTGACTATAAATTTAACGACAATGACGGCAGAGGTTTTTACAAGCTCGACCCTATCTATGCCAGAAATTACGCAAAGCCTTACACATTTACTTTTCAGAATGGAATTGTTTGGTCTGCGCCCGAAGGTTCTTATCCGCGTTATTCGCAAGAAACTTTGGCAGAAATGGAACGAACCAACCGCCTCGACTTCAACGGAAAATTTCCACGCGCTAAACGATATTTAAATGAAGTGCAAGACGGACAGCCTCCCGATACTTTTCTTAAATCAGAAATTGTCGGCTTTAATAGCGACGGCACAAAAGCTTTGGCGCAAGTTTTGGGCATTGATAAAGCTTTTAATCAACCAAAACCCGTTCAGCTCATCGAATATTTGATTAGCATTCTGCCTGGCAACGAAAATTCAATCGTGTTGGATTCGTTCGCAGGTTCCGGCACCACGGCTCACGCAGTTTTAAATCTCAACGCGCAGGACGGCGGCAATCGAAAATTTATCCTCGTCGAAATGGAAGACTACGCGGAGACAATCACGGCTGAACGAGTTCGTCGCGTCATCGAAGGCTACGGTCAAGTTGCGGGCACCGGCGGCAGTTTCGATTTCTACGAAGTCGGCGAACCGCTGATGATTCAAGGCAACCTCAACGAAAATATCGCCGTCGAAAAAATTCAAGCTTACGTTTGGTACACCGAGACGCATACGCAATATAAAAAGCCGCCCGACAGCAATCCTGCTTATCTCGGCGACTTCAACGGCACGGCGATTTATTTTCACTACGAACGCTATCGGCGGACGATTTTGGACGCGGATTTTTTGCTGACGATAAAGCGACGAGCCGACAGCTACTTGATTTATGCGGACGAATGCGGGCTTGGCGAAGATTTTATGACTCGATACAAAATCACGTTCAAAAAAATTCCGCGCGACATCAAACGGCTTGGGAGTGACAACCAATGATTCTGAAAGACTATCAAGCGCAAGCGATAAAAAATTTGGAAGACTTCCTGCGGCTGCTTGACGAAAGTAAATCAATGGGCGAGGCGTTCAAAAATTTTTGGGAGTCGCGTGACGTTCAAGCAAAACCGCCGTATCAAAACAATATTCCGCAAGTTCCGCAAGTTTGTTTCAAAGTACCGACGGGCGGCGGCAAAACGTTCATGGCAACGGCAAGCTTAAAGGTGATTTTCGATTCATTGCCCGCCACGCAAAGCAAAGTTGTCGTGTGGCTCGTTCCGTCCGAAACAATTTTGACGCAGACTTATAAAAATCTCAACGACGCCGAACACCCGTATCATCGGCGGCTGATTGATGATTTTAACGGACAAGTCGAAATCTACACTAAAGAACAGTTGCTTGCCGGAGAAAATTTTTCGCCCGCCGAAGTCGCTGAACAGTTGTCGATTTTGGTTTTGAGCTACGATTCTTTTCGCACGTCCAACAAAGAAGGTCGCAAGGCTTATCGGCAGAACGGGCAACTGCTGAAATTTTCTGCGGAACTCGACGTTGCGGACGAAATTTCTTTGTCGAATGTTATCCGCCACTACAAACCTGTCGTAATTGTCGACGAAAGTCATCACGCCACGACGGATTTAAGTTTGAAGATGTTGCGAAGTTTCAATCCGAGTTTCATTTTGGAATTGACGGCGACGCCGAAGGACACGAGCAACGTTATCGCGTATGTTCCTGCCGCAAAGTTAAAAGCTGCGGGCATGGTGAAATTGCCTGTCATTGTTTACAATCGCCAAACGCAGGAAGATGTTATCGCTTATGCAATAGGATTTCGCAATCGCCTAGAACGAATCGGTTACGCCGAAAAAGTTCGTCCGATAATTTTGTTTCAAGCCGAGACGCAAGGCAGAGGCGATCGCGCGACTTTCAACCAAATCAAAGCCGTTCTAATTCGAGATCATCACATTGCGCCCGAAGAAATTGCCGTCAAGACCGCCGAGATTAACGACCTGCGCGGCGTCGATTTAATGTCGGCAGATTGTCCGATACGCTACATCATCACAATCAACGCGCTCAAGGAAGGTTGGGACTGCCCGTTCGCTTATATTTTGGCGTCGCTTGCCAATCGAACTTCGGTCGTTGACGTTGAGCAAATTTTGGGCAGAGTTCTGCGCAGACCTTACACGAAAAATTTTTCCAATTCACTGCTGAACATGAGCTACGTTTTTACATCGTCGGCAGATTTTCGGCACACACTGGACAAAATCGTTATCGGCTTGAACGCGGCGGGATTCAGTGAGCAAGAATATCGAGCCGTCACCAATCCCGATGAACAGCCCGCCTTTCCGCAAAACGAGTGCAACACACCTCAGCAACAGGAACTTTTTCAATCGGCGAATTCGTCTGCTCCAAACAATTCGGTTGACGCCATGGAAGAACAGGCATTGCAAGCCGAGCAAAATTATCAAGCCGAAAACGTCGACGATAAGGTCATTCGTTCCAACGAGGAGAGAAAAAATATGACGGAATTTCCCATGCGCGAAAAATTCAAAGACGCCGCTGAATTGTTGTTGCCGCAATTTTTCTGCCGAGTTGATACGGGCGATTTGTTCGGCGACGTTCAAGACAAAAAAATTGAAAAAGAAATGTTCCGCACAAATTTTTCACTTGCTGACAAGGACACCGCTATAAATTTCGACAACTTGAACTACGAGATTGTTGCGCTGGACGTTCACGACAAAGAAAATTTTCCGCGCTACAAGTATCTTTCCGACACCGAGATCAAAGCTTTTCTCGAACACTTCGACAACCTTGCCGCCGACGGACAAATTCGCCAATGCGCCGCGAAAATTGCCACTGTCATCGACAAGGACAACAGCCCGCCGAGTCAAGAAATCACGGCTTATATCATGAAGATTGTCTCTAACTTCGACCGCGAACGACTGCGCGAGGCTGTTCAATACACCGGAGTTTACGCCAAAAAGATTAAGGATAAAATCAACTCTTTGCTTGATGAGCATGCAAAAAAAAATTTCATGGCTCAAATTGATTCACGGAAAATTTTTGCCAAGCCGTCGTACAAACTGCCCGTCACAATTTCTCCGACGCGTTTTCAAAGGTCGTGGGTCAATTCGCTCTATGCCGCTGAAGAAGAAGTAAACAACTTTGAATATCGGATAGCCGCCGCGTTGACTTCGCTTGATAATGTTCTTTGGTGGCATCGCAATCGCTCAAAGAGTGGATTTTGTTTGAACGGTTTTATCAACCATTACCCCGACTTTATCGTCAAAATGAAAAGCGGCGTCGTATTGCTCGTCGAAGCCAAAGGTGACGATCGCGACAATTCCGATTCTCGACAAAAGCTTGAACTCGGAAAGATTTGGGAATCTAAAGCCGGTTCCGATATTTACAGTTACTTCATGGTCTTCGATTCCAAACCTCTGCCCCGTGCGTTGTCTTTAGATGATTTTCTTTGCACGGTAAAAAGTTTGTAAGAAAATTTTTGACCAGAAGATTGCTGAACGATTGACGGAATTTAGCGTGAGCACAACTTAACTGTATCTAACGCGCGGGTCGAGCCAATGATAAAGCAAATCCGCCGCCAAATTTATCAGCACGTAAATTATCGCCATCCAAACGACGTAAGCTTGAATCAGCGGATAATCGCGCATCAAAATCGCATCGACCGCCATTTTGCCGACGCCGTCCCACATGAAAATCGTTTCGACAATCGCGGTGCCGCCGAGCAGTGAGCCCATTGACAGCGCGATTAGCGTGATTATCATGATTAGGCTTGAGCGCAGGACACTTTTGGTTAAAATCGTGAATTCGTCGACGCCGCGACTCCTTGCGCCCGTAACATACGGTTTGTCGAGTTCCTCAAGCACGACGGCGCGGATTTGTCGCGTGTATTTGGCACCCATTGCGATTGTCAGCGTCAGCGCGGGCATGATGACGTTTTGCCCGATAATCGGCAGGAGATTCATTTTGAGTGCGAGGAAGTAAATCAGCAGTAGTGCGACGAAAAAATTTGGCAGTGAGTTGCCGACGAACGTCAGCGCACGAATCACGTAGTCGAGCGGGCGATTTTGATTGACGGCGGCGAGAATTCCGAGCGGCGTGGCGATTAGGATTGTCAGCGCGATTGACACGAGCATTAATTCAATCGTCGCGGGCAACTTGTCGACGAACGTTTCAAAAACCAATTTGCCGCTGATGAATGACCGTCCCAAGTCGCCTGTAAGCACGTCGCCGAGCCATTGAACATATTGCACGAGAAAAGGTTTGTCGAGTCCGAGTTCCGCGCGTTTGAGAGCTTTGACTTCTTCCGACACGCTACCCGATTGCTCAAAAATTTTGTCGACGGCGTCGTCTGCGGCGAATTGCATCATGCCGAACGTCAGGAACGTCACGCCGAACAAAATCGGCACCAGTTGAATCAGTCGCATTAAAAAATATTTTTTCATGCGCAGATTTTAATCGAGCCGCTGAAAAAAAATAAGCCCCGCGCAGGGATACGATTGCAAAAAAAACTCCCCCGCGTTTGACGGAGGAATTTTTTTTATCGTACGTCGAGCAGTGCCCGACGGAAATTTTTCGCAAGAACGTCTTAAGCGTCAATCAGCTTGTATCTTAGAAGAAGCAGCTGAAACGACCAAAGAGTAGCGTGACGTTGCATCCAATGAATTTGTTCGTGTCTTAGAAGAACCAGCTGAAGCGTCCGAAGAACGTTTTAGTTTTCTCGTTGGTGTAGAGTTCTTTGCCCCAGAAGTAGCCGAGTTTGGCGTAAGTGTTCTTAATGGGAGCCCAGTCAACGCCGAGTTCAACGCCTTTCTTGCTCATCAGCGTGAACCAAGTGTCGTAGGTCGGTGCGAAGCTGACCAAGTCGCTGACGTAGCGGTAATCGGCGGAAATGCCCCACGTGCCAGCCTCTTTGCGGTCCGCGCCTTTGTAAGAAAGACCAGCCGTCCAGGATTTTTTGAATTCTCTAGCTTTGGTGTTTTGAGCGTAGGAGCCGTGAATGTTGAAGCCGTTATCAAAGTTGTAGTGTGCGCCGACCGTCCAGATGTTGGCACTCTTGCTGTCTTTGTAGTACTTAGGAGCAACCTCACTCAACGCGCGGAAATAATCGCTGCCGAGGTGATGATAGCCTACGCCGACGTAAAGTTTGTCGTCATCGTAGGAAAGTTCGCCTGCCGCATAGTTCGCGGGATCGTGACCGCCCAAAGCGTCTTTAGTGCCACTCCAACGACCTACCGAAGCCAAAACTTTGAATTTGTCGCCGTAAGTGAACTGTGCGCCGCTGAAGAAGTCATCCAAAATGAGACCGTCATCAACGTTGGAGTACAAGGGCATTTTACCGACTTTGAGCGTCAACTTGTCGTCGATGTATTTGCCTTCTGCGAAAGCGTAGGTGAGTTTGAAGTCGCCAGATTCGTCAGTGCTCATGTTCGTCGTTGCCGTCAAACGAGCTTTGACTTTCCAATGATCATTGACGGTTGCTGTCGGGAACAAACGCAACTGGAGCTGATTGTTGGAAGATTTAACTTTGTCGTGACCTTTAATGTCGGTTCTCTCGTTCCAGTAACGATAACGCAATTCGCCTGTCCAAACGACTCTGTCAGCATATTTTTCGAGTTCGGCAACGCGAACGCCGAGGGCATCGAGCTCATCACGGAATTCATTTGCAAGACGATCAAGGTCGGCCTGCAATGCCCTAAGGTCGGTACTTGAACCGTCGAGGCTGATATCTCTGCCATTGCCACCAACTTTTGCCATGGCTTTAGCAATCATCTGCGCCATTTCGTAACGGGTGATGTTGCGGTCGCCGCGATAGGTGCCGTCGCCGTAACCTTCGATAACGCCTGCTGCCGCGAGCTTTGCAACTGAGTTATAAGCCCAGTGCCCCGCAGGGACGTCGCTGAACGGGTTGCCCGCCGCGAATGTGGTTGCGCTTGTGCTGACGACGAACGCCGCCGCCAACGCTGCTGCTACTGTCTTTTTCATGATGATAACCTCCAAAAGATACCAGACGAAAAATTTCTTGTGGCTCGCGTCTGCGGTTGCGGAGGCTTTCAAAATTGAGTGGCCGTGTTTCCTCAAGCTGTCTGCCCTTCAACCTCTTCCTTGAGCCGCGCAGAATATAACACACCCAAAAATTTTTTTCAAGGAAAAGTTTTTCCATATTTCGTACAGAATTCAATCGCATTGCTTTTCATTTGGTAGTAATTTATAATCGGCGCAGGAAAATTTTTCGCAGAGGAGCTGAGCAAATGGCAAATTACACGACGACGACCCCCGATTGGGCGGTCTCGAATCAATCGGCGGTGATGAGTGGCATTGAAGGCATAAAGGACACGACCGTCGGAAACATCAATCCTGCGTTCGCGTCGGGCGAATTCAAGCCGAAACGTCGAATGACATTGACGGAAGACGAACTCGTTGACGGCGTGTCTCGCGGCGACAGAATGATTCTTTCACGCGCGATAACTCTAATCGAAAGCAACAGCCCAAAACATTTCGCCAAAGCCCAACGCGTTTTGCAAAGACTCCTGCCACGAACGGGCAAAGCTCTGCGAATCGGGATAACGGGCGTCCCTGGTGCAGGCAAATCGACAATCATTGAAGCGTTCGGCAACATGCTCTGCGACGACGGACACCGCGTGGCTGTGCTGTCAATCGACCCGACCAGCTCAATTACGAAAGGCTCAATTCTCGGCGACAAAACACGCATGGGCACGTTGAGCCGGCGTCCCGAAGCGTTCATCAGACCGTCACCCGCAGGCGGAACACTCGGCGGCGTTGCTCGCAAAAGTCGCGAAACTATGCTGATGTGTGAAGCGGCGGGCTACGACGTGATTCTGATTGAAACTGTCGGCGTCGGACAATCTGAAACGACCGTTCGTTCAATGGTGGACTTTTTTATGCTCGTTGTGCTCACCGGTGCGGGCGACGACCTCCAAGGCATCAAGAAAGGTATCATGGAACTCGCCGACGCAATCGTTGTCAACAAAGCTGACGGCGACAATCTTGTTCGTGCGAAAGTCACTCGCGGCGAATACGAACGCATGACCGAATTTATTCAGCCCGCAACGGAAGGTTGGCCAACTCACGCTTACCTTGCCAGTGCCGTCACGAAAATGGGTTTGCCCGAATTGTGGCAGGTGATTCAACTTTTCAAGCGGACGACTGAAGCCAGCGGCGTCTTTCAACGTCGACGTGACGCGCAACTTCTCGATTGGATGCACGCGATGATTGATGAGCACCTGCATAATTTATTTTTCGGCGACGCAATGGTGACTGGTCGTATGCCCGAAATCAAAGCCGCAGTCTTGAACGGAATTATCTCGCCGACGCAAGCAGTTGCGGAACTCGTCAAGCTGTTCGACATCAAACGCGCGGCTCAAAAGAAAGTTGATTTGTTCGAGTCGTGACGCGGCAGGAAAATTCTTTGCGTGCATAGAAAGATAAAAACGTTGCGGTTAGTTGAGGCCGTCATGGATGACGGCCGCCGGCAACACGTCCACGGAAAGGACGTTTTGCCGGAACCACGACTTACGGGTAGTCTCAACGTTGATTTCGTGAAGACTGAGCCGCCCCCGCGAGGTGCCCTTTTCTTTGCTACTTTCTTTTGGGCACGCAAAAGAAAGTAGAAGCACAAATTTAACTGAACTTGAAACAAACAAATCATAGACTTTCAGAGGTGATTCCAGATGTCCAAGCTCAACATAAAAAACTGTTCGCGTTGCAAAAGAATTTTCATTCCCGTCAGTGGCGAAAAAATTTGTCCTGACTGCCGTGCCGCCGATCTCGCATTGGAAGAGCGTGTCAAAACCTACGTCCGCGACCATCCCGGCATCACAATCAACGAGCTCATCGAAGGTTCGGGCGTACCGAGCAAATTTGTCTGGCGCATGGTTCAGCAAGGACAATTCGAGAACTCCAGCTTGAAGGACGCTCAATATCCCTGCAACAACTGCGGCAAGCTCATCACGCGCGGAACTTATTGCGACGAATGTACCGGCAAACTCAAGGAGAACGCTCAAAAATTTGCCGCCGCAATGGATTCCAGAAAGAAACGCACCACCGAACAATCTTCCACGGGCAAAACTTTTTCCGATTCAATGTACGACGCAATGAACAGATAACGCTGAAAAATTGACGGTCTTGCTTCCCGCGCAGAGGCAAGACTTATTTTTTTGCAGAAGGAGGCAACTCAATGAATTCAATCAAAGTTAAAGGCGCACGCGTCCACAATCTCAAGAATATCGACGTTGAAATTCCCCGCGATAAATTCGTCGTGATAACGGGCGTTTCGGGTAGCGGCAAAAGTTCGCTCGCCTTCGATACCATTTACGCCGAAGGTCAACGCCGTTACATGGAAAGTTTATCGAGTTACGCGCGACAATTTCTCGGTCTGCCCGATAAGCCCGACGTTGAGTTCATAGAAGGTTTGAGCCCCGCGATTGCAATCAATCAGAAGACCACGAACAATAATCCGCGCTCGACTGTCGGAACCGTCACGGAAATTTACGATTACTTGCGGCTGCTGTTCGCGCAAATCGGCAAGCCTCACTGTCCGAAATGCGGCAAGCCCGTCAAAAGTCAAAGCGTCGACCAAATTCTCGCGCAGATTTTAGATTTGCCTGACGAAACGCGTTTCAGTCTGCTCGCGCCGATTGTCAACAATCAGAAGGGCACGCATAAAGAAGCACTCGACAGGTTGAGTTCGGCGGGATTTGTTCGCGTGAAAATCGACGGAAAAATCTGCGACCTCGGCGAAGAAACTTCTCTCGCCAAAACGAAAAAACATTCCATTGAGCTTGTCGTTGACAGGTTGGTCATTCGCGACGGAATTCGCTCGCGATTGGCGGATTCGTTGGAGACTGCGCTAAAATTTGGCAACGGCGTCGTCTTCGTCGAGACCGATAAAAAAATTTTGACATTCAGCGAGAAAAATGCTTGCGTCGATTGCGGAATCAGTTTGCCCGACATCACGCCGCAACTTTTTTCGTTCAACAGCCCGAAAGGCGCGTGCCCCGAATGTAACGGGCTCGGCAAAGTTTTCGACATGCGCGATTGGGAGACGATGTACGAATTTATGATGGCTGTCCACGACTTCAAGACGAACGACGCGGTTCAGTTGACTTGCCACGCTTGCGACGGTCACCGATTGAAGCCCGAAGCGTTGAGCGTTCGTGTTGGCGATAAAAATATCGCGCAGGTCGTCGATATGTCGGTTGACGAGTGCAGAAAATTTTTCGCGACGCTTGAGCTTAACGATACCGAAAAAAAAATTGCCGCGCAGATTCTCAAGGAAATCAATTCACGGCTGAAATTTTTATGCGACGTCGGCTTGGATTATTTGAGCTTGTCGCGGAATTCGTCGACATTGAGCGGCGGCGAATCACAGCGAATCAGACTTGCAACGCAAATCGGCTCAGCATTGACGGGCGTCCTTTACGTTCTCGACGAACCGTCAATCGGACTTCATCATCACGACAATCAAAAACTTTTGGCGACGCTGAAGAATCTTCGCGACTTGGGAAACACGCTACTGGTCGTTGAGCACGACGAAGAAACCATGCGCGAAGCTGATCATATTGTCGACATCGGACCAGGCGCAGGCAAATTCGGCGGCGAAGTCGTTGCGCAAGGAACTGTCGATGAAATTTCCCGCGTCGAAAATTCTTTGACGGGCGATTATCTCAGCGGACGAAAAACTATTCCTGTGCCGACGACGCGACGAAAATTTGAACATTCACTGGAAGTTGGACGCACACGATTAAACAATCTCAAAATTGACAGCGTTAAATTTCCGTTGAAAGCGTTGACGGTGGTGACGGGCGTTTCGGGTAGCGGCAAATCCACGCTGGTTGAAGAAGTTTTTTATCCTGCGTTGCTTACGTCAGATTTGAGTGAGCTCGGACTCGGCAAAGTCATAATGATTGACCAAGACCCGATTGGACGGACGCCACGCTCGAATATCGCGACTTACACGAACGTTTCCGACCACATCAGAAAAGTTTTTGCGGCGACGAATGGTGCGAAAATGCGCGGCTACAAAGTTGGACGATTCAGTTTCAACGTGAGAGGCGGACGTTGCGAAAGTTGCGGCGGTAACGGCTTTTTGAAAATCCCGATGGACTTTCTGCCCGATGTTTACGTGACGTGCGACGTTTGCAAGGGAAGTCGATTCAACGCGGAGACGCTTGAAGTCAAGTACAAAGGCGCGAGCATTGCCGACGTTTTGAAAATGCCCGTCGACGAGGCGTTGATTTTTTTCGAGAATATCCCGCCGATTAAACGCATACTGCAAGTTTTGCACGACGTGGGACTCGGTTACATTGAGCTTGGACAATCGGCGAATACATTCAGCGGCGGCGAGGCTCAACGCGTCAAACTTGCCTACGAATTGGCGCGACCTGCTGGCAGAATGCCAAACGTTTACATCATGGACGAACCGACGACGGGTTTGCACTTCGACGACGTGAAAAAGCTGATTGACGTGATTCAACGGCTCGTCGACCGCGGCGACACGATTGTCATCATCGAACACAATCTTGACGTGATTAAGAGCGCGGATTATATCATTGACCTCGGACCCGACGGCGGCTACAGAGGCGGCGAAATTGTTGCTTGCGGCACACCCGAAGAAGTTTCACGCGTCGAAAAATCTTACACGGGTCAAGCCTTGAAAAAAATTTTGAGCGAAAAAAAATAAGGCGCGTCGTTCGCACCTGTCAAGAAGCTAGAAAGCTGCATGGCTTTCGTATGAACGCGGCGATAACATTCGACAGCTGAAACGTTTAATCGCGACCGCTGGGTCAAGCGTCACGCTTGTTCACAGAAATATTTCATGCCGGTCTTCTTCCACTCTTTTTTCGTGTAGAGGATTTTATAATCGGTGACGCCCGTCGACTGCGACAGCTCACCGATTATTTTTTCGCACTCGTCGCGGGTTTTGGCGTGAATCATCGTGTACAAATTGTAATTCCAATTCGGCGCGGGCGTTCGGTCGTAGCAGTGAGAGACCGCCGCGTTTGAACTCATCGTTTGCGCAACGTCGTCGAGTTTGTCGGGCGACACATTCCACGCGCACAGAGCATTTGCCTTGAAGCCGACCTCGCGATGACGGAGAACCGCACCCATCTTGCGAATTTTTTTTTCGTCGACAAGTTCACGCACCCGCCGCAAAAATTCTTCTTCGCTGATTCCGACGCGTTCAGCCAAAATCTTATACGGCTCTTCACACAGTGGAAAATCTTCCTGCAAAACTTTGATGATATTTTTGTCGCGGTCGCTCAAAATTTCCAACGTTTTCCCCCCGAACTATTGGAGCTTGAACTGCACGTTGATTTTGTACTTCTTGTTCGCCTTGAGCTTGAGCATATCTTCGACGCCGCGCAGTGCACGAATTTCCGCCAAAATATTCGATTCGCATTCAGCGTCGGGCGTCAGCAACGTGAACCACAAATTATAAAGACCTTCGCGTTCGTAATTGTGCGTGGCACCGGGATAACGGTTGACAGCCTCGGCGACGGAATTTATCTCGGACGGCTCAACTTTCAACGCAATTAGCGTGCCGCGATAGCCCAGCCGATTTGAGTCGAAGAACGTGCCGATTCGCCGCAGATAGCCCGCCGCTTTGAGTTCGCGCAATCGATTGATAACCGTGTTTTCGTCCGTGCCCAAACGGTTTGCCATTTCCGCGAACGGGTGACTGCAAATCGGGATGTCGCTCTGCAAAAGATTCAGCAAAGCTTTGTCGAACGTTGAAAGCGTCGTCATTCGGAACTCTCCCTTACACCGCCGCTCAACGGTGCAAATTTTTTTCTATTCTATCAAAGAGTTTGCGATAACGTCAAGCAAATCTGAACGTCCTTCATTTTTTGCCGACGAGTAAGGCAGGATTGATTCCGCGTCGATGCCGAGAGAATTTTTTATCGCGTCAAGGTGCTTTTGACGTTCGGTCTTGCCGAGCTTGTCAGATTTTGTCGCGACGACGAGCACAGGCAAATTTTTTTCAACGAGCGCGGCAAAAGATTTTAAATCAGATTCCATTGGCGGATGGCGCATGTCAATAAGTTGGCAGACAAATTTTATGTCTCGGCGGCTTGTAAGGTATTCATCAATAAATTTCGCCCAAAGTTTGCGATTGGTTTTTGAAGTCTTCGCGTAGCCGTAGCCAGGCAAATCGACCAGATAAAATTCGCGGCGAACGTCGTCCGAAGTTTTTAGTTCAACGCGAAAAAAATTTATCGTTTGAGTTTTGCCAGGCGTGCCCGACGTTCGTGCCAAAGATTTCCTGTGCGTCAAAGAATTTATCAGCGACGATTTGCCGACATTTGAGCGACCGACGAAAACAATTTCGGGCAAGAGTTCTTCGGGGCAAGTCTTCCTGCTCACCGCCGAAGTCACGTATTCGCTTTTGACAACGGTAATTTCGTCCAAGGTGTCACCTCCAAAAAAAATTTGCCCTCCGACGGGCGAAAGGCGGCTTAAAAGATTTTCCGTTCATGGTTCGAGAATGTTGCCGACAATCAGCGCGATTCAGATAACTTCTTCTTCGGACAATTCTTCGCTATATTTTGCTCTTAACTCTGCAATCCAATCACGCCAATCGCCTTGTTCTGGCAACAGACCTTTGCGCATAAGATTAACTTCCTTGCATGCTTCTATGAGCGATTCTTCGATTGAGCAGTAACGTTTTTCGTCGTCCATAAAAATCAGCCTCCTTGTCACTGAATGAGCGCGGTTTTTAAAACTTCGTCCATGTGTTCGACAGTCACGAATTCCAATTTTTCACGGACGCTTTCGGGAATGTCTTCAAGGTCGGGCGCGTTTTCTTTCGGCAGAATGATTGTGTGCATGCCTTCGCGATATGCCGCTAAAACTTTTTCTTTGAGCCCACCGATTGGCAGGACGTTGCCGCGCAGAGTGATTTCGCCAGTCATCGCCACGTCGCTACGAACTTTCTTTTTGGTCAACGCAGAGAACATCGCGGTCGCCATTGTGATGCCTGCACTAGGACCGTCTTTGGGAACCGCGCCTTCAGGAACGTGGACGTGAATATCGTTTTTCTCGTAAAAATCGTCGGCAAGTTGCATAATGTCGCTACGGCTGCGAATGTACGTCAAACCTGCCTGCGCGGACTCCTGCATGACTTCGCCGAGTTTGCCGGTCAAAAGAAGTTTGCCGTTGCCTTTGAGAACGATAGCTTCAGTGGGAAGAATGTCGCCGCCGACTTCAGTCCACGCCATGCCAGTCGAAACGCCGATTTGAGGTTGCTTTTCCGCACGAGTCTGCAAAAATTTTGGACGTCCAAGGAAGTCGCGCAGATTTTTTTTCGTGATGTAAACGACGCCTTCGTGACCTTCGACGATTTTGCGAGCGGCTTTTCTGCAGGCACGACCGATAATCCGTTCAAGCTCACGGACGCCCGATTCGCGCGTGTACTCGGCGATAATTTCCTGCAAGACGCCTTTTGCAAAGACGACGTCGCCTTTCTTTAAGCCGTTCTCTTCTTTCTGGCGTTGCGTAAGATAACGGCGGGCAATTTCGTATTTCTCGTTCTCCGTGTAACTCGACAGCGTGATAACTTCCATGCGGTCGCGCAACGGTTTGGGCACTGTGCCGAGATTGTTCGCCGTGACAATCCAAAGAACTTTCGACAGGTCAAACGGCGTGTCAATGTAATGGTCATCGAATGTATTGTTCTGCGCGGGGTCAAGCACTTCAAGCAACGCGGCGGAAGGATCGCCTGACCAACCGTCTTTGCCGAGCTTGTCGACTTCGTCAAGCAGGAACACAGGATTATTCGCGCCAGCTTTTTTGATGCCTTGAATGATTCTGCCGGGCATTGCTCCGACGTAAGTTCTTCTGTGCCCGCGAATTTCCGCTTCGTCACGAATACCGCCCAAACTCGCACGAATGAATTTGCGACCCATTGCCTTCGCGACAGACGACGCCAAAGACGTTTTGCCGACACCAGGCGGACCGACAAGACAGAGAATTGGCGCAGGTTTATCTTTGGTCAAAGCTTTTACGGCAAGGAAATCCAAAATGCGTTCCTTGACTTTCTCCAAGCCGTAATGATCCGCGTCAAGAATTCGCGCCGCCTCGGTGATGTTCATCGAATCTTCCGTTGAGACGCACCACGGCAAATCCATAAGCCAATCAATGTACGTGCGAATAACGTTGCCTTCCGACGCCATTGACGGTAGCCGCTCCAAACGCTTGAGCTCCTTATCGACAATCTTCGCGACTTCTTCAGGATAATCATTTTCTTCAAGCCGACGCCGATATTCCGAAATTTCTTCGGTAACGTCTTCGTCCTCGCCGAGCTCTTTGTGAATCGCCTTGAGCTGTTCGCGCAGATAATGATCCTTTTGAATCTTTTCGATTTGCGTGCGGACGCGTTTGTTGATTTGAAATTCCATTTGCAGAACTTCAAGTTCACGCGCCAAAATGACGTAGAGTTTTTCAAGCCGATCTTCGACTTTCAACGCGCTCAAAATTTCCTGCTTTGCGTCGAGTTTCAAATTCAAATGACCAGCAATCAAATCCGCCAGCCGCCCGAAATCTTCAAGGATTGTCACGGCAACGAACGTCTCGGAAGGAATACGCTTGCTTAACTTAACCCACTCTTCAAACTCGTGAACGACGCCGCGAACAAGTGCTTCAGTCTCCATGGTGTCGTCCCAGGTGTCTTCGTGAAGTTCGACGTCGACTTCAACGTAATTTCCATTTTCTGAATCGCGATATTCCTTCATGACGCCGCGGCTAAGACCTTCGACTAACACGCGAACATTGCCGTCGGGCAACTTGATTGTCTGTCGAATTTCGGAAATTGTGCCGACATCAAAGAGATCGTCCTCTTCCGGCGAATCGGTGTCGGTGTCCATTTGCGCGACAAGGAAGATTCGCCGATTGCTGACCATTGCCGCCTCCACTGCGTTGATTGAACTTTCGCGCCCGACGTCGAGGTGCATTATCATGTTCGGGAACACGACGATGCCACGCAACGGAACGAGCGGCAAAGTAACTTTTTCAGCCATGAAAAAAACCTCCCTCGTCGGCTTTATGGTGCTGTCGATAAATTTTTTGAGCGTTGAAGATAGCCGCAAATTATTCTCTGACATTCTTGCTTGAAGAACGTTTGCGACGAACTTCATACTTTGGTTCTTGATTCAAAAGCACGTCTTCCTTTGTGACGGTGCAAACGGTGTTGCCGCCGACCGAAGGTACTTCGTACATTAGGTTGAGCATAATCCGTTCGAGTATCGACCGCAAGCCGCGTGCGCCAGTCTTACGTTGAATCGCCTCGCGTGCGATAAGTCGCAGTGCTTCGTCCTCAAAATTGAGTTTGGAGCCGTCCATTTCCATGAGCTTTTGATATTGCTTGACGAGCGCGTTTTTCGGCTTGGTGAGTATGTTGACAAGCGCGTCTTCGTCGAGCGGGTCAAGTGTCACGGTAATCGGCAGGCGTCCGACGAATTCGGGGATAAGCCCGTTGTTAATCAAATCGTCGGGCTGAACGTCCTTTAACGTCTTGCCAACGTCTTTATCGTCTTTGGAAGTGACTTCCGCGCCGAAACCTAGTTGTCCGCCTTTGGTGCGAGCCTCGATGATTTTTTCCAAATCGTTGAACGCTCCGCCGCAAATGAACAAAATATTTTTCGTGTTAATGGTGACGGTGCTTGGCGGCGACGATTGCGGTTGACGAGTGGGAATTTGAACGTTGACGCGAGTTCCTTCCAAAATTTTCAGAAGAGCCTGTTGAACGCCTTCGCCGGAAATGTCGCGGTACATACCGGGCTTGCGGGCGATTTTGTCGATTTCGTCAATGTAAATTATTCCGCGCTCAGCTTTGAAGATGTCGCCTTCCGCCGCGTGAATCAATGCAAGCAAAACGTCTTCAACGTCTTCACCGACGTAGCCCGCTTCGGTCAAAGCATTGGCGTCGACGATTGCCAGCGGAACTTTTAAAATTTTCGACAGTGTTTGCGCCAAAAGAGTTTTGCCGCAACCTGTCGGTCCGATCATAAGAATGTTCGATTTCTGCAACTGAAGACCGTTTTTTTCGGCGGGATAGTAGCCTGCGCGTTTGTAATGATTGTACACGGCGACGGAAATTGTCTTTTTGGCGTCTTCCTGCCCGATAACGTATTCGTCGAGTTTGGCGCAAATTTCCTTTGGTTTTGGCAATCGGTCGCTGGCGGTGACTTCGTCGTTTTCCTCGTCGTAATCGCGTTGGAGAATTTCGTTGCAGAGTTCAACGCAACTGTCGCAGATGTAAACGCCTTTGCCGGCGATTAATTTCCTAACCACGTGCTCGGATTTGCCGCAGAAGGAACATTTCAATTCTTCTTGGTCTTTGCCGAATTTCAACACGTTCTCACCACCTGATGTCAATTAGGAATTAGGAATTTGAAATTTGGAATTATTTTTCATTCCACATTCCTAATTCCCAATTCCTAATTCTCTATTGCTCAGTCTCGGTTGAATCGGTTTTTACGGGGCGAGTGATAACGTCGTCAATCAAGCCGTAAGCTTTGGCGTCCTCGGCGGTCATGAAGTTGTCGCGCTCGGTATCAGCCAAAATCTTTTCACGCGGTTGACCAGTGTGTTTGCAGAGAATATCGTTGCCGACTTCGCGCAGACGCAGAATTTCTCTGGCTTGAATTTGAATGTCGGTTGATTGACCATGAGCCCCGCCCAGCGGCTGATGAATCATTATTCTTGCCAAAGGCAGTGCGAAACGTTTACCTGGCGCGCCCGCCGTCAACAGCAGACTGCCCATACTTGCCGCTTGACCGATACAAATCGTCGAGACATCGGGTTTAATGTATTGCATTGTGTCGTAAATCGCGAGCCCCGCCGTAACAACGCCGCCTGGGCTGTTGATGTAAAGGTGAATATCCTTGTCGGGGTCTTCGCTTTCGAGAAAGAGAAGTTGCGCGACGACGGAATTTGCCACGTCATCATTTATCGGACCGCCGAGGAGCACGATTCGATCTTTGAGCAGTCGCGAATAAATATCGTAAGCGCGTTCGCCGTAGCCAGTCTTCTCGACAACCATCGGCACGTAATAAGCCATAATCTTTTCACCTCAAAAATTTTTTCAAAAAAGGGCGGGAAAATTTTTCTTCACGCCCTTGGAAATTTTTTTGTTTACTTTGTTTGTGTTGTAGCCGCTTTCGGTTCAGCAGGTTTAACAGGTTCGTCAGCTTTAACAGGTTCAGCCGCTTTGACCGGTTCAACAGGTTTGACGGGTTCAGCAGGTTTAACAGGTTCGTCAGCTTTAACAGGTTCAGCCGCTTTGACCGGTTCAACAGGTTTGACGGGTTCAGCAGGTTTGACGGGTTCAGCAGGTTTGACGGGTTCAGCCGCTTTGACCGGTTCAACAGGTTTGACGGGTTCAGCAGGTTTGACGGGTTCAGCAGGGTTGACTGGTTCAGCAGGTTCAGCCGCTTTGATTGGTTCGGCAGGTTCGGCGGCAATCGTTGTGCTTATCGAAGACGCTAACGTTTCAGCCTCTGCGACGTTCGCGCCCGCCATGTTGTCGAGAATGAACTTGATTGCTTTGCGGCGGCGGATTGTGCTCATCACGTTGAAGAGCTGTCCGCTCTCCTGCAAGTACTTCGCGATTTGTTTCGGCGGCGTGCGATACATTTGCGCCATCATTGAAATTTCAATGTTAAGTTCCTGTTGTGTCGGAACGATTTTTTCAACGTCAGCGACTTGCTCAAGCATGATGTCCGTCAGAACATTTTTCTTTGCCTGCTCGCGATATTCTTCGCGCAATTTGTCGATGTCGAGACCAGAGAACGCCATGTATTGCTCAAGCGTCATTCCGTTCGATTGAAGTTGCGCGTTGAGTTCGTTAATCATCTGTTCAACGCGATTATCAATCATCACGGGCGGCAAGTCAATCGTCATGTTTTCGACTGCTTTATCGATAATTGCCTCACGTTGAGCTTCGACTGCGCGGCGTTCGGCGTTAGCTTCCATGTTCTTGCGGACGTCGGCTTTGTACTCGGCGAACGTCTCGAACTTGCTGACTTTCTTTGCGAAGTCGTCGTTAAGTTCGGGAAGTTCGCGGTGTTTAATGCTGTTGATTTTGCACGCGAAGACAGCAGGTTTACCGGCAACGTCTTTGGAATGATAATCTTCGGGGAAAGTGACTTTAACGTCGAGTTCGTCGCCGACCTTCGCGCCGATGAGCTGTTCTTCAAAGTCGCCGATGAATTTATGTGCACCGATTTCCAACGGCTGATCTTTAGCTTCGCCGCCCGCGAATTTTTCGCCGTCAATCGTGCCGGTGTAGTCGAGCGTGATGAAGTCGCCGTCAACAATCGCATCACCTTCCGCCGCGTCGATTAAGTTGGCGTGGTGGTTGCGCATTTGCTCAATCTGTTTATCAACGTCCTCGTCAGTGACGGGCTCAACAACTTTTTCAGCGTCAAGGTTTTTGTATTCGCCGAGCTTGACTTGCGGGAAGGGCGTGAACGTCAGCGTGAAGACGAAATCTTTGCCTTCCTCGTTGGTGACGACGTTAGCTTCATTTTTGGTGACAGGAATCAAATTCAAAGTGCGCAGAGCCTCGCGGGTCGATTCTTGCAGAAGAATTTCGGTTGCCTCGTTGATGATTGTGTCTTTGCCGAGACGTTGTTCAAGAAGTTTGGCTGGGACTTTACCTTTGCGGAAGCCAGGGATATTCACGCGTTCGCCGAGAACTTTTGTAGCGCGTTGGATAGCTTCGGAAAATTTCGCCGCGTCTTCCGTGACAGTCAATTCAATATTGTAATCGTCTATTTTTTTCTGGGTGAGTTTCAAAATTTCAACCTCCTAGTTCTTTATGCAATACGTTGGTGATTCTAACACAGCTTGAGTGAAAATGCAATGATTATCTTGACGGCGGCATTTTTTGCGGTTGACGGTGCTTTTGACGGCATTTGAGTGCGGCGCAACCTTCATTGTCGCAAAACATTGTTGCCAAAAAAAATTTCTGTGTTATATTACGAGCAAGCTTCGTTTCGGGAGGTCTTGACATGACAAAAAATTTTGAGCGTCGGAGAATTCTCGATGACGTGTTTGATGCCTTCGCTATTTTGGGTCGCGGCAATTACGTTGCTGTCTGCGACGTGAAAGGCAACATGATTCGTTACAGCCCTGACGCCGTGGAACTCTTTGGTTTGCCAGGCGAATACGTTGCCACCGAGGAAGTTGACCGTGCAAATTTTATTCACCCCGAAGACATTTTTAATTATATGCGTATGATTAAAGCTTTGAAGAGCGGCGAAACGCAAAGCTACGATATAATTTGTCGTGCACGAATGAAGGACGGCACTTACGCCATGATTCGGTTTCTCGGCGCGGTGATTAACGATTCGGACGGCAAGCCGGAAATTATCGGCGGAATGATGATTAACGAGGGCTTGACCGAGAGCACTGACCCCGTCACGCTTCTACGCAATCAATACGGATTCTTCTTAGATCTCGCTGCTGCCATTGAACTCAAACGTTCGTGCGTCGTCGTTCTGTGCGGTATAAACAAGATGAGCACCATTAACACCGAACACGGCTATCCTTTTGGCAATTCCGTTTTGCAACAGGCGGGCTGGCTTCTTCAAGAGGCTGTCGGCAATGAGGGCACTGTTTACCGCATGGAAGGCGCGAAGTTTGCTTTCCTGACTGAAACTCTTTCGCCCGAAGAAGTTGCCGTTCGTTATGAAAAACTTCGTCGAGCCGCGCAGGCTGGTTTACCCGTCGGCAATGTTCGGCAGGTGTTGTCGATTAACGGCGGCATGATTTATTTCGACGGCAACGGCTTCGATGAGCGCACGATTTACGCGAGTTTGGTCTTTGCCTACTGCGACTCGAAATTTTATCACAACGGCAAGCTTGTCAACTATAACGGCGCATTGGGCATGAATACTCACGAATCGCTTGAGTTGCTGTCTGATGTCCGCGACTGTATCCTAATGGACTGCAAAGGCTTTTCGTTGCATTATCAGCCGGTGCTTGACGCGGAGACCGAACAGTTGACTTCGATTGAGGCGTTGCTCTGTTGGCACAGCGAACGTTTCGGGGACGTGCCGCCGTCGGCTTATGTGCCGGTTTTGGAGCGCGATTATCTATTCGAGGAACTTGGTTATTGGATTTTGCGGCGAGCCATGCAGGACGCCATGAAACTTTTGCCGCGCAAGCCGTCGTTGCTGTTGAACGTGAACATTTCGCCCGCGCAGATTGTCGATGATTTCCTGTTCGAGGAGATTGAAAAAATTTCAAAGTCGGTGGGCTTCCCGCTGAGCAATCTTTGTTTCGAGTTGACGCAGAGTTGTCGACTGATTGAGCCTGAAATCTTGCGTAGAATTGTTCGCGCGCTCAAACGTAAAGGCGTTCTCTGTTTGATTGACGATTTTGGTAGTGGCGTCGCGTCGATTGACTTCTTGCGTGACCTGTCGCCGAATTTCGTCAAGCTTGAGCGCGATTACATCATGAACATCAACGACAAGCCAGGCAATTTGCAAATCGTTCGGCACCTGTCGGAGCTTGCCACGGAACTCGGCACGAAGGTTTGTCTTAAAGGCGTGGAGAACGCTGAAGTTCGCGAGACGATAAAGCAATTCCCAATTGTCAACGTGCAGGGCAACTTTTACGCCGAGGCCGTCACGCTTGACGAAATTGCAACGCATTATTTCGGCAATCCTTGACGAAGCAATGACGGCGTGCTAAACTGCGTGCGTGCGGTTGTAGCTCAGCAGGATAGAGCAACTGCCTCCTAAGCAGTAGGTCGCGCGTTCGAATCGCGCCAATCGCACCAAATCAAACAGTATAGAGAATCGGCTCTTCGCATTCGCGGAGGGCTTTTGCTTTTTCAGCGACTGAACCACGGACGTAGCTTTTCTTCGGCAACGGTCGTCGGCTCACTGTGACCGCTCAACAAAATCGTTTCGTCGGGCAACGTCAACACCTGCGCCGCAAGATTTTTGATTAAGGTTGTCTCGTCGCCGCCTGGGAAGTCTGTGCGCCCGTAACTTCCGCGAAAAATCGAATCGCCGACGAACGCCACTGCGTCCCGCGAGCTGTAATAAATCGCGCCGTCAGTCGTGTGTCCCGACAACGGAATCATCTTCACGCCGAAATTTTCATTCGCGTCCAAAGTTATCGTGCTGAAGTCGTCAACGTAATTCACGCCGTCAATCATCAAGTCGCCGCCGAAGTACTGCGACAAATTCCACGCGGGATTGCTCACGTAATCGCGCCCGTTGCGTTGCATGCAAACTTGAACGTTCAGCTGCGATTGCAAATCGGGAACCGCGCCGATGTGGTCAAAGTGTCCGTGCGTCAGCAAAATTTTTTCAATCGTCCAATCGTGTTTGCCGATAATTTTCAAAAGCTCGTCCGCCTGCGCACCAGGGTCAATCAAAAATCCGTGGCGCGTCTCGTTGTCAATGTAGAAGTACGCATTCGTTTCGATAACGTTGCAAACCGTCACCTGCAGAATCATAATGCATTACCACCTTTTTATCAGTTTGGAGTTAGGGATTATATCACACATTCCCGATTGAATCTGAAAAAATTTTGTAGTATATTGTTGCGAGAAATTTTACGGGAGATGTTGCTCGTGCCTTTAGATCTTGAATTCCCCGCCAAAGTTCACGACATGGTTGCGACAATAAGAGTTTTGGACTGCATAGACATATTAATCGTCGCAGGAATCCTTTATGGCTCGTATCAAATGATTCACGACACCCGCGCCATCACGCTGTTCAAAGGGCTCATGGTCATTGCGATTCTGCGCGTGTTTTGCGACGAAATGAATTTGCACGTGATGACGTGGATTTTGGAACGAAGCTCCGATTGGTTGCTGTTGGCTTTGCCGATTTTATTTCAGCCGGAATTGCGTCGCGCACTCGAACATCTCGGTCAAGGTGAATTCATCAAACGCAGTGTCGCTTACCTGACTGCGCAAGAAGCCGATAGCGTCGTCGAAGAAATCGTCAAGACCGCCAAAAAACTTTCGCAGACGAAAACCGGTGCGCTCATGGTCATTGAACGCGAAATGAAATTGAACGACATATCCTTCACGGGCATTCACATCGACGGAATCATTTCGTCGGAGTTTCTGTTGAACGTCTTCATCGTCAACACACCCCTGCATGACGGCGCGGCAATCATTCGCGGCAACAGATTAATTTCGGCGGCTTGCGTCCTGCCGTTGACTGAGAATCACAAACTTTCTACGGAACTTGGTACGCGACATCGTGCGGCAATCGGACTTTCTGAACAATGCGACGCGTTGATTATCGTCGTAAGCGAAGAGACTGGCACAATTTCCGTTGCCGAAGGTGGACATTTGATTCGCCGTTTCGACGAAAAAACTCTTGCCGCGAAAATTCGTCCCGCCTTTGCCGAAAAGGAAGATAAGCTCCTTGAAAAATTCTTCGCCAAGTGGAGGGACTGACAATGTCGCGCATTATAAATCTCGTCCGCCACAACTTCTTGAGAAAGTTTATCGCGCTCATCGTGGCGTTCTTCATGTGGGTTCTCGTCATGGAATATCAAGACCCGCAAATCAATGGCTCGTACACCGTGCCGCTAATCGTCTCCAATGCGCCTTACGAATACATTTCAATCTGCGACATCAAGAACGTCAACATTACCGTTCGTGCGCCGAGGTCGTATTTCGTCCGCTACGACGCCAACGCTTTTCGTGCTTATGCGAACGTCGAAGGCATGACGGAAGGAACTCACGATTTCAAGCCGCAAATTGTCATGCCGCAAGGTTTTGAGCTTGTGGAGACTGATCCGCCGCTTGTCACAGTCAAACTTGATCCGCTTGTCGAAAAGCAAATGCCGATTGAAATCATCACTGCGGGCAACGTCGCCAAAAACGCAGTGGTTAAAGACGTTCGCAAATCGATGGACATTGTCACGCTTGTTGGACCGAAAAGTTTCGTCGAGAGGGTTTCTAAAGTTTCGGGCACATTGAACTTGGCGGACAATTCCGCGAGCTTTGAAACGCAAGTTCCGTTGAATGCTCTTGACGAGGAAGATAAAGACGTTTCACATATCCACGTCGTGCCGAGCGTCATCACCGTTTCCGTCGACATTGAAAGCGGTCTCAAACAGCGAATCGTTCCCGTTGTTCCTGAACTTTCAACTGCTGACGGTTGGGAACTTTCCAAAGTCAACGTCGAGCCCGCGCAGATTGAAATTAGTGGCGTCGAGTCCGCGATAAGTTCGATTGTCACAATTAAGACTGTGCCTTTCACCGTGCAGACTGGGCAACGCGTTTTCAGCGGCACGTTGAAGTTGGACATTCCCGAAGGCGTTTCGGTTAAGGAGACTGAAGTTAAAGTTTCCGCGTCGATTATCCGCAAGCCTGTAATTCGCGACACGAGCGGAAATTGAACTGTCAGAAAAAAATTTTCCACAAGTACTTGATAACTGTTATCACGTGTGCTATACTGCGCTCAAGCTTTCGTTAAAGCTCTCCTAAAATATAATACACATACGCTTGAAAAAGCTCCGTGTTGCTCACACGGAGCTTTTCGAATTTCGGCGTCAATGCTTGTCACCAGGAGTCAAACTCTGTATAATGGCTGAAAAAACTTTGCGGAGGACTCCGACAATGCGACGATACACAATCCTAATATTGACGGCGTTTATGATAGTGTTAGCAGCGGTGGCGGGCATGGCGATTCCCGTCGATGCCGACAAAAAAAATTCTGGCGTGCCGATTGCTGAGCTCACTGCCTACACAACTTTGCCCGCTGAAACCGCGTCAATTTTGTCCGAAGTTTACGAGCGCGAAAATCACGTCCGCGTTAATTTCGTGCCGATGACTTCGCGGGAAATTTTGCAGGAAATTAAAGACGACGCCGTCTCCGACCCGACAGTTGTCCGAACCGTCGACATTGTCCTAACCGACAGTAAAATCCTGCGCGAAGCCGCCGATTTAAATCTGCTCACGCCGTACACTTCCGAGACTAACGACGCCGTCAAACCAATTTTCAAGGACGAGCAAGACCGTTGGGTAGGTGTGTGGTACGATCCGATTGTCTTCTGCGCGAACAGGGATTTCATGCGCACGACCGTCAATTTGCCTGACACGTGGGACAAACTTGCTAAGGCTGGCAACATTCGCGTTGGAATCACTGATTTTCTTGCGGCGGACGCTGCGGCTAATTTGATGTTCCAAATGATTGGGAACTTCGGCGACGCTAAGACTTATGAAATTTTGAGCGACATTCACCCGAAAGTTGTGCAGTACGCGAAATTTTTATCTAATCCCGTTCGTCAAGCCGGCATGGGCGAAGTCGACATTTCCGTTGCCGTGGAAAGTGAGACGCTCCGTTATCTGCAGAACGGCTACCCGTTGAAGATTATTTATCCCGCAGACGGCACGAGCTGCTTGTTGACGGGCTTTGCAATCACGACGACCGACGCCGCTAAAAATCAACTTGCCGCCAAATTTGCTGACTGGTTGCTCGGCGACGAGGCGCAACTGTACCTGCAATCGCACGGATTTTATTTCGTTCCGACGAATCCGCAGACGTTGGCTTATAAATCGTTCGCGGGAAAAAATCTCGTGCTCTTCGACGACAGCCAAGAATTTTCTTACGAACAGCAACGCGACTTCCTAGACCGCTGGATTACAGATGTGCGCTTGAAATGAAAAGTTCCCTGCCGACGCGGGGAATTTTTTTTGCGACAAACTCAACGTAAAATTTTCAAAAAGGGCAGGGAAAAATGACGCCTTATCGAAAAGACTTGACGAGGTGTTTGCATTGGCGATTGAGATTGAGCGGAAATTTCTGGTCGACAAACGAAAAATGCGCGGACTGAAATTTTCAAGCGAAGAAAAAATTTTTCAAGGCTACTTGTCACGAGACCCTACCGTGCGTGTGCGATTGACCGATGAGCGCGGCTTCCTGACGATAAAATCTACGACCTGCGATCTCACGCGACAAGAGTTTGAATACGAAATACCGCTTGCCGACGCCGAACAACTGCTGAAACTCTGCGGGCGCGAAGTCTTGAAAAAATATCGCAGGAAAATTTTTTACGGCGGACATCTCTGGGAAGTCGACTTTTTCGCGGGAAGACATGCTGGCTTGGTTATCGCCGAAGTCGAACTGAAATCGCCCGACGAACCCGTCAAGTTGCCCGATTGGGTTACGAAAGAAGTTTCAAACAATCCGCGCTACTTCAATTCAAATTTGGTCAGAGACAAGGGAATTCGTCCCTAGAGCTAGTTGTTAAACTTGGAATCATAATGTGACGCGTAAAAAGAACCGTCACTGCCAAATTCAACGACAGACTCTAAATTTTCCGGAAGGTGAATCAATGGTTTCAGAATGGGAATTATTTTTACGGTTAACGTTGTCGTGTGTATTGGGCGGAATCATCGGTTACGAACGGCAAAGTCGCAGAAAATCAGCGGGCTTGCGCACGAACGTCTTAGTCTGCTTAGGCTCATGTCTGATTATGGTTTTGAGCGAGGCTCTTTATTTTAACGTCGAAGGTCGCACGAACGCTGACCCCGCACGATTGGCGGCGCAGGTCGTTAGCGGTATCGGCTTTTTGGGCGCAGGTGCTATCATGAAAGAAGGCTTGACCGTCACAGGCTTGACGACGGCGGCTTGTCTTTGGGTAGTTGCTGGTGTCGGATTGGCTGTCGGTGCAGGTTACTATTCAGGCGCACTCTTCACGACGGCTTTAATCTTCGCGACGCTCGGCACGCTCTCACGCATCGATGAATGGGTCATGCACGAAAAAAATTTGTACCTCAAAATCCGAACGAAGGATAAACCAGGTCAGCTCATGCACATCAGCTCCTGCATCGACGACCTGCAGTTGAAAATCCGCGACGTGAAAGTTAAAGGCGACGACGACGCATCCGACACACTGATAATCGAAATGGAAGTTTACAATCATCGTGCGCTGAAAAATGTCATTGTGCTTGACGCGGTCAAACGCATTGACGGCGTTGTCAGCGTCGACGTGAACTAACTTTGAGGAGGTTTTCTGATGAACTACGACATCATTGATACGATTGTTCGCACGGCGATTGACGCAATGCGCAACGCTTACGTTGAGCACGGCTCAATAGCAACGGGCGCATGTCTTTTGGCAAGCGACGGCACACTTTACAGCGGTTGTGCAATCGACAGCGTTGTTCCCGAATTCAAACTGCCTGCGGAAGTCGTCGTCACGGCAAAAGCAATTTCCGAAGGCAAGCGCGAATTCGACGCCATTTCGATTGTCGCTGACATTGACGGCACTTACATTCCCGACGAGCTCAGCTATAAATTCCTGCTTGAGTTCAACATTCAAGAAATTATTTTGGCGGACATGAAAGGCAATACCAAAACCATGAAACTTGAGGAGCTCACGCCTTACAAAACCCGCCGCAGATAATTGACTACCAAAAATTTTTCAGCAAAGGAGGTGATTACCGTGAAAAAATTTTTGATAGTCGCCGCCGCAAGTTTTTTGATTTTCAGCGGACAACCCGACGTTGAAGCGTCAACTCTCCCCAACATTGACAATCAAGCTAAACAAATCGAGGACATGGGCAAATGGGCGCATTTTAGAGACAAGTACATTCTCGGACGCGAAACTGAAAATGAACGCCGCGACCGCAAAGAATGGGAACGCCGCCATGGTCGTCGCTACAGTCGCGATCGTTATGACCGCCACAGAGATTATTATCCGCCACCACGTCATCGTTACCGCGACAGAGATTATCCGCCACCGCCACCACCACCTCCGCCACGTCATCGCGACCGTTACAGAGATTATCCGCCACCGCCACCACCTCCGCCACGTCATCGATACTGAAATAAAATATGGGCTATCGATAAGTTCACGACCAATCGTCGCAAGACTTGTCGACAGCCCAAAATTTTTTTATGAGCGCAGAGAATCTTTCCACTTGCTACAAAGTGTTCGGAAAATTATCAGCGAGGACGCCGCGCCAGGATCTTCAAAGCCGATAGATTTGTCGCCGAGAGCCGCCGCACGACCTTTCCGCGCCGCAATCGTCTTCGTGAACTCCAAGCCGTCACGAGCCGCGTCACGAGCGTCCGTCAAAATGTCTTCAAACGTCTTGCCCGCGCAGTTCGTCGCTCTGAAAGTTTCACGGATTGGAATCAGCACGTCAAGCATTGTCTTATCGCCGCGTCGAGAGTTGCCGCGAAGTTGAATTGCCTCGACAGCCGCGCCGAAAATTTTTTCCAACGTGACAGCATCGAGCTTGGAATTCTTTTTGAGAACTTTAGCCGCTTCTTGAAGTGCCGCGCCGTAAAGTGGACCTGCCGAACCGCCGACATTTTCCGTGACCGCGTCGCCGAGAGCCTGCAGAATTTCTTTCAAAGTCGCGTCGTCGTCCTGTTCGGCGAGAACCTCTTTTGCAGCCTGTGCACCGCCCGCCATGTTGGAGCCGTGATCGCCGTCGCCGATTTTCTCGTCAAGTTCGTTCAAAAAAACTTTCTCGTTCAGAATTGCCTTGATGACCGCTTCAATCGCGTCCCGTACCATTTGGAATCCTCCTTTGCAAATTTGTTGTGCAAACTATACCATATCGCGACGTATTGTGCTATAATAATTGCAACATTTGGATTGTCGGCAGAAAAATTTTTTTGTGGAGATGACTTGACGAAATGGGACAAACTATCGGTATCAAAGACATGCGAGCGTTTTTTGCTATCGTTGAGGAAGGAAACATAAGCCACGCGGCGCAACGACTCGGCATCGCTCAACCGGCACTCAGTCGGCAGATGAAACATCTGGAAGAAAACCTGCACGTGAAACTTTTTGAACGCGGTTCGCGGCGAATTCGTTTGACTGATGCAGGGCAAGTCCTTTACAGTCGCGTCGAAAGTATTTTGGGAATGGTCGACGGCACAGTCCGCGAGATAACCGAAATCGGCAGCGGCACCAAAGGCACAATTCGTATCGGGACAATCACGACGAGCGGCGCGTTGATTCTGCCCGATCTCATCGCCGAATTCCGCAAGACTTATCCCGACGTCACGTTCGAGATTTGGGAAGCGGAAGGCGCACGGATTATCGAACTGCTTGACAGCCGCATAATCGAAATCGCAATCACGCGCACGCAAGTCGACAACCTTGCCTACGAACTGCTTGTCCTGCCGAACGAGCCGCTCGTCATGGTTATGAATTCGCAGAACGTCTGCGGCGGAGAAAGTAACCTAATTCGCCTCGAAGAACTCAAAGGTCAGCCGCTGATAATTCCCCTGCGTTGGAAGTCGAATTTCATCGCCGCGTGCCGAAAACTCAATTTCGAGCCGAACATCATCTGCGTGTCAGACAGTATCGTTCAAGACTTACTGATGGTCAAAATGAATCTCGGCGCGGCAATGATTCCAACGTCGAGCAGACGATTGCTCACTGACGGCGACTTGGTGTACAAGCGCATTGTTGAACCCGAAATGACGACGCACACGGTCGTTGCATGGCGCAAAAATCAAACGCTATCGACTTCGGCGCAAAATTTCATCGAGCTGTTCAAGCGGCTGTTTCTCAAAGAAGAAATCGTCATGTGAATTGCAGAACGGTTGTCCCGTCGACAGTAGGCGGATTTTTTTTACAGCTTTTGGTTAATCAATTTTTAATTTTGGTTAACCCGTTTTTTTTTGAGCCAAAGCCGTGACGGTCAGCGTCATTGACAAAAATTTCTTCGCGGTTAAAATATTTTCAAACTGCACAGGAGGCGAATCATTTTGCTTGAGATAGAAAATTTACACGTGAGAGCCGGCGACAAAGAAATCCTGCGCGGACTCAGCTTGAAAGTTGCGGCGGGCGAAATTCACGTCATACTCGGACCGAACGGTAGCGGCAAATCTACGCTGATGAACGCGATACTCGGTCACCCGAAATACGAAGTCACGGACGGAAAAATTTTTTTTGAAGGCGACGACCTCACGGCGTTGAAGACGTTCGAGCGGGCACGGCGCGGAATTTTTCTTTCGTTCCAAAACCCCGAAGAAATTCCAGGCATCACCGTCGAAAACATGTTGCGCACGTCGAAACAAGCCGTCACGGGCGACAAAATAAAAATTCTGCAATTCCACAAAGAACTTCTCGCGCTCATGAAGGAACTGCAAATCAATCCCGAATACGCTGGCAGATATATGAACGTCGGCTTCAGCGGCGGCGAAAAGAAACGTAATGAAATTCTGCAACTGCTCACGCTCAATCCGAAACTCGCGCTACTTGACGAGACTGACAGCGGGCTTGACGTTGACGCGGTTGAAATCGTTTCAAGTGGCGTCGCCAAATTCCACAACGAAAAAAATTCTTGCGTCATCATCACACACAACGCGCAAATTCTCAAACATCTGCCCGTCACGCACGCGCATATTCTGCTGAACGGTCGTATTGTCAAAAGCGGCGGCGCGGAACTTGTCGGCGAAGTTTCCGAACGCGGTTACGCACAATTCGAGGTCACGCCATGAAAAATTACATTGCAGACATCGAACGGGCATTGTACGACGTTCGCGACGCGGACAAATCGATTTACAAATCGGACGCCGGCTTGACCGAAGAAATTATCCGCGACATTTCCAAACGCAAAAACGATCCGCCGTGGATGTTGGATTTTCGCTTGAAGTCGCTGGAAACTTATCGCACGATTGATTTGCCGACGTGGGGACCCGACATCACCGCGCTCAACATGGACGAAATTGTCACTTACGTTAAGCCGAACGCCGCGCAGGTCAACGATTGGTCGCAGGTGCCCGACGAGATTAAAAATACTTTCGACAGGCTCGGAATTCCCGCCGCCGAAAAAAAATCGCTCGCGGGTGTCGGTGCGCAATACGATTCGGAAGTCGTCTATCACAGCGTGCAAAAGCGGCTGACTGATTTGGGCGTTGTCTATACCGACATGGAGACCGCGCTCATCGAACACGAAGATATTGTTCGCGAATATTTTATGACGCTCGTGCCGCCGAAAGATCACAAATTCGCCGCGCTTCACGGAGCAGTTTGGTCGGGCGGAAGTTTCGTCTACGTTCCCGAAGGTGTCGACGTGAAAATTCCGTTGCAATCTTATTTCCGATTGAATGCGGCTGGCGCAGGTCAATTTGAACACACACTGATTATCGTCGAACCGAACGCGAAGTTGCATTTCATTGAAGGCTGCTCGGCTCCCCGATACAACGTCACGAATCTCCACGCGGGTTGCGTTGAATTGTTCGTTAAGGACGGCGCACGGCTCCGCTACTCCACGATTGAGAATTGGTCGCGCAACATGATGAACCTTAACACGAAACGCGCTTTGGTCGAACGTGACGGCTTGGTCGAGTGGGTCAGCGGCTCGTTCGGCTCGCACGTGTCGATGCTGTATCCTTGCAGTGTCCTGCACGGCGACGGGGCTCGTTGCGAATTCACGGGCGTCACGTTCGCCGGCAAAGGTCAAAATCTCGACACGGGCGCAATCGTCGTCCACGCGGCACCGAACACTTCCGCCAATATCAACACGCGCACAATTTCAAAATCGGGCGGCGCGGCGACTTACCGTTCTGCCGTCAAAGTCACCAAGAATGCTCCGCACGCGAAATGTTCCGTGAATTGCGAATCGCTCATGCTCGACGATGAATCGCGCTCCGACACGTTGCCCGTCATGGACATTGAAGGCGATGAGGCGGACATTGGTCACGAAGCCAAAATCGGGCGCATTTCCGAAGAAGCTGTATTTTATCTGATGGCTCGCGGCATTTCGGAAGATGAAGCTCGTGCGATGATTGTGCGCGGTTTCGTCGAACCGATTGCCAAAGAATTGCCGCTAGAATACGCCGTCGAGATGAACAATTTAATCAGCTTGGAGCTTGAAGGTCAGCTTTAGAGCGTGTTGGTAAACTCTAACAGTGACGGTTCTTTTTACGTTGCTCGAACAGTTAGTTCGCGGCGATTGACTTCGACAGCTCACAACGTTACGGCGCGACCGCTGGATCAAACGTCACGTTTGCGTCGCGACAAAATTATTTGCAAAAAAAAATCGACTTCGCCAAATGACGGAGCCGATTTTATTTTTGTCAATGATTGAGTGTTCGTTTGACCTGCGCGGCGACCTTGCGCATAGTTTCGGAGGTTTGCACGAGAGCCATACGCACGAAGCCTTCACCGCTCAAACCGAACGCACTGCCTGGCGTCACCATGACGTTGGAGCGTTCAAGCAACTGTTCGACGAATTCTTCAGACGTGCCGAAATTTTTCGGGACGGGTGCCCAAACGAACATTGTCGCCTGCGGCTTATCCATTTGCCAACCGACTTGCGCCAAACCGTCAACCAGTGCGTCGCGCCGTTCAATGTAAGCCGCCCGTGTCTTGTCGATGACTTCACGCGAACTTTGCAACGCCGCAATCGCCGCACGCTGAATTGGCAGAAATAAGCCGTAATCCATGTTGCTTTTGAGGAGTTTGACGCGGCTGACGACTTCACGATTGCCCAAGCAAAATCCGACTCGTGCGCCCGCAATGCCATACGTTTTCGACAGGGAATTAAATTCGACGCCAACATCTTTCGCGCCCTTGAAACTCAGAAAACTCAAGCCGTCGCTACCGTCGAAAATCAACTCGCTGTAAGCGTTGTCGTGCAGAACGATGATGTCATTGCGTTTGGCGAAGTCAATCAGTCGCTCATAAAAATCAGCGGGCGCAACGGCAGTCGTCGGGTTGTTCGGGTACGAAACGACCATAAACTTTGCGCGAGCCGCCACGTCGCGGGGAATTGCGTCAAGTTGAATGATGTAATTATTCTCGCGCAGTTGCGGCATGAAAAAAATTTCCGAACCTGCAAGCCTAGGACCGTCAGCGAAGACGGGATAACACGGGTCGGGCACCAACGTTAAATCGCCTTCGTCAATCAACGTCAACGCGATGTGCGACAAACCTTCCTGCGAACCCCACAGCGAACAAATTTCCGACGCAGGATCAATTTCCACGCCGTAACGCCGACGATACCAATCGGAAGCCTCGTTGAGCAGGTCGCGCGTGTCCGTTATGGCGTAAACGTAATTTTCGGGCTTGAGTGCCTCCGACGACAAAACTTGCATGACGTGCGCAGGCGGCGGAATGTTAGGCGCACCGATTGACAGGTCGATGACTTCTTCGCCCGACGAAATTTTTTTCTGTTTCATGGCGGCGAGTCGCGCGAAAACTCCTTCGCCGAAATTGTTCATGCGCTTTGCAAATTTCAAATTAACAGCCTCCAAAGACTTCAAAAGTCACGCAAAAAGCCGCTGACCAGTAAGAAGCTCACGCCCAAAAAAATTACGCAACCGAGAACGAAGACGATCCAATCGGGTTTGTACCGCCAAATAATTTCGCCGCTCAATCGGTCAAGCGACAGCTTAGAATTTTTTTCGGCAATCGGCAAATAAATCAGTGCGCCGAGTAGTAGCCCGAAAATCAAAATGCCGATAAACCCGATGGTGACTTCCGTCGGCGGCATCTCGAATAAGTCCGAAAACGCCGCACCTACGGAATTTTGCGCCGCCAAGTCTCTTTCCATTCAACAAACCTCCGATTCAAGACCAAAGCACGATTTTATTAAGCTCACGAGTTTTTTTAACGTCGATAAGTCGCTGATTGCGGGAGCCGCGAAATTGAAGTTCCAAGTCGCGCAAACTCTCGATAAACGCACCGTCAACAAGTACGTCAACATTTTCCAGCAAAGTCGCGGCGTCGTCGGGCAATTCCTCGAAAGTGTAGCCGGTGTAGCACCAGACATTGAGCGCGAAATTTTTTGCGGCACGAGCGAGTTCGGTAGCAGCGTCGATTTGCAGGAACGGTTCCCCGCCCGTCAACGTGATTCCGTCAAGCAACGGATTTTTTTTTATCGCGGCGATGATGTCCGCCGTGTCGATTAATCGTCCGCCGTCAAGCGCGTGTGTGTCGGGATTGTGACAGCCTTCGCAATGACGCAGACAACCCTGCATGAAAATGGCGCAACGAATACCGTCGCCGTCAACGAAACTTTCGGGGACTATGCCTGCAATTCTAATCTGCAAATTAATCAGCCTCCGTCGCCGATTATAATTCCTTGCAATTCAAATGGCAACGAAAACTTAAACGAAATAAGGTCGCCACGAATGACGACCTCGTTTGAAATTGAAACGGTATGCTTGAATGCAAAATTTATTGGCGTTGTTGACGTTTGAATTTATATTTTAACTCTACTTACGCGCATTTTTGGCGGCGCGTCCACGTGCGACACGGTCAAGAACAGCTTTGCGAAGACGAATCGAACTCGGCGTGACTTCGACAAGCTCATCGTCGTTGATATATTCCATTGCTTGCTCAAGACTCATAAATCTTGGCGGAACTAACCTAATCGCTTCGTCGGAATTGCTCGACCTTATGTTCGTCTGATGTTTTTGCTTGCAAGGATTGATGTCAATGTCCATTTCGCGGGAATTTTCGCCGACAATCATGCCTTCATAAACTTTTTGCCCTGGTTCAATGAACATTACGCCGCGATCTTGCAAATTGAAAATTCCATAGCCCGTAGTCTCGCCTTGCTCAAATGCAACCAAACTTCCGCGACTCCGACCGGGAATATCGCCTTTGTACGGCTCATAACCGTGAAAAACATGATTCATTATGCCATTTCCGCGCGTCGAAGTCAAAAGTTCCGAACGAAAACCGATTAATCCCCGCGCAGGTATCAAAAAATTCAAGCGCATGTAGCCCGCAACATTTTGCATGTTCTTTAACTCGGCTTTGCGGCGTCCAAGACTCTCCATAACAGTTCCCATGTAATCTTGCGACACTTCAACCGTCAAATTTTCAATCGGCTCGTATTTTTGACCGTCAATCAGCTTGTAAACGACTTCAGGCTTGCCGATTTGCATTTCGTAGCCTTCACGACGCATTGTTTCAATCAAAATCGATAAATGCAACTCTCCGCGCCCGCTGACTTTAAAAATATCGGCAGAATCGGTCTCTTCAACGCGTAAAGCAACATTTGTCTGCGCTTCTTTGAATAATCTGTCGCGAATGTGGCGGCTGGTGACAAATTGACCTTCTTTGCCCGCAAATGGACTCGTATTGACGCCAAAAGTCACGCTCAATGTCGGTTCGTCCACTCGAATCGCCGGTAATGCCTCTGGATGCTCAAAATCTGCAACTGTGTCGCCGATTGACACTTCATTAAGCCCTGTAAGCGCAACAATTTCCCCCATTTGAGCTTCGGGCGTTTCAACGCGATTTAATCCGTCGTAAGTGAAAACTTTGCCGATTTTGGCTTTTTTTATGCCGCTATCGCTTATCAAGGCAATAATTTCGCCAGATTTTATTTTTCCGCGCTGAATTCGTCCGATTGCAATTTTTCCAACGTAATCATCGGCTTCAAGAGTCGTCACAACCATTTGAAGAGGCGCATCAAGTTCACCTTCGGGCGCGGGAATCTCTTTTAGTATCGTATTCATGAGCGGTTGCAGGTCTTTGCTGTCATCGTCCATATTTTTTTTGGCAATTCCCTGTTTTGCGGCTGTGTAAATGACAGGAAAGTCAAGTTGTTCGTCGTCAGCGTCTAATTCCATAAAAAGTTCGAGAACTTCGTCGTAAACTTCGTCAACACGGGCTTCGGGGCGGTCAATTTTGTTAATTACGACGATCGGCTTCAATTTATGCTCCAAAGCCTTGCGTAAAACGTATTTTGTTTGCGGCATCGGACCTTCAAAGGCATCGACAAGCAATAAAACGCCGTCAACCATGTTCAAAACGCGTTCGACTTCGCCGCCGAAATCCGCGTGACCTGGTGTGTCGACAATATTGATTTTTATGCCTTTATAAAATATCGCCGTGTTCTTCGACAGGATTGTAATGCCGCGTTCGCGCTCCAAATCGCCAGAATCCATGACTCTTTCGGCAACTTGTTCGTTTTTGCGGAAGATGTGACTTTGTTTGAGCATCGCGTCGACCAAAGTCGTTTTTCCGTGGTCAACGTGCGCAATTATTGCAATATTTCTGCGTTCGGAGTTGAATCCCATTTTAATTCCTCATTCCTGTAGTAGGGAAATAGGGAATTAGGGAAGTAGGGAAATAGTTTCATTCCAAATTCCTAATTCCAAATTCCCAATTGAAATCGGCGGTAATTATATGTTCAAAAAATTTTCGTGTCAACGGCGATTGCGGCGTCAGTTCCAAGGATATTGCCCGCGTAGTCAACCAGAATCGTTGAAATTTTGATTTTGCCGAAAACATATCGTTCAGCACGCAAACTCGCGCGTTGAGCGATTTTTTTGTAGACACGTTGCAAATTATTGGCAGAAATAATCTGCGCGGCGTCCTCGGTTGTGTTTGACGATAAAATTTTTTGGATTTCGGAAGATTGAAGACCTTCAGCCGCCGAATATGCCGCCAAAGTCTCAAGTCGACCGTCTGCAACGCGATTGTGCGTGTGAAAAATCCCTGCCGCAACTTTAATCAGCTTGCCGACGTGTCCGCAGAGAATTATTTTGGTAACATTGCGTTCAGCAGCCGCCTCAAGCATGAATCCGATAAAATTGCTCGTCTGAATTATCGCTCCGTCGTTAAATCCAAGTTTTTTAGCGATTGTCTCACCGATTTTTCCTGGTACGAAAATTAATTCGTCAAAACCTGCGGCAATCGCAACGTCAATTTGCGGCACGAGAGAATTTTTGAAAGCTTCCTCGCTCATCGGACGCAAAACTCCGGTTGTGCCGATAATCGACAATCCGCCTTCGACGCCGAGAATCGGATTTAAAGTTTTTTTGGCAAGTTCGACGCCATTTGGGATTGAAATTTCGATTTCGAGACCGCCAACGTCGAATTCCGACGCAACATTGCGAATAAGTTCGCGTGGCTTTGGATTTATGGCAGGTTCGCCGATTGGAAGTTGCAATCCCGCCTTTGTGATGTGTCCGACGCCAATTCCTGCACGAAAAATGATTTTATCGCCAGAAATTTTTTTAATCGTCGTGAAAACAGACGCGCCGTTCGTGATGTCGGGGTCATCGCCCGAAAATTTGATGACTTCCGCGCAGATTTTGTCGTCAGAAATTTTTTCAACGTTTTTGATTGGAATTTTTAAAATCGTGCCGTCGAGTGCAGTTATTTCGACTTCATCAACAATTTCGCCAGTAGTCAACAAAATTAACGCAGATTTTACGCCGGCAGCCGCGCAAGCTCCAGTTGTATATCCGCCACGAAGAAATTTTTTACTCATTTTCAAGATAAAGTTTCCTGTAAGCGTCAGTATCGGCTTTAATCAGCGTTACGAACGCACTTGTCGAATATTCGTCGGGTTCGGCTTTGATTTTATCAATCGGAGTTGGTTCTACAATTCGATTATTCATCGGCAACTTAGATTTACCAGATTTGAAGTCTTCCCAACAGACCAACATGCCTGCAAGCGAATCTTCAGCCATTTCCAACGCCTCGTAAAGAGTTTCGGCTTGCGTAATTGCACCTTCGACATCAGGAAATTTAATGCAATAGCCGCCTTCAATCGCTCGATAGAAAATTGCGGGATAAACATACTTCATAAAAATTCCTCCGTCAACGGTTGTCGTACATCTTTGCATAGTAATTTTTGTACTCGCCGCTGATAATTTTTTCCCACCACGCGCGATTTTCGAGATACCAAGCAACCGTAAGCTTAATTCCGTCGTCGAAACGAGTTTTAGGCGTCCAACCGAGTTCATTTTTAATTTTCGTCGGGTCGATTGCGTAACGTTGGTCGTGACCTTTGCGGTCGGTGACGAATTCAATCAAATTTTCGCTCTTGCCAAGGATTTTTAGGATAGTTTTGACGACTTCAAGGTTCGTTCGCTCATTATGACCGCCGATATTGTAAATTTCGCCGATTTTTCCGTTGCGAATAATTAAATCGATAGCCGCGCAGTGATCTTCGACGTAAAGCCAATCGCGAATGTTGATTCCGGCACCGTAAACAGGCAATTTTTTATCATGAAGCGCGTTAATAATCATCAGCGGAATCAATTTTTCGGGAAAATGGAACGGACCGTAATTATTCGAGCAACGACTGATTGTCGCGGGGATTTTATACGTGCGTTGATAGGCTTGAACGAGTAAATCTGCAGACGCCTTGCTTGCAGAGTACGGACTGGACGTGTGCAGATTAGTTTTCTCGGTAAAAAATAAATCTGGACGGTCGAGCGGCAAATCTCCGTAAACTTCGTCTGTTGAGACTTGATGAAAACGATTTATGCCAAATTTTTTGCACGCGTCGAGTAAAACGCTTGTTCCGATGATATTTGTGCGCAAAAAAAGTTCCGGATCTTCGATTGAGCGGTCAACATGGCTTTCAGCGGCGAAATTTACGATAACATCTGGTTTTTCGTCGGCAAAAATTTTGTAAACGTCATTTCGGTCGGCAATATCAGCGCGAACGAATTTAAATTGCTGATTTTTGAACGCGTCGGCTAAAGTTTCGAGATTTCCTGCGTAAGTGAGCTTGTCTAGGCAAATAATTTGGTCTTCGGGGTGATTTTTGAGCTCGTAATAAACGAAATTGCCGCCGATGAAGCCCGCGCCGCCTGTAACAATGATTTTCATAAAATTGTCCCTCCAAAAATTTTTGCTCATGATAACAGAAAAAAATCCCCGCCGCAAATTTAGGCACGGGGAAAAATTTTTTATCCGAAATAATCTTCGATACCGTCGAGAATACCTTGAGCCGCTTTTTTGACGCCTTCTTCGGAATTTAGCAATCGTTCTTCGTCTTTATTGGAGATAAAACCAAGTTCAATGAGCGTTGCGGGCATGTCGGTATGTCGCACGACGTAGAAATTGCAAGGTTGAGTGCCGCGACTGGGCGTTCCGAGCTGTTCAACGAGATTTCGGCGAATTGCGTCGGCTAAACGTTGTCCTGCGCCCGAACCTTTGCTGTAATAGTAACCTGTGGTGCCGCGAGCTTCGGGTCGAGTGAAACTGTCGGCGTGAATCGAGATAAAAATGTCTGCGTTGACACGATTTGCGACTTCGCAGCGTGCGCCGAGTTCTTCGATGTCGGAAGCAGCCGCGCCTTTAGAAGAAACGGTTTTATCGGTGTCGCGAGTCATAATAACTTCCGCACCTTCGGCTTCGAGCAATTTTTTAAGCTCAAGAGCGACGTTTAGCGTGACATTTTTCTCCATAACGCCTGTCGGACCGATTGCACCCGCATCATTACCGCCGTGACCGGGGTCGATGACGATTTTTTTGCCTTTGAGCGTGGTAATTTTGCTCAAATCGTCGTCGAGGTCGTTGAATGGCTTATCGACTTCTTTTTTGTCGTCGTCGGTGGATTTTTTATTTTTGTCTTTAGATTTTTTCTCGCGTTCTTTCTTCTCACGCTCTTTACGTTCTTTTTCGAGCTGTTTCTCACGTTCCTTACGTTCTTTTTCGAGTTGCTTCTCACGTTCCTTACGTTCTTTTTCGAGTTGCTTCTCGCGCTCACGTTGCTCTTTGATTTCGCGTTCTTGTTTCTCTTTAAGTTCTTTTTCTTGCTTTTTTTTCAGTTCGCGTTCTTGCTTTTCACGTTCTTTGAGTTCGCGCTCTTCGCGTTCTTGTCGTTCTTTAAGTTCACGTTCCTGCCGTTCACGTTCTTGCCGCTCTTTAAGTTCACGTTCCTGCCGTTCACGTTCTTGCCGCTCTTTAAGCTCACGTTCTTCACGTTCACGTTCTTGTCGTTCTTTAAGCTCACGTTCCTGCCGTTCACGTTCTTGCCGCTCTTTAAGCTCACGTTCCTGCCGTTCACGTTCTTGGCGTTCTTTAAGCTCACGTTCCTGCCGTTCACGTTC
>CAMUZG010000011.1 GCA_947165145.1 uncultured Selenomonadales bacterium
TGGGCAGGTTTCGTCGGCAAACTCGCGGGCGTCGAAATCGGCGTTCAACCCGACAAAGGCACGTTAATTGCCTTCAATCAGCGAATTGTTAATCATGTCGTCAATCGGTTGCACAAGTCTTCCGACGGCGATATTTTTGTTCCACACGGTTCAATTACGATTCTCGGTACGTCGTCAATGAGTGTTCCCGACCCCGAAGATACTTCCACTTCCCGCGAAGAAGTCGAGAGCTTGATTAAAATCGGCGAGCAAACTTTTGAAGACTTGCGCGACTTCAGAATTCTGCGGACGTTCGCAGGTTCTCGACCGCTTTACATTCCGCCTGGTGGTGCTGTCGGACGTTCGGCATCGCGCGGCTTTGCAATCGTCGACCACGCCAACGACGGCTTGAAAGGTTTGTTCACGATTGTCGGCGGCAAATTCACGACGTATCGTTTAATGGCGGAAAAGATGTGCGATCAGATTTGCGCCAAACTCAACAACACGACGCCTTGTCGCACGGCTGAAGAACCGCTCGTTGAAGAAGTTTCGCAAGACGATAAAGCACGCGCGAAGAAATTTTTCCCGTCTTACGGCGTAAATCTTGCGGCAACTCGTCTTGGTGTCGACCGCTTTAAAAAAGTTGTCGAACGTCTCGAAAGTGAACCCGAAAGCCGTCAGCTTGTCTGCGAATGCGAAAACGTCACTCGCGCCGAAGTCGAAGAAATTTGCAAGGACGATTGCAGTTTCATTGTTAACGACGTGCGCCGCAAAACTCGTATCGGCATGGGCACTTGTCAAGGAAATTTTTGCGCATTGCGAGCGGCGGCTGTCTTCTCCGAAATTGGCGTTGAGCCCACGGCTAAAGATTCACTCGAACGCATGCGCGGATTTTTGCAAGGACGTTGGAAAGGTATTCGCCCCGTGCTGTTAGGTAGGACGTTGCGTGAAACTGAAATGACACGTTCGATATACGAACTTTCGATGAACGTGACGGGAGGTGAGCTTGTATGAAAACTTCTGACGTGATTGTTATCGGCGGCGGTCTTGCTGGATTAATGGCGGCGGCAGTTGCTGTTGGTCGCGGACAAAAAGTCACCGTGCTCACGTACGGCTCAGGCTCATTGCCTTTAGCAAGCGGTGCGATTGACTTCATCAATGCAAAGTCGCCTGAAGCCGCGATTAAAGATTTGCCCGCGCATCATCCTTACAAAAAAATCGGGACAAAGGCTCTCGACTCGGCGGCGAAATTTTTAATCGACATTGCTGCGAAAGCCAATCTCCCTTACAACGGCAAATTCGGTGCGCAAATCCCGATCGTCACGGCTGTCGGCACGCTGAAATATTCCGCTCTTGTTCCCGAATCAATGGACGCGTCGACGCTTGCCGACAAGAAAAAAATTTTCGTCGTCGGAATCACGGGCTTGAAAGATTTTTATCCCAAAATGATTGCCGACAATCTCAAAAAAATTTTTCCCGACAAAACTTTCGAGGTCATTCAGATTGATTTAAATTTGCTCGGCGGTCGCGATATAACTTGCATGGACGCCGCACAACTTTTGACGGACAACGAACAACAGCTTGCGAACGAGCTCAAAGCTTTGAACGCAACGGCTGATGACGCGATTATTCTGCCGCCGATTTTGGGCATAATGGGGAATTTTTCACGCGATGTTGTCAAAACTCAGCTCCGCGCCGAAATTTTCGAGACGACTTGTTTACCACCGTCGCCGCCTGGTATGAGATTGCAACGCGCCTTCATGAAATTTCTGCAAAGTTCAGGCGTCAAATTCTTCGAGAATTCCAAAGTCGTTCGCGGCGTTGTCGAAGGCAAAAAAGTCACGGGTGTCGTCGTTGAAAATGTTGTTCGCGAAAAAATTTTCCCCGCCAAAAAAGTTATCTTGGCGACGGGCGGATTTTACAGCGGCGGAATTAAAATGCGCGACTTCGACAATCCCCGCGAGCCGATTTTTGATTTGCCGGTCTTCTTCCCTGAAGGCGCAGAAAATTGGAGCAACCCGCAACTTTTCAGCGACAAGCCTCAAGGTTTTGCACTGACGGGAATTTTCACGAACGAGAATTTAAATCCAATCGACAAAGACGGCAAAGTTCTTTACGACAATTTGCACGTCGTCGGCGCAAATCTCGGCGGTTGCGATAAAATTTTCGAGCGGTCTGCGGGCGGTATTGCAATTGCTTCCGCCTACAAAGCCGCAACGATTTAAGGGGGCAGTGACATGAGCGACAAAACACAAGCGATTTTCACGGGCGACCGTTGTCTTTCGTGTACGTCCTGCATGGCGAATTGTCCCGTCATGGCGGCTGTCAAAGAGTATCGCGGACCGAAACTCGTCGGACCTGCTCACGGACGTATGCACTTTTCGCAAGAAGACGTTGAAGACACTTTGAACTATTGCTCCAACTGCAAGAGCTGTGACCGTGCATGTCCTTCAGGCGTGGCGGTTTCGACGCTCAACATGTTGCAGCGGGCGGAATATTATAAAAAGCATGAACACCTGCGTTCGGAAGATATGTTGGCTCACGGCGAACGCATGGCAAAATTGATTCGCAAGTTACCTTTCGGCGCGACGTTCTCGAATCTCGGCATGAGTATCGGCAAGACGCTGGGCGTGTTCAGCGCACTCGGTATCGCTGGCGAACGCAACATGCCCGCCTACGCGTCGACTTCATTTAAAGACGGTTTTCCGAAAATCAAACAGCCGTCGTCGAGTAAAAAGGTCGTCATGTTCACGGGTTGCTACATCAACGACAACGAGCCGCAAGTTGGTCAAGCTTTCGTCAAGGTCATGAACGCGAACGGCTACGAAGTTCTTATCGACAAGCAATTTAACTGTTGCGGGTCGCCGCTTGTCGTCACGGGATTTTTGGACGAAGCTCGTCAACACGCCGACAATAATATTTCTCGCATTCTCGATTGGAAACGGCAAGGCATTCCCGTCGTCACGCCCTGCACAAGTTGTTCGCTCATGCTCAAGGAAGAGTATCACGAACTTTTCGGCGAAGAACAATTCCACGAGGCGGCAACCAATGTTTACGACGCTTTTGAGTTCTTGGAGATTCTGCAGGAACGCGGCGAATTCAATTCCAATTTGAAACCGCTTAATCAAAAGCTGTTGTATCACGTGCCTTGTCATTTGAAATCGCAAGCTATCGGGCTCCCCGCGCAGGATATTTTGGAAGAAATTGGCGGCGTCAAAGTTCAGACTGCGGACGCGGGTTGTTGCGGCATTTCGGGCAATTACGGCTTCCGCAAAGATAAATACGAAATTTCCATGAAAATCGGCGCAAAACTTTTCGAGCGTGTCAAGCAGACCGACTTCGACAAAGTCATCAGCGATTGCGGCACCTGTCGCATGCAAATTCATCACGGCACCGACATCAAACCTTGCCACCCGATTGAAATTTTGGCAAAGGCTTATCAGTAAGCTTCGTTTCGTCAAGGAGGTGTTGCGCGGCAAAAATAAGTTCATGCAGTGAAGTTTGCGACAAGATTTGTTTGAATTTTGAGGAGGGGTTTTGACAGTGGCAAAAAATTACGTAATGGCTCTCGACGCGGGCACAACCAGTAACCGCGCCATCATCTTCGACAAAAATTCTAAAATCGTCGGCGTCTCGCAACGCGAATTCACGCAACATTTCCCCAAACCCGGTTGGGTCGAACACGACGCTGACGAGATTTGGAGCACAATGGTCGCCGTCATGAAAGAAGCTCTCGAACGTTCGGGACTTGTGGCAAGCGACATCGCCGCAATCGGCATAACCAATCAGCGCGAAACAACCGTTATCTGGGACAAAAAGACTGGTCGCCCGATTTACAACGCAATCGTCTGGCAATCCCGTCAAACCGCGCCGATAGCTGAAGATCTCAAAGCTCGCGGACTCGCTGCCGAAATCAAAGACAAAACCGGTCTCGAAGTCGACGCGTACTTTTCCGGCACGAAAATCAAATGGTTGCTTGATAACGTCGAAGGCGCACGCGAACGCGCTGAAGCCGGCGAACTTCTTTTCGGCACGATTGACACGTGGTTGATTTGGAAACTCACGGGCGGCAAAGTTCACGTCACCGATTACTCCAACGCGTCCCGCACGATGATTTACAACATCAACACGCTTGAATGGGACGATCAACTTCTGAGCTATCTCGACATTCCGAAGGCGATTCTTCCCGAAGTCAAGCCGTCAAGCTACGTTTACGGCGAAACTAATCCGCTTGTTCTCGGCGCAGTGATTCCAGTCAGCGGCGCGGCTGGCGACCAACAATCTGCTCTCTTCGGTCAAAACTGCTTTGAACCCGGCACCGCGAAGAACACTTACGGCACGGGCTGTTTCATGTTGATGAACACGGGCACCGAGATTCACAAGTCGAAGAACGGTCTCGTCACGACGATTGCTTGGGGTCTCGACGGCAAAGTTGAATACGCGTTGGAAGGCTCAATCTTCGTCGCGGGCTCGGCGATTCAATGGTTGCGTGACGGTGTTCGCATGGTCGACAGTGCTCCTGATTCCGAATGGGTTGCCAAAAAAGTCAAGGATACGGGCGGCGTTTACTTCGTTCCTGCGTTCGTCGGACTCGGTGCTCCTTATTGGGATATGAACGCTCGCGGCATGATGATTGGCTTGACACGCGGCACCACGAAAGCTCACATTGTCCGCGCAACGCTCGATTCGCTTGCCTATCAGACACGCGACGTGCTTGAGGCAATGGAGGCTGACAGCGGCGACAAACTCACTGCGCTCAAAGTCGACGGAGGTGCTTCCGCTAACAATCTCATGATGCAATTCCAAGCTGACTTGCTCGGCGTTCCTGTTGATCGTCCACAAATCGTCGAGACAACTGCTCTCGGTGCGGCTTATCTTGCAGGTCTTGCTGTTGGCGTCTGGAAAGACAAAGATGAGCTCCAATCGGCTTGGCAACTCGAAACACGCTTTGAACCCGAAATGAAACGCTACGAGGCTGACGCGCTTTATAAAGGTTGGCGTAAAGCCGTCAAGCACGCGATGAACTGGCTCAACGACGACTGAAAATCAATGTGGAATGTGGAATGTGGAATTAGGAATTAAACAACTCTTCATCATTCCTAATTCCTCATTCCTAATTCCTAATTCCTAACTGTTAGAAAGGTGTGACTCATAATGGATAACTTGTTTGGCGAATTTATGGGCACCATGGTTCTGATTGTATTCGGTGCCGGCGTCTGCGCGAACATGTCGCTGACGAAATCAAAAGGTAACGGCGGCGGTTGGATTTGTATAGCTGTCGGCTGGGGATTTGCAGTCACGCTCGGCGTCTTCACGTCGACAACACTCGGCGCACCCCAAGGCGATTTGAATCCCGCTGTCACACTCGCAAAAACCATGGCAGGCATTTATACCGTACCGCAATTTTTGGCTACATCAGCCGCTCAACTCGTCGGCGCAATGCTCGGCGCAACAATCGTTTGGCTCGCTTACTTGCCGCATTGGGAAGAAACCAGAGATCCTGCAACGAAACTCGGCGTCTTCGCAACGGGTCCCGCTATCCGCAACCCAATGGCAAACTTCCTCTGCGAAACTATCGCGACGTTCTTCCTGATGTTTATCATCTGGATGATTTTCAGCAAACCGATTGGCGCACTCGTTCCTGGCTACGGTCCGTATATCGTCGGCGTGTTGATTTGGGCATTAGGCTTGTCGCTCGGCGGTCCCACAGGTTACGCGATGAATCCTGCTCGTGACCTTGGTCCGCGTCTTGCTCACGCTATTCTCCCGATTGCTGGCAAAGGCGGCTCCGATTGGGGTTATGCTTGGGTCCCGATTGTTGGTCCGCTTTGTGGCGGCGCATTGGCTTACATTGTCGCTTCGGCTTGCGGCGTCTTGTAAAATCTATTTCTAGGCAAAAAATTAGTCGGGAGTCTTTGCAGGCTCTCGACTTTTTGATTGCAAAAAATCTTAAGAAAACGCGCTTAAAGTTCTTCGCGGCGCATGAGCATAAAGCAGTAGTCCGACAGGCGATTGAGAAAAATTTTGTCGACTTCGTGCACGTGCTCCGATTTCGACAGCTCGCAAGCAAGACGTTCTGCGCGGCGTGCGATTGTTCGTGACAAGTCGAGAAAAGCTCCACCTTTCGACGCACCTGGGATTAAAAATTCTCTTAGCGGCGGCAAGGAACTTTCAAGCGTGTCCATCTCCGTTTCGAGTTTGTCAACGTCTTCGGTCATAATGATTGGTTCGCGATTCAAGCTTGCGAAGTCAGCCATAAGTCGCGGCAAAATTTTTTGTACGGTGAAAATTTTTTCACGAACATCATCGACGGTGACGAACGCCCGCGCTAATCCGAGAGCCGAGTCCGTCTCGTCAATCGCACCGTAGACTTGCACGCGCAGAGAATTTTTCTCGACACGTTCGCCAGTGTAAAGGCTCGTCATGCCGCTGTCGCCTGTCTTGGTGTAAATCTTCATTCAATCGCCCCCGTTATTGAACTTGAAAACTTTCTGAACGTATGATATTATTCGGCACGAAAGACAGGGCTCGGTAGCTCGGCTTCCTCTCGAAAGAGAGGGGGTGATGTCATGACGAAATATGAGATCATCTCGTTGATCTTGCAAGGGGCAACCCTCGTCGCAACATTACTCAACTGCCTTAACTAAGGCAAAAGCCGCTTGCGGGGCGGCTTCCAACCATTCACAGCTGTTATTAATCGGGAGGGAGTCGACGCGAGGACACCGACGCCCTGCCTTTCGTTTTGTCTTGTTTACTGCAGAAAATTTATCACACACGCGGATTATTGTCAATCAGCAATTACCCGATGAGCACTTGACCGAAGTAGACGATCGCGCCCATAAATATTACGAACGGAATGTATATTTTCACCGCGAACGCCAAAAGCTGAGAGTCCGCACCTTTGACGCCGATAGCTGCCGAACCGATTGCGATTGACAGCGGAGAAATCATTTTGCCCGCACAAGCACCCGTAGCGTTTGCGGCAGCAACCCACGCTTGAACGGATTCATTCGCGCCGATAGCTTGGCTGGCGATAACTTGCAATTTGCCGAAGAGAACGCAGCTTGACGTTGCCGAACCAGTGATGTACGTGCCGACGGAGCCGAGGAACGCCGCAATCAACGGATAAGCATTTCCCGTGACGGAAACAGCAGTATCAGCAATTTGTCCCGTCATGCCGCTGTAGCCCATGACTTTAGCCGTAGCGATGACCGCGATAATCGTAACCATTGTGAACTTGAGACCGCTGACAGTTTTTTTCAAGACGCCGAGCATTTCGCCGAAACCTGCGCCTTGTTTTGCTCCAGCAATGAACGCCGCTAACATTATCAGCACGCCAGGAGTATTGACCCAAACGAATGTGTAAGGCACGCCGCCTTCGCCATTGTAAATCGGGACGCTCGTTTTGAACGCCATCAACGCTTGGTTAATCGGCGGAACAAGCTTACTCGTGAACAGCAGGAAGAAGAATATCAGAATGAACGGCAAGCACGCATTGATTGCTTTGGCTGTAGAAATTTTCGCGTGAGCTTGATCCGTCATTGCGAATTCGGGATCGTCGACGGGAAATTTTTTTGCAATGAAAACGATTGTTCCCATTGTCGCAATCGCGCCAGCAACAACCGCCAATTCAGGACCGACGAACATTGACAACGCCAGCTCAGGAATGAAGAATGACAGTCCCGCGCCCAAACACATTGTTGTCATACCGCGCAGAGCTTTCATGCCGCCGCCAGACACGATACAAATCAGCCACGGACAAAGCAACGTTAGCACACCGAGCTGAAGAGATGTGAACGTCGCAAGCTGAACGGGGTCGAAAGCCGTGACGTTAGCGAGCGTGACGAGCGGAATGCCGATTGAACCGTAAGCCGTCGGCACCGAGTTTGCGATAAGACAGACGGACACTGACAAAATCGGATTGATACCGATACCAGCCAACATGCCCGCAGGGACAGCAATCGCCGTGCCGAAACCCGCCATGCCTTCCAAAAATCCGCCGAAGCCCCAAGCAATCAGCAGAATCAAAACGCGTTTGTCGTGACTAACGCTTGTGAGCATGTCTTTAATCGTGTCCATTGCTTTTGTATGTAGCGTCAAGTTGTAGGTGAAAATCGCCGCGACGATAACGAGCAAGATTGGCCAACATGCCAGCGCGACACCTTCAAGCACAGATTCAATCGCACGAACGCTTTCCATATTCCAGACGCCCATGCCCGCCGCTAACGAAATTGCCAACGCAATGAGACACGCTTTCCACGCCGGCATTTTGATTACACTGAGCGCGAGCACCAGCCACAAAATCGGCGACAGCGCAAGTAGAAACATCAATTCCCCCGACCTCCTTACATAGCAGAAAAAAAATAATTCCACGCGGCAGTTTTCTATAAACAACAAAAAAATTCCTGCCGATTAAAAATTTTCTGTCAACGGCACACGTCAATCCAATTCCTAATTCCTAATTCCACATTCCTAATTGTTAACAGGGCAGGATTTACGGCGACTGCGGCGAAGTTGTTGCCATTGCCACTTTCAATCGGCACGCAGCATGTTAGAGTATGTTGGGGAATTAAAATCATCACATGACGAGGAATTTTTTCGACTGACGAGGCGCAAGCACGAAGGCGTAGTAAGAACACAGTCAGGCGGAAAAAGAACCGTCACTGCCAGAGTTTGCCAACGGTCTCTAAAATTTTTCTGGGACTTATTAATCGCGCATCAATCATCAAACCTGAGGAGGGGCGAACATTGGAAAAACGGGAGAGTTTATGGGAGGCATATCTGAGGCGCGGCTTCAGTCGTCGGAGCTTCTTGAAAGGTTGCGTCGCGCTGACTTCGCTAATGGGCTTCGGCACCGATATGTTCTCGAAAGTCGTGGAGGCGGCGGAGACTAAACCGCTTCCCGTCGTCATCTGGATTCACGGTCATGAGTGCACAGGTTGCGACGAATCATTCATTCGTTCAGGCGCACCGCTTGCGTCGGACGTTGTGCTGTCATCAATCGCGTTGGAGTACGACCATCTTTTAAGCGCGGCTTGTGGAGCACCGTTTGAGGCTCATCTTGATGAGACTATCGCCAAATACAACGGGCAATACATTTTGGCGGTCGAAGGTGCAGTTGCCACACGTGACAGCGGCGTTTACTGCATGAGCGGCGGTCACACGTTCACACACCTTTTAGCAAAGGCGGCTAAAGGTGCGGCGGCAATCATCGCTTACGGTTCATGCTCGGCTTACGGCGGCATTCAAGCTGCCAAACCTAATCCGACAGGCTCGGCGGGCATTGAACATTTCGTTGGCGGCAAACCTATCGTCAAAGTTCCCGGCTGTCCACCGATTCCCGAAGTCATGACGGGCGTTGTTATGCATGTCGCGCTGTTCGGCACGATTCCCCCTGTCGACGGTGACGGACGTCCGAAACAATTCTACGGCAACAGAATTCACGACACGTGCTATCGTCGACCGTTCTTTGATGCGGGAATGTTCGCAGAGACTTTCGACGACCAAGGCGCGAAGGCTGGTTGGTGCCTGTACAAGCTCGGTTGTCGCGGTCCCGAAACTTACAATTCTTGCGGCAATCTGCGTTGGTGGCAGGGCATGAGCTATCCGATTCAATCGGGCGCACCGTGCATTGGCTGTTCAAATTCCAATTTCTGGGACGAAGATCCTTTCACGACGCGTCTGCCAAAATACGGCAAGCTCGGCGACGCTGACAAGATTGGTATTGGGCTCGGCGTAGCGACTGCGGCTGGCGTTGTCGGTCATGCTGTTGCCAGTATCGTTCAGCGCAATTCCCGTGAAAATCTGATTGACGAAGAACACCATGATTAATTAGGAATTAGGAATGTGGAATTAGGAATTAAAAACTAATCCCTAATCCCTAGTCCCTAAAAATCGACCGAAGGGAGATTTTTCTATGCAACACGTTGTAGTTGACCCGATAACCAGGATTGAAGGGCACTTGCGCGTTGAAATTACAGTCGACGAGACAAACGGCACCGTCACCGACGCAATCTCAAGCGGCACTGCTTGGCGCGGTCTCGAACTCGTCATGAAAGATCGCGACCCCCGCGACGCTTGGGCTTACATTCAACGCATTTGCGGCGTCTGCACCACGGCTCACGCACTCGCTTCCGTCCGCGCAGTCGAAGATGCTCTCGGCATTTCAATCCCCAACAACGCAAATTATATCCGCAACATCATGGCGGCGACTTTGACTGTGCAAGACCATTTGATTCATTTCTATCATCTGCACGCGCTCGATTGGGTCAGTCCCGTCGAAGCTCTTGCCGCAGACCCCGTCAAAACCGCCGAACTTCAAGTTGCAGTGCTCAACGCTTATCGGCTTAACATCAAAGTTCCCGATGAAGTTGCGACCGAAGCTTATCCGCACGACTTCCCTGCCGCAACGCCGCAATATTTCGCCGCAATCAAAGCAAAAGTTGAGGCTATCGTTAAAAGCGGACAACTCGGTATCTTCGCCGCGCAATGGTGGGATCACCCCGATTACAAATTGTTGCCGCCCGAAGTTCATCTGATGGCTGTTGCGCACTATCTTGAAATGCTCGACAAGCAACGAGAGATTATCACGCCGCACGTTATCTTCGGTGGCAAAAATCCGCATCCTCATTACGCTGTCGGTGGAATGCCCTGTTCAATCTCGATGAACGACGGCAACGCGCCCGTCAACACCGCACGCTTGGCAATCGTCGACCGCGCAATCAACATGGCTCGCGACCTCGTCAACAATTACTATCTGCCTGACCTCGTGGCTATCGGCGTCATTTACGCTAAGGCGGGACGTGTCGACGGCGGCGGACTTTCAAAGACTCGCGTCATGGCGTTCGGCGATTATCCGCTCACGGGCTACAAAGGCACGTCGAACGGCGGCGGCTACTTCAACAATTTGCTTGTCCGTTCAAACGGCGTCGTCGAAGATTTCGGCAAGGGCGTCAAAAACGCTGTCTTCCATGAACTCAACGCTGACGACCTCAAAGCTGATGATACCGTCACCGAAGGCGTTGAACATGCTTGGTACGAATATCCGACGAACGCACCGAAAAATCTGCACCCGTGGCAAGGCGTCACCAAAGATCTTTACACCGGTCCGAAGACTGGTACTCCAACGATGTGGGAGACGCTCAACGAAGCCGGCAAATATTCTTGGCTCAAAACGCCGAAATGGAAAGGCAAGCTCTGCGAAGTCGGACCGCTCGCGCATTACATCATCATCTACACCAAAGCCGCCAAAGGTTTGCTCCCCGAACCGACGTGGGCTGAACAACTCATGCTCAAGCAGATTGAGGCAGTCTCAGGCGTTCTCGGTGTCAACGCAGAAATTTGGTTGCCGACGATGCTTGGACGTACTGCTTGCCGTTGCCTTGACGCTCAGCTTGCCGCAGAGATTAACAAATTCTTCTTCGACAAACTCATCAGCAACATCAAAATGGGCGATACTTCCACGATGAACAACGAGAAATGGTATCCCGAAACGTGGGCGCGTGAATGTCACGGTGTCGGCTTGTACGAAGCTCCTCGCGGCGCATTGAGCCATTGGGTTTGCATTAAAGACGAGAAGATTGACAATTATCAATGCCTCGTCCCGACGACGTGGAATGCCTGTCCGCGCGACGATCAAGCCGGTCACGGTGCTTACGAATTGGCAATGATGACGACGCACGTTGCAATTCCCGACAAGCCGCTTGAAATTGCCAAAGTCATCCGCTCGTTCGACCCGTGTATGGCGTGCGCAACTCACATGTACAACGCCAAGGGGGAGGAGATTAACATCATTTCAACCGACCCCTACGGGAGGTGACGAACGATGGCGATTAAATCTGTCAAAGAAGTCAACCGCAAAGAATATTACATCTTCAGCCCATTCCTGCGCATTTTCCATTGGATTATGGCGTCGCAGATTGTGATTCTCTTCGCAACGGGACTTTTAATCACCAAGCCGATGGACGTTGCGGTTGTTGAGCCGGTCTTCTCGATAACGTCAATGGATTTGGTTCGCGACATTCACTTCACGAGCGCATTTATCCTGTGCGCGTCGCTGATTCTGAGAATTTACGGCTTCATCATCAACAAAGGCGACAGACTGTTCCCGCGCGTTTGGGAAGGTCACTTTTACGAAGAAACTGTCGATGTTGCGCTCCATTACATGCTGTTGAGAGGTCACCACGCATCATTTCTGCGCAATCCGTTGGCTCGCGGCTCCTATGCGGCATTGTACGTTTTGCTTGCGATTGAGATTTTGACGGGCTTCGCGATGTACTTCATGACAAATCCGTCGTCGACGGGCGGAATGCTTTTCGGTTGGGTTAACGTCCTCGTCGGTAGCGAAATGATGTCGCACTACATTCATCATTACGTTGCGTGGTTCATAATTCTCTTCGCAATCGGTCATTTGTACATGGTCATTCGCGCCGAGTTCATGGAAGGCGAAAGTGAAATTTCCAGCATGTTCAGCGGCAAAAAAATTCTTGCTCACACGCCGAAAGACGCTAACGAACTCGATTAAAATTTTCTCGACAATAAAAAAGTCCCCCGCGCAGATTCACGGGGGATTTTTTTTGTCATTTTCAGCTCAAAAACACAGCATTAAGTTTTGCTACTAATAAACGGCGGAAATTATCCAAACGGGATTTAAAGCCTTTGCCATGTCGAAACGCCCAATACGTTCAAGGCGCGTGATTTGCACTTGGAATGCTTCGTAAGGCAAGCCGTGAGCTTTGAAGTATTCGATAGCCGTCGATACTGTCTGCAGAGTTATCGCGTTGAGCACGAGCCGCCCGCCGATTTTGATTTTGCCGCTCAGCACGTCGAGTATTTCGTTGAGTCGTCCGCCACTGCCGCCGATTATCGCCGCATCAAGTTCGGGCAACGTTTCCAAACCGTCGGGAGCCGCCGCGCAGATAATTTCCACGTTGTCGACAGAAAATTTTTCGACGTTGCGTCTGATGAGTTCGACTGCCTCGGCTTTCCGCTCGATTGCAAAAATTTTTCCGCGTTCGGCAAGTCGCGCCGCTTCAATCGTAATCGAACCAGTTCCCGCGCCAACGTCAACGACAATCGAATCGGGGCACAATCGCGCCGCCGCCAACGTCAAAATCCTAACTTCGCGTTTCGTCATCGGCACGTCGCCGCGCAGAAAAAGTTCGTCGTCAATGCCAATCATCTCGTCACCTCATCGACGCGTTAATCTTGTCGGCAATCAGCTGAGCACGCGCCTGCAAAAATTTTTTGAAGTTGCTCGGCTTCCAAAGATTTTCATCGGCGGGAATCAAATGCATATTCAAATATCCGTGACGATCTTCTTGACGGTCAATCCACTCGCGCAAACGACGTTCGCCCTTGTCCAAGTCATCTTCGCGGCTCAAAAGCTCCAGGTTCGCAACGCTGTCAATCATCTCTTCGGTAATGTTGTTGCGCCCGCGATTGATGATTTCAAGCAGACGACTGCGCGGCTGAATGTGATTGACGCGACCAATGCCCGTGCCGCCGTAAATCAAAAAGAACATGTAATCGCGTTCCCTGCCGAACTCGTCCAAATTGCCGGCGTTAACCTCGGAGTAAAAGGCGTGCAGATTGTTCTTGCACACGTCGAAAAGTTCATCTGTCGGAAATTTTTCCCCGCGAGAATTTTTAAAGACCTCGTGCAATTCTCGAATGCCGCGTTCAGAAGGCGTCCAACCGCAACCACGTCGAAAAATCCCGTTCAACAACGAGAGTCGAAGCCAACGTTTCATGTCGAAAAAATTTTCGTCGGGACGTTCGGCGTAAAAGAAATGATAAGCCAACAGATACAGCGGAATCGGCGAACGGTTCCTGTTCAACGCAAACCACGTGTAATCTTTCGTGCGGCGCAGGAAGTCGCGCATTGCGGCAAGTGTCGTTCTGATACGGTCGGCATTGTCCAGCGCGAACGCTGAAAATTTTTCGCCACCGTCGTCCAAGTCAGTTACTTCGCTCAACGGCTTGTCCTGCAACGTCATAATCAGCTTGATAAGTTCGTCCTGCGTGATTCTGATGTCGCTGTTCTCCGTGACCAATCTGTCGAGAAAATCTTCCATGCGGCTATCGAAACCTTTTAGTCGCGACGCAACCAAATCAAGCGCAGTGAGTTGAGTGCCGCCGCTGTTGAGCCGTCTGAACAGTTCGACGAGACGCTGACGATTTTCAATCCTGTCGGTCGTGTTGTCGATGTTGACTTCGGAAATGCCGATGTTCTCCAAGTCGAAGATGTTGCGGTTGAATCGGGCGACGTTCTCGCGAATATGCTCCTTGCGATTTTCGTCCTCAATCTCGAAAGTTTTGATGATCTCGTCGATGACCTTGCGAATGTTGCCGCCGACCTGCGAAAGTTTTTCATACAGCTCATTGACGGGATACCACAGACAATCCGCCACGGTCGCAATCTCCGACTCGGCAAGCGGACGTTCACCGCGCTCAACGTTCCTAACGAAAGATTTACCGCGTACACGATAGGCAAAACGGAAATCGTATTCGCACCGCTGGAAGTCGCTGTAAAGGTCGAAGTACATACGTTTGCCCTTGTAGGAGCCGCAAAGCCCGATGTAAAAGCTCTGTAGGCGTTGTTGACCGTCGATAACGAAAAATTGTTCATCGTCCAAAATTTTTTCCCGCGACGACAAATCAGCACTGCGCGGGTCGCCGTCGTCGGAAAATTCACGAGACTCGAACAGCGGAGAATGTCCCGCTTCTTCCTTAAGCACGATAACTGCACCGAACGAATATTCTTTCAGCAGCGTATCGAAAAGTTTCGTCATGTTGTCTTCGTCCCACTTGAGTCGCCGCTGAATGACCGGCAAAACAAATTTCTTGCCGCGAATTTTCGTGACGACCTCGTTTACAGTTTGCGTCTTCCAACCTGCCATAAAAAAATTTCCTCCTCAAATTTTGATGATGATTTTGCGTCGATAAAGAATTTCGGCTAACGGCAACCACATCAGGCACCACAGCACGCAAAAGAGCGTTGCGCCGAATTCTGTTGAAACAATTCCCTGCGTCGTGTGCTGATAGATCCACAGATAAAGTCCGAGACCTTCTTCGGGCGACGGCGTGAAAATCAACACGTCAAGCACCAAACAGTTCGCCGCAAAGAAAAATAACGGATTAACTCCCAATGCCTTCAACGGTCGGCAAAATGTCCGCGCAGATTTTGAATCGTCGAACTTTACAAACAACGCGAGCAGTAACGCATCAATGCCGGCGTTCAACAGCGTGAAAGGTGCCGTCCAAAGTTTTTTCGAGATGATGTCCGTAAAGCTCCACAGCCCGCCCGCAATGAGCAATGCAATTCCCGCCGCCGTCAGCAGAAAAATTTTTTCCCGCGTCGACGAATTTTTTATCAGCACACGTCCCGCAACGTAGCCGAACAAAACCGACGCTGTGCCCGCTATTGAGCCGTAAAGTCCTTCGGGGTCGTGCGTTGGCGTGTAAATGTGATTCGCGCCTGGAAAAATGTTGTCGACAAAGCCGCTGATGTTGTGCGCCTCAGCAAAGGGATTATCGGGTGCGTAAATGTGAAAACCTGCCGACGACACAATCAGCAGCACAAACGCCGTCAAAAAAATTTTAACGTCAGATTTGATTGCACGTGCCAAAAATGCCGCAAGTGCGTACGTTACCGCGAGCCGCTGAATTATCCCGAATGGTCGCCCGTGAACGATTGCACCGTCAAAAAAAATTTCGAAATTGAACACGCCGACAAAGTACAATTCGCAAATATCCCACGCGACGTTTAAAAAAATTCCCAACGCGAACATTGAAATTGCCCGACGAAAAATTTTCAACGTTGACGGTTCTCGACGCGACATTGAAATTGCCGAGCCTGCGCCCATCGCGAAAGCGAACATTGGAAACGCCGTGTCGGGGAATGTGAGCCCGTCCCAATGCGCGTGTTCAAGTATCGGATAAATTGTGTCGGGCGGCGACGACAGTAGCAACATTATCACAATCGCCGCGCCGCGCAACATGTCAAGCGAGTTGATTCGTTCGTGAGCCATTGAAACGCCTTCCTCAAATTTTTACGACGATATTAAACCTGCGGAAAATTTCTGCAAGCGGGAACCAAAGCAACGTCCACAGCGCGCAGAAAAGTGTTGTGCCGAATTCGGGCGAGATAAGATTTTTCGTCGTGTGGTCGAAAATCCAAAAGTAAACGTTACTGTCGCGGAACGGCATGACGTACAGGAACAATGCCGCCGCGAAATTTGCCGTAAAGAAAAATAATGGGCTTTTCCCCAACGCAACGAGCATTAGCGATAATCTGCTTTTCGGTGGCGACGTGTCGAAAATTTTCATGCACAACGCCAACGACAGGAAGTCTAAGCCCGAATTCAACAGCGCGTAAGGTGCCGTCCACAATCGCTTTGAAATGATGTCCGTAAAGCTCCACAGTCCCGCGACAATCAGAAAGAAAATCGCGAGCTTGCATATCGAAAAAATTCTCGTGTTCAAGTCGTTGTCGCTGATGAGCACGCGTCCCGCAATGTAGCCGAACAAAACCGTTGCCGTGCCCGCGATTGAACCGTAAAGCCCTTCGGGGTCGTGCGTCTCGAATAAAATGTGATTCACGCCAGGGAAAATGTAATCGACCGCGCGACTGATGTTGTGTTCGGGCGAAAACGGATTATCGGGCGCGTAGATGTGGAAGCCTGCCGACGACGCAATTAACAACACGAACGCCGCGATAAAAATTCTCACGTCCTTTTTCAGCGCGAGAACTAAAATTACTGCGAACAGGTACGTTATCGCAAGCCGTTGCAGGACGCCGAAAAATCTGCCGTGAAAAACCGTGCTGTACAGGAAATTTTCAAGCGTGAAGCTGTCAACCAACATCAGCCGGAAAATATGTTCCAAGCTACTCAAAAATAATCCGAGCACGAAAATTATCGTCACGCGCTTAAAAATTTTTTTAATCGACGGCTTGTGTCGCGAGAAGGAAATTGCCATTGAAACGCCCATCATGAAGGCGAACAGCGGCAAGCCCACTTCGGCGACGGAAAAGCCGTCCCACGCTCTGTGCATGAGTATCGGGTACATGTTGGCGGGTGGCACGTCGAAAAAAAATATCGCCGCAACGAGTATTCCGCGCAACATGTCCAGCGAATTAATTCTGCCTGTCGTCATGAAGTTGTCCTCCGTGAAAATTTTGGAATTACGTTGAGCACGTATTATATCCCAAACAATTCCAAATTCCTAATTCCTAATTCCAAATTGAATCGCCGTCTCGTTGATGGCAAATTAACGACCGCTGGTTGACTTGTCGTAGTAAAATAAATTTGTCGGAGAATGGCATATGTCCTTTACTCGACTCCGATAACTACAGGAGGTTCATCAAAATGGGAAAAATTTATACGAGCGTCACGGAATTAATCGGCAACACGCCGCTCCTCGACGCGAAAAATTTTGCTGAGGCTGTCAACTTCAACGGCAAGCTCCTCGTCAAGCTTGAGTACTTCAACCCCGCCGGCTCCGTCAAGGACAGAATTGCAAAGGCGATGATTGAGCAGGCTGAACGTGACGGCAAACTCAAGCCCGATTCGGTCATTATCGAACCGACCAGCGGCAACACGGGTATCGGTTTGGCGAGCGTCGCGGCAGCGAAAGGTTATCGCGCAATCTTCACAATGCCCGAAACAATGAGCGTCGAACGTCGGCAACTGTTGCAAGCTTACGGCGCGGAAATTGTCTTGACGGCGGGAAATCTCGGCATGAAAGGTGCGATTGCCAAAGCTGAAGAACTTGCCGCAGAAATTCCGAACGCGTTCATTCCGTCGCAATTCACCAATCCCGCGAACCCCGCTGCTCACGCCGTGACGACGGGTCCCGAAATTTGGCGCGACACTGACGGCGAAGTTGATGTATTCGTTGCGGGCGTCGGAACGGGCGGAACTTTGTCGGGCGTTGGAAAATTTCTCAAGTCGCAAAATCCTGCCGTGAAAGTCGTTGCGGTTGAGCCGGAAACTTCCCCCGTGCTGAGCAAAGGCAAATCTGGTTCGCACAAAATTCAAGGTATCGGCGCGGGCTTTGTTCCCGAAACGCTCGACACGAAAATTTTTGACGCGGTTGTTGATGTCGCCAATGACGACGCGTTCAAGTTCGGCAGAATGTTCGCGCGGGCTGAAGGCGTGCTTGTCGGCATATCGGCGGGTGCGGCACTGTCTGCGGCGATTGAGCTGAGTAAACGTGACGAGTACGCAGGCAAAACTTTTGTGGTGCTGTTGCCCGACACGGGCGACCGTTACCTTTCAACCGAGCTGTTCAAATAATCTAAACTTTTTTTGACCTCCCCTGGCAACCGTCAGGGGTTTTTTTGTGCCGTTGCTTTTTGGAAAATATGTTGCGCCAGCAACAACACGGATTTTTTTTCAATGGTATAATCAGCAATATTTATCGGAGGAGGCGCGGCTTGTGCGGAAATTTTTTTTGATTGTTCTGCTCGTCGGCTTTATCGGTTACGCGGGCTTCAACCTGGTTGAAAGTGTCACGCCCTACGTCACGATTGCCGAGGCGCGAACATCTTCAAGCGGCGTGCAAGTCAAAGGTCTGCTCGATAAAAATTTTGTACCGCAACAGACTTGCGACGAGTTCACCTTCAGCTTGCTCGACGAGACGACGGGCGAAACGTTGCGCGTCAAGTTCGACGGCATCAAGCCTGACCGTTTTGACGAGGCGTATCACATTGTTGCGGTCGGCAAGTACGACGCGGCTGACGAAAGTTTTCATGCCAAAAAACTTTTAATCAAGTGCCCGTCCAAGTACGAAAGTCAACAGCCTCAAAGCTGACAAAGGGGGCGTGTTATTGACGGGAAATTTACTTTTAAGCGGCGGCTTAGCGGCGGCTTTGGCGGCAATGACAATCTGCTTCGTGCCAAAAATTCCGTCTGCTCGGCTCGTGAAAATCTGCGCGGCAACGTCGACAGCATTCATCGTCGCGGCAAGCTTGCTCCTGTGGATTTTGATCTTTGAAAACAATTTCGGCGTCGAATACGTCGCAACCTACTCATCGACGACACTTCCGACGCTCTACAAAATTTCGGCGTTCTGGGCGGGACAACAAGGTTCGTTCCTGCTGTGGTTGCTGATTCACGCGATAGCTGGCGCAGTGCTGACTTATCGACGAACATCGGCGGCGTCACTTGGAATTTTTTTCTTGTTGCAAATCGTGTTGACGTTGCTCGTGCTCGCGAAGTCGCCATTCGCAGTGAACCCCGCGCAGGTTTATGAAGGCGTCGGACTTAATCCGTTGCTACAAGATTTTTGGATGGCAATTCACCCGCCGATAATCTTCGTCGGTTACGCGTTGTTAGCCGTGCCGTTCGCGTTGAGTGTCGGCTCGTTGCTGACGGAAGCGGCGTCGCGAAGTTGGCTTGAATCTGCAAGACGTTGGACGTTGTTGGCATGGAGTTTTCTCGGCGCAGGAATTTTCATCGGCGGCTATTGGGCTTACAAAGTTCTCGGTTGGGGCGGCTATTGGGGCTGGGATCCCGTCGAAAACTCATCGCTTGTACCGTGGCTGTTGAGCGCGGTTTTGTTGCACCTAATCAATCTCGCGAAAAAAAAATCCGCCGTGTTGTCGGTGGCTCACGTTGCGGCGATATTCACCTACGCGCTTGTCATCTACGGCACATTTCTCACGCGGTCGGGAATTCTCGGCGACTTTTCAGTTCATTCGTTCGCAGGCTCAAGTATCGGCACGGCAATCGCTCTTGCAAACGCGTTAGTGTTAATCGGCGGACTGACAATCTTGCTCGTGAAGGCGAAATCCCTGCCGCAGGGCAAAATGTACGACACTCACGGCGAATCGGCGTTCATAATCCTGCTGGGCTGTCTGCTGATAATTTTCATCGCGGCAATCGTCTGGGTCGGAATGTCAATGCCACTCCTGTCGCAAGCGTTCGGTCAAGCCGCAGCTGTCGACGCAGATTTTTACATCAAAAGCACCGCACCGTTAGCTTTGACGCTGGCTTTGCTGATTGTTTACACGTTCGCGAAATTCTGGCGGGCGATAAGTTTCGGCGGGAAAATTTCGCACGGCGGCTTCCTGCTGATGTTGCTGGCGATTGTCATTTCCGCGCAGGGCGAGACCGTCACGCAGGAATTTCAGCCGCAAACGTCGCTGTCAATCGCGGGGCACGAAATCATCTACGAAGGTCAACTTTTCAACGAGGACGAGCGGCAAAAATTTTACGTCTACACTGTCGACGGCGAAGTCGTTAAGGCTCTGACAAAACTGCGCGGCAATGGCGAAGATGCGGCACGTGAACCGGCTATCATGAAAAATTTTTCTGGCGACGTTTACATTGCACCGCACGCGCCGAAAATCGACAACGTTCAAGAACTTATGCTCACCAAAAAACTTTTCGCTATGGACGGCGAATTCGGCTACGTGTTCGAGGACGCGCATATTGACTACGATGACGTAGGCAAACCGATTCAAGCAACGGCGTCAATCACGATAACCGACGGCGAAATTTCCGAAGTGATTCACCCGCTGATTGTCGTTACGGCGGACGGCGGCTCGTCGCGTGCGATTGAGGTCATGAGCGGCAAGCGGCGCGTTCGATTGACGGGAATATCGGGCGACTTGAACAAAGCTCGGCTTGAAATTCTGCCGACGCTCGAAAAACTTTCCAACATGCCGATAACTGCGACTGTCACGACCAAACCGTATATCTGGCTGTTGTGGCTGAGCGTCACGACAATTTGTATCGGAACTTTGAAATCAATTAGGAATTAGGAATTTGAAATTAGGAATTATAATTCCACATTCCTAATTCCTAATTCCACATTGTTAGAAGGGAGGTAACTGTATGTGCATTAAAGATTTGCTCGAAAAACACACGCTGAAATGTCTTGCAGTCGGCTTCGTCGTTGGATTATTGTCAATCGGCGTCGGTATGGGATTTCTTCACGCAAGCGGCACGAAAACTTTCTGCGGTCAATGTCACTCAATGAAACACGAGGCGGCAACGTTCGCGGTCTCAAGCCACAGAGAACTTGATTGCGTCGAATGCCACCTGCCGCACGACAACACCGCGCATTACATGTTCGAGAAAGGTCGTACAGGTATGGTCGACATGTACCACGAAATTATGCGCGATTATCCCGAACGTATCAAGCTCGACGCCGACGCTCGCAAAATGGTTAACGAAAACTGCATGCGTTGCCACAGCGCAACAATGTCATATGTCGACAACGCGCCGAACGGTTCGCAGGAAAATTGTTTGAAATGCCACAGCAGAATCGCACACGGCTCGAATCACTTGGAAGGGGGTATAAAAGTTGAGTAAGCTACAAAAATACATCGCGGGCGCATTAATCTTATGCGTGGCGTTCTTCGCGCTACTGTTCGCCAGAGTCATCGCCAAACCCGCTACAAAATTTGAACTAGCACAAATTCCCGAAGACCAAAAACTCACGCGCATGGCTTATGCCAAAGCTTACCCGTTGCAATTTGAATCCTACAAGCGGACAATGGAAGGCGCACCCAGTCCGACAGGTTTCGGCGGCGCACAGGCAGGCAATTCCCATTTGCTGGAACAACCCGAACAGATTGAGCTGTTCAAAGGTTACAAGTTCTCAATTCAATACGACGACGACCGCGGGCACTGGTACGCCGGTCAAGATATTCTCGAATCACTGCGCCGCCCCGGTCAAAAAGGCTCGTGCATTGTCTGCAAAAGCTCCTACATGTACGACGTTTACTTCAAGGAAAGCGGCTGGGAATTTGCGTCCAAACCGTTCGACGAAATCGCCGCGCCGATTAAAGACGATGAGTGGTTCGGTTGCTCAACCTGCCACGACCCCGACACAATGCAACTGCGCGTTTACAATCAAGGTTTCGTCGAGTCAATGGCGGAAATGGGCGTTGATATCAGCAAGGCGACTCATAACGAAATGCGGCTTTACGTCTGCGCACAATGCCACAACGAATATTTCTTTACGGCGGAAGACGGTCGCGTTCACATGCCTTTTGCCAACGGTCTCGACCCCGAATCCGAATTCAAATATTATCAAGACGGACACGCCAAAAGTTTTACGGGCGATTGGACTCACCCCGACAGCGGCGCACGTATGTTGAAGACTCAGCACCCCGACTTCGAGGTTTGGTCTGATTCGATTCACGCGCTCAACGGCGTCACCTGCGTCGATTGTCATATGCCGTACATGCGCAAGGACGGGCAAAAATATACTTCGCACTGGATGACCAACCCGCTTAAACATTACGATTCTGCTTGTTCCAAATGCCACGACGAATCCTACGAAACGATGTTGCACCGCGCGAAGACGATTAACGATAACACCTTCAAGCTGTTGAGAATTGCGGGCGAAACGACGGCTCGCGCTCACAAGACGATTCAAGCCGCAAAGGCAGCCGGTGCCACTGACGAACAACTTGCTGAATCACGTTTGCTGATTCGTGAGGCGCAATGGTATTGGGATTGGGTCTCCGCCGAAAGTTCAATGGGCTTCCACAATCCCGACAAATGCATGAAGTCGCTCGGTCTGTCGATTGACAAAGCACACAAAGCGATTGAAAGCGCACTCGCCGCGACGAAAGGCACCTACACGCTTGAACCGTTGCCGACAGAACCTTTCAAGCCCGCGCCCGCAAAGTAATTAGATTCAATTTAACAGTTACGGTTCTTTTTCCGTCTGACGTCGTTGCCGCACGCTCGACGTAGCTTACTACGACTTCGCGTTTGCGCCTCGTCAGTCGAAAAAATTCCTCGTCACATCGTAATTCCAAGTTTACCAACACGCTTTAAAAATCCGCAAAAAAAAATCCTTCCGCCAAATCGTTTGACGGAAGTTTTTTTTATTTGTCGTCAGGTTTAAGTCGCTCAATGTGGAAAGTTCCCGTCACAAGCTCCTTGCGATGACAATGCGGACATTCGTTGCCGATAATGCCCGTGAAGCCGCAAACAGGATCGCGGTCGACGGGGTGATTGATTGAGAAGTAACCCATATCGGCGTCGTGCATTGCCCGAACCAGAGCCTCGAACGCGGAAATATTTTTCGTCGGGTCGCCGTCCATTTCGATGTACGCGATATGTCCCGCATTGCACAGTGCGTGATACGGTGCCTCAATGCGAATCTTATCGCCCGCGCAAATCGGGAAGTAAACAGGCACGTGGCTTGAATTCGTCATGTAAGGTCGGTCAGTGACGCCTTTGATGACGCCGTAGACTTTGCGATTGGCGCGTTGGAATTGTCCCGCAGTCGACTCGGCAGGTGTCCCAAAGGTCGTCCAATTTTTTTTCTCGCGCTTGGTGTAATCGTCAGTGCGTTCACGAAGACGCCCGACAATTTTCAAGCCGAGTTGTTGAGCATCGTCGCTTTGACCGTGATGTTTGCCTGTCAACGCAACGAGACATTCCGCCAACCCGCAAAAGCCGATTGAGTACGACGCGTGCTTGAGAACGTCTTTAATTTTGTCCGTCGGCTTGAGTTTCTCCGAATCCATCCAAACGCCTTGCCCCATGAGGAACGGGAAATTGTAGACGTGCTTTTCCTCAATCGTCTTCAAGCGGAACAGCAGGTAATCATGGCAAAGCGTTATGTACTTGTCATAGAGCCTGAAAAATTCTTCAACGTCGCCTTTAGCCTCAAGCGCAAGTTTCGGCAAGTTAATCGTCACGAAGGAAAAATTCCCGCGCGAACCGGATTCTTCCCGCCCGTTGACATTAGACATGACACGCGTGCGACAGCCCATTGTCGCAATACAACTGTTGTAATCGCCGGGCTTGTAGTATTGCAAATTGTAAGGCGCGTCGATATTAACAAAATTCCTTGATACCCTCGGTTTCCCGATATTTATTAGGGGAGTAGACTATCTCATACTTTATAAGCTCTCGCCTTTCACCGGAGGAATTTCACCTGCGCGGCTACTTCCTTGCGGAATAGTCGTTACACTTTCTTCGCGCCATCTCCACAAATATCCGTAGCTTGTTTTCTGTTTACCGGAGGCGGCTCTGCTAAGTGCCGAAGGCTCATAACCGCATTCTCTGCAATCATCTAAAACCGCCGCGTAAGTCTTTATCAATTGACCGTCCAAAGAGAATTGCAATATTGATTTCTTATTCTTCTCTCTGCCAATAACAGATATTTTTTTACGCAATTCCTTTTGTCGCTCTGATGTAACAATCAATCCGAGATTCTTTGCACGTTTCAAGTTTTCTTTACGTGTCACCCATTCAAGATTGTCAACTGAGTTATTGAGTTTATCGCCGTCTTTATGGTCAATTTCCATATCTGAAGATGTTTCGCCAATAAAAACTTCGGCAACAAGTCTGTGAACCAAGCAACGATATTTTTTTCCATCAACCAACAAAGTTACTGTTAAGTATCCGTGATTCCCAAGCCACGGTTTTAAAATTACGCCCTTTAAATGACGACCATCAATGCCAAATCTTTCATTTGACTTTATGAATCCGTCGTCACTTACAGAATATACTCCTTTTGTCCACGGAATTTCTTTCCACATGATTTCACCTCCTGTCTTGAAATGGCGCAAAGTTTAGCACGGTATCACCTGCTATCCGTTTCCGGACCGTAGGTTCTCTTACGAAGCTGTTTCGAGTACGCTGTACCTTATTTCGCTTCTACCGTCAGCCCGCCTTTGAGCGGACACCCTGAATTTTCAGGTTAGCGAGATTTTCCTTCACAGTTTAAGCTGTAAGGCCCCAATTAAGTTTAGGGAAGAGACGCTTAGCACTGACCTTGCACGCTTGGCGGAAGAGATCGTAATTTTTATCGCCGACGTTGTAATTGACGCCGCTTTTGAGCTGGAAGACGCTTATCGGGAAAATTGGAGTTTCACCGTTGCCGAGCCCCGCGTCAATGGCGTTCAAGACCTCGCGAATGACCAGGCGACCTTCGGGCGAAGTGTCCATGCCGTAATTGATTGAGCTGAACGGCACTTGAGCACCCGCGCGACTGTGCAACGTGTTGAAATTGTGGATAAGAGCTTCCATTGCCTGATGAGTTTCCTCTTCGACGTCCGCGCAGGCAGCACGATAAATTTTCTGCGCCAATTTCGTCGAGCCAACGATTTGCGTCAAGTTGTTGATTGCAAAAAGATTGTCGTCCTCGGCGTAGGTGCAAACGTCAAAATCAATTTCGCCCGCCGCCGTGATGTCGCAGAATTCGCAAGCGCGTTTGACCTCGTCGCGAATCGCCCGCTTAAAAGATTTTCGCACACCTTCAGCCATCGCGTAATCAAAAGCGTTGATTGATTGTCCGCCGAACATGTCGTTCTGATTGCTTTGAATCGCAATGCACGCCAACGAAGAATAGGAGCGAATGGAATTGGGCTCGCGCAAAAAGCCGTGTCCCGTGGAAAATCCGCCGTGAAACAATTTAAGCAAATCGATTTGGCAGCAATTAAAAGTTATAAGTGAAAAGTCTTTATCGTGGATATGGATCCAGTTTTCTTTGTCCGCCAAAGCAAATTCTTCAGGAAGAACGTAATTGTCAACGAAATACTTTGAACTTTCCGCGCCAAGCTTGAGCATGATACCCATTGACGCGTCGGTGTTGATGTTGGCGTTGTCGCGCTTTAGGTCGATGTCCACCGAGTCGGCAAAAAAAATATCGCGGTAGGTGTCGACCAATTTTTTCTGTGCGACGCGGCGTTGAGTATGTTTTTGGCGATAAACGATGAATTGTTTGGCAACGTCAAAGAAACCGTGGCTCATGAGCGATTTTTCGACTTGGTCTTGAATTTCTTCGACGCCAACAACTTCGTTAGCCTCAATCGCCTGCTCGACGGAATCGGTCACGCGCTCAACGTCGTCGTCGGAAAGTCTATCGGCGGGTGTCGTCGCGTCACGATTTGCGCCGGCTATCGCGTTGAGAATTTTTTGTCGGTCGTAGTTGACTCGTTGCCCCGAACGCTTCCGAACCTTTGCAAGCATACTATCACCTCCTTTCAAACGAACGTGGCGCGATTATATCAAACGCGGTTGGCTTTGAAAACATTCTTGAGGTTGGCGATAGGACGCGAATAACAATTAGTCAAAAAAATTTAACGGCGCAATGACGCGGTGTCACAAAGTCGAACAAGGTCAGCGTCCAAAAAATTTTTTTAGCGATGTAATGAGCAGTCGACATGCAGAAAAAAATTTAAGCCGCTCGACAAAATCGAACGGCTGTCATCGTTGACGAGTTAATCACACCTCAACGATAATCGGCATAATCATCGGGCGACGCCTCGTCTGCTCAAATAGAAATTGCGCCAAGGCATCGCGAATGCTTGTCTTAATCGTCAACCAATCAATAACCGAATCGTCTCTGTTGGTACAGCGTTTGAGAACGTGGAAGACGCGACTACGCGCCTCGTCCATGAGTTGTTCGGATTCGCGAACGTAGACGAAACCGCGCGACACAATATCGGGACCCGAAATGACTTTGCCGGTTGCACGGTTCATTGTCACGACGACAATCAAAATCCCGTCCTGCGACAGTTGCCGACGATCGCGCAGGACAATGTTGCCCACGTCGCCGACACCAAGTCCGTCAACCATGATGACGCCCGCATTGATGTGACCCGCGATTTTGCCACTGTCTCGACTGAGCTCAATGACTGCGCCGTTTTCGCCGACCAAAATATTTTCGCGGTTCATGCCCATTTCCTCAGCAAGTTTGGCGTGCGCGAACAGATGATGTAATTCGCCGTGAACAGGCATAAAAAATTTCGGCTTGACCAGATTGTGAATCAAGCGCAATTCGTCGCGGGCAGCGTGTCCCGAAACGTGAATGCCTTCTTCGCGGCGGTGAATGACGTTTGCTCCGAGCCTCAACAGATTGTCAACGGTCTTTGCAACGAGCTTTTCATTGCCGGGAATCGGCGTCGCGGAAATTATCACGGTGTCGCCTGGGATTATGTCGACTTGCCGATGATCGCTCATTGCCATACGAGTTAACGCGCTCATAGGTTCGCCTTGGCTGCCCGTGGTGATTATGACGAGTTTGTTCGCAGGATAGTTTCTGATGTCTTCGATGTCAATGATTGTGCCTTCGGGTGCGTGAATGTAGCCTAGCTCAAGGGAAATGTTGACGACGTTGACCATGCTGCGACCGAGTATCGCCACGCGCCGACGATAACGAATCGCCGTATCAATCGCTTGCTGAATTCGGTGTACGTTCGATGAAAATGTTGCGACTATGACGCGACCCGTTGCGTTTTGAAAGACTCGATTAAATGCCGCACCGACAGTCCGTTCGCTGGGCGTGTGACCTTCTTTTTCGGAATTCGTCGAATCAGCCATTAAAAGCAATACGCCACGAGCACCCAAATCGGCGAAGCGGCGGAAGTCAGTCATTTTGCCGTCAATGGGCGTGTAGTCTAGTTTGAAGTCACCAGTATGCACGATCATTCCGACGGGCGTTTTTATCGACAAGCCGACCGAATCGGGGATTGAGTGATTCACGCGAATAAATCCGACGCTGAAGCAACCGACCATGATAATTTCGCCGCCCGACACCGCACGCAGACTTTTGCACTCAACGCCTTCTTCTTTGAGCCGCGCAGTCAGGATACCGAGCGTGAGTTTTGTGCCGTAGACGGGGACTGTCAATTTTTTCAAGATGTAAGGCAACGCTCCGATGTGGTCTTCGTGTCCGTGTGTCAGAATGATTGCCTTCAAGCACTGTCTATTTTCGAGAACGTAAGAAATATCCGGGATAACTAGGTCGATGCCGAGCATATCGTTTTCGGGGAACATGAGCCCCGCGTCAATCATAATCATTTCTTCGCCGTAGCGGATTATCGTCATATTCTTGCCGATTTCGCCGAGCCCGCCCAGCGGAATTATTTTTAGCTTGTTGTCACCTCTTTGGTCATTTCTCAAATATGATCTCCTCCTTCGTGAAAAATTTCCGAACTCTCTAACGCTTAAGGCATTGTATCAAATCGATTGTGGCAATGCAATTTTTATTTTGACTTTGTCCGCGATAAAAGACGCGTCCTTAATGTTCGTTGTGTTATAATTGACTTTAAGGAGGTTTGAATCATGGAACGCGACAAAATTTCCGAGCTGAAAAAAATTCTGCACGACGCAAAAAATATTTTAATCGGTGCGGGCGCAGGACTGTCGACGGCGGCAGGCTACACCTACGACGGTGAACGTTTCAGAAAATATTTCGCTGACTTCGAACAAGCTTACGGTTTCCACGACATGTACAGCGGCGGATTTTATCCCTACGACACGCCCGAAGAGTTTTGGGGCTTTTGGTGCCGCAACATCTTTTACAATCGCTACGACATGCCGCCCAACGAAACTTATCGGAAACTATTAGAGCTCGTGCGCGACAAAAATTTTTTCGTGCTGACCACGAACGTCGACCACGCATTTCAGCTCAACGGTTGCGACAAGACGCGGCTATTTTACACGCAGGGCGATTACGGCTTGTTCCAATGCTCTACGCCGTGCCACAACAAAACCTACGACAATGAGCAGACGATTCGCGCGATGATTGCCGCTCAAAAAGATATGCGCGTCCCGAAGGAATTGTTTCCACGTTGTCCGAAATGCGGCGAAGTCATGACGCTCAATCTTCGTAGCGACGATAAATTTGTTGAGGATTCGGGTTGGCACGCGGCGATTTATCGTTACGAAAAATTTTTGCGGCTCCACGCGGACGGCGATATTGTTCTGCTTGAACTCGGTGTTGGCGGCAACACGCCTGGCATTATCAAATTTCCTTTTTGGCGGCTCACGGCTCGAAATCCTGCGGCGCGTTACGTCTGCATCAACAAAGGTCAAGCCTTCGTGCCCGACGAGATTGCCGCGCAGAGTCTGCTTATCGACGCCGACATCGCGGAGGTTCTCAACGCTTTATGAACCGATTGACGCTGATAAAATTTTTGAACGCGAGCCTGTTGGACGCCATGCCTGGGCTTGAAATCGAACGATTGCCCGACGACGTGACGGCTCAACGAAAACTTTTGCGTGCGCTGATGAACATCTGCCCGCCAATGAATTTCGACGAAAAATTTTTACGCCTGCAAGATGAATTGTTATCGGTGGAAGTTGCGGAACGTGGCGTCGTCAAGCTCAATGACATTCCGAACGTTGAACGCGGCATAAAAATTTGGCGCGGCGACATCACGCGGCTTGAAGTCGATGCAATCGTCAACGCGGCGAATGAAAAACTTTTAGGCTGTTTCGTGCCACTACACGGTTGCATTGATAACGCGATTCATTCGGCGGCGGGACTGCAACTCCGCAACGCGTGCAACGAGATTATGACGGCGCAAGGTCACGATGAGCCGACAGGTTCCGCGAAAATCACGCCTGCATTCAATCTGCCTAGCAAATTTATTCTGCACACCGTCGGACCGATTATCCCGCCTGAACGTGAGCCGACAGTCGCCGAAGAAAATTTACTTGCCGCCTGCTACGAATCGTGCCTTAAACTTGCCGCCGAACGCAATTTGCAAAGCGTCGCCTTCTGTTGCATTTCGACAGGGGAATTTCATTTCCCGAATCGTCGTGCCGCAGAAATTGCCGTTTCGACCGTGAAAAATTTTTTGGCGTCACACAAGTTTGAAATTGTCTTCAATGTCTTCAAAGCCGTCGACGAAAAAATTTATCGCGAGATTGTCGCAACGTGACGTTAGCACGGGGGCTTCGTTTTGCCTTGACAAGGCGTAAAACTTATGCTAAGGTTTGATTGCTTTTACAGAAAGCAACTGCATCGAGTGAGGATCGCAGTTCCAACATAATTTTCACCGAACGAAGAACCCCCGCGCAGGATGGTGACCTGCACGGGGGCTTCGTTTTGCCTAATCGAGTGGTTAATCCGATTGTCTAGGGCAATAAGTCATTTGCTTCTGCCGCTTAGCGACGTTTGTTGAGAATGTAGTCGAGGATAAGCCCGCCGACCACAATCGCAACGACGTCTATCCCGACCTGAGTGAGGATCTTTTCCGCGACAAGTACGAATTGATGGCGTGGATTTACAATCAAAAGGTCGAAGCGTCGCTTAAAAATTTTGGCGTCACTGATTCGTTTGAGGATGTCATTTGCAAGTGGATGGAAATTATTTTGGAGGACGAAGATTTTTATATGAACCTTCGTGAACTACTCGCCGCCTGAAGAGGCGGGAGCTTCCTGAATCATCGAGGTTGCGCCGAGGTTGCGTCTTATTTCCTCTCATACAGGCTTTACTTCCCGCAGTCCCTGCGGTAGATGAATTTCGTATAAGTGCAACTATTCATTGAGTTACGTGTGTCCGGATTTCTGACTTACCACCCGCCTTACGGTCAAGGAGCCTCACGCCGGCTCTTTCTCGCACAAGCTTACTGTCTTTCGACGCTGTCTCTATTCAGCTGAGGAGACGTTTCCTCCTTTCGTTTGTATTTTATCAGTTGCATTTTTTAGCGTCAACAAAAAAGCGCGATTCATCCCACCGCTCGGCGGGGGAATTCTCGCACTTTTAGGTTAAAAATGCCGTTGGGCAAAATTCTTTCCGCTACGCCACAAACGACCACGCGATTAATCTTCTGACGGACTGGATTAAGGAAAGGCATAACCTTGACGAGTTGTCGCCGACGATTTGTTTTTGTCTGCGCTTTTATATGCGGGCGGTCTCGGAGTTTGTCAACGATTGGGCTTTAGGCAAGTGGGAATGCCCGCCGCGAGATATGACAAAGTTTTTTATAGAGGCAATACCACAGCCGCTCAAACCGCTGCTTTTACAAATCTAACATTTCGTAAAGTCGCTTTATGAATCTGCCACTTTGAAAGTTGAATTCGACGCGCCGCCGTTATACACTAGCAAAAAATTTTGGAGGCGATATTAATGCCAATGGTCAAAGATTATCTGTACAACAAGTTCAAGCACGGCATCGAGGCGGGCAAGCTTCAATACGGCGTCGGGCAAGAGACGACTTCGGTCGAGGTCGCGGAAATTCTCGCAACGTCGAATTATGATTGGCTGTTCGTGGACGGCGAACACGGCGGGCACACGGTCACAACGATTTTGGATATTGCCAGAGCAATCGCGGCTTACGATATGACACCCGTTGTTAGAATTCCGCAAGCGGGCACGGGCATTATCAAGCAGCTTTTGGACGGAGGCATTCAAAACATAATCATTCCGAAGGTCGAGACGGGCGAAGAGACCGAAGACATTATGTATTGGGCGAGCTACGCTCCTAGGGGCAATCGCGGCTTCGGAGCGTCGGCGGTTCGTGCGGGTCGTTTCAATCGTCATCCCGACTACCTTGAACGCAACGTCGATGAGATTTGTATCCTGCCACAGATTGAAAGCGTTCGCGGCTGGGAAAATTTGGAGGCTATCACGAACACGCCCGGCGTCGGCGCAGTCTTCCTCGGTCCGATTGATTTGGCGGTCGACATGGGGCACGGCATTAACATTTTCCACCCCGAAGTTGAAGCGGCTATGGACGACATGATTAAACGCATTCACGCCCTCGGCAAGCCCGTCGGCACAATCGCCCTTACCACTGAACAGGCTAAACGTTTCGTCGACTTGGGAATAAGCTTTATCGTCCTCGGCGGCGATACTGCCTTTTTGACGACGGCGGCGGACAACACCCTTAACACTTACAAGGAGGCTATCGAGAAATGAAAAACGTTGTTATCGTATGCGGGCACCCCAACTTGAAAAATTCCGTCGCGAACAAGACTATTCTTGACGAAATTGCCGCGCAGTGTCCGCAAGCCGAAATTCGCAAGCTCGACGAACTTTACCCCGATTATCAGTTCGACGTTAAGGCGGAGCAAGCGGCATTGGAGAAAGCGGACGTAATCATTTTCCAATACCCGATGAACTGGTACGGCGTGCCGGGTCTGCTCAAGCTCTACATTGATAAAGTTATGGAGCACGGCTGGGCTTACGGTTCGCAGGGCACGGCGTTGACTGGCAAGACGTTCCTTATCTCGTTGACGACGGGCGTTCCCGAAGCTGGCTTTTCGGCTAAAGGTTTCGTCGGGCACACGGTCGAGGAGCTGACCTTCCCCGTTGCGAAGTTCGCGGAGATGGCTAAGATGGACTGCAAGAAGATTTTCTATAGCTGCGGCATGATGTGCGTCCCTGGAGTCACCACCGACGAGCAAAAGGCAGCTCTGATTGACAAGGCAAAGAAACACGCGGCGGACGTCGTCGAGTTCTTGAGGGCTTTATAAATGTTTGCGGACATAATCAAGAAGGTTCCGAGCCGCGACTATGGCATTGACGGTTTGGAGGTTCACGTTGACCACACGTCGACGGGCACGGTTTATTTCGTCAGCGCGGCTAAGGAAGTTGTCTTCCCTGAACACGCGCACGCCGCCCAGTGGACGATTGTCGTTAGCGGCTCATGCACCTTCACTGCCAATGGTGAGAGCAAAGTTTATTCGGCGGGCGAAACGTATTTCATTCCGGCGGGCTTGCGTCATCAAATCACATTGCACGCGGGCTATTCCGAGGTTGATTACGTCGATGACCCGCTTGACGGAGAGGAAGAAGGCAAAACGGAAAACAAAGTTATCGCAGGCTTGCAGACGATTGTAACGGAGCTTTCTCAGCAGGCGGACGGGCATTTGATTCAGTCGAGAATTTTTGCCGCGCAAGGTTTGAACAAACTTGCCGAGCAGTACAAGGAACATGCGGCGGAGGAGGGCGGCTACGTCGTAAAATGCATTGACCGCCTTATCGACTTGGGTTGCGAAGTCAAATTGGAGGCTAAGACTGCCGCGCCCATTTATACCGATGCTATTGAATATCTCAAACACGATTTGCAAGTTTCCAAAGACGGCTTGGCTTGGCTGAAAGAAGTCGTTGTTGCCGCGCAGGACGATTTTACTACGTTCAAGATTTTGAGTGAGTACTATCAAGACGAGGAAGGCGATATGTATTGGGCGGAGCAACAGCTTGCACTCGTTGAGATGATTGGCAAACAGAATTGGCTTGCAAAACAGATGTAACATTTTGGGAGTTGGTATCATGTACGATTTTGATGTCGTGTTTATCGGCAGCGGGCATTCATGTTGGCACGGAGCATTGACGCTGACGCAGGCAGGCAAAAAAGTTGCACTGGTCGATTTTGATTTGCCCGGCGGCACGTGTACCAACTATGGTTGCGACGCAAAAATTTTGCTCGACGGACCTTTTGAATTTGCTGAGGGGCTTGAGCGTTACAACGGACTGTGCGTCGAACAGAATATCAAAATTGATTGGCAAAAGTTGATGGCGTACAAGAGAAAAGTTCTTGATCCATTCCCCGAAATATTGGCAGGAATGTTTAAGAATTGGGGCTTTACTTTTATCCGCGAAAAAGGCAGAATTCTTGACGCTCACACTGTGCAAGCCGGCGAACAAAAAATTTCCGCAGAATACATTGTAATTGGCACCGGTCAGCGTAATGCCCGACTTAATATCGAAGGAAAAGAATTTTTGCATGGCAGTCGGGAATTTTTGGATATTGAGGAAATGCCCGAACATTTGATTTGTATCGGTGCAGGAATCATTTCAATGGAATTTGCGTCGATGGCTTTGATGCTCGGTAAAAAGGTTACATTTATTGAATTTGCGAATCGTCCACTGCTTGCGTATCCTGAGAAATATGTTACAAAAGTGGTTGCGAAAATGACTGCGCAAGGTGCGAAATTTTATTGCGGCGAGGCAGTCAACAAAGTAGAAAAAATTTCTGGCGGCTATAAAGTCACAACGAAGTCCGGCTTAAGCGTTGAAGGAACTTATGTGCTCGATGCCACAGGTCGCGTTGCGAATTATGAGGAACTTGGGCTTGAGAATCTCGGAATTGAAGCAAGTCGGCGCGGAATCGTTGTAGATGATTACCTGCGTACAAAAGTTAAAAATATTTTCGCAAGCGGTGACGTTATCGATAAAAGAATTCCAAAACTTACTCCGACGGCAAGCTTTGAGTCCCAATACATTGCCGAGCAGATTCTTGGCAGAAATAATGCTCCGATTTGTTACCCTGTCATTCCGAATCTGGTTTTCACATTACCGAGAATCGCCCAAGTCGGTGTTACGCTCGACGAAGCTGAAAAATCTCCCGACAAATACCAAATTGTTTCAATTCCCTACGGCGTACAAAATGAATGGGTTGACAATCGTGAACTTGACATTGAGATTGATTTTATCGTCGACAGCAAAGGATTTTTGGCAGGCGCGGCGATTTATGGCAGTGAAGCAGGAACTTGGCTTGATTTTTTGACTCTGGTTATAAATAAAAAGATTACGGCAGATGAATTGAAGAATATGATTTTCGCATTTCCGACGCAGACTTACATGATTGCAACGTTGCTGACAGACGTATTGAAAAAATCCAAATGAATTTCTACGGAACTTTGACAAAAAAAGCTGGCGGAAAAAATCGTCAGTTTTTTTGTTAAGGAAGTCGGCGAATGGATACTTTTGATTGAGTATTATCAAGACGAAGAAGGCGATATCTATTGGCTTGAGCAACAGCTTGCACTCGTCGAGATGATTGGTAAACAGAATTGGCTCGTTCAGCAACTTTAGAAAATTATTTTTGACCTGTTGAAAAATTTCCTCATGCAATTTATATTTTAGGCGTAAAATTTTTTAGGAGAGTGGTTTTTATGGCGGAGAAAAGTTTGCACGGCTTGACGAAAGGCACCGAGCTTGAACCGATTATGGCGGCACTTGCGCAGGGCGAGGCTAACGGCGTCATGATGTATTATGCGCTGGCACGTTTGGCGACCGAGCAGGGTCTCGACGACGCGGCAAAAATTTTCATCGAATCGGCGAACCAAGAAGCTGTTCACGCGGGATTTTACGCTACGCTCAATGGTCGTTGCCCGAAAGATTTTTGGAAATTCGTCGCGGGCGTCGCTAAAGCCGAGTACAAAGGCAAAGGCACCGTCAAAGCGTTGGCGGACAAAGTTCGTGCGGCGGGATTTTCTCAAGCGGCGGACGAGATGGAAATTTTCGCCGAACAGGAATGGCATCACGGCGTTGTCATCGACGAGTTGCTTAAAAAGTACGCGCCTAAGACTTCTGAAGCTCCCGCGCAGAAAAAATGGATTTGCGGTGTCTGCGGCTACGAACATGTCGGCGACGCTCCGCCCGAAGTTTGTCCTGTCTGCGGTCAGCCCGCGTCGAGTTTCGATAAAAAATAGCTTCTAGGACGAAACCTAAAAGCTATCAGCTAAAAGCTCAATTCCCGTCAACACGGCGGGATTTTTTTTACAAAGAACGTCGGCGATTTCTCTCAATTACGGGATTTGAACACGGCACGGCACTCAGCAAACTTTTCGTGTATTGGTGCGTCGGTTTTGAAAAAATTTCTTGCGTCGTGCCCGTTTCGACGAGATTGCCCAAATGCAACACGCCGATTCTGTCCGAAATGTATTTGACCATGCTCAAGTCGTGCGCGATGAACAGGTACGCGCAACCCGTTTCCGCTTGAATGTCCTTCATCAAGTTGACGACCTGCGCTTGAATCGACACGTCGAGCGCGGAAATACATTCGTCGGCGATAATCAGCTTCGGTTTCATGACGAGTGCGCGGGCAATACCGACACGTTGACGCTGACCGCCCGAAAATTGATGCGGGTATCTTTCAGCGTGCGCGGGACTTAAGCCGACTTTTTCCAACATCTCGCCGATAATCCGATTACGTTCCTTGCGCGTCGAGTAAAGCCCGTGAATGTCGAGCCCTTCGCCGATAATGTCGCCAATTTTTTTACGAGGATTCAAGCTGGACATCGGGTCTTGAAAAATCATCTGCATATTTTTACGGAGCATGCGCCGAACTTTATCGTTGAGCACGCCGGAAATTTTGTCGCGGTTGAAAAAAATTTCGCCCGCCGTCGGGTCGTAAAGCCGAATTATGCTACGTCCGATTGTCGTTTTGCCGCTACCCGATTCACCGACAAGCCCGTAAGTTTCGCCAGGATAAATTTCAAACGAGACGCCGTTGACAGCTTTGACCGTGAAATTTCGAGAAACTTTGAAGTGCTGAACGAGATTGTCAACCTTAAGCAGAGGTTCAGTCATTGAAGATTCGCCGCCTTTCTCGCACGCGCCAAACGTTCACGCAACTGGGCGGGCATTTCGACTTTCGGGGCGTCGGGGTGCAGTAGCCACGTCGCGGCAAAATGCGTTTCCGAAATTTGGAACATCGGCGGTTCTTCGCGCTCATCGATTTTCATTGCGAATTGATTTCTTGCGGCGAAGGCATCGCCTTTCGGTTCGTGCAACAAATTCGGCGGACTGCCCGGTATCGAGTAAAGTCGATCGTCGTTTGTCTCCAAATCGGGCATTGCCGACAACAATCCCCACGTGTACGGATGTCGCGGGTCGAAAAAAATTTCGTCGACGGTGCCCGCTTCGATAATTTTGCCCGCGTACATGACTTTGACGAAATCAGCGACTCGTGCGACGACGCCCAAATCGTGCGTGATAAAAATTACCGACAAGCCCATTTTTGCCTGCAGGTCTTGAATTAAATCCAAAATCCGCGCTTGAATCGTCACGTCCAAAGCAGTTGTCGGCTCGTCGCAGATTAAAATTTTCGGTTCGCAGGACAGGGCGATTGCAATCACGACGCGTTGACGCTGACCGCCGGAAAGTTGGTGCGGATAATTTTTTACGCGTTTTTCAGGTTCGTTGAGCCCAACGAGTTGCAGAAGTTCGACGGCTCGTTTGTTTGCGTCGGACGTGGAAATTTTTTTGTGCAGGAGAATCGTCTCGGCAATTTGTTCGCCAATCCTCATCGTCGGGTCAAGGCTCGTCATCGGGTCTTGAAAAATCATGGCGATTTGTTGCCCGTTGATTGTTCGGCGCAAATTTTTTTTGCTCAACGTCAGCAGGTCGATAACGTTGCCGTCCGCTTGTCGATAAAAAATTTTTCCGCTGTTGATTGTGGCGTTGTCGTCCAAAAGTCCCGCGACAGCCTTCATGGTGACGGATTTTCCTGAGCCCGACTCACCGACCAACGCAAGAGTTTTGCCTGCAGGTAAATCGAAATTGACGCCGCGAATCGCGTGGACGTTGCCGGCATTCGTGCGAAAAGTTATGTCGAGATTTTCGACGGAGAGAATAATTTTTTCGTTCATAGAAATTCCCAATTCCTAATTCCTAATTCCAAATTAAATCACATGTCCTCCAATTTCGGAGCAAGAGCCTCGCGGAAGCCGTCGCCAATCAGATTGAATCCGAGCATCAAAAATGCCAAAACCGTTATCGGCGGCAAGATTTGGTACGGAAGAATCGTGATGTTGCCGAAGCCCGCCTCAATCAGCGAACCGAGCGAACATTGCGGCAGGACGATACCGACGCCGACGAAACTTAAGAATGCCTCCGTGAAAATCGCGACGGGGATTGAGAACATGACCTGCGTGATTATCGGTCCGATTGTGTTCGGCAGAATTTGCTTGAAGATGATGTGGAAACTGCCCGCGCCGAGTGTTCGGCTTGCAAGAACGTATTCGCGCTCTTTGAGTTTCAAACACTCCGCACGCGCAATTTTGCTCATGCCAATCCACTCCGTCAACAGCAGCGACGAGATGACCAGCCCGATACCTTTTTCCATGAAGATTGCCAGAATCGAGATGATAACCAGCGTCGGGATTGAGCCCGCGATTTCAATGAAACGTTGCAGAATGTTGTCGACGAGCCCGCCGAAATATCCCGAAATGAGCCCGTAACTCGTGCCGATGAGCATGTCAATAAAAATTGCAACGAACGCGATAATCAGCGAGATTCGTGCGCCGTGCCAAGTTCGTGTCCACAAGTCGCGCCCCATGTCGTCAGTACCGAACAGAAAAGTTTTGTCCGCGAAAAGATTTTGTGCCGAACCGTCAGCAATTTGCGGCGGCAAACTTTTGGCGACAAGTTCTTTGCCCGTGTCGTTCACGGAAACAATTTCTTGATAGCCGTAACTGCTCAAAATCGGCGCGAAGATTGCAAATAGAATTATCACGCCGACGATAACGACGCCCGTCACGGCAAGACGATTGCGCAGGAAATGGACGGCAACGCCTTTCCAATAGCCTTGCGATGCAAAATTCAAGTCGACGTTCAAATCACGGCTGCCGATAAATTCAAAGTCATCCGCCTTGGGAATGTAAGTCTTTGCCATGCTCAACCTTCTTTCGTCGCCAAACGTATTCGCGGATCGATTATGCCGTAAAGAATGTCGAGCGCGAGCATCACGGCGATATACAGCGCGGAAAAGACGATGCCCAATGCCAAAACGTAATTGTAATCGACGCCGTCGCCGGCAATCGCGTTGACCATGAGCGAGCCCGCACCGTTTATGCCGTAAATTTTTTCGATAACCATTGCGCCCGTGACCAAATCGACGACCAGCGGCGCAATGACCGTAACAATCGGAATCAGTGCATTTCGCAGAACGTGGCGACGTAGCAGTTCAAAGCCGTACAAACCTTTTGCCTCGGCAAGCTTGACGTAATCGCTGTTCATAACTTCAATCATTTCGTTGCGCGTGAATCGTGCGACAGTCGAAATCGAAAACAAACTCAGCGACAGACTCGGCATTATCGACGAGAACAAAAATTGCGACGGGTCGAAGAAGTACGGGAAGAACGGAATTTTATACGCGAAAAAATATTGCAAGAAAATCATGAAGACGTATGACGGAATACACACGCCGAGAATTGAAACCACGGTGCACAGTCCGTCCAAAAATTTCCCGCGATTGAGTGCCGCGACTATTCCCAAGCCAAGACCGATTGTCGTCCCGAACAGAATCGACAGCACGCCGACTTTAAACGAATTCTCAAGGCAAGCGAACATTATCGGCTTGATTGGTGCGCCGTTGTAAAGGGAAGTTCCGTTGCCGAAACTCCCCTGCAAAAGCATTGACATATAGTCAGCGAACTGAATCAAAATCGGCTTGTCGAGTCCAAGCTCCGCGCGTTTCTGCAAAATCAATTCCGCGCTCATGCGTTCGACGGGGAACGGGTTGCCTGGCATTATCCGAATCAGCACGAACAGCACGAAGATTATCACGAACAATGTCAGCGCGGACATCAAAATTCTTTTGGCGACGTATTTGCTCATTGCTTGATTGTCGCGGATTTGAAGACACGATTAACGCCCGTGACTTGGAATTCAATTCCGCTGACGTTCGGGGCAATCAACATGGCGTTTGAACCAGTGTAAAGCGGCGCGATAACGGCGTTGTCGAGCAAAATTTTTTCGGCATCGTACATTGCTTGCCAACGCGCGTCGTAATCGGCGGCAAGTTCGCCCGTCGTGCAGTCGGCGATAATTTTGTCGTATTCGGCGTTACTCCAGTGTTCGCAAATTTCACTGCCCGAAGTCGTCCACAGCGTAAAGAAAGTCATCGGGTCGTCGTAATCGGGTGCCCAATTCGTCACGGCAAGATCGTAGCTGTTCGAGGTGATTTTGTCGAGATATTCGGCTTTGGGCATAGGTTGAAGCTTGACGATAACGCCGGGCAAATTCTCTTCAACCTGCGACTTAATCGATTGCACAATTTTAACAACGGTGTTGCCCGCGTCGTTGGCGTAGATGAATTCAAGTTCAATGTTATCGCGACCGAGCTCAGCCTTTGCCTTGTCGAGATAGCCGCGAGCTTTTTCAACGTCAAAGCTTACAACATCGGCGAATTGCTTTTGATCTTCGGCGAAAAATTTTCCTGTCTTAGCATTGGGCGCGAAATGAATTGGAATCGCTGTGTACGTCGCCACGGAACCGTTCATGACGTAATTTGACACAAGTGATTGGCGGTCGATTGCGTTGCTGATTGCGAGACGAAGATTGACGTTGGCAAGTGCGCCCGCGTGATGATTTTTCGGGTCTTGATTGAACGAAAGGTAACTCAACGCGCCCGAAGGTATGGTCTGCAGATTTTTTGAAAGCTCAGGGTCTTTGTTGACGTGTTCGATTTGACTGCCGCTGATTTGGACGACGTTAAGCGTGCCGTTCTTGAAAGCGGTCAGCGCATTGTCGGAGGACGTCACAACTTGATACTGCCAATCGCTCAACTGAACCTGCGCGGCGTTCCAATAATCGTTGTTCTTCTTGAGCTGAATGTTCGCGGTACCGGGCAGATAATTGCTCAACACAAACGCGCCGTTCGACAGAAAAGTTTCGGGCGACGTGCCATAAGTGCCTTCAGCGAGACCTTTGTAAAATTTTTCGTTAATCGGGTAGAACGTCGGGAAACTCATCAGCGCGGGGAAAAACGGTACAGGTGCATCGAGTTCCACGACAAAAGTTTTCTCGTCAGGCGCAGAAACTCCCAACGTCGTCGGGTCGCCGCCTTTGGTGACAGCGTCAGCATTTTTCACGCAAGCAACAGTGTCGCCCATGATGTAAGCGTACTTCGTGGAAACTTGGCAGTGACGACGCCACGCGAAGACAAAATCATTTGCCGTGACGGGATCGCCGTTCGACCATTTGGCATCGCGCAGATGAAACGTATAAGTCTTGCCGTCCGCCGAAACGTCGAACTTCTCAGCGATTGCGGGAATCGGTTTGCCGTCAGCGTCGAGTTGCATTAAGCCGTCAATGCAATCGGCAATCAGCTCAAACGACGAACTGTCCGTGCATTGTGCGCTGTCGAGCGACACGACATTTGAACCGAGCATGACGCTCAACTTGTTGTTGGAAGATGAATCGCCGCCGCAACCCGTTATCAACGCGAACGCGCAAATCATCAGCAACGCAAAAATTTTTTTCATGGTATCAGCTCCTCAATCGGTGATAAAAAAATGTTGATAATCTTTTTCGTCGTCCCAACAGTCGCCGCCCCAAAGAAAATTTTTCTCGCGGAACAGTCGGCAACACAAATCGTTCGCCGTGATTTTGTACGGAAAATTTTTATTGCGGTCTTCGTAGTCGGCAGAATTGTCGGGCGCGATAATTTTTTTTCCGTCGACAGTCTTGATGTACGGATTGTAAAGCGGATTGATGTCGACCGCCAAACCGTAGCCGTGGAGCGAAACTCTGTCGGTGAACGAGACGAAACGGAAATTGAAACTTGAAGAATTGTTGTCGCGCATGGAAAGTTCGTCGTCAGCGTTGTATTCGTCAATGAGCCGAACTTTTTCAATCGGGTAGCCTGCCGCGAAAAGTTTCTCGAAAATTTCCAGCACGTCCTCGGCAATGCGAACGTTGCAAATCATTTCGCCGCGCAGAGTTTCGCCGCTCAAATTTTTGTGCAGAAGTTCAAGATAACGTAAATCGCTCAGCGGCACGGTGCAATTCACTTTGTACGACTTGCCGGCGATTCTCGAAAAAATTTTGTCGCTGATGTCCGAAATGTAAAATCCGTCCATCAACACCACTTCCTTCCGATAAAAATTTACGTTATGATAACAATCTGAAAAAGTTCTTGTCAAGTTAAAAGGAGCTGTTGAGATGAATTTGGACGCAAAATTTTCCGCGCTCATCGGCGACAACGGAATCAAAGTGCCCGGGCTCGGCGTCATAGTTTTCAAAGACGGTCGCGAAATTTATTCGACGTTTCTCGGTCGACGCAGAATCAATCCGTCAAAACCCATGACTCGCAACACGCGCTTCAGAGTTGCCTCGGTCTCGAAGATGTTCGCGGTGTTCGGCGTCATGATATTGGTTGAGCGCGGCAAAATCAATCTCGACGACGACGCGGGAAAATATCTTGGCTTTGAACTGCGCAACCCGAATCAGCCGCAAAAAAAAATTACCGTGCGAATGTTGGCAAGTCACACGTCATCATTGCGCGACGGGAAAATTTACAGCATTCCGCCGAATTTCAGCGTCGAAGAATTTTTTTCGCCGCACGGACAATTTTGGGAGAATGGAGCACATTTCGCGCCACCTACTGAGAAAATCGGCGAGTATTTCACGTACAGCAATTTGAATTACGGATTGCTCGGCACGATTGTTGAGCGCGTGACGGGGCGACGATTCGATTTGTGGCAACGTGAAAATCTTTTTGAGCCGTTGGACATTCGCGCGGAATATTTGCCTGGAAATTTGGAGCCGCAAGACTTTGAACAGCTCGGCACGGTTTATCAGAAAAAAAATCCCGACGGCGTTTGGGACGAGTTCGGCGCGTGGTTCGGCAAGGTTGATGATTACGACGTTCCGCCGCCGAAAGATACCGTTCGTTTGCAGAATCCATACGCCGAAAATTTTCAAGCCGAGTACAGCCTGCAAGATTATCATGTCGGCACGAACGCGACGATTTTTTCTCCGCAAGGCGGCTTGAGGATTTCTTTCGACGAACTTGCCCGCGCTTTGGAAATGCTGATGAATGGCGGAAATTATCACGGTCGAAAAATTTTGCGGCGCGAATCTTTGGACGAGATATTCAAGACGCATTGGACTTTCGTCGGCGGGAACGGTCAACCTTACGGCGGAGCGATTCTTAATTACGGCTTGGGCACGTATTTTATCGACGGCACGAGTTCTGCCCGCGTCTGTCGCAAACACGTCGTTAATCTGCGCGGACACACGGGAGTTGCGTTTGGTTTGTTGTCGGGAATGTTTTATCGTCCCGAAAGCAACGATGGCTTTGTTTACATGCTCAACGGCGAAGCGATTGCCGAGGACGATGATCCGCGAAGCCACGGACTGTTCAGCGCGAATTACATTTGGGAAGAAAAAATCATGGACGCCGTTTTATCAATGTGGAATTAGGAATTTGGAATTTGGAATTATAATCCTGACAGCTGACAGCTGACAGATGAAAGCTCAAACCCGCAGGCATTAAATTTTTATGAAAAATATTTGAATCAAGCCGTGCATATGTTATAATCGCCGCGAAAAAATTTTTCGGGAGGCTTTTTATGTTTGGAATAGGCGCGGGCGAATTCGTCGTAATTTTAATCGTGGCTCTGATTGTCTTCGGACCGAGCAAACTTCCCGAAGTCGGGCGTGCAATCGGCAAAGCTCTTCGTGAAGTTCGCAAAGCACAAGCAGCACTTTCCGCCACGCTCAACGAAGTCGATGAGCCTGAAAAAAAATCTCCGCCCGTCGAAAAAACTGAGCCCGCTGAAAAAATTTCGCCCGAAAAAAAATCGGCAACAGTAACCGCCGATGATGTCATAAACTTTGCTAAAGAACGCCCCATTGTCAAGGAGAATAGCGATGAAAAAATTTCTGACGGCAATCCTTACAACGCTCCTGCTGACCACGCCCGCACAAGCCTTGCCGGTGCAGGAAGCGGTTCAAACGGCATTGACAAACAATCCGAGCCTGCAACGGACGGAAAAATCAATCCTCGTCGCTGAAGAAGCTTTAAAATCTGCGCGGGGAGCAAAAAGCATTTCGATAAACGCAAACGGCAACTTGAACGTCTCGAAGACGGAAGGCGTCATGGAATCAGAACGAGCAGGTGCGGGCTTGAGCGCGTCTTATCCGCTGTATTCGGGCAAAAGATTGGAGACGGCAATAAAATCTGCGGCACTCGGCATTGAAATTTCCAAACTCGACTTTTTACAGGCACAAGACAATTTGATTTATCAAGTGGCAATCGCTTACGTCAAGGCTTTGGAAAGTTTGGCGACCTCGCGCGTCGAACTCGACAACGAAAAAAATCTTGCCGAACACGAAAAAAATATTGCCGCGCAGTTCGAGGCAGGTGCCAAAGCTAAAATCGACCTCCTACGCGCACAAGTCGAGACGAGTAACGCTCTGCAAAACGCCGCCCGTGCTCATGCCGATTACGAAGTCGCGCTGACCAGTCTCGCCGCGCTCATGTCGATTGATTCAATCGTCGACCTCTCCGTCGAAGATTTTGATACGCACCTTGAACTTGGCGACGTTGAGCAATACATCACCGCAGCCGAAGACACCCGCAACGATTTGAAAGCGGACGCGTTGAAGATTGAGCAGGGCGAATTGAGAGTCACGAGCGCGAAGTCCGGCTGGCTGCCCAATGTCACAGCGAGCGTCGGCACAGATTTCAATGCGGCGTCGCGTCGTTGGCACATCACCCCAGATGCCTCTGCGGGAATTTCTGCGTCGTGGAATATTTTTGACAGCGGCGTCACTCGCGCACAAGTCGATTCGGCAAAAGTCGAAGTCGATCAGCTCAAACTTGCAATGAACGCCGATTTGGACAGCGTGCATGAAAGCGTTGTTGCGGCTCATAAAAATTTGCGGATTGCAATGCTGCGACTGACGACCACGCAACGCGCCGTTGAACTTGCCGAGGAAGAACGCTTTATCGCAACCGAACGCTACAATGTCGGCGAAGGTATCCTGCTTGACATTCTCGACGCCGAAAACGCGCTCGTCACGGCGAAAAAAAATAATGTCAGTGCTCGCTACGACGTGATTCGCTACAGCTTGGAATTGGCTCACGCTACGGGCAACACGTTGCGGGCACTCAATCGCCCCGAAGGAGATGATTCGATATGAAAACCGCACTTTACGGCGCAATTATCGGCGATATGGTCGGCTCGCCGTACGAGGGTAGATTTGCCATCAAGACCAAACATTTTGAGCTGTTGAACGGTGATTGCAATTTCACGGACGATTCGGTTTTGACGATTGCCGTTGCCGACGCGTTGCTCCAAGTCGATACCGACGCCGACGAAGACACGGTTAGATTGCACGTTAAGAACTCGTTGCAGGTGTGGGGACGCAAGTATATCTATGCCGGCTACAGCGGTTCATTCAGAAAGTGGCTTCTTCAAGATGACCCACCGCCGCTTGACAAGGTGACTAACGGTTCTGCAATGCGCGTTTCGTCGACAGGTTGGCTTTACGACACGATTGAACGCACGCGACAAGTTGCCCGCAATACCGCCGAAGTTTCGCACAATTCTCCCGAAGGTATCCGTGGAGCTGAATCCGTCGCAAGTGCGATTTTTCTGGCGCGGAATGCCGCAACTAAGGACGACATCAAAATTTTTGTCGAACGTGAATTCGGCTACGATTTGTCGCGCAAACTCGACGACATCCGCCCGACGTATCGTCCCGTGTTCAACTGCGATAATTCCGTGCCCGAAGCGATAATTTCTTTCCTTGAGTCGACTGACTTCATAGACGCGTTGAGGAATGCAGTTTCGCTCGGCGGTGATTCTGATACGCTCGCGGCGATTGCTGGCAGTATCGCTGAGGCTTTTTACGGTTTCCCCGACGAATTGGTTGCCGAATGTCATATGCGGTTGCCCGACGATATGCGCGACGTTCTGCGGCGATTCAACTATGCGATGAATTTCGGTTTGGAGAAGAAACAGAACTGCTGACCCAAGGAGTTTTCATATGAAGTGGAAAATTTTAATCGTTGCGGTGTTGATAATCGGCGCGGCGGTCGGCTACAAGTTCTACACCGAGGAAATTGTTGCCGAACCCGTCAAGACTTACGAAACGACAAAAGTCATGCGCATGGATTTAACGAAGATCGTTTCTGCGACAGGCACTGTTCAACCGCGCGACAGCGTCGAAGTCAGCGGCAAAGTCACTGCACGAATCAAAGAAATTCTCGTTGAGGAAAATGACCGCGTCACGGCCGGACAAGTCGTCGCGATTCTTGACGGCAAAGATTTTGAGGCAAAACTCGACCAAGCGAACTTCACGCTGACCAACGCAAAGCAGAAGCTTGACCGAACGGAACGTCTTTATAAAATCGGCGCGAAGTCGGAAGCTGAATTGCAGGACGCTCAATATGAATATGACCGCGCAAAATCTTCCGTTGAGCTCGCTGAAGACGATGTTAATCAAACCGTCATAACCGCGCCGATGGACGGCATTGTTGTCGGTGAACCGAAGACGCCTGGCACAATGGCTGTTCAAGGCTCGACGAACCCGACCGTCATCATGCGCATTGCCGACCTAAGCGAAAAGCTCATTAAAGCTAAAGTCGACGAGACCGACATTGGTAGCGTCGCCGTCGGGGAACATGCAACTTTCACTGTCGACGCGTACCCCGACAAAACTTTTACTGCGGAAGTCATCAAAATTTCTCAAACGGACGTTTCAAACTCGTGGGATACAAGCAGTGGCTCAAGCAGTTCAAGTAACTCCGTCATCTACTACTACGTGACTTTCCACGCGCCCGACGATGAAAATCTTTTGCTCCCCGCAATGACTGCGCGGCTTGACATTGTTGTCGGACGTGTTCGCGACGCGTTGTGCGTGCCGATTGTCGCGCTCAAGACGGATGCTCAAGGCTCTTACGTCGAACGCATTACAAAAGACGCGCAGGGCAAGGAAGTTGCCGAGAAAGTTTATATCACTGTCGGGCTTTACGGCGAAGATCTCGTCGAAGTCACGGGCGGCGACTTGAAACCTGGCGACGACATTTCCACAACGTACGAAGCGGGCGAAAATAAATCGTCGAAATCGCAAGGTAAAGGCGGAGTCGGTGGCATGGGCAGTGGTCGACGTATGGGCGGTCCTCCTCCGATGTGATTCACAGGATAATCGGCGTTTCGATGTTGGCGACGCGACAAAATTTCTGTTCGGGATAATGCCACTCCTTCGACACGCCGAGCAACTGATTTATCGCCAAGTCGGGAATGTTTATCCCCGAAGCCAAACACGACAGTTGCAAGCCGCCCGACATGCGCGGATTAATTTCCAGCAGGAAAATTTTTTCGGCGTCCATGCGGAATTGAATGTTTATCGGCGCATCAAAATTCATCAGCGACAAAATTTTTTCGGCGATGCTCATCACGGCGTCGTCGAATTTTATTTCCTCGAAACGATGATTCACCTTGAACCGTGGCACGATGACATTACCCCGCGAAGTTTTGAGGCAGTCAACGCTGATTTCGCGCCCGCTCAAGTACGGCATGACGATCACGGGAATTTTGAAATCGTAACGTGACAAAATCTTCTGCGCGGCGGCACGAGTAACTTTCATGTTCGGCATATTGTGCAGGGCGGTGATGTTCTCAATCGTGTCGTCAATCACGCGGAAAGTCAATGCGCCCTCGTCGGCAGTGAGCTTGTAGCAAATGCGGTTGTTCGCGGTCTTAAGCTCGTCGCACGCCTCGTTGAACTCGTCGAAGTTCGTGGCAATTCGATACGGCGGAACAATTTCGCCGAGCCCACCCGCCGCAATGAATTCGTACGTTGCAACTTTGTCGTCGAGAATTTTCATCAAGTGAGCGTCTCGCCCGATTAGAACTTTCACGTCGCCGAAGTCGTCAAGCCGCTGAGCAATCGCCGTCAAATTTCTGCGCGGCACAAAAATATCAACGGCATGTTCGCGACAAAAATTCACGCAGAAGTCAACGTAATCGTCCGCAGAAATTTTTTCGGGCTCACGATACCATTCGTCGCAGACAAGCTTGTAGACGGCGGAACCATTTTTGTTGGAGCCGATGACGTGGACGCGGTTGCCTTCGCGAATCAAATTGATTAGATGATACGCCGTGCTGAACCAATGATTAAACCATACGCGCATAAAAATTCCCCCGTTGAGATAAAATTAAAGAAGCCCCGACGATTTGCCGAGGCGTTTTTTGTCAGCGAAAAATTTCATTTAACCAAGTTGTCGAAGTCGGATTGTGGAACGAGCGTGACCAGTCCCATTATCGCCAAAATTTGTTCGAGAGCAACGCGAGCCGTCGACGTGTTCTTGACGACAAAATCCACGTCGCGCCAATGATCAAATTCGCCAGTCTCGTCAGCGGTCTCCACGTAGTAGCGAATCTCGTCGTTAGAACAGCCCGTGCGTAACATTCTGTCGATAAAAACCTGGTCGTCAATCATCATGAAAATCGACACGAGGTCTTGATTGATGAACTTGGTAAGCTGTTTAATCCCCGAAACGTCGTGCATGATTGCAACGCTGATTCTGTGTTGCTGATAGGCTTCGAGCACGTCGCTTTTGCGCAAGCCGTAGGATTGGGCTTGATAGGTCGTGTTGACGATAAATTTTTCCGCTTCGTACTCTTTGTTCTTGAGCGTGCGATAAATCCTGCGCTTGTAAGCGTAACGGTCGTCGAAAAAGCGCGTGGTGTAAGTCGGGATGTAGTGAATGCCCATCGACATGAGCTGAGAAACCATCGACGATTTGCCGGACATGTGCGGACCGAGAAACACGTAAATTTTGTTCGCCATGTTGAAACCTCCTTAACGCTTTTGCTTAGCAATGACGTGGACGGTGCCTTCGTCCTCATCGATTTCTGCGGCGCAACGCGGGCAACATTCGTATTCCGTGCCGTCGGGTAGCGAACGTTTGCCTTTGCACTTTTGGCAGAAAATTAATCCGCAACGTTTGCACTCTAAAATTTCGCCAAAATCTTTGCGTCCACATTTCGGACAGCTGTTGTAATCTGCCATGAAAATCGCCTCCTTGTACTAATGTGGAATTAGGAATTAGGAATTTGGAATTATTTTTCATTCCACATTCCTAATTTCACATTCCTAATTGTTAATAGTGCGGGTGAGCTTTGACGTAATCGACGGGGCGACTCCAATCGACGTGAACTTCAGTAGCCTCCCACAGCCGCGACAAAACGAGTTTCAAATTGTCCGCGCTCAAATTCGGGTCAATCGTCTCGTCTGTGAAATCCAACAGCGTTTCGTGCGGAATTTTGATTTTGTGCGGCGTAGTTAAAAATTTTTCGGCACGAGCTTTACCTTCGTCGTCGCCGAGATTGACAATAACTTTTTTGGTCGCCTCATCGAACTCAACCCAACCGAGACTGCCTTTGTAGCTTATCGCCACGCTGAAATTTTCCAAGTGAATCAACTCCGTTCTAACAATTTGGAATTAGGAATTAGGAATTATTTGGCGCGTCATCACTCCTAATTCACAATTCCACATTCCTAATTGCATGTAGCGTACATGACGGGTAAAACCAACAACGTCAAGACCGTCGCCACGAGCAATCCGCCGGCAATCGCGACTGCCATTGGTCCCCAAAAGACGCTCAACATCAGCGGCAACATGCCCAATATCGCTGCGGCCGCCGTCAACATTATCGGTCGGAAACGCAGAATTGCCGAATCGATTATCGCGTCGTGAAGATTTTCGCCCGCCTTGACGTGTTGTTGAATCTGGTCAATCAAGATGACGGAGTTGCGGATTATCATGCCACTGAGCGCAATGACGCCGAGTTCCGCCACGAACCCCAACGGTCGCGACAAAATTATCAGCGAGAAAATTACACCGATTAAGCCGAGCGGCGCGGTCAACAGCGTCAAGACCATTGCCTTTGCGTCGTTGAGCTGGAACATCAACAACGTCATTATCACGAACACGACAAGCGGCAACATCGCAACGAGATGAGCCGTTGACTTTCCGCTTTGTTCAAGGTCGCCCGCAAAGTCAATCGAATAGCCGAGCGGTAAATCTTTGCGTAAAGGTTCCGTCGCCGCAAAAGCTTTTTTAGCCGCGTCGTTGGCTGTGCCCGATAAAATGTTCGCCTGCACCGTGATTGTCGGCTTGAGATTGCGCCGTTTAATCAAACCGTACTCCGCGTCATAGGAAATTTTGGCAATCTGTTCAAGCGGAACGTAGCCTGCGGTTCCGAGATAAATCGGCAAATTTTTCAGCGCGGCAAGATTATTTCTGTCGGCGGCGGCGAGTCGCAAATCAATATCAATCGTCCTGTCGCCCGCGTAGAATTCGGAAGCCTTCGCGCCGGTGATTTCGGTGTACAGCGTCGACTTGACAGCTTGACTTGACACGCCGAGTGCACGCAATTTGTCTTGGTCGAGGTCAACGCGAACAATTTTAGATTTCTCGTTCCAATCGAGATTAACGTCCATGACGTTTGAATCCTGCGCGACAATGTCGGCAACCTGCGCGGCGAGTGCGTGAACTTTTTCAATATCGGTGCCCGTGACGCGCAACATTATCGGATAATCGGCGGGCGGTCCCGTTTGAATCAACTGGATATTCGTGCGGACGAGCGGGAAATTTTCCGTGAGTTCGTCGCGGATTTTTTTTATGAGTTCGTCGCGAGTGTCGTCCTTCGCCGTGATGATGAACTTCGCGTAATTATCGGCGGCAGTCTTCGGCGCAATCGTCAGCACGAAACGCGGCGTATCCTGTCCGACGTAGTAAGAAAAATTTTTCAAATTGTCGCGCTCACTGTCAAGGAACTTTGAGAATCTGTCAGCCTCAGCTTGCGTCGCGGACAACGATGAGCCTTCGGGCAGCTTGAAACTTATCAAAATTTCGGGGCGAATCGACGGCGGGAAAAATTCCTGTTGCACCCAAACCGTTGAGAAGATTGTCACGGTGAATGCGGCGACTGTTCCGCTCAAAACCAACGTCTTGAACTCCAAGAACATCTCTAATATTTGGCGGAATATGCGATAAAATTTGTTGGCGTAAAGTTCGTCTTCGGATTTCTTCTCAACTTTGATGATGTACGTGCCGAACAGCGGCGCAACCATTACCGAAACAATCCAGCTCAAAATCAGCGCGATTGACACGACCCAAAACATGTCGCGGCAAAATTCACTGGCAATTCCCTTCGCAAAAGCAACCGGTATGAAGCCCGCGCAGGTTATCAGCGTGCCGGTGAGCATCGGTTTTGCGGTGACGTTGAAGGCGTGACAGGCAGCGTCGAATCTCGATAGCCCGCGTTCAAGTTGGACGCTCATCATTTCCACGGCGATAATTGCGTCGTCGACGAGCAAACCCAGCGCGATTATCAGCGAGCCGAGCGAAACTTTGTGCAGGTCAATGCCGAGCACGTACATAAAACAGAACGTCCCCGCCAAAACGAGCGGTATACAGCCAGCGACGACAAGCCCTGTCCGCAAACCGAGACTTGCGAAACTCACGCCGAGAACAATGACGATTGCCAAGAGTAAAGTTTCGACGAATTCACCGATTGAATCTTCGACGACTTGCGGTTGATCTGACACTTGATTCAGTTCCAGACCGAGCGGGAGTTCAGCTTGAATTGCCGCCGTGATTTGTGATAAATCGTCGCCGAGCCGCAGAATATTGCCGCCGTCCTCCATCGCAACAGCAATTCCGATTGCAGGCTTGCCGTTAAAGAACATTTTCGGCGCGGGCGGTTCAACGTAACGTCGCTCAACTTTTGCGATGTCGGCGAGTCGGAAAATTTTCCCGTTCGCGTTTATCGGCAGATTGCGGATGTCGTCCACGTCGTCGAAAATTCCCGTCACGCGCAGATAAACGTTGTCGCTTGAAGTCTCGACCATGCCTGCGGGCGTCATTGCGTTCTGCGCGGCGAGCGTGTTTGATATGATTTGCGGGCTGATGCCGAGCTCCGAAAGTTTCATCTGCTCAATCTCGACGTAAACGATTTCCGCCTGCACGCCGAGCAAATTGATTTTCTTTACGTCGTCGACACTCAAAAGCAATCGCCGAATATCTTCCGCGTACTTGCGCAGTTCCTCATAATTGAAGCCGTCGCCCGTGAGCGCGTAAACCGAGCCGAAAACTTCGTCGTAGGTGTCGTTGAAGTATGGACCGATAACGCCTTCGGGCAAATCGGTGATGTCGCGGCAATAGTTGCGAACGTCGCGCCACGTCGGGCGAATTTGTTCAGTCGGCAGATTGTCGCCAAGCTCAACGTAAATGACGGTTTGCCCCGGTCGAGTCTCGCTCTTGATATTGTCAAGGTTCGGAATGTCCTGCAACTTCTTTTCAATCTTGTCGGTAACTTGCTCCTGCATCTCGTGAGCGGTTGAGCCTGGCCAATACGCGGCAACAATCATTTGACGCACGACGAATTTCGGATCTTCCATGCGACCGAGTTTGAAGTAAGAGAACAATCCGCCGATAAACGCCACGGCAATAAAATACCAGACAAGTGCGCGGTGATTCAGTGACAGTTCGGTTAAGTTGCGCAAGGTCAATCACCCGTCCTGACTTGTTGCCCGTCGCGAAGTTTGTGCACGCCTGCAACGACGACCGTATCGCCCGATTGAAGTCCGCGAACTTGAACGTTGTTTTCGTCAAAGGCAGTGACTTCGACTTTGCGCAAGGAAACTTTACCGTTGTCGACAAGCCAAACCTGCGCGGCGTCACCGGTCTGATAAATCGCGCTCATCGGCAAAACAATGGCATTGGGAAAATTTTCCGTCATTGAAACGTTAGCGGTCATGCCGAGCTGAATTTTATCGGCAGGCAATTCGGGCAGAGAAATTTTAACGGTGAACGTGCGTGACGCCGAATCAGCAATCGGAGAAATTTCGCGAACTGTGCCGCTGACAATGTCATTCGTCGCCCAAAAATTTATCGTGACGTTTCGACCAATTTGCACGGCGGAAATTTTATTTTCGGGAATGTTCACGGCAACTTCAAGTTCGGCAGTCTGCACGAGCGTCAAAACATTTTGTCCCGCCGCAACGACTTGCCCGACTTCCGCGTTGACATTGGAGATAACCCCGTCGGCGGTGGCGGTGAGCGTCGTGTAATCGAGCGCGTTGCGACTTTGCTGAGCTTGAGCGACTGCGGCATCGTGAGCGGCTTTGGCGGCGTCATATTGCGCCCTGTATTGATCGAGCACTGCGGCGGCAATCGCTTCGGATTTGAAAAGTTCGGTGTAGCGTTCGAGATTCATTTGAGCGAGCTGAAGTTGAGCTTGCGTCGAGGCGACTTGAGCTTCTGCGGAGTGCGACTGTTCGACAATGTCTTTCGGGTCAAGCGTCATCAAAATTTCGCCCGCGCGAACGAATGATCCGACTTGCACATCACGCGCAACAATCTTGCCGCCGACTTGGAATGACAACTTCGTTTCATATCGACCGCAGACCACGCCCGAATAATTTTCTTCCGCCGCAGCATTCGAGAGCTTGACCTGTTGCACTTTGACGACGGGCGGCTTTGGAACTGCAACGTCTTTGCCGCAACCGCTGAGCAAAATTCCAATGATAAAAACTCCTGTAAAAAATTTTTTCAAAAGAATTTCACCGCCCCGAATTCCAAACTCCAAATTTAATCTTCGCGCCACGCAGTCAAGCCGAGATGAATGACATATTCTTTTGCGCAATCGTGATAATGCATTGCCGACGCTCTGAGCGCGACAATTTCATCTTCACGGAGCGCACGCATGATTTTGGCGGGATTGCCGAAGACGAGCGAGTTGTTTGGAATTTTTTTGTATTGCGTGATGACGGTGCCCGCGCCGATAATGCAGTTGTTGCCGATTTCGCTGTAGCCGAGAATTATCGAGCCCATGCCGATTAAGCAGTCGTCGCCGATTGTGCGGCAATGGATAATGGCGTTGTGCCCGACAGTGACGTAGTTGCCGATTTCGGTCGGAGTGTCGCCCATGACGTGTACCGTGCAGTTGTCTTGAATATTCGTGTAGCAGCCGATTTTGACGGGTTGAAAATCGCCGCGAACCGTGACGCCGAACCAAATGCTTGAGCCGGTGCCGATTTCAACATCACCGACCACGGACGAATTCGGCGCGACAAAAACATCGCGGGCAATTCGGGGACTCTTGCCTTTGTACGGCAGAATGACAGCTTCCATTAAATCAATCCTTTCATTGGGTTTGATATTTTAAAATTTCAACTCTCCTTGAAACGAATTTGAATGTAGCGGCGAACTCTGGCGGCACGAATCCATTCCCCGACGGCTTTACCTGTGAGTTCGGGCGGAGCGTCTTTACCACGGATTTTCAACAGCTCGTCGATAATTTCGGGCGCATGTTCCAGATATGGCGGCAAGCTACCGTTGTCGACGCGGATAATGTCGCAGAAGTCCCGCACGCCGAGTTTTAAGCCGTTCAAGCCCAACAGCAATTCGACAATCTTACCGGGCTTCGACAAGTTTGGTGCACGCATGTGTTCGCGAATGACGAACGCCGCCGATTTTTTCCACTCGCTGGGAAGTGTCATGCGCCGATCCATTTCGTCCAAAACTTTCAGCCCGCGCTTTTCGTGCAGATAATGATGCGGGAGCATTTCGGGCGGAGTGGTGCTTTTGCCTATGTCGTGCATCATTGCCGCGAATCGAACCATTGGCTTCGGATTTACTTTGGCAACCTCGTCGACGACGTTCAACGTGTGCTCGTAAGCGTCTCCTTCGGGGTGGAAGAATATCGGCTGAATTTTTCCGCGCAGTTGAGCAATTTCGGGGAAAGTCACTTCAAGCAAGTTCGCCCGCTCCAGACTCCTGAAAAAAACTGACGGCTTGTCAGTCTTGAGCGCAGTCTCCAACTCATTGAAAATTCGTTCGGTCGGTTCGTGAGCAAGTTCCTCGGCGCAAGCAGTCATTGCCGCGATTGTGTCCGCGCAGATGTCGAATCCGAATTGAGCGGCTTGACGCGCCGCCCGCAACGCTCTGACGGGGTCGTCGGTGAAATGTTCGCTGACGGCTCGAATTTTTTTGTTGAGAACGTCATCACGTCCGCCGAACGGGTCGACAAGTTCGCCGCTCAACAGGTCAATTGCCATCGCGTTAATCGTGGTGTCGCGTCGATATAAATCCTGCTCAATCGTCACGTCGGGCGAAAATAAAATCTCGAAGCCGCGATAGCCCGTGCCGATTTTGCGTTCAGTTCGTGCGAAAGCGACTTCGCAGAAAGTACCGTCAATGTCGACTGAATACACGGGGAAGGACTTGCCGAATTTTGCGACGTCGGGGAATGCGTTGGCGAAAATTTTTTCCGCGATACCTGTGACGCAATAATCGTTGTCGTGCGCCGTGACGTTGCGGAATTTATCGCGAACCGCGCCGCCAACAAGATAGGCACGTCCTCCAAGTCCGTGAATTTTTTTTGCAAAATCAAGTTCGGTCATTGTGAATCCTTTTAAACGAATTTAGTTGTGTGAGAATTGGTCGCGCAGAATAACATCGTGACTGCCGCCCTCGACAATGCTCACCGACGAGACCAACGTAATTTTCGCCTTGTCGCGCAGTTCAGCGAGATTGAGCGCGCCGCAGTTGCACATTGTCGAACGAATTTTCGACAGCGTGATTCTCATGTTGTCTTTGAGCGGACCAGCATATGGGACGTAAGAATCGACGCCTTCCTCAAACGACAACTTCTTATCGCCGCCGAGATCGTAGCGTTGCCAGTTGCGTGCGCGATTGGAACCTTCGCCCCAATATTCTTTGTAATACGTGCCGTTGATTCGGATTTTGTCCGTCGGCGATTCGTCGAAGCGCGAAAAATATCTGCCGAGCATGAGAAAATCCGCGCCCATTGCAAGAGCAAGCGTCATGTGATAATCGTGGACAATGCCGCCGTCGGAGCAAACTGGAATATAAATTCCCGTCTCTTTGAAATATTCGTCGCGAGCACGACAAACGTCAATGACCGCCGTAGCTTGCCCGCGCCCGATACCTTTCGTTTCGCGAGTAATGCAGATTGAGCCGCCGCCGATACCGACTTTGACGAAATCCGCGCCAGCCTCAGCCAAAAATCTGAAACCGTCCGCGTCGACGACATTGCCCGCACCGACTTTGACATCGTCGCCGAAATTTTTGTGAATGTATTCGAGCGTGATTTTTTGCCATTCGCTGAAGCCTTCGGAGCTGTCAATACAAAGCACGTCGGCACCAGCTTTGAGCAAGGCGGGAACACGTTCGGCGTAGTCGCGAGTGTTAATGCCTGCGCCCACAACGTAGCGTTTGCGGCGGTCGATTAGCTCAAGCGGATTGGTTTTGTTGTCGGTGTAATCTTTGCGGAAGACCATGTAGCGCAGACGTTGCTTTTTGTCGACAAGCGGCAACATGTTGAGTTTGTGCTCCCAAATCAAATCGTTCGCCTGCGGCAGAGTGGTCGTGTCGGCGTCGGCGTAGATGAGTTTTTCAAACGGCGTCATGAAGGTTTGAACTTGTTCGTCGCCCGACATGCGCGTGATTCGATAGTCGCGGCTTGTGACAATGCCCAAAAGTTTTCCTGTAGGTTTGCCGTCTTCAGTGACCGCCATTGTCGAGTGACCAGTTTCCTGCAACAAGGCAAGCATTTCGTTAAGCGTGCTCGTCGGCTTGAGATTCGAATCGCTTGAGACGAAGCCGGACTTGTAATTTTTGACGCGGGCAACCATAGCTGCTTGCTCTTTAATTGGTTGCGAACCGAAGACGAACGAGACGCCGCCTTCTTTTGCGAGAGCGATTGCCATTGTGTCGTTCGAGACCGACTGCATTATCGCCGAAGTCATTGGAATGTTCATCATCAACTTGCAGTCTTCGCCGCGCCGAAATTTGACCAGTGGCGTTGACAGGTCGACGTTAGCGGGAATGCAGTCTTTGGACGAGTAGCCGGGTACGAGCAGATACTCGCCGAATGTGTGTGACGGTTCTTTGTAATAAAATGCCAATTCAATCCCTCCCGTGAAACTCGAATTGCGTGTCGAAGCTAAGTTTAAGTTTGATGATCAACTTTTCTTTGCTTGCCCAAAGAAAAGTTGCAAAAGAAAGGGCACCTCGCGGGGGCGTTCAGTACAAACTTTTCCAACGTTAAGACTACTCGTGGCTCGTGGTGCCGTCAAATGAAACATCCTGTTTCAGTTGACGGCGGGGAGCCGACATCCCTGTCGGCTCCAAAGTTACGCAATGTTTATCGACACGCTCAAAAATTTTGCTTGAGGATAGCATAAAACGTAGCAAACCACAAGCCATTAAGCGCGAGCCGTCAAAAATCCGTCGCCAAACACGTCAACGTCATGAACGTTAGGAAGTCGAATTTTTTTGTGACGGCTGAAATTTTTTCCGTGACGCGCAAATCGTCGTCATGAAAAAAAATTCCCGCGACTGTGCCCGAATGTGCCACGTTGACCGCGACTGCTCCGATTGTCCGCGAAAAGTTCATCAGCTCACGAAGTCCGCGTTTCGGCAAAATCGTTTGGTTCGCCAATGCGGATTGTTCTGTCAGCGCGAAGTCAAGCACGTCGTCGAGCGTGGGGAAGATGAATTCACTGCGGCAATTGAATTGCAACGTGTCGACCGTGCCGCCGTAATCGAAGACCGCGATTAAAAATTTTTCCCGCACAGAAATTTTTTTGATGAGCCGTCCTGTTAGCGGATTCATTGCAACGACGCCGCTGAAAAAAATTCCGTCAGTCGGTTCGATTGATGCGCACAATTTGCCGAGTTCGTCGGGCGAAAATTTTTTTCCGAGCGATAACGCAACTGCTTGAGCCGTCGCCGCCATGTCCGCCGATGATGACGCCATACCTTTGCCGCGCGGTAGTTCCGTGGTCAATCGCACGCCGAATTTGAATTCACGCACGCCGAAAATTTTCAAGACTTTGTCGAGTATTTTCCGCGATTTTGAGCCGAGACCGTCGACGCCGCTGAATTCGTCGGAGACAATGACTGTCGAAAATTTTTCAATCGGGCAGGTGATGAGAATCGGTTCGCCGCGAAAAAATCCTTGAGCCAACTCGCCACAAGTTCCAGGCATTTTAACGCTGATTGTCATAAAAATTCTCCACGTTCAAGCGCGGTTACAAACTTTAAACAGTTGCAACATCGCGGCGCGAACATTGGATGCAACGTCACGTTGCCCACAAGTTCCAGGCATTTTAACGCTGATTGTCATAAAAATTCTCCACGTTCAAGCGCGGTTACAAACTTTAAACAGTTGCAACATCGCGGCGCGACCATTGGATGCAACGTCACGTTGCCCGCATGTTCCAGGCATTTTAACGCTGATTGTCATATCGCCGCCGCCAATGCAAAAGTTATCAGCACGAACATTTCAACGAGTGTCGTGACTGCGCCGTAAATGTCGCCCGTGACGCCGCCGATTTTTTCCACGGAGAATTTCGCGAACTTCCACGTCACAATTAGCGCAATTATCACCGACAAAGCCGCGCTGAGGAAAATTTTTTCGTCGATGATGTTGAGCGGCAAAAGCAGTAGTGTCGCTTCGATTGTCGCAAAAAAAATTGTCCGCCGCGTCGTGAATTTGGCGAACGCTTTGCCCATGCCGTCGGGTCGTGCGTAGGGGAATGCGCCGATTGTCACGACCATCATCAGCCGCGCGATTATCGGTGCCGAAAAAATTGCCGCGCATAAAAATTTCGTCGACAGCCGAGCCAATTCCGTCAACGCAGAAATTTCGAGTGCCGCAACCAAAATCATCGCGACGACACCGAAAGATCCTGCGCGGGAGTCTTTCATTATCTGCAGGATTTTTTCACGTTCGCGACCCGAAAAGAGACCGTCAGCCGAATCCATGAGCCCGTCGCAGTGGATACCGCCCGTCAAAATTATCAGCGTCACGAAACCGATTGCGCCCGTCAACAGCGGCAAATTTCCGCCTGCGAAAAAATTCATCATGCCGACGACGCCCGCGCAGATTATGCCGATAACCGCGCCGATTGTTGGAAAAAATTTCACTGATTCGCCGAAACTTTTTTCAGTCCAAACGCTTTGCTTGACGACGAAAATCCGCGTCAAAAACTGAAGTCCAATTAAAAACGAATTCATTACCAACGCAACTTTCTTTGCCACGCGAGCAAATCTTTCTTGCCGAGTGGCAAATCTATCGACTGCCCGTTATCGTAGTAAAATTTCAAGCGAATCTCTTTGGCGATGAGCAAATCTTTCAGGCTGGATTTCGGGAAGTGGAAAAATAATTTGTTCTCGTTGCGCCAACCGACTGGCGTCTGTTTGGTTACGGCTTCAATCTCCCACGGTGCGCCATCAGTGAAGAGAATCACTTTGTTGAGGAGCCGCGATTTGTCGTAACGATAATCCCACAAGCTGAGCGTAGCACTGTCCCAATTACCGTCAGCGTCGCGCCCGACTTGAAATTCCGTCGCCGCATACTTGTCGAGTGTGTCGGCTTCGCGGTGGTCGTGATGCCACGTGTAACTTGCTCCGAAAATTCCCAACAGAATCAGCGCGACACCCACTCCCAACAAAACTTTTTGCATGACCGACCTCCGCTTTCGCTTTACATTTCGCTTGCTCCTATAGTACAATACATTCGGTGTATTTTTCAATAAAATTTTTCGGGGGGAATTTTCTATGCGCAGACCGCGTTTTGAAGATGAAGACGAATTATATATTCCGGAAATAGGTGGAGACGATGCGGAGTTTGAAGACGTTCACGAGCGTGTTCCGCATTCCAATGCGGGTATCGCGCTCAAGTGGTCGGCTTTGGAACAACAAATGTTTGACTTGCTCCTTTTGAATCGTTTTGCCGCCGACGATCAAGAATTGTTGGACGAGACGGCGCGCACAATCTCTCGCTTGGTCGAAACCTTCGAGGCTCATGAAATTGCCCGTATCATGGCGGTTGCGATGATGTCTTTCCAGCTTGCTGCTGCCGAAGATAAATCTTTTGAAGACGAATACAACAAGTACCGCGACTACATCAAAAAGCACCCCGAAGACTTGGAAGAAATTTAAAATTGTTCGTTAAACAAACGAAGTCCCCGTACAGTCAAACTGCCCGGGGATTTTTGTTTTACGATAGCTTATGATCGCGTTCGAGCGTTACACAGCATCAAAACCGAGTTGCAAACGTGACGCTTGATCCAGCGGTCGCGCCGTGACTTTATGACTTGTCAAAGTCAATCGCCGCGTTCGAGCGTTACACGGCATCAAAACCGAGTTGCAAACGTGACGCTTGATCCAGCGGTCGCGCCGTGACTTTATGACTTGTCAAAGTCAATCGCCGCGTTTGAGTGTTACACGGCATCAAAACCGAGTTGTAAAGCTGTCATGTTCTGTTCGACTGTTGACGGCGGGACGCGATTTGCCACGGATTTTTTGATAGTTTCAAAGTCGACGAGCTTTGTGACTTTGACGAGCACGCCCAACGCAATTATGTTTGCGAACAACGCCTTGCCGAGTTTTTCGATTGCAAGTTTGGTTATCGGGACGCGAATTATATTCTTGAACGCGGGCGACGTCGGGACTAAATCATCATCAAGAATCAGCGTGCCGTCGGGATTGAGGTCGTGGAAATATTTATCTGCTGCCTTCTGCGTCATTGCCAAAACAAAATCGGGCGTCTTGACGTGCGGGTGATAAATTTTTTCGTCGTCGATAATGACTTCGGATTTCGACGCGCCGCCGCGAGCTTCGGGACCGTAGCTTTGCGATTGAACAGCGTTTTTGCCTTCGGAGACAGCCGCTTCCGCCAAAATAATCGCCGCAGTAATAACGCCCTGTCCGCCGCTACCCGAAAGTCTGAGTTGTTTACGCATTTTTAACGCCACCTCCAGCCAATTCTTGAACATGCGAATAAGCCGCGTCGTAAGGTTCGGCTTCAGCTTGATAAAACAGTCCAATCGGGAATTTGTCGCCGATTTTTTTGTCGTCGGGCAATTTATCCCAAGCAGTCTTCATCACGGCATTGTCGCGCATCCAAGCCATCATCTTCGCAGGTTCGCCCATTTTGTTGCGGCGTCCGTAAGCTGTCGGGCATTGGACGAGAGCTTCAATAAACGAAAAGCCGCGATTCTTCAAGCCGTCTTCAATCGTCTTGACGAGATGTTGAACGTGAAACGCCGTGGAACGCGCAACGTAAGTGGCACCTGCCGCCTCAGCGAGTTTGCAGGCGTCAAACGGTCTGTCAACGCTACCATAAGGCGCAGTCGTAGCTTTTTTGCCGAGCGGTGTCGTCGGGGACGCTTGCCCGCCCGTCATGCCGTAAATATTGTTGTTGAACAGGATAACCGTCAAGTCGACATTGCGTCTGCAGCCGTGAATGAAATGATTGCCGCCTATTGCCGTACAATCGCCGTCGCCCGTGATGACTACGACATTCAAATCGGGATTCGCAAGTTTGACGCCCGTTGCGAAGGGAATTGCTCGACCGTGAGCCGTGTGAAGCGTGTCGAAGTCCATGTAGCCGCTTGCCCGCGAACTGCAACCGATTCCGCTGACGATAACAGTGTTGTCCTGCGTGAAGTTCGGATTTTTTTCAATCGCCTGAACGATCGCCTTCATGACGATACCGTTGCCGCAACCAGGGCACCATAAATGCGGCAGACGATTTTGGCGGAAAAATTTTTCGTAACTGCGCTCAATCATTTCAATTCACCTCCGCGACTAGTTCATCAATCGACGCCTCAATTTCTTCGGGCTCAAAAATCGTCATGTCGTATTTCGCGCAAAGTTTGACGGGGCATTGACCTTGAACGGCGCGTTCGACTTCGTAGACGATTTGACCGAAATTCAATTCCGCAACCACGAGCCCGCGCAGATTTTTCGACAGCTCACGAATAATTTTTGTTGCGAACGGGAAAATCGTCACCAATCTAACAAAGCCGACCTTCAAACCGCGTTTGCGGGCGTTGAGGACAGCCTCATAAGCGGTGCGTGACGTTCCGCCGAAACTTACAACTGCAAATTCCGCGTCGTCCATGAATTCTTGATGAACTTCGATAATCTCGTCTTCTGCACGGGAAATTTTTTCGTGCATACGTTTAATCGATTCGCGCGTTACTTTCGGACTGCCGACAGGAAATCCCGTTTCGTCGTGAGTTAAGCCCGTAACGTGAATGTGATAACCTTCGCCGAAATTGGCGACGTTCGGCACCAAATCATCATCGGGCGTGAACGGCTCGTAACCTTCGGCGCGGGAAATTTTCGGCTTGCGGCGCGGATAAATTTCGACTTCGGCGGGTAATTCGACATTTTCGCGAAGGTGTCCGACAATCTCATCGGTGAGCAAAATGACAGGCGTGCGGAAACGTTCGGCGTAATTGACGGCTTTAACCGCAATGTCGAAAGCCTCGCGGACGCTCCACGGGCTCAAGACGATAATCGAGTGATCGCCGTGAGTGCCCCAACGTGCTTGCATAACGTCGCCTTGACTCGGAGCGGTCGGTTGTCCCGTCGAAGGTCCCACGCGTTGAACATTGACGATAACGGCGGGAATTTCTGCGGCGGACGCGTAGCCGATAAGCTCTTGCTTGAGACTGATGCCAGGACCGGACGACGCGGTTAAAACTTTTTTGCCGGCAAGCGACGCGCCAAGTATAACGCCCATGCTCGCGATTTCGTCTTCCATTTGCACGAAGGTACCGCCGACTTGGGGCAACATTTTCGCCAAACTCTCAGCAATTTCGGTTGAAGGCGTGATAGGATAGCCGCCGAAAAATCGAACGCCCGCTTTGAGTGCTCCTTCAGCGATAGCCTCGTTGCCCTGCATTAAACGTGCGCTCATTTCGACGCCTCCTTTTTGATTTTGTCCATGAAGATTGCGTAATCGGGACAACGAAGTTCACATTGTCCGCAAGCTATGCAATTTTCGTGATTTGCGACGTAAACTTTGCCTAAAGTATCGAGTGCGAGGACTTGTTTCGGGCAAAACGACACGCAAATCCCGCAGCCTTTGCACCGCTCAAGCTTGAGCGTGAATTCAGACTTCATAAAGCTCTCTCCTTTGCAAATTTTTTAGTTTTGGGTTTCAGCCACTCTGATAATTCGGCGGAAAAAATTTTTCCTGCGGCGAGACCCATTGAGACTTGAAAAAGTTCATCTTCGTCAGCGATTACATCAAAATCGTTGAGCAACAAATAAACCATCATCGAATGAATTACCGCACGTTTGTTGCCGTCAACGAAACCGTGATTTTCAGTCAAACCATAGGCGAATTGCGCGGCTTTATCGAAAACGGTCGGATACAAGTCTTGTCCGCCGAAAGTTTGAAACGGCGCGTTGACTGCGGATTCAATTAAGCCCAAATCGCGAATGCCCGCGCTGGTTTCTTAAAGTTGCGGATGAAAATTCAACACGTCGTCAAGCAAAAATCTTATTAACATTTGTTCGCGAGCCTTCTGTAAAGATTTTTATTACGTTTGAGCAATTCGGCAGAAATTTTATCCATCGCCTTCTTGAGTTCGGGAGAATTCTTGCTAGTTAAATATTTTTTATCTTGTTCCGCGTGTTGCCGAGAATTTTTTTCCATAACGAACGCCTCCGAAAAAATCTCTGTAAACTTCGCGCCAAAAGTTTTCAATCCTGCCGCCAACGAAAAATTTGACATTGTAAAGCAAAAACGCCGCCTTTCGACGACGTTTGGATTTCCGTAATGGTGGGCAGGGATGGATTCGAACCATCGTACCCGGAGGGAGCGGATTTACAGTCCGCCGCGTTTAGCCACTTCGCTACCTACCCGTGGTGACCTTGGAGGGACTTGAACCCCCGACCCTTTGATTCGTAGTCAAATACTCTAATCCAGCTGAGCTACAAGGCCATATA
>CAMUZG010000012.1 GCA_947165145.1 uncultured Selenomonadales bacterium
GCTTGCGCCGCTGATTGTCCACAACGACGACAATTCTTACACCGACGAGATTTATGAAATTTACAACGAACATCTTGAACGCGGTGATTGACTTAGACCGCTGAAACGTTTAATCGCGACCGCTGGGTCAAGCGTCACGCTTGCGCCGCTGATTGTCCACAACGACGACAATTCTTACACCGACGAGATTTATAGGATTTACAACGAACAACTCACAGAATAAATACGACCGTAACGAAAAGACCGCGCTCCGATTGGAACACGGTCTTATTATTTGCGATTTATGGCGGAGGGGGTGGGATTCGAACCCACGGTGGCTTTTGACCACACTTGATTTCGAGTCAAGCACCTTCAACCGCTCGGACACCTCTCCGCAACGCGTGCAATGTTATCACGCAAAAAATTTTCTGTCAAGTTTGTTTGTTAGTTTCAATCCTCGCGGTTGTGTCCGCGCAATTCATTGGATTATTTGCCGAAGTAACGTTTCAGCAGACCTGCGAAAGCTTTGCCGTGACGAGCTTCATCGCGTGCCATTTCGTGAACGGTGTCGTGAATTGCGTCGAGATTGAGAGCTTTGGCACGTTTTGCAAGATCCGTTTTGCCGGCAGTAGCACCGTTTTCAGCCTCAACACGCATTTGCAGATTTTTCTCCGTGCTGTCAGTGAGAACTTCGCCAAGCAACTCCGCGAATTTGGCAGCATGTTCAGCTTCTTCTAAAGCGGCACGACGCCAGTATTCGCCGATTTCGGGATAGCCTTCGCGATAGGCAACGCGAGCCATAGCAAGATACATGCCGACTTCCATGCATTCGCCGTTGAAATTTGCGCGAAGATCTTTCATGATGTCTTCGGGTGCACCCTGTGCGACGCCTACGACGTGTTCAGCAGCCCAAGTCATTTCGCCAGCCTGTTTGGTGAATTTTTCGGCGGGAGCTTTGCAAATCGGGCACTCAATCGGCGGCTCGTCGCCTTCGTAAACGTAACCGCAGACACTGCATACATACTTAGCCATAATTAAAACCTCCAAAATAAAACTTTTAAGTCATACGCTTATGCGGATTATAGCACAGAGAAAATTTTTTGGCAACGTGACGGTTCAAGCGATTTAGCGACGCCGACGCCGACCGCGACGTTGATTGCGCCAATCTTCTTCTTCATCGTTCTGCACGGGAACGGGTTTGGGCTTTTTGTTCAAGACGTAAAGTCCGCCGACGATTAAAATATCCAGCACGAACAGCACGATAATTGAGTAGGTGCTGTCGGATTCGGCTTTCGACCTGTCCTCGTAAGTCGTGAGCGAATTTTTCGATGCGCCGACGTATTTTGTCCAAAAGCTTTCGAGTTTGCCGACGCCCGTTCTTTGCGAAATGCCCGCGTCGTAGGAAGCAATCGACATTGTGTTCGAGTTGACGCGCAGGACGAGATAAATGTTCGACAGAATCATGAAAACGATTAGAGCGATTGAAATATGTTTCTTCGACATGAGAACGGCTCCTTTCTACAAGTTCGGAATTTGCCAATCGATAGGAGTTTCGCCGATTGATTCAAGGAATTTGTTCACGCGCGAAAATGGTCGACTGCCGAAGAAGCCGCCGCTTGCCGACAACGGACTTGGGTGCGCCGATTCGACAATCAGATGACGCGAATTCGTTATCATCGATTTTTTGCGACGAGCAGGATTGCCCCACAAGATAAACGCCAGCGGTCGTTCGTGGTCGTTGAGCAGGCTGATAATTTTGTCGGTGAAAATTTCCCAGCCGTGTCCGCGATGTGAGTTCGCCGCGTGTGCTCTGACCGTCAAGACCGTGTTCAACAGCAAAACGCCTTGGTCAGCCCACGGTTTGAGGCAACCATTGTTCGGGACGGTACAGCCCAAATCGTCACGCAGTTCCTTGAAAATGTTCATCAACGACGGCGGCGGCGGCACGTTCGGCAAAACAGAAAAACTTAGCCCGTGAGCTTGTCCTGGTTCGTGATAAGGATCTTGCCCCAAAATGACGACCTTTGTTGCCGCGTAGCTCGTGAAGTGTAGCGCGTTGAAGATGTCGTACATGTTCGGGAAAATTTGTTTCGTGCTGTACTCGTCAATCAAAAATTGCCGCAGTTCCCGATAATACGGCTCGTTCAGCTCGGCGTCCAACAGCTCCGCCCAATCGTTTCTAAAAATTTTTCTCATGAAATTATCTCCGTTAATCATTTAAGCGCGGCGACTGGCTTAAAATTATCGTAACGTCACGGCGCGACCGTTGGGTCAAGCGTCACGCTTGCTCATCGCGAATATCTCCTAAACTCGAAGCCGTCAAAAATTTTCACGTCTCGCAAAATGAATTCGTCAACGTTCGGAAATAAAACGTCGGCTTGAACTTCGGCGTCGACGACCGTCAAAAAAATTTTCGTCGCGTAGGGAATGAGTTCGCTAAAAATTTCCGAGCCGCCAATAACAAAATTTTCTTCCGCAATGTTGAGCGTGTTAAAAAGTTCTTCAAGACTGCCGACAACTTCCGCGCCAAAAATTTTTTTCGTCGAACGGCTCAAAATGATATTTCTGCGACCGTCAAGCGGTTGAGCGTTCGGAAAAGTTTCAAGCGTCTTGCGCCCGAAAATTATCGTGTGTCCCAATGTGAGGCGACGGAAATTTTTCAAGTCGGCAGGGATTCTGAACAGCAACTTGCCGTTCATGCCAAGCCCAAAATTTTTGTCGACGCACGCAATCAGCTTGAAGTTGAAATCAATCGGCGAACCGTTGACGCGTGAAATTTTTTCGCCGTGAAGTTTGCATTTGAGCGCGGGGAAAATTTCTTTCAGTGGAATCAACGCGAAGTCCCGCTCGAATAAAAATTTGTGCGGCACCGTCAATCGCTCCGAAGAAATTTCGCGTCCTTCAATCAGCAAGATGTCTAGGTCAAGCGTGCGTGCGCCCCAATGTTTGCGGCGAACTCGTCCGAATTCAAATTCAATGCGTTGCAGTTCGTCAAGCAGTTCAAGCGGCTCAAGTTCGGTTGAAATTTTTATCGCGGCGTTGAGGAAGTTTGGCTGGTCGACGACGCCCCACGGCTCCGTTTCATAAAACGACGACACCCGCAACAATTTGCCTGTGGGAATATTTTTGACGCGTTCAATTGCCCGCCGCAATGTCTGCTGACGTTCGCCAAGATTGCTGCCTAATCCGACGTAACAAATCACCTTGAGTGTCTCCGAAAGATTTCGACAGCTACGCCCGCAAATTTTTCACCGATTGGCGGATTCGGCTTGTGCAACGTGATTTTGACGCCGTCAAGGAGCATGTAGCGTCGCAGAAGAAAATCAGCAATTTCCTGCGCGACAGTCTCAATCAGATTGCGTGACGTGCCCTCGACGATTTTTCTGATGTCGGCAAGAACCGTAGCGTAATCAATCGTGTCGCCAAGATCGTCGCTTTTCGCCGCCTGCGTCAAGTCAAGAAAAAGTTCCGCGTCGACGACAAAGGGTTGCGCATGTTTACGTTCCGCTTCGGAACAACCGTGTCGCCCCGAAACTTCAAACCCCGTCAGAATAATTTTATCAGCCATAAAAATCAAACCTCCTTTAATGAATCAATCATCTTGCACATACGCGAAATCATCTTGACGTTGTGGACGCGCACAATGTCGACGCCGCGTTCAATCGCATGAACACAGAGCGCACCGGTCGCTTCGTCGCGTTCATCAACTTCAAAGCCCGTCGCGTAGCCGATAACGCTTTTTCGACTGACACCGAGCATCAAAAAATTTTCCCGCCCGTCAAAAGTTTTGAGTTCATTCAGGCGGCGCAGGACAGTCAAATTTTCTTCTTGCGTCTTGCCGAAACCGATACCAGGGTCGAAAATGATTTGTGACGCGTCGAAGCCGTGAGCCTCACAATTCGCCAACGTCCGCTTAAAAAATTTTTTCACGTCGCAGATAATGTCGCACTTGCAACATCTCTCGAAATGTCCCGCAATGACGGGCGCGCCGAATTTTTTTGCAACGTCAATCATGCGCAGGTCTTCCAAGCCGTGAACGTCGTTGATTATGTCCGCACCGAGTTCGAGAGCCTGCGCGGCAACTTCGGGCTTGTAAGTGTCGATTGAAATCGGCACACCGAAATTTCTCAACGCGGGCAAAATATTTTCGAGTCGGGCAAATTCTTCGGCTGCGTCAACAAGCGTGGCGTTCGGGCGAGTGGATTCCGCGCCGACGTCGATGATGTCCGCGCCGTCCGCGATAAGTTCTGCCGCATGATTCGTTGCCGCATCTACCGAAAGAAATTTCCCGCCGTCAGAAAATGAATCGGGCGTTACGTTCAAAATGCCCATCACCAAAGTTTTTGCGCCGACCGTGAGCTTACGACCGCCGCGCAGATTAAAAATTTTTTCCATGAGTACACCTCCTCAACCGATGAACTTCAGCACGTCGTCGAATGTCGTTGCGATGTTCGGATAAAAAATTTTCGGGCGATTAATCATTACGATGGGCAAATTCAAAATCTCCGCCGCCGCCAATTTCGTATCTGCACCGCCGATTTGTCCGCTGTTCTTCGTGACGATGACTTCAGCCGCCGCTTGCCGAAAAAGTTCGACGTTGAGCGCGACGGAAAACGGTCCTTGCATGGCGACGATTTGTTTCGGCGACAAACCGAGTGCCTCACATTGCGCGATAACTTCGGCTGTCGGCAACACGCGAACGGTCAAGTTGCAATCGCTGAGCCTGTCGACGAAAATTTTCAAATTGCGGCTGCCCGTCGTGAGAAAAATATTTTTGCCGAGCTCCGACGCTTTGTCCGCCGCTGATTCGTAGCTGTCGACATTGAAAATTTTTTCGTAGTTCGGCGCGACTTGAGCGCGTTCATAGCGGACGTAGGCAATCTGCGCGGACTTTGCGGCGTCAATGGCGTTGACGGAAACATTTTGTGCGTAGGGGTGACTGGCGTCGACGAGGCAATCGAAATACCCCGCGAGCAAAATTTTTTCCAAGTCGTTGCGGTTGAGCGGCTTGTCATTGATTTTGATGTCCGCGCAGTTCTGCAGGAGTTTTCTGCCGTAATCGCTGACGACGGAGGCAGTCACGTCGAAATTGCGCTGTACAAGAAATTCGGCTAGTTTGCGACCGTCTTCCGTGCCCGCGAGCAGAAAAATTTTTTTGCTCATCAACATCACCTGCCGTGAAAAATTTTTCGGGCTTACAAAAAAACAACGCGGTTAAATTTCTTTGCGGTATTCGACGATACCTGCTATAATCAACCGCCGAATAAAAAAATTTTTAAGGAGGACATCATGAAGATATTGGCACGTCAAATGACATTGGATATGTACAACTGCGACACGAGCCGCTTGGGCAATGTCGACACGATAAAGGACACGTTGAAAAGCGTTGTGGGCAGCGAACCGCGACTGAGTGCCGAAGCAATCGACGAAGGGCACAGTTCGATTGTCGGCGTGTTCTCCGAAGGTCATATCGCTTTGCACGTCTACAAAGAATTGCGCTACGTCGCGGTAGATATTTTCACTTGCACCGACTCGGAAGACCCCGAAGAGCTTTCAAAAGTTCTGCGGCATTTTTTCCGCCCCGATAAAACGAAGTCAACGTTACTCAAGCGCGGCGATTTCGGCTTGGAACGCGAAGTCAAACCGCAAATTAAAGTTCGTGTTGCCCCGCTCCGTCGCGTGAAAAATGCTGGTGCCAAAGTCGTCAGCAGACTTGTTCGCCGCGGGAAGTAACAATTTGGAATTAGGAATGTGGAATTGATAACCAAAGGAGAAATTAAATGACTTTCACTCACATATCGGAGCTTTATCGAAGTGTCGGCAAGTCCAAGAAGTGCACGTTCATTTTCTGCGCCGATCACGGTGTCGCACGCGAAAACGTCAGTGCTTACCCGCAATCGATGACCGCCGACATGGTGCGAAATTATCTCGTCGACGAAGGTGCCGCCGCTAACGTCTTTGCCAAATTCGCCTACTCCGAACTTTACGTCGTGGACATGGGCGTCAACGCGAACATCTCGAATTTGCCCGGTCTCGTCGACAGAAAAATTTCTAACGGCACGAACAACATCACCAGAGGTCCCGCAATGAGTTTCGTTGAGGCAATGAGATCCGTTCGTATCGGCAAACAGCTCGCCGAAGCCGCAATCTCCGCCGGCTACAACTGCTTTCTTATCGGCGAAATGGGCATTGCCAACACGACAGCCGCCGCCGCAATGGCTGCCGCTTATCTCGAAGTCGACCCCGAAGAAGTAACCGGACGAGGCTCGAATATCGACGACGAAAAATTTGCGCATAAAATCGAAGTCGTTCGCCGTGCGCTCGAAGTCAACAAGCCTAATCCACACGAAATGCTTGACGTGCTCACGAAGGTTGGCGGCTTTGAATTCGGAGCAATGGCGGGCGTGATTCTTGCGGCGTCGCACAACGATTGCATTGTTCTGCTTGACGGTTTCAACACGGCGGTTGCCGCACTCGTTGCCGAAGAACTCATGCCACGCTCAACGGATTGTCTTATCGCCACTCACGTCGGTCGCGAAATCGGTCACCGTGCTATTCTCGAATATCTCGACTTGGAACCAATTTTCAATCTCGACCTTGCGCTCAGTGAGGCTGTCGGTTCGTCAATCGCCGCTCGTGTGCTTGACAATTTGGTTTACATTTTCATTTGCGGACCCGATGCGGATTTCGACGGCGATTTCACGGACAAAGACGAAGCTCTCGAAGATTTGAAATGTCAGCTCGGTATCGACGATGTCCCCAATCTCGACACGATTGACGATATCCGCGAATATCTCGGCGACGATATTCAGATTGAAGAAATTCCGGTTGATTTCCGCGTCAGCGAACACCGCATGGAGCAAGTTGAAATTCCGTTCAGCACGCAGACGCTTAATATCCCGCGCGCATACCCGATGACGATTCGCGTTATGGGCGACAATGTTGACGAAGCCGTTGCCGCAACCGACAGGACGTTTAATTTTTATCTGCAGACGATGCCGCACCTGCACGACCGCCCGATGAACAACTGCAAAGATATTTTGGACAGCTTGACCAAACCGAAAGGCAGTCTCGGATATTTGGAGGAAATTGCCGTACAAGTCGCGGGCATTGCCAACGAGGATCGCCCGAATAACAAACTTCGACACGCCGCGCTTGCCTTCACGAACAGGGAAAATTGTCCGTCGGCAGTCGACCCCAATTACGACCCGAACGACAAGACAGGTCGCCGCGATATTTTGATGGACTTCAGCGCAACGACAAGGACGTTCGGCATGAAAATTTTTCTTGGCATTGTTGACCCCGATGAAAATCTGAACGTCGCGTTCAATTTCGGGCGCAACATTGCCGAGGAAATTTCTTTCGACACGCCGATTATCGCGCTCACGGACTTGAGCAACATTTTGGAAGACAGGCTCGACGAAATATTTGCCGCTGAACTTTTGACTGCGGACGGCGAATTGAAGTTCAAGCCCGAAGAATTTTTGCAACACGTCCCCGAAAATTATCGTTGCATGGCAGGCGCGCTTATCGGTGCGATTGTCGCGGCGGCTCACAATTCCACGCTGATTGTCGTCGACACCGGCGCGATTGAAATCATTGCCCGCTACCTTGAGGAGATTTGTCCCGAAGTTCGTCCGTTCATTCTGCACTCCGCCAAGTTAATCGAGTACCGCAACGAAGACGGCAGCCCCGAAAGTTTTGACGGCGAATCGGCGTGTATGGGCGTCGAGATTGTTGAGGCGGCGTTGACTGCGCTCAACGAAATGAAATCTTTTGACGAGATCGGCGTCAACAAGTCGACAAAATTTTAAGTGGATAACTTCACCATGACTGACGCAAGATTGACGCCTGACCCAACGGTCGCGCCGTGACGTTTCGATAAATCGAAGTCAATCGCCGCGTTCGAGCGTTAAAAGAAATTTTGTCGACTTCGCCAACGTCATTTGCTTGACGACGAGGGAAATTTTTTTGCGCCGATAAAAGCGGCACCGTCAAAACTACGCTGGACAAATTCGGCTACACGAACGCGCAAGTCCTTGAAATTTCGGAAACGCCAAATGTAATGACAAATACCGACGGCTCGACCGTCATGATTGACACGGACGAAAATTCTTTGCAACGAATTCGGGGCGGCAAGCGTGTGACCGCTTATCAGCCCGAAAACTTTCGCAACAAAATTTACTTCGTCGGCTTGTGTCACTACTACGGCGTTAACGCGCACTTCGACAAGACGATTGAAAGTTATCTTCAACAACTGCTCAACGAAAATAATTTGCCTTATCGCGTCGAAAATGAATCGCAATTTTGTTACGGTCGCACTCAAGACGCAGCAGACGTTCAGCGGCTACTTCAACAAGGCGCAACTTCAGGACGTGCAAGTCGATTCAAGCGAGGACGTTGAAATTTTCGGTAGGGAGATTGCTCCGACGTTGGGGATTACGATTCGATTTGCGGGCGAAGAGCCGACCGACAACGTCACGCGCCAATACAACGAGACCATGAAAAATATTTTGCCGAAATTTGGCGTCGAGTTCCGTGAAATTCCCCGCAAGACTTTTGGCGACGAAATTATCAGCGCGAGTGTCGTACGTGAGGCTCTCAAGCGCGGTGACTTCGACAAGATAAAAAATCTCGTGCCCGATACGACGTATCTTTATCTGCAAAAACGTTATTCGGCGACGACCTGAAAATTTTTCGGCGGAACCTTCGGGCTCCGTTTTTTATTGCCTACAAAAAATTCTTTTGCTACAATCTGCGCGGACAACTCAAAATTTTTTGGGAGGAATTCATATGGCTGATACATCTGTTAGTTATAAATGTCCTAATTGCGGTGCGCCGCTAAGCTTTTTGCCTGGCAAGAAAACCGTCACGTGCGAATACTGCGGCACCGAGTTCGAGGTCAGCGCGATTGAAGAACTTTTCCGCGACAAGCAGGACATGGCAGTTCACGCCGCCGAAGCGCAAGAGGCTAAGTGGCAGACCGAAGACGCAGGTTCCGAGTGGACGAGCGACGAGGCTAAAACTTTGCACGCGTTCACCTGTTCGAGTTGCGGCGCGGAACTTGTCTGCGACGAAAACACAATGGCGACTGAGTGCGTTTATTGCGGCAACCCGACGATGATTCCGAAACGTTTCGACGGTATGCTCAAGCCCGATTTCGTGATTCCGTTCAAAAAGAACAAGCAGGACGCCGTTAACGCGCTGAAAAATTTTTACAAAGGTCACATGCTCCTGCCGAGCAACTTCACCGCAAATAACCGCGTCGAGGCGATTCAACCAATGTACGTGCCGTTTTGGCTGTTCGATTCGCAAATCACCGCACAAGCCGAATTTCGTGCAGCAAAGATCAGATCGTTCAGCGCGGGCAATGAGGTCGTCACTGAAACGAGCGTTTACAACTGCCGTCGCGCAGGCACAATGAGCTTTGAACGCATTCCCGTTGACGGCTCAAAAAAAATGGAAGACGCTTACATGGAGAGCATTGAGCCGTTCGATTACTCCGAGCTTGTGCCGTTCAGTGCGGCTTATCTGACAGGTTATCTTGCCGACAAGTACGATGTCGATGCCGAGTCTTCCGCCGCCCGCGCAGATAAACGCGTCGAGACCAGCGCGATTGATGTTCTCAAATCGTCGGTTGAAGGCTTTGACGAGTGCAATTTGGAGAACGCCGCCGTAAAAAAAGATGTCGGCAAAGTCAGCTATGCGATGGTTCCCGTGTGGATTTTGACAACGCGCTACAACGACAAGCCCTATACTTTCATGATGAACGGGCAGACCGGCAAAGTCGTCGGGTCGTTGCCGTACGATTCAACCAAGGCATTTTTGTACCCCGCGCTGTGTTCGTTGGTGCTCATACCGATTTTTTATTTTATAATCAGCATGTTAATGCAATGAGGAGGTGTCGTTATGAAAAAATTTTTTGGATTACTCGCGCTGATTGTCGCATTGAATTTTTCCGCTGTCGAAGCAAGTCTCGAATCAGTCACCGACAACGCGGGAATTTTAAAACCTACGGAAGTCGAATTGCTCAACCAAATGATTGCCGAAGTCGAACAAACTCACAAAATCAAAATCGGTGTCGTCTTCGTCAAATCGCTTGAAGGTCGTAATATTGTGAAGGCGGCGGACGATTTGCTTGACCAAAACTTCAACAACGGCATGAACGGTTCGATTCTCCTGCTTGTCGACATGAGCGGGCGCAAATACGAAATTTCGACGAACAGCCGCATGAGCGAACGTATCACGAATTCCGACGGCATTTCCTTCCTGAAGGAAAAGTTCAAATCTTCCTTGAGCGCGGGCAATTATTTCGTCGCGGTGAATAATTTCGTCGACGGCGTGGGCGAATTGATGACTTACTACGAAACGAACGGCAAAGCTTACGGCAATCAAAATCTTACGGGCTTTGACCAAACTTCTGCAGGTATCGACCCGGTTACGGCGGTGCTTGCTGTCGTAATGGCGATATTCTTCGGCGTGATGATTCGTTCGTCGCTTATCGGCTCAATGAGCAACGTTCACCATGCAATGGAGGCGACTGACTATCTTAAGCGCAACACCGTCAAATTCACCGAGAAACGCGACACTTTCCTTTTCAAAAATGTTAAGCGGCGTATGCGTTCAGGCGGCGGCAAACGTGGTGGCGGTGGTCACGGCGGCGGTCACGGAGGCGGCGGCGGCAGTTTTTAAGGAGGAGATATTATGTTAAACAGTCAAGCCATGATTCACGAACAGATTTTGCCGAACGATATTGACGACAATGAACAGATAACTTTCACGGGCTTGGAATGGAAATTCTTCGTCTCGGAACTTAAAGACATGATTGACGCCGGCGAAGTCGATATTGTCAAGGCAATGCGCAGCGCACGTTTCTACGCGGAAATTGCTCGACGCACCGAAAACATCAAAGCACGAAAAAACGTTGTCGAGTTCACTGCTGAGGAATGGGAGAAATTCGTAAATGAACAAGCTGTTTGACGATCGCGGCTTCGCGGACTATTTGTATTGGCAAATGCAAGATCGCAAAACGTTAAATAAAATCAATCGGCTGTTGCAAAGCATTGAACGCGACGGAGCAATGGGCGGAGAAGGTAAGCCCGAACGTTTGAAGTACGGACTCGGTTACAATCGCCGCATTGACGACGCGAACAGATTGGTTTACGACATTGAAAACGATACATTGATAATCAAATCTTGCAAAGGTCACTATTGATTTTGGGGAGGTCAACAACTTTGGTAAAAGTCAGCATTATCGGCGCGACAGGCTACGCGGGAGCAGAATTGCTCTCGATTTTGATTCGGCACCCGCAAGCTAAAATCGCACACATCACATCCGAAAGCCACACCGGCAAAAAAATTTCGGAACTGTATCCGCACCTGCGCGGCATCTGCGAATTAACGTTGGAATCGCTGGAAGACATTGAGACAATCGGCGCGGACAGCGATTTTATCTTTATCGCACTGCCGCACGGTCACGCAATGGACGCAGGTTTGAAACTCGACAAATTGCCCGTGAGAATCATCGATCTCGGCGCGGATTATCGTTTCAGTGACACGACCGTTTACGAAGAGTGGTACAACCTTCCGCACAAACACAAGGACGCGCACAGAGTTTACGGGCTGGCGGAAATTTATCGCAATCAAATTCGTGACGCCAAAATCATCGGCAACGCGGGCTGCTTCACGACGGCATCAATCCTTGCGCTGGCTCCGCTCGTCAAACATCATCTTGTCGACACGAACTCAATTATCGTCGACGCGGCAAGCGGTGTGTCGGGTGCGGGCAGAGGACTCAAGCTCGGCAATCACTTTCCCGAACTCTACGACAACTTCAAGGCTTACAACGTCGCTCATCATCGTCACACGCCCGAAATCGAACAGGCTCTAAAAGATCTCGGCGGCGAAGAAACTATCATCAATTTCACACCGCATTTGGTGCCAATGTCGCGCGGGATTTTGGCGACGTGTTACGTTACGCTCAAGGAAAATATTTCCAACGAAATGATTGACGCGGCTTTTCTCAAAATGTACGGCTCGGAAAAATTTATTCGTCTGCTCGGTCGCGACGCTTACCCCGAAACGAAATTCGTCCGCGGCTCCAATTACTGCGATATTGCCTGGCACATTGACGAACGCACGCGCCGTGTTATAATTCTTTCTGCAATTGACAACCTCGTTAAAGGTGCGGCGGGGCAAGCCGTTCAGAACTTCAACATTGCCGCGGGTTTTGACGAGAGTATCGCGCTCGACAACGTTCCTTTTTATCCTTAAGAAAATTTTTTATCGGAGGCAGATAAAATGTTTAGTGACAATCACAAACGCGCGGGCGTCGCTTATCCTCAAGGCTTCACGGCGGCCGGTGTTCGCGCAGGTATCAAAAAGAATGGCAATCTTGACGTGGCGGTTATCTACACCGAACGCGAGGCGGCTGTTGCTGGCGTCTTCACGAAAAATTTAGTTGCGGCGGCTCCGGTCCAAGTCTGCAAAAAAGTTGTCGCAACGGGCAAAGCTCATGCTGTCGTCGCAAATGCCGGTTGTGCCAACGCTTGCACTGGTGAACAAGGTCTTCACGACGCGCAACAAACCGCTCAAATCGCCGCGCAGGAACTCAACTGCAATCCCGACGACGTTATCGTTGCTTCGACAGGTTTAATCGGATCGAATTTGCCGATGGACAAGATGACCGCCGGTATCAAAGACGCCGTCAAAAATCTTTCAAAGGAAGGCTCCGTTAACGCGGGCAACGCAATCATCACGACGGACACTTATTCCAAGACTTGCGCGACTGAAATTGAGATTGGCGGCGTGGAAGTTCGTTTCGGCGCAATCGCTAAAGGTTCGGGCATGATTCGCCCCGATATGGCAACAATGCTCTGCTTCATCACAACCGACGCCGACATTGACCAGAAACTTTTGCAACGTGCTTTGAGCGACGCAACCGAAGTCAGCTTTAACATGGTCAGCGTTGACGGCGACATGAGCACCAACGATTCTGTTGTAGTCTTAGCGAACGGCGCGGCGGGCAATAAAAAAATCGTCGAACAAGATGCCGACTACGAAAAATTTTTTTCGACGCTCAAAAATATTTGCGTTGAGTTGGCAAAGTGCATTGCTGCTGACGGCGAGGGCGCAACTAAATTTTTGACGATTAACGTCACGGGCGCGAACTCTTTCGCAGACGCAAAGAAAGTCGGAATGGCAATCGCTAATTCTCCGCTGTGCAAAACCGCAATTTTCGGGCAAGACCCCAACGCGGGACGTTTCATTTGCGCGGTCGGCTATTCGGGCGTTCCGATAGATCCTAACAAAGTCGTCATCAAATTCGGCGACTTGACTGTTTACGCTGAAGGTCTCGTCACATATTTCGACAGAGACGCCATGAGAAAAATTTTGGCGGAACGCGACATTGTTGTTGACATTGAGCTCGGACTCGGCAATTCCAACGCGACGGTCTACAGCTGCGATTTGTCGTTCGGCTACGTGAAAATCAACGCCGATTACACAACCTGAACTTGGGAGTCTTTAACTTATGACAAAAAAAATCGCCGCGTTGCTCACGGCGGGAATATTTTTCCTAAGCACGCCAACTTTCACGCACGCCGAATCTGTGCCGACTGAACCGCCCGAAGGTGTGCCGTGGTCAATCGAACCCGACGCTAAACCGCGCCCGTCGAAAGACAGCTTGCCGCCCGAAGGTGTACCGCGTTCGATTGACGATGATACACCAGTCGACGAACCATTTTATGAACCGCCACAACATGAACCGCAACCTGAGCCGGAGCCGCAACCGATTGATGACGGAGTCGAGGGCTTGGAATTTTTGGTTTATCATCAAGGCGGAGTGATGGCGTTCGCCGTAATTGCTGACCACGAAAAATATCAACTGCGTCCGGTTTTGGCTCGCGGTCAAGTTCCAGGTCGCGCGACAGTTTCGCAGATGAATTCCTCAAACGCAATCGCCACAATCAATGCAAGCTATTTCGGTGCGAACGGCACGCTTTACGGCAACACGAAAATTGACGGGCTCACTGCCAGCACGACGTACTATATACGCTCGGCAATCGGAATCATGGCTGACGGCTCAACGATTTTCGCCAGACAAATTTATCGCGGCTCGTTGCGATTTGGCGGCAATGAAGTCGTCATTAACGGCGTCAACTGCGAACGCAATCCGAACACCGTTATCGTCTACAATGCTTGGAACGGCTCAACGACGGGCACGAACAAATTCGGCGTTGAAATCGTCGTGCAGGACGGGCGTGTTATAAACGTTGTTCGCGGCGAAGGCAACAGCTACATTCCGCCCGACGGCTTTGTTGTCAGCGCGAACGGTTCTGCCGTTGAAAATTTTGCCAACGTTCAAATCGGCGACAGGTTCAAGTTTGAAGAAGATTATATCAACGTCGAGTACACGGGCGACTTCAACGAGGCGATTCACGTTATTGGCGCAGGTCCGACGCTTGTCAAAGGCGGCAAAGTTTACGTGACGGCGGACGCTGAACAATTCCCCGACGACATAAGTATTGGACGGGCACCGCGTTCGGCTGTCGGAATCACGAAGTACGGCGATTATATTTTTGCAGTTGTTGACGGGCGGCAAGCTCACAGCAAAGGTTGCACGTTGACGGAATGGGCGCGAATTCTGATTAACAATTTCGGCGCGGTCGAGGCGATTAACTTGGACGGCGGCGGCTCAACCGAATTGTTTTTCAAAGGCAGTTTGGTCAACAGTCCCAGCGACGGCAACGAACGTCCTGTTGGCGATGCGTTGACGATTGTGCGGCGCAACCCCTAAAACCTACCACCGGAGGAAACGGCATGAGTTATTACTTTGTATCAATCGGCGGCACTGGTGCCAAAGTCATGGAGGCGTTAACGCACGTTTGCGTTGCAGGTTTGTTGCCCGAAAACGAGCGGCTTTACATTGCGGCAATCGACCCCGATGTCGGCAACGGCAATCTTGAGCGCACGTCTACCGCGCTGAATAACTTCGCCGTCTTCCAAAATTTTTCCGTCGGCAACGACACGCCGCTTTTCAAAAATAAAATTTCAATCGTGCGACCGTTTCCGTGGAATCCGACTGGTCACGACAAGACGCTTGACGATTTGGTTGAGTTTCATCATCAAGGCAACGCCGCCAAACTTTACGAAGCACTTTACACGCGCCGCGAACGTTCCACGACACTCAACGAAGGTTTTCGCGGACACCCATCAATCGGTGCGGCAGTCTTAGCCAAAAATTTCGACGACGCGACGAAGTGGACGACCTTGACCGCGCAGATTGAAAAAATCATCGGCGAAGGCGAGAACGTCAAAATTTTCTTGGCAGGCTCAGTTTTCGGCGGAACGGGTGCTGCTGGTTTGCCGACAGTCGCGCGACTCTTGCGTAACAATTTGAGCGATTACGCGGACAGAATTTCAATCGGAGGCGTGCTGATTCTGCCGTACTTCAGCTTCACGCCCGACGACGTTAAGAACGAACTTTTTGCCCGCAGTGAAAATTTTTTGCCGAACACAAAGGCGGCGTTGAAATATTATTCCGAACGCGAAAATCTTTTCGACGCGACGTATTTTGTCGGCGACAGCGTTATGACGCCCGTCGGAGAATTCAGCGTCGGTTCAGCAAATCAGCGCAACGAAGCTCACGTTGTGGAATTGTATGCGGCTTTGGCGGCGGCGGATTTCTTTTCGCGACCGATTCACGCGCAGAAAATTTTCAAGTACATTTGTCACGGCGAACGCGACCGTTTCACGTGGCGAGATTTCCCCGCGTCGAATGAGCGGTTCGTGCAGTTCGCGCGATTCATCTTCGCTTACGTCCATTTGATTAAGCCGGTGCTTAACGATTTGGGTTCGGGCTCGGCGAAGGCGTACAAGTTCCCGTGGTTCGTCGACATGCTCGACGGCGTGGACGTGACGGCTCCCGACGTGGTGAACTTCAATTTCTACGCGGAAACGTTCGCGGCGTGGCTCAAACAAATCGAGACGCTCAACGGGCGCGAAGTCTTCCTGATTGACACGGCGATGTTCGAGGCGAATCCTGCGCGGCTGGTCGACAAAAAACTTTTCGCGGCAATGGACGGCACGCAAAGCAAATTGACATTGCACGAGATTTGGTATCGACTGACGGAGCCGTTCAAAGCCGATTCGACTGTTCGCGGCTTCGGACGATTCTTGCGGCGATTGTATGATTGTTGCGCGGCGTAAACCGTGAAAAAAAGCGTGTTGGATATGGCGATGATTTTTCATCCGTAAGAAATTTCGCCTTTACCAACACGCTTTATTATTTTGCATTATTCTTCGTCGTCAAAAGTTTCATCTTCGTCAACATCTTCAGCACCGACGGCTTCAATCGGTTTGGTTGACTTTAAAACGGCGTCACGAATTTTATTTTCAATCTCTGCGGCGACTTCGGGACGTTCGCGCAGGAATTTTTTTGCATTCTCTTTGCCTTGACCGAGACGTTCGCCGTTGTAGGAGAAATACGCGCCGGATTTGTCGATAATCTCGAAGGCAACGCCCATATCGATGATACTGCCGATACGCGAATAACCTTCGCCGTAAATCAAATCGAATTCGGCTGTGCGGAACGGTGGAGCGACTTTATTTTTGGCGACTTTGATTTTGACGCGGTTGCCGATAACTTCAGTGCCTTGTTTAATCGCCTCGCCTTTGCGAACTTCCAATCGAATCGACGAAGAAAATTTCAATGCACGACCGCCCGTTGTAGTTTCGGGATTTCCGAACATTATGCCGACCTTTTCGCGAATTTGGTTGATAAAAATCATGACGGTCTCAGTTTTGCCGATAACAGCGGTGAGTTTGCGCATAGCTTTACTCATCATTCGTGCGTGCAGTCCGACGTTTGAATCACCCATTTCGCCTTCGATTTCGGATTTGGGAACGAGTGCGGCAACGGAATCGATAACGATAACATCAATCGCGGCGGAACGAATCAGTGCTTCGGCAATGTCAAGCCCTTGTTCGCCGGTATCGGGTTGAGCAAGTAGAAGATTTTCCACGTCGACGCCGAGACGTTTGGCATACATCGGATCGAGCGCGTGTTCAGCGTCAATGAACGCTGCGGTACCGCCCTGTTGCTGAATTGATGCGATAATGTGCAGAGAAACTGTAGTTTTGCCGCCAGCTTCGGGACCATAAATTTCGGTGATTCGTCCGCGTGGCAATCCGCCGATACCGAGCGCAACGTCCAGCGGCAGAATTCCCGTCGACACGGCTTTAACGTCCATGCGCGTCGCGTCGTCACCGAGCCGCATGATTGAGCCTTTGCCGAATTCTTTTTCGATTTGCTTCATAGCCGCCGCCAACGCTTCTTTTTTGTCCATAGTCGAGCTCCTTTTCAATGTCAGTGTTGCGGGCGATTATAGCAAAAAAAATCTGCGCGGGCAACAAAAAAAGCAGTCCGCGTGAACTGCCCGAAAAAATTTTTGAAACTTCAACCGAAATGTTTTTCAAGTTGAGTGTATGCGCCGACGTGCCCTGCATTTGCCGCTTTGATGTACAATTCACGAGCTTTGGCTTTGTCGACGGGGCGACCGTTCCAGCCGTAAAAATATTCGTTGGCGCATTGATAAAATTCCTGCGCGTTTTTGTCGGAACTGTTTGCAACGTAACTCCCGCCGAGTTGTGCAAGTTTTCTTTCGGAACCCAAATGCCCGTTGGCGGCGGCGGATGCGTACCATTTTTTCGCCGCGTTCAAACTCATTTCAACGCCCTCACCGTTCTCATAACAGCAAGCCAATCGATATTGCGCCAAAACATTGCCGTTAATAGCCGCCTCTTGATAAAGTTGCACGGCGCGATTTTTATTTTTCGTGCGACCATGCCAGCCATAAAAATAATTTTCGGCGTCTTCGTAACTTTGTTTTGCCTGCGCGGGCGTTAAAAACTTGAAAGAAATTTCTTCGCGAAAAGTTTGCGGTTGTTCGGTTACAGTTGTATTCGCCGTTACAATTTTTTTTTTTAACCTTCGTCGCCGATTTGCCTTAAGAGATAATCAATTTTGCCGAGCCACTCCTGTTCAATCGCTTTGTGGAAGGCATCAAGTTCGCGTTCAGCATCTTGCTTTGTATATTTGCCCGACTTCCATGTCGCGCGTACGACGTGATTATAAAAACGTTTCAAACCGTCGGCGTCAATATAATAAGCGTACTTGTAGACAAGCTTTTCTTTGTCGGAGCCGAACCAACTGCTGACCGTGACATACTCAGAAGTTTTATCGGTCTTGACGCAAGAATAAAATTCGCTTGCCGATTCAAGATTCTCCCTGATTCTGTTCGCCAACCAATCATTAGACTTTTCTTGCCGACGGTTTATATAATCTGTGTCGCGTGTGCGGAACGTAAAAAAATCCGACGGCAGAGGAAATTTTTTGCCGGTGAAACTCTCCAGCTCATTGACGAACGAGCGCAAATCTTTAATTAGTCGCTGATGAACGCCGTATTTGTAATTGCCGCTCGTTTCGGCGTAACGGGCAACGCGATTCATCTTGCGCTGTTCATACATGACGATGACTTGTTGAGCAAGCGCGTCTGCCTGTGAATAAATTTCATCGCGGAAAGCACGTTCGCCCGCTGATCGTGCGGCACTCGCCGACTTGTAATCGAATTCATACTCATCAGAAACTCCACCGCGTGAATTGTTCCAGAGTGCCTGTGCGTATTCGTCTTTGTCTTCCAATCGGAAAGCATAATCGTCATAAGGCGGCGGCGTAAATTTCAGCGGCTGTTTCATTTTAGACTTAAGCTCTGCCAGCTTTGCGCTCATGTCGACAAATTCTTCAGTCAAACTCAATGCGCCGACAGGACAAAGTTCAACTATATTTCTGACTTTGCCGACCTCCGAATCCGCAATGATACCTTCGCCAATAACTTCGACCTTGCCTGAAGAATCTTCCTGCAGAGCGTTGCATTCAAGCGCACACATTCCGCAAGCGTTGCACTTGTCGCTTTGAACTTTCAGTTTGTACATAAAATCACCTCATCTGACGGCTTGCATTCTCCTGATATACTCATTACCCGTGCTCAAAGTCGTTTCTATCTGCCGACTAAGCTTGCCGTTTGAATCGAATAGCGGAGCCTTCAAAATGTCGGAGGTAGCTTTGGCAAAGTTGCAACAGTTCATAATGTCATCAATGTCTGCGTTGCTGTAACAGTTCACATCAAAGCCGTTGCGGTCGATAATCGCGCTCGTGTGCTGAATGCTTTTCAAAAGCAACACGTTCATTTGAGCCAGCAATTTCAAAACGGCTTCCGCTTTGTCGTTGATACCTTCCACGGCAATTCGCTCCGTGTCAATGTTATGAGCAATAACTTCCGCCTCGTCGCTACGCGTATAAGCTACGTCCAAATTTATCTTGGCATCCTTTTTAATCGCACCACCAATGCCGCTGTATTCGAACGAAAAAAGAAACGTACCGAGAATTTCTTTGTCCGACATCTGTATTCCCGAAACGGAAATCATCTGATTTATGTCAGATAAATTTTCAGGGCGCAGTGCCAAATTCCGAATCTCGTCAACCGAAAGACGCCCGCTAAAGTTAATCTGAATAATTTTTTCGTGAACGGCGATAAACTTTGGCAACGTGCCACTCATAATGCCGCGCTTGCGATTTGCCAACTTCTTCAGCGTTGAATCAAGTTTCTCGCACTGCGAATTCCTTTTCCTCATCGCTGATTCAACCAAACTAAACGCCTCATAATTGACGTTGCGAGCTTCGCGTTCATATTTGTCGGCTTGCCAAATGTCCATGAAAAAACCGACCGTCGGCAAAGCCAAACGCACTGCAGAATTAACAACCGACATAAAATCACCTCTACAAGTTCACAACAATTTTTCTCTGCCGAAAATCTCTGCGGAAGTCTTCGCGATTTGAAAAGGCAACTTGGCTGTCGAAGTTCTGTAAAATTTTATCCAAGCCCTGCGCGATAACGTCAACGTCGTTTGAATGCGTGCCCGAAGCAATGAGCTCGAAGCCGGCTTGAACGTTCCTGCGCCATTGAAATTTTTCGTCAGCAAAATATTTTTCCATTAAGCTACGTTGATGATTCATTTCGGCAAGAGCGTCCGATTTGATTTTTAAAACGGTACTGCGCCTTTTTGACGCCGTATCAAGTCCAGCGTTCATTACGTCCATCAGCGCGAAAAGTTCGTTGCAAGCGTGCTCAATCGCCGTGTTCGCGAACATTCCGCCGGGAAAACTATTTGCTAACGATTGCAAAGCAAGTATCGTGCAACGACGCGCCACGAGTTTAACAAATTGTTCGTCGGAAATTTTTCCGTCCGCCCAATCCAACGCCAAATCTTTGACGATGTCTCCGAAAGCAATCGCGTTTAAAACGGGGTTGTTCGAGCCGCCGACCTTCTTGATGATTGTCTGAGTTGCCTGCCCTGCAAATTCTCGACCGATACGTTGAGCCTCTGCAACGGCAACTTTTTCGGCGCGTTCAATGATAATGGTTTTGACAACGCCTGTTGATTTGTTTGCCAAAGCGCGACTTGCCTCGTCGAAATTTTTATCGCCTTTCACCACATCAATCAACGTGCCCGTCGTCGTTGCAATCAGCTTGGTCGTCGCCTCGTGCAAATTTTTGGCGTTCTCACTTTTGATTTTGTCTGTCGAGATTCGGAGCTGGCGTTCAACCTCGCGGGACATTGTAGGCGGCAAAGTTTCTTCGGCAATCTCGTAAGAAATTTTATATCCGCGTTCCAAAGCCGCATCACTGAATTTAATCAACTCGCGACTGACGGGCTTGGCAATTTTTTCGCTGTTTTTGTTCGCAACAGCTGTCGTGAACTGATCACCATATTCTTCGTAAGTCATTGCGCCTCAACCTTTGCTGACTTTGAGCTTGTTGTTGCCGTATTCGACGGTGTAACGTTTGCCGCAAGCGGGGCATGTGCCGTGAGTGCGCTGGGGACGTGGCGTGTCGAAAGGATAAGCACCGAGTTTGCGCCCGCAATGTGGACAGTTCACGCTTTGTGTAGCCATATCAATCACCTCTCAAATTTTATTGGCGGAAAAAATTTTGTCCGCGCGCTCGAATTGCTCCAACATCTTGTCCATGTCGTCGTTGAGCTTTTTGATCTCCTCGAATGTCTGCTTCATGTCGCTCCAAAAATTTTTTAAATCGGATTGGTAAATGCCGTCGATGTCGGTGAGCAATGCCAATTCAACGTTCAAGGCGCGGGAAATTCTGATGAGCATACCGAGCGAAACCATTTTGCCCGACGTGGCACTTTCGATTTGTGATAAATAACTTTTGTTCATGTTGAGCTTGAAAGCCAGCTCTTCCTGCGTCATGTTGCGCAATTTGCGAAAACCTGCAATGCGCCGCCCGATACAGAGCATCTCATCGTGAAATTCTTCCTTCATGTGCTGACCTCCCGAATTCATCTGATAATATTTTATCAAAAAAATTTTTCTTGTCGATTGACCCATAACCTGATTTATTTAGCTGAAAGGTAAAGTCAAGCACATTTGGGCATAAAAAAAGAGCGGTGCATTGACCGCCCGAAAATTTTTTATCTCGCGTGCCGCATTGAATTCACGGGGATATTTGCAACCAACGCGACCGAATCAGCGTCGTTTTCCAACGCAATCTCCATGTCGGCGCGGTTGATGTTCATGTACTTGGACAGGACAGTGATAATTTCTTCTTTGATTTTTTCCATGATCTCCGGCGAAACGCTGGCGCGATCGTGAATCAAGACGACCTGCAGACGTTCTTTGGCGACCGTTCCGGATTTTTTTTCAGACATGCCGAAGACCCTCTTTAAAACGCTTAGCATGGGCACCCCTCCTTACAGCAAGCCGAAAAGTTTTTTCAGCCGAGCGAAGAAACCTTCTTTTGGCGGTTTGAGGAAGGGGACGTTCTCGCCGCAGATTCTGGCGACGATATTTTTGTAAGCCTGTCCCGCCAAAGAATTGCTCATTGTGATGACGGGTTCGCCTCTGTTCGTGGCGACGACGACGCTTTCATCGTCGGGGACTTGACCGATACACGCAATCGATAAAATTTCGTCGATGTCGTTCATGTCGAGCATGTCGCCCTTTTCAACCATTTGCTGACGAATGCGGTTGACGACGAGTTTGACATTTTCCTTGTCGGCACGACCGAGTTCGCCGATGATTTTGTCTGCGTCGCGAACGGCGGAAATTTCCGGCATAGTCACGACGATAGCGGTATCGGCGGCGGCAATTGCGGTTTTGAAGCCTTGCTCAATGCCGGCGGGACAATCGATAATGATGAACTCGAATTCTTTCTTCATTTCTTCGCAAAGTTTGACCAGTTGTTCGGGATTGACGGCGGATTTGTCTTTGATTTGCGAAGTCGGCAGGAGATAGAGATTCTCGAATTTTTTGTGGCGGACGAGAGCTTTTTTGTATTGGACGCGACCGCTTGTCACGTCGACGAGATCGTACAGGATTCGATTTTCCAAACCGAGCAACAGGTCAAGGTTGCGCAAACCGGTATCGGTGTCGATTAACGCGACTTTGTTGCCGCGCATTGCCAATCCGACGCCGATGTTCGCCGTTGTGGTCGTCTTGCCGACGCCGCCCTTGCCCGACGTGATAACCAAAATTTGACTCATAAAACTTTTCCTTTCAAAGTTAGTTGACGCGTTGCGCTTCCATTTTGTTTGAATTCAATTTAGTTTTGATTATCAACTTTTCTTTGCGTGCCCAAAGAAAAGTTGCAAAAGAAAGGGCACCTCGCAGGGGCGTTCAAGTCCAAACTGAGTCAGTGTTAAGACTACCCGTAAGTCATGGTTCCGGCAAAACGTCCTTTCCATGGACGTGTTGCCGGCGGCCGTCATCCATGACGGCCTCTGTTACATTAGCGGGATACTGGTTCAAAGACGATTGTGTTGTCCTTGATGATGGCGCGTTCTGCCTGCGAGACTTTTTCGGGTTCGTCGGGAGCGCGAGCAATTATGTCGGCGATTTGAATTTGCACCGGCATGAGTCTGTCGGCAACGACGCATGCTGTTTTGTCGCCGAAAGCACCCGCATGGACGAAACCGCGACACGTGCCGCGAATGTCAATCGAGCCGCCCGCAATGATTTGCGCACCAGGATTGACATTGCCGCAGATGAGCACCGAACAATTCGCCGTAATTTCTTGACCGCCGCGCACCGTCCGATTGATGACCATCATCTTTTGCGCTTCGTCGACAGCTTCCTTGACTTTCGGCGCGGGAGTTTTAACGTTGTCGCGGGAGGGCGGCGCGAGATTCGGGCGTTTCAATTCCGTACTGAAAAGCATTCCGTGCCTATGAAACATTTTGCGCAAAGCCTCGGTCTGTTCTTCGGCAAAAGATCCTTTCGGGACAAAAACCGTCGTGCCGCGAATGAAAAAGTTATTCCCCGATTGCAACTTGTCTAAAAGATTCGCCTGCACGTCGTCGAAACTCGCGCCCTTGGCGAACGTGAGCTGCAAGCCGTACTTGAGCCCTTTAATCGTAACTATATCGTTCAATTTAATCACCGCCTGTTAATCTGAATTGAGTCCTTCCGCATTATACATAATCCCGCGCAGATTGCCAATATTTTTTACAGATTTTTTTCAGCGATAGACTTAGGAATTATTTTGCCGCAAGATTGACGTTAAGATAACTAAAATCTATAATCGGAACAAAGTCAACAGTTTTTTTAAGGAGAGTGTAAATATGGCGAAACCGGTTCAAATCATGGAAACAGTCCTGCGCGACGGACATCAATCGCTGTGTGCAACACGCATGCGTTATCGTCAAATGGAGCCGATGCTTGCGAGTCTGGACAAAATCGGCTACAAAGCTTTGGAGGCATGGGGCGGCGCGACCTTCGACACCTGCTTGAGATTTTTGGACGAAGATCCGTGGGAACGTCTTGACAAGCTCAAAGCAAATCTGAAGACGCCAATTCAAATGCTCCTGCGCGGACAAAATCTGCTCGGCTACAATCACTACTCGAACGATGTCGTGGAAAAATTTGTTCAACACGCCGCAGCGCACGGTATTGGTGTATTCCGCATTTTCGACGCGCTTAACGACGTTCGCAATCTTCGAGTCGCAATCAAAGCCGCGCTTGCCTGTCCCGAAAAGCCCGAAGTTCAAGGTTGCCTCGTCTACACGATAAGTCCCGTCCATACCAACGAAATGTTCGTTGAGCTCGCGAAAGAATTGCAGGAAATGGGCTGTCATTCGATTTGTATCAAGGACATGAGCGGATTGCTCGCGCCGTACGCTGCCGACGATCTCGTTCGCAAGCTCAAAGCGGGTCTCGATATTCCCGTTGAATTGCACACACATTGCACGTCGGGCTTCGGTCACGCGACTTATCTTAAAGCTATTGAGGCTGGCGTTGACATTGTTGACTGCGCATTGAGTCCTTTCTCAAGCGACACGTCACAGCCCTGCACCGAAACGATTGTTGCAATGTTGGCTGGCACCGAACGCGATACGGGTCTCGACCGTCAAGCAATGACGCCGATTGCCAAACATTTCCTCGGCGTCAAAGCTGAACTTATCAAAGAATTCGGGCTGAAAGGTTACTTCGACATCAACGTCAACGTTCTCGACTTCCAAATTCCCGGCGGCATGTTGTCCAATCTTGCCAATCAGCTCAAAGAGGCGGGCATGGAAGATAAGTATCAAGACTTGCTTGACGAAATGCCTCGTGTTCGCGCAGATGCAGGTTATCCGCCGCTGGTCACGCCGTCAAGCCAAATCGTCGGCACGATGGCGACCTTCAACGTTATGGCGGGCGAACGCTACAAAATGGTTCCGAACGAGTTCAAGGATATGGTTCGCGGCAAATTCGGACGCACGCCCGTTCCCGTCGACCGCAAATTCATCACCGAGACGCTTAAAATCCCTGAAGACCAAATCATCGAGGATTGCTCAATCGAAGACGCTAAAGGTCAGACTTTCGCGCAATTCAAGGACGAGCTTATCAACAAAGGTTTCCTCAATCCGACCGACGAAGATGTTTTGAGCTACGCGCTGTTCCCGCAGGTTGCCGAGGAATTTTTCAAAAAACACTACAGCCAAGTCACAGCCTACAGAAGATAATCAAAAGTTGTTTTACTTCAGATAAAAAAACAAGACGGAGGTTTATCGCCTCCGCCTTTTTCGTTTGCTATGATTGACTTTATCTCTCCATATCTCACCTTCCTACTGCACGTGTTTGGTGGACACGGCAGGTTATTTGCCGCCGAATCAAGTTGCGGGGACAACTCATTCGGCACTGTGGCGATATTTTGTTATTGGGATTTACGGGCATTATATTTGAAGATTATTAAAGGTTACTTAGAACGAAAATGATTTTCTCCTGAAGAATAATCTTCGCCCAACCCGTGGAATAACTGTAGCAGAATTTTTTTTCATTTGCAAGTCACAGACCAAATTTTTTTCAGCGCGTGTAAAAAATATTGTATTCACGGCGGGGCGGTATTGAAATTGTTTTGCATGGCTAATATAATATGCGGCGGTAAATTCAAGCAAGACTGTGAAAGGATGAATTTCATTGGCAAACGTCGACAAGGAAGCACTCGCCCTGCACAAAACACATCGCGGCAAACTCGAAGTCAAGAGCAAAGTTCCGCTCGGCACGGCATATGATTTGACTTTGGCGTATACGCCGGGCGTCGCCGCTCCCTGTCTTGAAATCAAAGACGACTTCGATAAAATTTACGATTACACCAATCGCGGCAATTTGGTAGCTGTCGTCACGAACGGCACGGCTGTACTCGGTTTGGGCGACATCGGTGCGGGCGCAGGTCTTCCCGTCATGGAAGGCAAAGCGATTCTCTTCAAAGGTTTCGCGGGCGTCGACGCTATTCCCATTTGCCTGAACACAAAAAGCGTTCCCGAAATTATCAAGACGATTCAGCTTATGGCTCCGAGTTTCGGCGGCATCAATCTTGAAGACATCAAGGCTCCCGAATGCTTCGACATTGAGCACGCGCTCAAAGACAGTGTTGACATTCCCGTCTTCCACGACGACCAACACGGTACAGCGATTGTCGTTGCCGCCGCACTGATTAACGCGCTTCGTCTCGTCGGCAAAAAATTTGAGGACATCAAAGTCGTCGTCAACGGCGCAGGTGCCGCAGGTATGGCGATTACATATTTGATTCAAAAAATGGGCGCGAAAAACGTCATGCTGTGCGATTCGACTGGTGCAATTTATGAAGGTCGCGGCAAGGGCATGAATCCCTACAAAGACCAAATCGCCGCCGTTACCAATTTCGATAAAGAGGCGGGCCAACTCGTCGACGTAATTCACGGCGCGGACGTTTTTATCGGCGTGTCGAAGGCAAATCTTCTTACTGCCGAAATGGTTAAGATGATGAACAGTGACGCGATTATTTTTGCAATGGCTAATCCCGTGCCCGAAATTATGCCTGACGTTGCGAAGGCGGCGGGAGCTCGTGTCGTCGCTACGGGTCGCAGTGATTTTCCGAACCAGGTCAACAATTTGCTCGCGTTCCCCGGCATTTTCCGTGGTGCGCTTGATGTTCGTGCTACTGATGTCAACGAGGCAATGAAAATTGCGGCTGCCTACGCGATTGCTTCACTGGTCAGCGAAGACGAACTCGACGAGGAACACGTTATCACGACGCCGTTCGATGAGCGTGTTGCTCCGACTGTTGCTGCCGCCGTTGCCAAAGCCGCGCAGGAATCGGGAGTTGCTCGCAACATGACAATCACGCCCGAACAAGTCGCTCAACATACACGCGAACTTTTGGCAATTAGGAACTAATCCAATTCCACATTCCTAATTCCCAATTGATAAAAGTGCTCGTAGTCCAGTGGATAGGACGTAAGCCTCCGGAGCTTGAAGCGCGGGTTCGACTCCCGCCGAGCACACCATTAACGCAAACGAAAAGCACCTTCCGAGTTTGGAGGGTGCTTTTGATTTATGCCGATAAAATTTTATTTGAGAACTTTGACTGCGCCTTCGTTCATTTTGATGAAGTCCAAAGCTTCAAGTGCAGTTTCTTTGTTTATGCTCTTTGCCGCAGAGTGAGCCGCCGCGATTTTGTCCAAGTTGTCGAAGATTGCTTTGGTGAGTTTTTCGCCGAGAGCCGCGTCAATTTTGTCGTTGGCGACGAGAATAGCCATAACGCTGACGGTCTGAACATCTTCGTCAAAACCTTGGTAAGTGCCTGCGGGAACGACGGTTTTCGTGTAGAACGGATATTTTTCGGCGAGCTTTTGAATTTGTTCGTCACCGACGGGCAACAAGCGGATTTTGTTCTGAGAAGCAACATCTTGCACGGACGCTGTGGGATAACCGGCCGTCACGAACGCCGCATCAACAGTACTGTCTTTGATTGCGTAGGCACCTTCAGCGAAGGAAAGGAATTGCTCTTCAACGTCTTCGTAGGTTATGCCGTAAGCTTCGAGAATTTGACGAGCATTGGCTTCTGCGCCGGAACCAGCCGCGCCGACCGCAACGCGTTTGCCTCTCAAGTCGTTAATGCTTTTGATTCCAGAATCCTCACGAACGACGAATTGGCACGTTTCGGGGTAGAGCGACGCAATACCGAAGAGGTTTTCAATCTTGCCGCCCTCTTTGAACATTTCTTGACCGTTGACTGCGTAGTAAGTTATGTCGTTCTGTACGATTGCAAGTTCGACCTGCTTATCTTTAAGCATGTTGATGTTGGCAACGGACGCGCCCGTGGATTGTGCGCTGGCGTTCATGCCGCTCTTGTTCAGAACTTCAGCAATCGCGCCGCCGATGGGATAATAAGTGCCTGCAGTGCCGCCCGTGGCGATGTTGATGAATTGCTCCTTTTCACCGCCGCCGCAACCCGCGATGCCTATCGCTAAAGCCACTGCGCAGACGACCGTAACGATACCTCTGAAAAGCTTGGGCATTCTCATTTGGAAACACTCCTCTCAAAAATACGGGGAAATAACTTTCGGGCAGATTATATCACATTCGCCGCCCGCGCGACAAGATTAGTCAATGACAATCTGAAAAATTTTCTGTTAATTTCAAACGCGCCGAATAATTTATCACTCTTCGTGCGCCGCGAAGGCGTTGTGGTTGTGGATTGATTCAAAGTTCTCGCACTCGACAGCGAACGACGACAGATTTTCCACGCCACGCAGAGCAATCACCACGTCGCGCAAAATATCTTCGACGAACTTTGCGTTGTGATAGGCAGCCTCCGTGACGAATTTTTCATCCTCACGTTTAAGCAACGGGAAAATTTCTGCCGAGCCTTGAGCCTCGATGAGCCTGACGAATTTTTCTATGCTCACATTGTCGAAGTCATTATTGGCGAACGTCAGCTTTGCACGACAGATTGAGCGTTGATTGTGTGCGCCGCAGTCAGAAATTTCTTTGCTACAGGGGCACAGCGACGTAAACGGTACGTTCAAGCCCAACGTGAATTTCATGCGACTGCCGCGACTCAATTCACCGCTGAATTCGCAGTCGACCGCACTAAGCGACGGTTTCAACGATACGGGCGAAAATTTTTTCACGAAGAATTTGAACGCAATCGTTATCGCCGCGAAGTCCGTTGACAGTTTGTCGAGCGCGTCGAGCAAAATTTTTTCCACGTCGGAGATTGTCAGCGGGCGTTGCGTCCATTCCGTCAAAATTTCCGTCAATCGGCTCATGTGCGTGCCGCGCAGGTTCGCCGCTAATGCTACGGTGAATCGGATTTGCGCCGCGACTTGTTGCACGTTGCCCGCGTCCGAAATTAAAAATGGCAGGTGCACTCGCGTGACGCCCGTCTGATGTATTTTGATGCCGCGTTCGTCTGGCTGATTTTGTACGTCGATCATGAATTGTATCCGTCCTCAACTTATCTAAAATTTTTTCAAGGTTAATGTATATCGCCGTTAAAGTCAAGCGTGCGCCTGCGTCGGTGCTGACGGCACAAAATTTTTCTTGACAACGAGCGACGTGCGGTTTATAATCGCGTGCGTTGGGGACGTAGCTCAGCTGGGAGAGCATCAGGTTCGCAATCTGGGGGTCAAGGGTTCGAATCCCTCCGTCTCCACCAACACAGAAATTTTCAAGGCGGGAGTTCAAAGCTTCCGCCTTTTGCGTTCAAAAAAAAAATCCCCGCTCAATCGAACGGGGAAATTTTTTTGCGGAGAAGTTCACGGGAATTGACGACTGCCGTAAATTTCAAGCAAAAGCCTGTTGATTTTATCGGTGTCTGGTAAGTCTGGGAGTTTGGAATTTTTGTGAGCCGCCGCAAATTTTTTCTTGAGTTCGTCAGCCATATCGAAAATTTCAGCGAACGGAATTTCTCCGGCACGAATTTTTTTGAGCAACGGCAAATCTTTTTCGCGATACGTCACAATGCCGCGCCCGTCCAAAATGTCAATGCCCGTCAAATACATCCGAATCAAATGCATCGCGTGCTTGTTCAGATGATTGTCGTCCTTGCGGCGGCGGCGATTGTTCAGCTTGTCGTAATTTCTCACCAACGCTTCAAGACCCGAATTCATCGCCAAAAATTTTCTCAGCGGCAATTTTTCCGTAGCGACCGAAATAAAAATTTCCTCGTCAGTCGTCTCGAAATTTATCGCGGAATTGTTCAGCCCGTATTCTTCGCGGCAGGACATCATCATTGATTTTATCGAGTTCAAGATGTGAAGATTTTTTTCGCGTTGTGGATAGCTGTCGTGCGCCAAAGCGTTCTGCAGTCGTCGAAGTTGTGCCGTCGCAAAGCCCGAAAATGTTTTGTAGACGAGCTTCGACAAGAAAATTTCCGTGTTGTCGCGAATTTTTTTGCCCGCGTTGCTCATGTACAAAATGTGTTCCGACTTCGTGCCGAGCAAATCCAAGACGTTGGGATTATTTTCCGCGCAGAGTTTGAAAAATTTCCGCAAGCCGTAAATCACCGTGTCGGTTTTGTCGTCAACAATCTGTTCAAACGCTGTGTTCAGCAGTAGCGAATTCATCGACTCAACGGCGACGCCGCGAATGTCAACATCGGAATCGGCGTTGTTCGTCCCGTACGAGATTGAGCCCGCCAACGTAAGATACAAAATATTTTCGCCGAGGCGTTCGTCTTCGCGCAAAAAATCATATTCGGCACGTTGCAAAATTTTTTCGTACAAATTATCACCCCGTTCAAAATTTCTCAACAACAACGTCGCGTCGAAATCATTTTACCACCAACGTTACCGACTTTCAAAAGAACGCGGGCTAAAAATCAGATTGAAATGAACGGCTCAAAGAGTTTACAATCAACCATCTGCCCCTTTACTCGTTGACAGCGCGGCATTGACGGTGTAGATTATGAAAAAATTTCACGAACGATTGAAAGGAGCGATTGACTTGCCAAAAATAGCTTACGTTCAAATGAAAGTGACGGCGGGGCACCCCGACCTCAACACAGAAAAAATTTTGTACTTCATCGACGAAGCACGGGCTCAAGGCGCGGACATTGTCATCTTCCCCGAATTCTCAACTCAAGGACAAATGCTCAGCGAAGGCGCATGGGATCAAGAAACTTTCCAAAATGATTGCCAACATTACATTGGAACAATCATCGCGGCGAGCCAAGATATTTTCGTGATATGTGACGACTCAGACGATATTTTTGAAGACTACATTATTGCCAAAGACGGCGAACTCGTCGACACGGAGGATTTGCCGTGGAAGATAGAATTTGCTTTCGACGATTGGGATTTCAGCGGTGATGCGGATTTTTGCGTAAGATTTCATTCCGCGCCGTTCAGTCTCGACAAAAATTTTCCCGCCGAAGAAATTAATTGTCCGATGATTCGCGTCGGAGCGGTTGGTGTGCAGAATAGCGGCAAAAATGTTTACACCTTCGACGGCAACAGCGCAGTCTTCAATTCACGCGGCAAAATCGTTCAAGCTATCAAACCGTTCGAGGAACAGATGAACATCATCGACCTGGACAGAATTGACAAGTTGCCCGAACTCGACCTGCCTGAAGAATCTGAAGTCGAAAAAATTTATCGTGCGCTGAATTTTGGCGTGAAAAATTTTCTGGAGCAAATCGGCTTGAACAAAGTCGTTATCGGCGCAAGTGGTGGAATTGATTCTGCGGTTGCCGCCGCGTTGTACGTCGACGTTTTCGGCGCGGAAAATGTCGTTCTCGTCAACATGCCCAGCGTCTTCAACTCCGCAACTACAAAAAATTTGAGCGAACAACTTGCCCGCAATCTCGGTTGCAAATATCTTGTCGTGCCGATTCAAGAATCTGTCGATTGGACGGTCAAACAGCTTGAAGGCGTCGGAATTAGCGTGTCGAGTTTCGTCCGTGAGAACATTCAAGCCCGCGACCGTAGTTCGAGAATTTTGGCGGCGATTGCGGCATCAATCGGCGGCGTTTTCACCTGCAACGCAAACAAAGCCGAATCAACCGTTGGTTACGCGACACTTTACGGCGACTCGGCAGGATTTTTGAGCGCGTTGGCTGACCTGTGGAAATTTCAAGTGTACGCTTTGGCTCGTCACTTCAACGAAAAAATTTTCTGCCGCGAAGTCATTCCGCAAGGCATTATCGACATCGTGCCCAGTGCTGAACTTTCAAACGCGCAAAACGTCGACGAGGGCAAGGGCGACCCGCTCAAATATCCGTATCATGATTATTTGTTCCGCGCTTTTGTCGAACACGATTTGACGCCCGAAGATATTTTGACGCTGTACGACAACGGCACGCTTGAAGATGAGCTCGGCATTGAGGCTGGGCTCGTCGAAAAATATTTTCCGTCCGCGTATGATTTCACTTCTGATTTGGAACGTTGGTGGAAACAATTCACGGGAATGGGCGTTGCAAAAAGAATTCAATCACCTCCGATCCTTGCGGTCACTGACAGACCTTACGGAGCGCGTCACGAGTCGCAGAACGGTTGCTACTTCACGCAGGGCTACTTCAACTTGAAAGCCAAGTTGCTCGGAGGAACCGTTCATGATTAACGAGAATCCCGCCGAAACTTTTCAAACGCCGAAAATTTTTCCGCTACCCGAAAATGTTTTGCGCGACGTGATAAAAAAATTCCCGACACCGTTCCACATCTACGACGAAAAAAATATCCGCGAGAATTTCCGACGACTGCGCGAGGCTTTCAAATGGGCACCGAGTTTTCGCGAACATTTTGCCGTTAAAGCCACGCCGAATCCTTACATCGTCGAAATTATGGCGCGTGATGGAGCGGGCACCGATTGCAGTTCAATCGCTGAACTTTTCATCAGCGAGGCAGCCGGCGTCACGGGCGAAGGTATCATTCTCACGTCTAACGACACGCCTGCCGACGAGTTCCGCAAAGCTTTGGACTTGGGCGCGATTATCAACCTGGACGACATCACGCACATCGATTACCTTGAGCGCAACGCTCGACTGCCCGAAATAATTTCGTTCCGCTACAATCCTGCGGACATCATGAACGACGGCAACGACATCATCGGACGCCCCGCCGAGGCAAAGTACGGCTTGACGCGCGAACAGATTTTTGAGGCGTACAAAATTTGTCTCGATCGCGGCATTAAACGTTTCGGTCTGCACACGATGATTGCGTCCAACGAGCGCAAGGCGTCAACGTTCATTTACACGGCGCGGATTATGTTTGAGCTTGCCGTTAAGATTAAAAATCAGCTCGGAATCAATTTCGAGTTCGTGAATTTGGGTGGCGGACTCGGCATACCGTACAGCCCCGACGAATTGCCCGTGAATTTGAAAATGGTCGGCGAAGGCGTCGAAAAACTTTTCCGCGAAATTTTAGTTCCGAATGATTTGGGCAATGTTCGTTTGGCAATGGAAAGCGGTCGTGCAATGACGGGACCTGCGGGCTGGCTCGTGTCGACTGTCCTGCACAAGAAGAACACTTACAAAAATTATGTCGGGCTCGATGCGTGCATGTCAGATTTGATGCGTCCTGCGCTCTACAACGCCTATCATCACATCACCGTCCTCGGCAAAGAAAATTTCCCCTGCGACAGGATTTACGACGTGACGGGCTCCCTTTGCGAGAACAATGACAAATTCGCAATCGATCGCCGTCTGCCGCATATCGATATTGGCGACGTGATTGTGATTCACGACACGGGCGCGCACGGTCACGCAATGGGCTTCAATTACAACGGCAAACTTCGGAGCGCGGAATTGCTGATTCGTGAGAACGGCAACGTTGAAATGATTCGACGTGCAGAAACTCTCGACGACTACTTTGCCACGCTGAACTTCCCAAACGCCCGCATTGCAATTAGGAATTAGGAATTTGAAATTAGGAATTATAATTCCACATTCCTAATTCCTAACTCCAAATTAAAAAAGTCCGCTCGACGTTGGTCGAACGGCTTTTTTGTTGTGACGGCAACAAGTCAAGTCAAATTTTCTTCGACGACTTCGACGCCGTGTTTAATGCAGTCGGGGCAGGAACAAAGGACTTTGCCTGTGCCGACGCCTTTGAGTTCACGGCAGGTGATTGATCCGCATTTGTCGCGAAAACTCGTCAGCATTGCCTTAGAAATTTTCATCGTCGCGGCTTTGGATTTTGGTGCGTCGAGATTGCCGTTGCTGTTCTTCAAGCCCGCAATTAACAATCCGCCCGTCAATGCGCCGCAAACGCCGTCCATAGTGCCCATACCCGCGCCGAAGCCTTCGGTTGCACGGAATAGAATTTCTTTCGGCACGTCGACCAAATCAGCGCAGGCGACCGCCACAGCTTGCGAACAGCTGTAGCCTTTGCGATGAAGTTCGTCGGCAAGTTGAATTCTGTTGCTCATGTTAAGCTCTCCTTTATGCGAAAAGACCGCGAATTTTGTTGAGTAGCAGTCGGAAGAAAGATTTTTGTTCAACGTCAAGCGTCGTGACAACGTCGACTGAAGCCGCCTCACGACCGTCAGGCAGCACAACGCGTATCTTGCCGATTGTCTCGCCGCTCGTTATCGGTGCGTTCAACGTTTCGGGCAAATCGTAGACGAGACTGTAAGCGTTACTTTCGCCGCCGTCAAATACCGGCATGATAATTTCGCCCGCCGTTTTGACCGGCATTGATTTGCGACGACCCGAAGTTATCGGCAACGTCTTGACGATTTGACCAGGCTCAATCAATTTCTGCGACGACACGCGCCCGAAACCGTAGTCGAACAGGAAAATCGAATCGTTCCAGATGTAAAGACTGTCGAGCACGACGGCGATAAGTTGAACGTCATTTTGTTTGGCGGAGGCGACAAGACAACGTCCCGCCGCGTCGGTGTAGCCCGTCTTGACGCCATTGGCACCGCGATAAAGCCACAGCATTTGATTTTCATTGCGCAGGAGTTTCGTGCTGTCGTGAATCCACGGGAAAGAAACTTCCTTCGCGCTGATGATTTCTTCAAAGTGCGGGAGCGTGAAACCGTGAGCCGCCATTAACGCCAAATCGCGAGCCGTGGTGTAGTGTTCGGAGTCGGGCAAACCGTTAGCGTTCGTGAAATTCGTGCCGGTTGCGCCGAGTTCTTGAGCGCGTTTAGTCATTCGTGCCGCGAATTCCGCGACAGTTCCGCCGCAGTGTTCGGCAATGGCAATCGCGCCGTCGTTGCCGCTGATTAACATCATGCCGTAAAGCAATTCGCCGAGCGGAATTTTTTCGTTGACGTCAAGCCAAAGCGTCGAACCGTCAGCGTTGTAGGCACCTGGTCCGACCGTGACAATTTCGTCAAGCTGATTGCTTTCGAGCGCGGTTATGAGCGTCATCATCTTCGTCGTGCTTGCGGGGAACATGCGTCGATCGGCGTTGCGTTCGTAGAGGACGTGCCCTGTTGACGCCTCAATGACGATAGCCGCAGTGGCAGTGACGTTCGGCAACGGGTCATCTGGTGCAACGGGTCGAGTGTTCTCGATTGGCGTGACGGAGTAGCCCGGGTTCATGCCCGAATTCTCGGAAGTAAGCGTCTTTTGCATGGGACGAGCAATTTCGCCGCGCGGAGCCTCGTCTAATCGCATGAGTTCGGAAGCGGGCATTCGTCCTTCGGGAGCCGCCTCGACGCTCAACATTATGAGCGGGATTGCAATTATCGCCGCCAAAGTTTTTTTCAAGTTCAAAGCCATCTCTCCTTAACAAAGCAGAAAAATCCCGTTCATTATAAATTCACCATGCTGTCTTGTCAAAAAGAAAACGGCTGGCTTTTAGCTATCAGCTTTCAGCAGATTTTCCTGACAGCTATTTTAAAATCTGTCGAACGGCTTTAAAATTTCGGCGCAACGGTGTAGAATAGGCGCGTTTGAAATTTTATCGACAAAGGAGCAAGGTTTATGCCCGTTATGGAATATCTTGAGCGCAATGCCGAACTTTACGGTGATGAGATTGCGCTCGTGGAATTGAATCCTGCCGTGGCGGACGGTCGCCGCATGACGTGGAAAGAATACAGTTTAATCGAGTCCACAAGCTTCGCGCCGTATCGTCGTGAAATTACGTGGCGTGTCTTCAACGAGAAGGCAAATCGTTGCGCAAACCTGCTGATTGAACGCGGTGTTCGTCGCGGCGACAAAGTTGCAATCATCATGTACAACTGCTTGGAATGGTTGCCGATTTATTTTGGCGTGCTCAAAGCTGGTGCGATTGCCGTGCCGTTCAATTTCCGTTACGACGCCGCCGAAATTTTGTACTGCGCGGAACTTGCCGAAGTCGACGTGATTATTTTCGGACCCGAATTCATCGGGCGCATTGAGATTAACGCCGAACGTCTCAGCAAAGGTCGATTGCTCATTTACGTCGGCGACAACTGCCCAAGTTTTGCCGAAAGCTATCACATTATGGTTGACGATTGCTCAAGCGCGAAGCCCGACGTCGGCACGATTTCCGAAGACGATTTCGGCGCGATTTACTTTTCATCGGGCACGACGGGTTTTCCGAAGGCAATTCTTCACAAACACCAAAGCTTGACGCAGGCCGCGCAGATGGAACAACGTCATCACCGCACGGGTCGTGACGACAATTTTCTTTGCATACCGCCGCTTTATCACACGGGCGCGAAATTTCATTGGATGGGCAGTTTAGTCGCTGGCTCGAAAGCTGTTTTGCTCAAAGGCACGAAGCCCGAAATTATTTTGGACGCCGTCAGCAAGGAGCAATGTACAATCGTTTGGCTGTTGGTGCCGTGGGCGCAGGATATTGTTGACGCACTCGACCGCGGCGATTTGAATTTGGAAGATTATAAACTTGACCAGTGGCGGCTCATGCATATCGGTGCGCAACCTGTCCCGCCCAGTTTGATTCGTCGTTGGAAAAAATATTTTCCGCACCACGACTACGACACGAATTACGGGCTCAGCGAATCGACAGGACCTGGCTGCGTTCATCTCGGTTTGGACAACGTCGACAAAGTTGGAGCTATCGGCGTGCCCGGTTATCGTTGGCAGTGCAAGATTGTCGACGAACTCGGCGTTGAAGTCATTCGCGGCGACGTCGGCGAACTTTGCGTCAAAGGTCCCGGCGTTATGACGTGCTACTACAACGACCCGAAAGCGACTGCTGAAGTTTTAAAAGACGGCTGGCTTTTGACGGGCGACATGGCTCATCAAGACAAGGACGGCTTTTATTTTCTCGTCGACCGCAAGAAAGATGTTATCGTCAGCGGCGGCGAAAATATTTATCCCGTGCAGATTGAAGACTTCCTGCACAAATTCCACAAGGTTAAAGACGTGGCGGTTATCGGCTTGCCTGACCGTCGGCTCGGCGAAATTTCTGCGGCGATTGTCGAACTTCAACCGAACGTCACCTGCACCGAAGAAGAAATTAACAATTTCTGCCTCGACTTGCCGCGCTACAAACGCCCGAAGAAAATTATCTTCGCCGAAGTGCCACGCAATGCTACAGGCAAAATCGAAAAGCCCGTTCTGCGCAAACGCTACGGTGCTGATAAACTCGTCGCACTAGAAAATCGTAGCTGAACATTTCCGCTTGCCTCCGATAACGTCGGAGGTTTTTTGTTGCAGAAAAAAACTCAACGCTCACCGCGAAACTTTTTGTCAAGCAGTACGGTTATCAGCGCGAAGAAAATTATTTCGCCGAAGATCATCGCCACGAAGATTGCGGCGGGCAATTCAGTCGCGGGCGTCGCGAAGATGTGCTTCATCAAAATTCTGTCGCCGACACGATTCAAGTACATTCCCGCCAAACCGATTGCCGATAACGTCACGATTATCGCGCCGAAAATTTTTCCCGTGCTGAAAAATTTCATCAGCCGTTGCCGCAACTCTTGCCAATGTAGTCCGACGTGCACGCCGATAAAAATCATCATGACGAACGGTAACGCGACGTGCAGTTGGTGGAGCGTCATGTTGCGCCGCAGTTCAGGGCTAACCGCGTCCGTGAATAGGTAATTCGACATGCACACGCCGCTAACGAAAATGATTGCCGCGCAGATTATCAACGCGAAATTCGTCGTCAAGGAAATAATTTTCCTCGGCGACATTTTTTTTGTCAGAGAGACAAACCGCCGCCGATTTATCGCAACGTGGAAGGTAAAGCCGACCGTCAGCGCGACGCCTAAAATTTCGTGCAGGACTTTGGGCAGAAAATGAAAACTCATCTCGGCGACGAACAGCACGATTAAAATCACATCAAGCCAAAAATTTCTCATAAGCAATTCCTAATTCCAAATTCCTAATTCCTAATTCCTAATTCCAAATTCAATACGCGCCTTTACCGCTGAAGACAGCCTTGACGGTCTTGAACAGATACATGATGTCAATCCAAACCGACCAGTTGCGGACGTACCACGTATCCATCGCAACGCGTTCGGGGTAAGTGGTGTCGCTCCTGCCGCTGACTTGCCACATGCCCGTTATACCAGGTAGCACCATATAATATTCGCGGATATTTTTGCCGTAACGGACGACTTCGGCTTGAACAATCGGACGCGGTCCAACCAAACTCATTTCGCCGCGAATCACATTCCACAACTGCGGCAATTCGTCAAGGCTCGTACGACGCAGAAATTTTCCAACTCTCGTGACGCGCGGGTCATCGGTCAATTTGAAAGTTTCTTCCCATTCGCGACGAGCATCGGGATTTTCCGCCAAATATTTTTTAAGCTTCTCTTCGGCGTCGGGAACCATCGTTTGAAATTTGTAGCAGGAAAATTTTTTGCCTGCGGCTCCAACGCGTCGGTGAGCAAAGATAACGTGTCCGCGATTCTCAATAGCCACGGCAATCGCAATTCCAATCAGAACCGGCGAAATCATCAGCCCGCCGAAAATCGTTAGCGTCAAGTCGAAAATTCTTTTGAAAGCGCGATTGTACGGTCGCGATAGATTATTGCGCAGGTTGAGCATCAAAATTTTTTCGCTGAATAAAATCGCGGGCTCGACGCTCGACATCGGCGTTCCAATCAAATCGGGCACGAACGAAATATTTTTGACGTGCGGCTGAATTTCGCTGATTAGTTCTTGCAATTTGAGTTTGTCGAGACCAGGCGCGGCGATGATGACGGTTTGGACGTTCGCGGCACGAATTACCCCGCGTGAATCTTTGAAGCCGCCGAGTATCGGGAAATTTTTCGGCAAGTTCGCGCTGACGGGGTGGTCGTCAATCAAGCCGAGAACTTTGTATCGGTAGCCCAAATCGGATTGCCAAAAATTTATCAGCCGTTCGCCCGTGAGTCCCGCGCCAATCAAAATTATCGGCTCGTAAAAAATATTTCGTAGCTTGAGAAACTTGAGCACGGCGTAACGAATCAAGCAGACGTTAATCAGCACGAACAGCCCGAACAGCGCGATAAACAGCCGCGATGATTGCTCGCTCGCCTTGAGGAAGTAAATCAAGATGATTGACGCAATCCAGCCCGCGAAGACCGATTGAAAGATGTCGCGCATTGTGTCGACGACGGGTTTCATTTGCCGATATGAACGCGATTGACCGAGGAAGATGATAAACAGCAGCGGCACCCAACCGTAAATGTAAGCGTCGGAATAGAGATACGTGACGCGATTCCAATAGTCGAGCCAATCGCGCAGAATGAAGGCAAGGTGTTCGCTGAGCACGACGCCGACATAATCGAACAGCAGGAAGACGATCGGCGGCACGAATGCGGTTAAGGTCGTCGAATTTTTTTTTGCGGGAGACATAAACTTTCCTTTCGGCTCAAAAATTTTTGCGCTTATTCTAACACAAAGTTTGCAAACAAAAAAATCCGCCAGCAACGTGACGGGAAAATTTTTTATGAGCCGAGATTATTTTTTAACGAACTTGTTGCCGCTAAGCTGATAAGTATCGTCGTTGACATGGAAAGTTGTCGCGGTGAAATCGGTCAGCGTGATTGCCTTCGCTGTCGAGCCGACTTTGAAATAAATTTCTTTCTTCGAACTGTTGTAAGACGTTGAGAATGTTCCCGTGATTTGGAGCAAGTCTCCGTTGTCGAAGCCCGTGATTGTATCTTTGCCGTCGCCGTCGCCGTAAATAAACGTGTCGGAACCGTCGCCGCCTTTGAGATAATCGTTGCCGAGACCGCCTTTGAGCAAGTCATTACCAATGCCGCCCCAGAGCGAGTCTTTGCCGCTTCCGCCGTACAGTGAATCGTTGCCGCTTTGTCCGTAAATTTTATCGTCACCTGCTTGACCGTAGAGCAAATCGTTACCATCGCCGCCGGTGAGAGTGTCTTTACCGTTGCCTGCAGTGATTTTGTCGTCCCCCGCCAAGCCGCTGAGCGAATCGTTGCCATTGCCGCCCTTAATTGAATTGTTCAGCGAGTTGCCCGCGATTTTTACAGCAGTCGTGCGTTTAGAGGCGTCGATTGTCTTAACTGCAGAGCCAACTGTCACGGGAGATTTGGTCGAATTGGTTACGGTCTTGAGTGTCGAATTGCCTGTACCGTATTTTCTAGTGGACTCGTTGCCGTTCGCGTCGATTATGGTGATATTTTGATTCTTGCCTCCTGTGACGGTTAATTTGCCCGTGTCGAGCGTGAAGACGACATCAGAGCCGTTGACGGTCGCGCTTTTGATTGACGCGTTAGAGAGTTTGATTTTGTCTTGACCAGCCGTGAAGTCGGCGATAACGTCGTTGCCCGCGCTGTAGATGAAAATGTCGTTGCCGTCGCCACCTTTGAGATAATCGTCACCTGCACCGCCGCTGAGCGAATCATTGCCGATGCCGCCGTACAGTGAATCATTTCCGTTCTGACCGTAGAGCTTATCGTTGCCCGACTGTCCATAGAGTAAATCATTGCCATTACCGCCGCTGAGAGTATCCGCACCATCGCCGCCGCTGAGCGTGTCTTTATTTGAACCGCCTTTAATTGAATTGTTCAGAGCGTTGCCCGTAATTTTAACGGCGGTCGTGCGTGTCGAGGCGTCGACGTTTTTAATTGCCGAGCCGATTGACACGGGGGATTTTGTCGAATTGGTGACGGTCTTCAGCGTCGAGTTATCTGAGCCGCCGCCGCTTAATGTGCCTTTGATGTTGACGCTCGAAAGACTTGCCGCGCCGACCAAAGTTATCTTGCCGTCTCCGACCGTGACAATGACATCTGAGCCGCTCTTTTTAGTCGAGTAGGAGCCGCCGCCGATTGACAGCGTGGAATCTGCACGGAAACCGTAAACAATGTCATTACCATCGCCCGAAGTGTACTTGAATACAACATTTGAGACTTCCTCAGAATAAAATCCGTTGTAATTATTGTAAATAGTGTCGTTACCCGCGCCAGAGTTGATTGTAACTTGCGAACCATAGTTATTAATTGAATCATTGCCTATGCCGCCGTTAATCGAAACACTGTTGTCCCAGTTTTTGATTGCGTCGTTGCCTGTGCCTCCATCAATCGTTACGCCGTCAGCATCGTTGTAGATGTAGTCGTTGCCTTTGCCGCCATAGATTGAAACGTTGTAAGTCATGTTTTCGTAGCCTTCGTTGTTGATTGAATCGTCACCTGTACCGCCGTCAATTGTCACGCTGTCGCCAGTGTTAGATATGTGGTCGTTGCCTTCGTCGCCGCTGATTGTGACGCTGTCGCCAGAGTTGTTAAGGTGATCGTTGCCCGCGCCACCATTTATTGAAACGTTTGTGCCATTGCTACGAATTGAATCGTTGCCCGCGCCGCTTTTGATTGTGACGTTCGAGCCGCCGTCATGCGAAGAACCATCCCACCAACCGCCATTGTAGATTGAATCGTTGCCACTCGTGCCGCTTAAAAGAGTATTGGACTTCTCGTTGTAAATCAGAGTGGAGTTGCTTGAATCGCCGCCGCTCAATGTGCCTTTTATGTTGACGTTTGAAAGACTCGCCGCGCCGCCCAAAGTTATCTTGCCGTCTCCGACCGTGACAATGACATCTGAGCCGCTCTTTTTAGTCGAGTAGGAACCGCTCGTGATTGATAGCGTTGAATTCGATTTGAAGCCGTATACAATGTCGTTGCCGTCGCCTGAGCTGTACTTAAACACGACATTTGAACCGACGGAATCATCGTCGTAGTAAATACTGCCGTCAGATTGACGATAACAGTCATTATAAAACGTATCGTTTCCCGCACCGCCGGTAATCGTCACATAGTCGCCGCTACTCTCAATAGAATCGTTGCCAGTTCCCGCGTCGATTGTGACGCTGTTGCCGCTGTTGTAAATGTAATCGTTGCCGTTGCCACCGTCGATTGTTGCGTTGTCGGGCTGTATGGTTTCCCATTTCTCAGTTTCATTGTTCCATCGTTTGATACCGAGGTTGTAAATGTAATCGTTACCCGCACCGCCGTCGATTGTTACCGAATTGCCAGTGTTGTTAATTTCATCGTTGCCTGCGCCACTGTTGATTGTGACGTTCTCGCCGCCGTTGTTAATGTAATCGTCGCCATCGCCGCCGCTGATTGTTGCGTTGTCGCCCTCGTTGACAATTCTATCGTCATCTTCGTTGCCGTCAATCGTCACACTTTCGCCGTCATTTATGATTTCATCGTCGCCCATACCTCCGCTTATCGAAACGTTCGAGCCGTAGTAATTCACAATGCGATCGTTGCCCTCGCCGCCGTTGATTGTGACGTTCGAGCCGCCGCTTATCGACGTGTTGTCGCCTTGGTTGACGATATAATCGTTTTCCGTGCCGCCGTTGATTGTTACTCTGTAGCCCAAGTAGTTGTAGAGATTATCTGCGCCTGCACCGCCGAAGATTGAGACATTGTTGCCCTTCCAGTTTCTGATGTAATCGTATCTTGCGCCGCCGTTGATTGTAACATTCGAGCCGCCGTCGTGCCATTTAGTAGATGATCCTCCTTCGTAATATTCCCACACCTGACCGCCATTTTCGATTGTGTTTTTGTCGCTCGTTCCGTTGATGACTGTATTGGATTTCTCGTTGTAAATCTTAGCCATAAAACCATCTCCCTGCGAAAAAATTTGAGTGTTGCTTTGTGCATTATAATATTTGTTTTTTTTTTTTGTCAATTACAAATCGCGCGTTCCGAAAAAAAATCCGCCGAGCTTTTCGACGGATAAAATTTTTCGTATCGATTATTTCATGAAGACGCGGACAATGTCGTTCTTTGTGGCGAAGAGCATTAACATCAGCAGGAGAGCGATACCGACCCGTTGCGTGTAAGCGATTGCCTTTGCGCCGAGCGGTTTGCCGCGAATTGCCTCGATTGACAGATTTACGAAGTGTCCGCCGTCAAGCACAGGCACGGGCAACAAATTCACAATGCCGAGATTTATTGATAACAGCGCGGCGAAATTCAGCAGGGGAATAAATCCGCGTTCGGCGACTTGCCCCGACATCTGAATTATTCCGATTGGTCCCGCGAGATTTTCTGTCTGACTCGGCTCTTTGAACAGGTTCGCGATTGCGTCAATCATTGCGACGGTGATTTCCTTCGTGTGAGTGACCGACATCGTAAACGATTCGGACAAAGTTTTCGATTCGTAGACGATTGAGCTTTGCACGCCGACCAATGCACGTTTCTTCTGCGCGTCGTATTTCGGTGTGAGCGTGACGCTGTTGACTTGTTCGCCGCGTTTGTATTCGAGTTGAATGTCCTGACCCGCCTCAACGGTTTTAAGCTTGTCGGTGAAGTCTTTCCACGTGGCAACAGCTTGACCGTTGACGCCGAGGATTATGTCGCCCGATTTGAGCCCGACTTTTTCCGCAGACATGCCAGGGATTACGTCGCCGATAATCGGGTCTGGTGACGGTTTTGCCACGCCGAGCGTTGCGAAAATCACGAAGAACAGCATTATCGGCAACAGGAAATTCATCGCCGCGCCCGCCAAAATCACAATCATTCGCGAGAGAATCGGTTTTTCGCAAAAGCCGCGTTCGCCCGCCGTGTTGTTATCGGGATCCATGCCGGCAATATCGTTGAAGCCGCCGAGCGGTATCGCACGCAGTGAGTAGACCGTTTCGCCGTAACGTTTACTGATGAGTTTAGGACCGAAGCCGATTGCAAATTCGTCGACGCGCATACCCGTCATTTTTGCGGTGATGAAGTGCCCAAACTCGTGGACGAGTACCAACAATCCGAAGACGAATACCGCCGCCGCTATCGTTAAAATCAAATCAAAGTCTCCTTCCGATAAATTCAGCCGACAATCGCCGAGCCTCTGCGTCCACCGCCAACAAATCTTCAAGCGTCGGATTTTGGACGAACGGGCAACTTGTCATTGCTTTATCAATTACGTTGTAAATATTCAAGAATTTTATTCGCCCGCGCAGAAATTCATTTACCGCGACTTCATTTGCCGCGTTGAATGTGCAAGGTAACGTTCCGCCCGCTCTGCCCGCCTCGAATGCAAATTTCAATCCGAGAAAAGTTTCAATGTCGGGCTGTTCAAATGTCAGCGCGTTCATCTGCCAAAAGTTCAATCGTTTGACGGGCGAAGGCAGTCGTCGCGGATAAGTCAGCGCGTATTGAATCGGCAATCGCATATCGGGCGCGGCGAGTTGCGCGATTATTGAACCGTCATTGAATTCGACCATCGAATGAACGACGCTTTGCGGGTGCACGACTACTTGAATTTGGTCGTAGTCGACGCCGTAAAGAAATTTCGCCTCAATGACTTCAAGCCCTTTGTTGACAAGTGACGCGCTGTCGACTGTGATTTTTCTGCCCATATTCCACGTCGGGTGAGCAAGAACTTCATTAATCGTGACGTTCAAAAGTTCGTCGCGATGTTTGCCTCTGAAAGGTCCGCCCGAAGCTGTCAGCAAAAGTTTTTCAATCGTGCGAGAGTCTTCGCCTTGCAGACATTGGAAGAACGCGCCGTGCTCACTGTCGACAGGCAAAATTTTCACGCCGCGAGCCCGCGCAGATTTCGTGACGAGTTCGCCCGCAACAACGAGAGTTTCTTTGTTGGCGAGCGCGATATTTTTGCCGCAATCGATTGCCTTGAGCGTCGGCTCCAAACCAGCAAAGCCGCTCATCGACGTTAAAACAATTTCGACGCCGTCAAAGCCCGCCGCGTCAATGAAAGCTTGACGACCGCCCGCAATTTCGACGCCGTGAAATTTTTTTTCGCGCAGAATTCTATAAGCCGACTCGTCAGACAAAACTGCCAATTTCGGGTGAAACTCTTCGACTTGCCGCGCAAAAAATTCGACGTTAGAATTCGCCGCCAAAACTTCAACGGAAAATTCTTCGGGCAGATTGCGGACAACGTCGAGAGCCTGCGTGCCGATTGAGCCTGTCGAGCCGAGGATTGCAATTTTTTTCATAAGTATCTCCGATAAAAATTTTCACATTGCCTTAATAAGCGGGTGCGAATTGAACGACACGCCTTGCGCCTCCGACAAAAAGTCCATGCCGTTGACAAAATCTCTGCCCGCCACAAAGCCCAACTGATTCAGAATTTGGAACGGGAAACCTTGCAAAATGATAAAGAAAAGTTTTCTGCCGCGCGAGGCGTTCATGCTGTCGATTAATTTTTTCAGCGACGTTTGATTTTCGGCAAGGATAATTTCTTCGTCAGCACGAACGGAAAAAATTTTCTTGATTGCGTCGACACTTTGCGGCGCGGTGAAGAACGCGCGAGTTTTACCGCTCATCATTGCCGAGACGTTTGCCATTGACTGCTTAAGTTCGACGTGCATTTGCCTGAAACCGTTGTAAATTCTGCCGATTGTATCAACGTCAAACCACGGCGTCCGAATAAAATATTTCATCCACAGCCGATTGAAAGGGTCGCTCATGTCCATTGTCAATCCTGCGCCCGCAAAGTGATAAATTTTTTTCTCCAAGGTAAGTTCATTTGCTTTACGCGCATAAATCGTAAAGCGATTGAATATATTGGAAAGTTTAACTGCTCGTGTTGAAAAACAAAAATTTAAAATATCTTGATCCATAAATTTTTGGTAGCGTGAATTTTGAGAAGTAAACTTTATCGCGTTGATAATGGCATCTTTTTCACTGCGCAACGCTTCCAAATTCATCAGCAAAACTCCCGCGTTAAAATAATTTTCCGGACTGATTAAACCGTCAGAAACAAGCGGAAAAGCTTTTTGAACATCATTTCTGTTAAAAATTTCGGGAACGACACCGAGAATTTTATCGCCGAGTTCAATTTGCCAAAATTCCTTCACGTCAAGATTAACGACGAGATCCGAATCGAGATAAATAACTTTGTCAATGTTCGGCTTCAAAAGCTGTGGAATAAAAAATCTATAGAAAGTTGCAATACTGGAATAGGCGGATTTTGCGGCGGGAATCAGTTCAATGATTTTTTTGATTTTGTCCGCGCAGAGCATTTCGACATTATAGAACTTCACGGTTTGACCGTAGCGTCCCGCGAGGTAAATGAATTTGTCGCGGTTGTCGGCAGTGAGCGTGTTGTCGTGCAGAATGTGAGCCGTAACATCGGACGTTGTGTTCTCGAAGATTGACAGAATCGTCGTGCCCGTGAATTTAGAATAACGCCCCGTCTTGTCGTGCAGTCCGAAGCAGACGTGAATCATCAAAACACCCCTTTACGCAATCCCCGCCAAAATCACGAAGTAATAGAAGGTTGGCGCGGTGAAAAATATGCTGTCGAAACGGTCGAGAACTCCGCCGTGACCAGGCAAGAAAATTCCAGAATCTTTGATGTTGGCGAAACGTTTCAGCACCGACTCAACCAAATCGCCGAACGTCGCCGCAATCGACAGGATAAAGCCTGCGACCGCCATTTTGACGAGCGGCAGACCGAAAATAACCGTGCCGACAATTATCGCCGTGGCAATCGTGCCGATAATCGAGCCGAGAAAACCTTCGACGGTTTTGCTTGGGCTTATCGACGATGCAAGTTTATGCGAACCGAACGCCGAGCCGACGAAGTAAGCAAAAGTGTCACTCGCCCACGTGCAGGCGAACAGCACCCATACCAGAGCACAACCCGCGTCGACATTCAAATTCAAGCTGAGGTCGATTGTCGGCAGGAAGTCCAAAAATTTGCCTAGGTCGAGCTTGTCAAGAATCGTGGCATTGTTCGTGGCAATTTCTTTTACCGTCGTGACCTTCTCGCCGGGTTGAGGTTCGTCCGCCAAAAAGCGCAGGAAAATTAGATGTGCGAACGGTAAGCCGATGTACATTATCCCCGCAACCGAGACGCAAGCATCCGTTGGGCGAGTACTGCCGCGCAGGATAACCGTCAGCAGGAAAATCATCATCATGCTGATTGTCAAGACCGCCAAAAGTTCTTCGACGTTGCCGAGCCACGCGCAACATAAAAGCACGATTAAGGTCAGTGCGCCGAAAATGTACGTCGTGATGACGCCAGCCCGTCTGAACACGCCGGAATATTCGTGCCAGGCAAGCAACGATAAAAATATCGCGAACCCCGCGAAAGGCGCACCGCCGTGTTGAATCACGAACGCCGCGATTGCAATTCCGATAATCCCCGTGATAATTCTTAAAGCCAAAGGCGACACTTCCTCACTTAGTTTTTAATTGCGCTTCGAGTTCGGCGACTCGTTGTTGACTGTTTTTTAATTGCGTTTCAAGCTGAGCAATTCGAGCTTGAGCTTGCATGAGGTATAAACGACAAATATTAAGCTCACTAAAAATAAATGTTGTAAGAGCTGTGTTATCTTCGTTTCCAAATTCTTTTCGTAAAATTTTGTCAAGAGCAAAAGCTGGCGTTCCGGCGTAAATTCCCGATACATACCGTAACATATCTTTGACAAAAACATCAAATAACATGTATTTCAATTCGGTATGTTGCGCGAAAAAATCTTGTCCGTTTAAAAATTCGTCAAGATATTTGACGCCGCATTTGATCATTGTTATCCAGCAATGCAAATGTTTTTCTAGGTCAATATTCGGACGAATAAGATTGCGATGAATAAGCGAATCCTCGCGTGCTCTGTAATAATTTATCACACTGGGAACAAGGACATATCTTTTTGCAGAGCAAATTTCACAAATTGTAAAAATTACGTCATCAGATATGATGCCAACAAATTTAATCTGGTTTTCAAAAATGAAATCGCGACGAATAAGTTGTGCCCATATGTTCCAGATGAAGTGCCTTTGATGAATTTTCATGACTCTCTCGGCAAGATTATCCGTTATCAAAGTCGGTTTATCCACAAAGCTACCTTGTTTGTAACTGGAAGGTCCAAGTTTTTTTCTGAAATCAGCGTTGTACCAGAATTTTTCAAGAACACCGTAGTATTTCTCGCATTGAACGACATCAGCATTAAATTGTTTTGCCGTAGTATGCATTTCTTCAAGAGCCGTCGACGTTAAGGTATCATCGTTGTCAATGAAAAAAATATACTCTCCTCTTGATAACGTAATACCGATATTTCGAGGCATGGTGCCACTGCCCGAATTTTTTTTAGTCTTTGTTGATTTGAGTCGTCCGCCGAATTTTTCCTTATAACTTTCGACAACCGAGTAGCTTGAATCGGTGGAACAGTCGTCTACAACGATAACTTCAAAATCTTGGAACGTCTGCGCCAAAATGCTGTCGAGACATTCGCCGATATATTTTTCCGCGTTGTACATCGGAATAATTACAGAAATTACGGGGGCATTTGTCATGAAAATTTCTCCTTAAGTGTTGAGCGCACCGAAACGACGAGTCCGTTTGCCGAAGTCGACGAGAGCCGAGACAAATTCTTCGGGCGTGAATGACGGCCAAGGCGTGTCGGTGAACCAGAACTCGGCGTAAGCGACCTGCCACAATAAAAAATTGCTGACGCGCAAATCGCCGCTCGTTCGTATCAGCAAATCGACGGGCGGTTGACCTGCGGTGTCCAGCTCATTTTCAAAAAGTTGCGTGGAAATATTTTCGGGCGACAATTCTCCGTTTGCGACACGTTGCGCCAATTTCTGCGCGGCACGAACGATTTCGTCTTGACCGCCGTAATCAGCCGCGACGTTAAATATGACGCCGGTGTTGTTCTTCATGAGTTCGATTGAATCATGAATCAAATTTTGCAAGGCGGGAGAAAAATCTTCCGTGCGCCCCAAAAATTTTATGCGGACGTTGTTCTCGTGCATTTCGAGTTTTTCGCGCTCAAGATATTCCGAAAACAAATTCATTAAAAAGTCGACCTCGGAATGAGGCCGCTTCCAATTTTCCGTTGAGAAGGCGTAAACAGTCAACACTTCGAGCTTGAGGTTGACTGCGGTCTTCAAAATATTTTTGAGGGTTTTGACGCCGGCGAGATGCCCCGCGTTCCGTAGCAGACCGAGACCATTTGCCCAGCGTCCGTTGCCGTCCATTATGATAGCCACGTGCCGCGGCATTTTATTTTTGTCGACTCGCGCAAGCAAGTCGCCGTCGCTCTCCCACATAGTTCACCTCAATTAGAAGTTTGAAACTCAATTCCTAATTCCTAATTCCACATTCCTAATTGAATCAAACTTCCATGACTTCTTTTTCTTTGGTGGAACGTGCGCCGTCGACGAGCTTGATATATTTGTCGAGAAGTTTTTGCATTTCTTCCTGCGCGTCTTTGCGGTCGTCCTCGGTAATTTCTTTGCCCTTTTCAAGTTTCTTGATTGCTTCGTTGGCGTCGCGGCGGATATTGCGCATGGCGACTTTAGCATCTTCAGCTTTCTTGCTGACGATTTTAACGAGTTCTTTACGACGTTCCTGCGTAGGTTGCGGAATTGCAAGACGAATCATCGTGCCGTCATTGTTGGGCGTGAGACCGAGATCGGATTTTTGAATGGCGCGTTCGATTTCGCGGAGTGAACTTCTGTCGTAAGGCTTAATCATAATCATACGCGGTTCGGGCACTGTGACGTTTGCGATTTGATTGACGGGCGTCGGTGTGCCGTAATAATCGACCGTGACTTTGTCGAGAAGACTGGGTGCGGCGCGTCCTGCGCGGAGTGTGCCGTATTCTTTTTTGAGCGCGTCGAGAGTTTTGCTGAGGCGATCTTCCGCCGATTTGATAACGTCTTTGGTCATTTGAAATCCCCCGTTCTAACAATTTGGAATTGGGAATTAGAAATTAGGAATTATAATTCCACATTCCTAATTCCTAATTCCACATTGAATTCAGCTGACTGTTGTGCCGATTGTTTCGCCGATGGCGGCGCGATAAATATTTTCGTGATCGTCAATGTTGAAGACAACAAGCGGAATATGATTGTCCATGCAAAGGCTTGTTGCCGTGGAGTCCATGACGTGCAGTCCTAAGTTCAAAATATCGATGTAGCTTATTGAGTCGAACTTTTTGGCGTCGGGAAAACGATTCGGGTCGCAGTCGTAAACGCCGTCGGCTCCACGTTTCGCCATTAAAATAACGTCCGCTTCGACTTCCGCAGCACGCAAAGCAGCCGTCGTGTCGGTTGAAAAGTAAGGATTGCCAGTACCTGCGCCGAAGATGACGACGCGACCTTTTTCCAAGTGACGAACTGCGCGGCGTCTGATGTAAGGCTCGGCAACTTCGCGCATTTCGATAGCGGTTTGAACACGCGTGAAAACCTTGAGCTGTTCGAGAGCGTCCTGCAAAGCAAGCGCGTTCATGACGGTGGCGAGCATGCCCATGTAGTCCGCCGACGCGCGATCCATGCCTTTAGCTGAACCGCTGAGTCCGCGCCAGATATTTCCGCCGCCGACGACGATTGCAACCTCAAGCCCTGCCTCGTGAATCCTTTTAATTTGTCGAGCAATACTTTCGACCACGGGCGGATATATGCCGAAACTTTTTTCGCCAGCAAGAGCTTCGCCGCTCAACTTCAAAACTACACGTTTATATTTCATTGAACTGATCGCCTCCGTTCGCCGCCAATTTTACAAGTTGAATCAGTTCCTGTCAATAATTCGGGCTCGCAGTTGCCAGCAACGTGACGCATATCAGAGGCCGTCATGGATGACGGCCGCCGGCAACACGTCCACGGAAAGGACGTTTTGCCGGAACTAAGAGCTACGGGTTGTTTCAACGTTGGAATCGTTTGGACTGAACGCCCCTGCGAGGCGCACTTTCTTTTGCTACTTTTCTTTGTGCGCGCAAAGAAAAGTAGAAGAATAGATTTAAAATCGAAATTCAAAGTTTCGGACGCTTGCGACCGCAAACTTAAAAAAATATTAACAGCGCGTCAACTTGTCGACTTACCTTTTAAAGTTTGATATAATCGCCGCAAAAAGGAGGCGTGCGCTCATGAAACAGGTTGGCATTTTCGGTAAGCGCAAGAGCGGCAAATCCGCCCTTATGTACGCGCTGACAAGACAAAAAATTATACAGGACGCGGGATTCACCGCAATGGAGATTGGCGGCGTCGCGAAGGTCATGCTCGTCGATACGGTCGGCGTTGACGTTGAAGACTCCTCTGCCGAAAAATCCGCGCAAAGTGTCGAAGTCGCGCTGATGTTAATCACAAACGATTCGTGCGATTTGGAACTGGCGTGGATTAACAAATTACGCAGAAGCGGCGTATCAGTCATCGTCGTTATCAGCATGGCGGACACATTCGCGGACGGCGGCAAAGCTTTGGCGGCTGCTGTCGAAGAAGTTTCTGGTCAACAAACATTTTGCGTCAGCGCGGAGACCGGTAGCGGTATCATCGAACTCGACGCAGAAATCAATCGTCGGCTCGCTAGGGGGTGAATTGCCTTGCTCAAAAAAATTTTTACCGCAATCATCTGCTTGACGATTCTTTTCGCCAATGTTGAAGTCGACGCCGCGACCGAATGGTTTTGGCTCGACTCCAACGACAAATACAGCAAGTACTTCGACGCGGACAGCGTGACGGTTAACAAAAAGGTCGTCACCAAAGACGGCAGGGAAATCGCTATCGAAATTGAGGCGTGGACAAAGACAACATATTCCTACGAGGGAGCCGCCGAGACGATTAAAAATTACGGCATAAGCAACATACTGCCTGACCCGCACTCGTTGGCTTACAGTCTGGCATTGCTCAGAATCAATCCGCAAAATCGCACACTGCAGTATATCCGCGAAGATTTTTACAACGCGAACAATCAAGTTGTCTGGTCGAAGGAAGAAGGACGCGTTAAGGAGATAACTTCCCGCACGTTTGACGAAGAATTTTATTGCGCCATTGTCGACGAAGTTTTTCAAATGGGCGAACGTGACCGCAAACGTGCGCCCGCCGAAGAACGTTGGATTGAATTGTGGACTTATACCGATGAAGATGGCTCAACAACGACGCTTTCCGCCGACACGACGACCATGCGCCTTAAAGGTACTAACTTGATTCTGTGGGAGTGGCAGGTTACTAAAAATTCTTCTGGCAAGACGAGTGAGATCCGCTTCATGAAAAAATCCGTCAACTTGACGCAAGGCACCGAGGTCATCAAGGACGGTCAAACGTGGACGCCGAGCAATTCTTGGCAGGAACTCAAGGACGATTACGACGGCGCGTACCGCATGATTAAAACCGATGAGCCTGATTACAAAGGTCTTGTTCGTCTGCGCGCTTACGTCAAGAACAATCAAAATTGGGTCAATCGCTATTCGTTGGATTAGGGAGGTAAAAATCTTGCCGATAAAAATTCCGAACAATTTGCCCGCGACGCACGTCCTTGAAAGCGAAAATATTTTCGTCATGGACGCCGACCGCGCTTATTCGCAGGATATTCGCCCGCTGAAAATTTTGATTCTCAACTTGATGCCGATAAAATCCGTCACGGAAACGCAACTACTTCGACTGCTGAGCAACACGCCGATTCAAGTCGAAGTCGATTTCATTTACACGAGCACTTATCAACCGACGCACACATCAAAAGATTATCTCACTGAATTTTACGGGACGTTCGACGACGTTAGGCAGCAAAATTACGACGGCTTCATCATCACGGGCGCACCGATTGAGCTTGTCGAGTTCGAGGACGTTGCTTATTGGCGCGAACTCGTCGAGATAATGGAGTGGAGCAAATCGCACGCGTGGTCGACGTTCCATATTTGTTGGGGTGCTCAAGCCGCGCTGTATCATCATTACGGCATTCCAAAATATTTGTTGCCAGAAAAATTTTCGGGCGTCTACAAGCATCGGCTTTGCGTTCAGCATGAAAAACTTTTCCGTGGCTTCGATGATGAGTTTTATGTTCCGCATTCCCGCTACACTGAAATTCGCCGTGAAGATTTGGAAAAAGTTCCCGCGCTGACGATTTTGTCCGAGTCTGATGATGTCGGTGTTTATGCCGTGGCGAATCTTGGCGCGCGACAATTTTTCATCACGGGGCACGCCGAATACGACCCGAACACTTTGCGGAATGAATATGAGCGTGATGTCCGCGCAGGGCTTAATCCGAACGTGCCGCAGAATTATTATCCAAACGATGATCCGTCGCGCGAACCTGTCGTCAAGTGGCGGAGTGTGGCTCATTTGCTCTTTGCGAATTGGCTGAACTACTACGTTTATCAAGAGACGCCTTACGAGCTGGAGTCCATCAGCAGCAAATCGTTCTTATGAGGTTATTAGGTTAATAGGGAATTAGGTTATTAGAATTTTTGCTATTAACCTAATAACCTGCTAACCTATTAACCTACAAGGAGGTTTTTAATTGGACATCGTGCCCATATTGCTTCAAATGGTTCTCGTCGCGTTCCTGATAGCCATGAACGGCTTCTTCGTCGCGGCGGAATTTTGTTGTGTAAAAATGCGACCGTCACGTCTGGAAACTTTGATTCAAGAAGGCAACACACGAGCCAAATACGCTAAGAAATTAATCGACGAACTCGACGAGGCTTTGAGCGTCACGCAACTCGGAATAACGTTGGCATCGTTGGGATTGGGTTGGGTCGGCGAACCGTTCGTTGCAAGTCTCATCGCGCCGGCAATTCACGCGCTCGGCTTCAATGAAACGCTCGGTCACACAATTTCATTCGCGCTGGGATTTTCGCTGATAACCGCCATGCACATAATCTTGGGCGAACTGACTCCGAAATCAATGGCAATCGCGGCGGCTGAAAAAATCCTGCTCAACATCGCGCTACCCATGCTCATTTTCTGGAAAGTAATGTATCCGTTCGTTTGGCTACTCAACACAACTGCGGGCTTCGTCGGACGGCATTTGGGCTTATCGGCGGCTGGTGAAGGTGAAGTCGCGCACAACGCTCAAGAAATTCGTCTGCTGATGAAAGAAAGTCGCAAGCAAGGGCTAGTTGACGATACGGAAGTTGATTTCGTCGATAACGTCTTTGACTTCGCTGAACGCAACGTCCGCGAAATTATGGTTCCGCGCCCCGATATGGTCTGCCTTTATCTGAACAAAAGCTACGAAGAAAATTTGGCGACGATTCTCGACGAGGAGATGACGCGCTACCCGATTTGCAACGAAGATAAAGATCACATAGTCGGCTTCCTGCACGTCAAAGATTTGATTCAACTCATGTTGCAAGGTAAACGCAAGCCGAGTTTGAAAAAATTAGCGCGAAAAGTTTTCTTCGTGCCGGAGAGCATGGACGTCAGCGTTTTGCTCGACACAATGCAAAAAAATCGTTCGCAGCTGGCAATCGTCGTTGACGAATACGGCGGGACAACCGGCATGGTCACAATCGAAGACATCATCGAGGAAATTGTCGGCGACATTCAAGACGAATTCGACGAGGAACGCCCCGACGCTGAGAAACGCGCCGATAATCTTTATTCAATCGACGCCAAAATGTTGCTTGAGGAACTTGAAGACGAATTCGGCATTACGATTGACGATGAGGACGTTGACACTGTGGGCGGCTGGCTCAACGACAAACTCGGCGGCGAACCCAAAGTCGGACAATCTGCGGCGTGCAACGGCAACACTTTCTACGTCGAGGAAGTCGAAGGCTTGCGAATTACCCGCGTATTGATTCGTTTGGCTAAGGTCAGCTGATTTGCCGACAGCGCAAGTCATTACAGCTTATAGCTTTTAGGTTAGGTTTGTAATTCCAAATTTCAAATTCCTAATTCCACATTGATAAAAGGGAGTGTCTTTAATGGTATCAGCCAAAATGTACGAACTCGGAACGAAGAAGTCGACAATCCGCACGATTTTTGAATTCGGGCGCAAACGTGCCGCAGAAGTCGGTGAAGAAAATATTTTCGATTTCAGCTTGGGCAACCCGAACGTCCCGACGCCCGATTTTGTTCGCGACGCCGCGATTGACATTTTGCAGACTTACGAGCCCGCGCAGGTTCACGGCTACACAGTCGCGCCCGGCAATCCGCAAGTTCGCGAAACGCTTGCCGCGAGCATCAACGCACGATTCGGCACGAACTTCACGGGGAAAAATCTTTTCGTCACGAGCGGAGCCGCCGCCGCGATAACGATTTGTTTCAAAGCACTTGCCGAGGCTGGCGACGAGTTCATCACCTTTGCGCCGTATTTCCCCGAATACAAAATTTTCGTCGAATCCGTCGGTGCAACGCTCAAAGTTGTCAAGCCGCGTCCCGCTGATTGGCAGATTGATTTCGACGACTTCCAAAAACTTTTGTCGCCCAAAACCAAAGCGGTCATCATCAATTCGCCGAACAATCCGAGCGGTGCAGTTTATTCGCGCGAGACAATCGCTAAGCTCACGGACATTTTGAAGGCTCAAGACCACGAGATATTTTTGATTTGCGACGAACCTTATCGCGAGCTGGCTTACGGCGTCGAAGTGCCTTGGGTCACGAATTTTTATGCAAACACGCTCGTCTGCTATTCCTACAGCAAAAGTTTTTCTCTGCCCGGCGAACGTATCGGTTATATCGTCGTGCCCGATGAAGTTGCGAACTTCAACGCGGTTTACGGTGCGATTGCGGGTGCCGCACGAGTTGTGACGCATGTCAACGCGCCGAGTCTGTGGCAGTTGGTCGTTGCGAAATGTGCTGGCAAAACCGTCGACATTACGCCGTACGAACGCAACGGAAAGCTCCTTTACGACGGGCTGATTGCCGCAGGTTTCGAGTGCGTCAAGCCGCAAGGTGCGTTCTATCTGTTCCCGAAGGCGTTGGAGGCTGACGATTACGCTTTCTGCGAACGTGCCAAGAAATACGATTTGCTGTTGGTGCCTGGTGCCGATTTCGGTGCGGCGGGATATTTTCGCGCGGCGTACTGCATAAAGACCGAGACCATTGAACGTTCCCTGCCGTTGTTCAAAAAATTGGCGGAAGAATATCGGAGTTGAGCTCATGAAAAAAATTTTATGTCTTGTGCTGATTGTGCTGACGTTCGCGATGACGAGTTGCGGCTCCGAAAAAAAAGATGACAAACTCAAAATCGTCACGTCGTTTTATCCGATGTATCTTGCCACGCTGAACATTACCCGCGGCGTAAATAACGTTGAGGTCGTGAACTTGACGCCGCCGCAGACTGGTTGCCTGCACGATTATCAACTCACGCCCGAAGACATGAAGACGCTTGAGACGGCGGACATTTTCGTTGTCAACGGCTTAGGCATGGAAAATTTTCTCGACAAAGTCACCGAGGCGCGACCCGACTTGAAAATCATCAACGCGTCCGACACGCCCGCGATTGTGCCGATTATGGAAAACGGCGTCCCCAATCCGCACGTTTGGTTGAGCATCACCTACGCGATTGCTCAAGTCAAAAATATTTCGTCTAAGCTGTGCGAAATCGACCCTGCACACGCCGACAAGTACAAACGTTGCACGTTGGATTACGTCGACGAGCTGACGACACTGCGCGACGAAATTCATTTTTCGTTGGACATGTTGCAGAACAAAGAAATCGTGACGTTCCACGAGGCGTTCCCGTATTTGGCGTCGGAATTCGGCTTGAAAGTCGCGGCAGTCATCGAGCACGAACCAGGCACGGAGCCTTCGCCGCAAGAACTCGCTGAGACGATTGAAAAAATCAACGCGCTACCCGTCAAAGTCATATTCACCGAGCCGCAATACTCATCAAAAGCAGCGGAGACCATCGCACGCGAAACGGGCGCGAAAATCTTTGAACTCGACCCAATCGTCACGGGCGAAGCAAAGCCCGAAAATTTATTGAACTACGTCGACAGAATGCTGACGAACACTTTGACGATAATCAAAGCCCTGTCGTAAATTTTGTGCGCATATTGAAAAAGAGCCGTCGTTAGTGGCGACTCTTTTTTTTATCATACGCGCCGTAAGACCCCTAGCTTTAGCTATGGGGATATAAGGCGCATATTGACTTTCAAAACTAACAAATGTAAAATAAAAATCTAAAGAATATTGAGGAAAGGAGAAGTCTTGCGTTTGAAAACAGCTGAAATCGAAAACCAAGTGCTTAAAAAAGCGGTAGGCTGTTTAGCAAGAAACAGGGCGCGTGTACCGTCCTCCTGGCAATTTAAAGACCTTGCCCGGTAGGAGCCGCAGAAGTGATAGGTCACAAGTACACATCTACCGTGGGACACACGGGAAGTTACGCTTGTGGAGAGAGTGTAAGACGCATTGCGCAGTTCTCTTTGAAGCAAGAATCCCTCCGGCTTTAGCCGTGGGGAGTGTCAAGATAATGCGTTCGATAATTTCGCGAATTCTTCAAGGCTCAACGTTTCTGCGCGGCGTGTGACGTCAATTCCCGACGACAAAATTTTTTCTTTGGAAAAACCCGCGCCCGTCAACGAGTTCAGCAAAGTCTTTCGTCGTTGAGCAAATGCCGCACGCACGACCTTAACGAAAAATTCTTCGTCGACAGCAAACGATTGACGCCGCACATCGCAGACGACAACCGCGCTTGTGACTTCGGGCGAAGGCAAAAAACTTTCTGGCGGCACGTCAAAGGCGATTCGCGGCTGTGAACGGAACTGCACCGCAACCGACAACGCCCCGTAAATTTTCGTGCCTGGCGAAGCAACCATACGCTCCGCAACTTCGCGCTGAACCATAGTCACGATTTTTGTCACGGGCAAATTTTTTTCCAGCAACGTCAACAAAATCTGCGTCGTGATGTAGTACGGCAAGTTCGCCGCGACTTTGAACGGTCTCGGCATAAGTTCGGCGATGTTCAGCTTGAGTATGTCGCCTTCGACGAGACGGAAATTTTCGTAGCCCGCAAGTGTTTCTTTGAGCACGGCGGGTAATTTTTTATCGAGTTCGACTGCCGTGACGTGTGCGCCCGCCTCAAGTAAGCCTTGCGTCAACGTGCCGATTCCCGGTCCGATTTCTAAAACTTCGTCGCCCGCGCAGATTTCAGCCGCTTCAACGATTTGTCTGACGATTTGAGCGTCGATTAAAAAATTTTGTCCGAGACCTTTAACGGCACGCAATTTGAATTTTTTCAAGATGTGCCGTGTCGCGAACGGGTCAGCTATCAGCGGGTGCAACATTTTTCAAAGCCTCCGTGAATTCTGCGCGCGTGACGCCGTAATTGTTGAGCCGCCGCACAAATGTTTTGACGTTGCCGTAACCGATGCCGAGAATTGCGCCGATTTTGTCGCGACGTTTGGAGCTGTCCTCGCCGCCCGCAAGTTTGAACGCAACCATTTCAGCCGCCGTGAATTCTTCGCGGGGATTGATTTCGAGCGTGCGAACTTTGCTCAAAGCCTTGCGGATTGATTCGGGTGACGCCTGTTCAATGCCAACGTCGTCATTAGCAGTTGCCTCGTCGCGTGGAATGTAAGCGTGTTTTGCCGCAGGGAAATGTTTCGACAAAAAATTTCTGATGTTCTCGCCCGCCGAATCAGGATCAGTCAAAATGATTATCCCGCGCCGTTTGTAGGCAGCCGCAATGTCTTGGAGTGTGCGCCGACTAAAATGAAAGCCGCCCGTCGTTATGCAATCTGCCTTGACTGCACGATTGACGGCGGCCACGTCGGATTTGCCTTCGACAATCAAAACTTCCTTCAGCAAAAAATTCACCTCAAAAATTAAACCATTTTCTCCAACTGTTCAAAGCCCGCGATAATTTCCTGCGGCGTGATTTGCGTGATACAATGCGCTTCGGGGTGATGACAACCACCATAAACAGGCGGCAATGTTTCGCATTCGTCAAGCTGATGAGCGGGGCGCAGGACAACCGTTTTGGTTTGATACGGCGGAAAACGATGATACTCGCTCAAAAAAGCGTTCAAAATATTTTCCCTGTCGACTGCCTCACGATAAAGGGCAAGCACGGGAATTTTCGCAGCCGCCGCCATGTGCATATTGCCAGTAACGTTGCCGAGATAAAAATCCGCTTGAGCCGTGAGAGCTTCGGATTCGCGCAACGACGTTTTGCCGACGAGATTTAAAATTTTTCCGTGCGGAAGATTTTGTTCGAGAAAGTTTGCGGCGTCGAGCTCCGAACTGTCACCGACAACGACGAAGACCAAATTTTTCTTTGCAAGTTCAGTGAGCGCGATTAAATATTTTTCGACGGGATAACATCTGCTTGCCTCCCGCGCACCAATGCCAAGCACAACTTTCTTGCACGCGGGCGGAATGTCTTCAAGCAATTCTTTCGCGCGATAAGTATCTGCCGACGTGTAAAAAAGTTCCATGTTCGTTTGAGTGATTTTGAACCCCGCAGTTTGCAAGAGATAAAAATTTTTCTCGGCGTCGCTTACAACGTTTCGGGGCGTCACGATATTTTTCGTCAGCAACAATTTATCTTGCGCGGCAACTTGCGGCGGCGGGTCACCCGTCCAATTTTTCAAAGGATATGAGCTGTAACCGATTCGTTCGCGAGCACCGCTGAGCCACGCCATAACCAAATGAAAAAAAGTATCAGTACTCCAACGCGGCGAGAATGCGATTGAAAATTTCCTCTGCCAAAGATTGTCGCGACAAAAGACAGCGATTCTTTCCATGACATTAACGAAATTTCCCGCCAGCAAATTTCTGTCGAAGGACAAAACTTCGTTGACATATGGACACAGCTCGACGACGGGGCGAACATCGCTGCAAACAAGCAAAGTTATTCGCGCACGGGGAAAATTTGCACGAACTTCACGGATAAAGCCCGAAGTTAAAATCATGTCGCCGATTGCGTCGAAGCGCACGATTAAAATATTTTCCACGCCCGAAGAAATTTTTTCGCGGAAGCCGAGACGTTTGAATTCTTCCTCTGCACGCGCCAAAAATTGTCCGTAAGCTTGCGACGGGGCTTTGCGCATTGCTCTGAAAAATTCGCCGAAAAAGAGATTCAATTTTTCGTGAGTTGGTGCCATAAGATAAGTTGCCACTAAAGTTCCCCCTTGAATTAAGTAACTTTGCCGGCAATCAAAAGCTCCTCGACGAGCGGCAAAATTTTTTCGTGAATGTCGGTAGTAGTTCGCGCGAAATTGCCGATTGAGCAGTCGATAGTTTTCCAGTTGTACTTTTCGGCAATGCTCCTGTAGACTTCATAAACTTTCTGCATAAAAGCGGCGTCATCTTCGTGAATGTCTTCGCGCCCACGTTCACGGCGGAGAATAGCAGAAACTTCGGGCGGCATGTCAAGGAAGATCGTCAAGTCGGGACGCGGCAAGCCGAAACGTTTGTATTCCAAATCGTCAAGCCACGCCAAGAACTCTTCGCGGTCTTTATCTTCGGTGAACTTCGACGCTTGATAAACCATGTTCGAGCCGACGTATCTGTCACTTAAAATAAGTCCGCCGTTCTCGTAAAAATCTTTCCACTGGCAGAAGTCAGCAAATCTGTCGACAGCGTAGAAAGTCGCCGCCGCGTAGGGATTGACAGCCTCCGCTGAACCGCCGAACTCGCCGCGAAGATACATCTTTATCAGTGCGGAAGATTCGGATTCGTAATTGGGGAAGCTCACGCGCCTCACTTTTACCTCCAAGTCAAGCAAACGTCCGTAAAGTTTGCGAGTTTGCGTGGCTTTGCCGGAGCCGTCCGAGCCTTCGATAACGACCAACTTGCCCATACCGTGCACCTCCCTGTTCAGAGCGTGTTGGTAAACTTTTCGCGCTCAAAATTAAATTTAATTTTTGTTAACTTACTTTCTTTGCTTGCCCAAAGAAAGTAAGCAAAGAAAGGGCACCTCGCGGGGGCGTTCAGTCTAAACGATTCCAGCGTCGAGACTACCCGTAAGTCGTGATTGTCGCCTTCGAAAACATCACGTTTTCTGGGCGACGGGGAGCCGTCATCCATGACGGCTCCAAAGTTACGCAACGGTTTTCGCGGATTTAATATGTGCGTTTCTTTACAAAGTCGTCGTAGCTCATGGAGCGCGTGTGTTGCGTGTGCGCCCAATCGTGTTCGTTGCGGTGAATGAAACCCAAGAAAATTATCGGTATCCACGAATAAATGAACAGCGGGTAAAATAGCAGATACCACCACGACTTGAGCTTCGCGCGGACTTTGAGCAAGATTATCATCGGCAAGACGTATTGCGCGACCATAACGACCATTAGGATTTGCGACGGCAACACGGCGTAAATGTTTGTGTAGAGCGTGCCGAAAATCAGCTGAATGTAGCTCATCAAAAAGAAGAACGACGACAGCATCAAGAAATGCGGCTGCAACAGGTACAGGCAACCGTCCCAAAGTCGAATGTCTTTGCGTCGCCAACCTTCACGCAACATTTTCGGGATAAAGCGGTGAGCCACGTCGAATTGACCTTGCGCCCAACGTTTTCTCTGCGTCCAAGATTGCGCGAACGTCAAAGGCTTTTCGTCGTAGACAATGGCATCGTGTGCCCAAGTTGTCTTCAAACCTTCGGCAAGCGACTTCATTGTAAATTCCATGTCTTCCGTCAAACAGGTTGCACGCCAGCCGTATTTCTTGAGCACGTCAATCGTAATGCACATGCCCGTTCCGCCGAGGACAGCCGACAATCCGATATTGGTTTTGGCGAGATGACTGACGTAATCGATAACCCAGAAGGCAATCGCGAACGTGCCGCTGACCCACGTGTCGTAGGGATTCTTCGCGTCGAGGAAGCCTTGAATAATTTTGTCGCCCTTGCAAAGACGGTTGTTCATCTCGAACAGGAATTTCGGGTGCACGAGATTATCCGCGTCGAAAATCGCCACGGCGTCATAAATTTGTCCGCGTTTCTCCATGTTAAACAGACGTTCAAACATCCATTCGAGCGCGAAGCCTTTAGACTTTTTCTTCTTGTCGACACGCTTGCAGACAATCGCACCAGCCTGCGCGGCAATCTCGGCGGTGTTGTCGGAGCAGTTGTCGGCGATAACGTAGATGTCGTAGAGTTCGTCGGGATAATCGAGCGACTTGAGATTTTCGATAAGCGGAGCAATGACCGCGCTTTCGTTGTGAGCCGCGACAATCACGGCGAATTTTTTTTGCGGCACGGTGATTTTGACTTCCGAACGCCGCCACATTCCGCAAAAGCCGATAAGACACAAATAAAACGTGAACATGAACAGCACGGCTTGAATCGGAACCATTATTACATCAAGCGGGTATGTGAACATATCAAACCTAATTTCCAAAATTTATCGTCGAGAAAATATGGCGTAAGTCTACACTGCCCGCGCCGTTATTGTCAAGATTGAAGCCGCGCCGTTACTGACGTCACGCAAAAAAATTTTTAACTGCACGCGAAAAACTTTCGATAAACTTTCGAGAAAGAGGTGAGGCGAAAAATGGCAAACAACTTAAACGTGATGTCGATAGCTCCGAATCAACAACCGGCGTCGTCGACGCGAACAACTTCGCAAATTACACAGCCGAGAAATAGAACTACTGTGCGGGCGGGCAAGCGGAATTTCGGCGCGACGTTGGACAAATTCAACGCAAAGCTCGACGAGCTCAAACAGAACGTTAAAGATCTGCAGGACACTTCCAAAAATTTCGCGCAGATTGACGCTGACGATAAACCCACAGTTGAAACGGACGATAAACCGCAAGTTGTCGCTGATGACAAGCCGCAAGTTGTCGCTGATGACAAACCGCAAGTTGTCGCTGATGACAAGCCGCAAGTTGTCACTGATGACAAGCCGCAAGTTGTCACTAATGACAAGCCGCAAGTTGTCGCTGATGACAAGCCGCAAGTTGACGCGGAAGTCGACACATCACAACCAAACAAAAAGGCTCAAGGAACGAGCAACACTCCGCAGGACGCACCTCAGACAATCGTTAATGTTGAATCGGAAAATAAGAATGTTTCCGCGCCGATTGCCGAGGATAATCAGCCTGCGGATATTTTTTTCGACGCAGATAATTCTTCCGACAAACCGAAAATCATCAATCGGGCGGCGGTTATCGACGAAAATATTTCAGTTGTCCCCGACGTTGAATCCGACGTTGCAACTGACGATCAGCCTGCGACGAATTTTCTTGCGGCGAACAATGCGGCGTATCTCTTCAACATGAACGCGGAAACGCTACTTGCCGTCCGCCCAGTTGAGGTTCAACCGAACGTTCAAGCCGCGCAGGTCGATGCCGTGCAGGAAGTCGCGCCCGTGACGAACTTGATGACAATCATGCCGCAGACGAATTCCGACAACGCGCAATCGATGTTGAATTTGCTCGGCGGCAGGACGTGGCGGCAAATCAACATTCAACCGCAAGCGCAACCTGTCGACGTTCAACCGATTGTTCAAGCTCAAGCGCAACCTATCGACATTCAACCGATTGTTCAAGCTCAAGCGCAACCTATCGACGTTCAACCGATTGTTCAAGCTCAAGCGCAACCTGTCGACGTTCAACCGATTGTTCAAGCTCAAGCGCAACCTATCGACGTTCAACCGATTGTTCA
>CAMUZG010000013.1 GCA_947165145.1 uncultured Selenomonadales bacterium
ATCAAGCTTGCTCAATATACACCTCCTTTAGCCGCTTGTCAATACCCTCGCAAAAATTTTTTCAACTTTTTTTAGTGGATGTAGAGAGGCTCGATAGTTCCCGTCGTGACGCGCTTTTTGAGCAGATGAAAACCTTTTAACAAAGTTTCGGGCTTTATTTGAGCGATGCAGTGAGGCTCTCTCGCTACGCAACCGTAAGCATTATGTCCGTCGACGCGCTTGCATTCCAGCAAAGCGTGAGCAGGTTGCACAACGACACTCGGCACGCCGTAAGGGTAAAAAATCTGCGGAATGTCCGTATTCAAAAGCGGAAGGTCAGCTGCGAAACAATTTGTCGCCAAGACAGGGAGATTCAATGCCGCCGCGATGTGCATTGTGCCAGTATCGTTGCCGATGTACATGTCGCAAAAACTCATAACCGCCGCGCTTTGGCGGTAGTTGATTTTATTCGTCAGGTCGATGATGTTTTGCTCGTAAATCTTCGGCGCAAACGATTTCAATGCCTCGGCAGATCTCAAATCGTCTTTGCCACCGCCCACAATTACAAACGTCGCGGTCGGTTCTTCGGCAAGAATCATTTCAATAAGTTGGGCGTATTTTTCTGGCGGATAATGTTTTCTTTGAGAGGTACCGCCCATTGAAAAAGCGTACAGCGGCTTTTGAGCACCGTGCAAAAGTTCTCTCGCATTGGCAATATCAACAGGCGTGTACCAAATTTCGGTCTTGCGGTTCGCTACCGGCAGGTGCAATACATTTTCGATGGTAGCAAAAAATCTGTCGGCGAGATGAATGCCGTTATTGCCATACGGAAAAAGGTGCGTCGCCAAACGCATCATAACTTCCTCAAGACGATTACTTTTGTTGAACGCGTCCCAGTTGTCGTGTTTGATTGAAGTCACGCGAGTTTTCGCGCCGCTCATGTACATAAGCAGAAACGTCTTGGCATGAAGAGCAAATGCAAAACAAATGTCGAAACGCTGCTCCAATAAGCGAATGGTCGTCATTAAGTTAATTCTGTAGAACTCGAATAAGTTTATCGGGTGGTAACTTTGCGGGTCTACAATCACTTCGTCGACGTAAGGACAAGCCTCTGCGAGAATGACCGACGCTGGTCGAGCAAGCAACGTTATTCGGGCGGCAGGATAAATGCGTCGAATTTCTCGAATCGCTCCGCTACTCAAAACGAAATCGCCGACGCCTGTCTCCGTTAAAATAAGTATGTTGCCGTGCTTCGAGTTTGACGCGTCGCGATAACCGGCAGACTTAAAGCGCGGCTCCATGAAGTTCACGAATTCTTGAAGGTTGAAGCCTTTCGTTTGGAGCATGTAGTTATAAAATTGTCCGAAACCGTTAACGACGGTCGAAATATTTTCTTGGGAAGGTTCCACGGTCTCATCTCTCCTCAAAATTATAGCGGATTGTTGCCGATGTGATAAAATGTCGTGGCGCAACAATTTCCGCGTCAAAAATCGAATAAGCTCAGCTGAACAGGTCGTTGAGGATTTTCCTGCGGTTTTGAGGCAATCGGCTCGGAAATTTTTGGCGGCGGAGTATTTTTAAACTCACCACGCTGAAATTTTTCGGCAGTCGTGCGGGCAAGAAAGTCGCAACGTTCGTTGAAGAAGTTGCCCGCGTGACCTTTGACCCAGTTGAATTTGACGTTGCGGCTCGCAACTAATTTGTCCAGCTCCAACCACAAATCACGATTGAGCACGCGACCGTTGTTCCAACCGTTCGACTTCCATTTGACAAGCCAACCGTTCGTGAAGGCGTTCTTCAAGTAGCTACTGTCGGTTAAGAGTTCGACGCTCGTGCCCGCAGGAATTTTTTTCAACGCACTGATTGCCGCCTTCAGCTCCATGCGATTGTTGGTCGTATGTTCTTCGCCGCCGAAAATTTCTTCGTGACGATTTTGTTCGTCGACGATAATCGCCGCCCAACCGCCCGCGCCAGGGTTGCCTAAGCATGAGCCGTCGGTGTGAATCGTAATCATATTTCTACCTCCGAAGGTGTGATGATTTTGGATATTGTTCAAGAAAAACTCAAGACGTTGCCCGCCGCGCCCGGTGTTTATTTGATGAAAGACGCTCGCGGCAAAGTTATTTACGTCGGCAAAGCTGTTGTGCTCAAAAATCGTGTGCGACAATATTTTCAAGCCAACAAGAATCACGGCGCAAAGGTCAAAGCGATGGTCGCGAAGATTGCCGACTTTGAAACGATCGTCACGGCAAGCGAACTCGAAGCGTTGATTCTCGAATGCAATCTGATTAAGAAGTATCGCCCGCGCTACAACATCAGCCTCAAGGACGATAAGAGTTATCCGTATCTCAAGCTGACGCTCGCCGAAGAATTCCCGCGAATTATTTTGACACGCCGTGTTATTCATGACGGTTCGCGTTATTTCGGACCGTACACGAGCGGGCTTGCCGTCAAGGAGACGTTGCAACTTCTGCGGAAAATTTTTCCGTTGCGCACGTGTAAAACTTTCGCAAAACGTCCGTGTCTGGAATATCACATCAAACGCTGCGTCGCGCCTTGTGCAAATAAAATCTCCCGCGAAAATTATATAGGCTTTGTCAAGTCTGCGGAAAAATTTTTGGAAGGTCGAACCGCTCAAGTCGAACGCGAACTTGCCGCACAGATGAATTCCGCCGCCGAAGCTCTGAACTTTGAACAGGCCGCCCGGCTCCGCGACGTGCTGATTGCCGTCCGCAAAATCGCCGAAAAACAAAAAATCATCACCGACACGGGCGACGTTGACGCAATCGGTTTGGCGCGACTCGATGGCGAGACTTGCGCACAAATTTTTTTCATTCGCGACGGCAAAGTTACTGGACGCGAAAATTTTTTGTTGAACGGCGCAACCGACGAGACTGACGCTCAAGCCGTCACGGAATTCGTCAAACAATATTATTCGCGCGCAGAAATTTCGGCGACGGAAATTTTGTTGCCGACGACATTGCCCGCGGACGACGTGAAACTTTTGAGCGAATGGCTCGGCGTGAAATTAATCGAACCGAAACGCGGCGTCAAACGTGCGCTGGTCGAAATGGCAATCGACAACGCGACGAAATTTTTGGCAGAAGAATCTGCGCGGCGTCTCTCAAAAACTGCTCAAACGTTGGGTGCAGTCGAGGAGCTGAAAAATTTTTTGAACTTGCCGAAACTGCCGCGACGCATGGAATGTTTCGACATCTCACACATACAAGGCGCGGAGACTGTAGCGTCAATGGTCGTGTTCAGTGACGGCGTCCCCGACAAAAAAAGTTATCGACGTTTCAAAATCCGTTCGACAGAAGGCAAGCCCGACGATTTTTTATCAATGCGCGAAGTCACTGCCCGACGCTACGAAAAAATTTCAGCCGACGATTTGCCCGATTTAATCGTTATCGACGGCGGACAAGGTCAGCTGAATTCGGCGTTGGAAATAATTCGCGGTGCAGGTCATCAAGTTCCCGTCATCGGTCTCGCAAAACAGTTTGAATTAATTTTCGTCGAAGGCTCATCAATTCCGATTGAATTGCCGCGCGACAGTCAATCGCTCAAACTCATACAACGAATCCGCGACGAGGCTCATCGGTTCGCGATAACGTACCACAGAAAACTTCGGCGGGCTCGCAATTTAAAATCGGAGCTCGACAACGTGGCGGGAATCGGCGTCAAACGTCGCACGGAACTTTTTAAAACGTTCGGCTCAATCGCGAAGATAAAGTCAGCGTCAATCGACGAACTTGCTAACGTGCCGAGCATGACGCGTTCGGCAGCCGAATCGCTGAAAAATTTTTTTACGCAGACAGACGTTTGAACATGCGCGTTGCCAACCACACCAAAACGATTGCGTAAAGCAACAGGATTATCGCTGACGACAGGTCGAAGCCTTCGCGCAGTAATCGGCTCGTGTGCGTGAGCGGCAGGAAATTTATTACCAATCGTGCAAGCGGCGGCAATTCCGTCGTGTCGAAGAACGTCCCGCAAAGGAAACTCATCGGCATTAACAGATACGTGTTGACTTGCGCAAGTTCTTCGTAGGTTTGGACTTTGAGTGCCGCGCAGAAACATACTGCCGCGAAAATCATTGAGTTCAGCACGACGACAATCAAAAACTCCGCCGCACGTGAGACGCTCGAAAAAAAATTCATGTTCGCGCCGAAGATTGCCGCGACGCTCAAAATTAACGCAGTGGAGATTAACGCTCTGACGACCGCCGAAAAAATTTTCCCCAACACGAACGCTGACGGCTCAATCGGTGCGCTCAAATATTCTTCGAGGCTCTTGTGATAGACGCGTTCGGCATGGACACCCGTCACGCTCATGTAGCTGACGTTCATTGTGTTCAGCGCGATAATGCCAGGCACGAGGAAATCAAGGTAGCTGCCCGACGTCATGATGATACTGCGTCCCAAACCCCAGCCGAACGCAACTAGGTACATCACAGGCGTCACCAGTCGCGACAAAATAAATTTTTTCAATCGGCGACGCAGAACAATCCAATCGCGCCACATGATCGTTGCAATGTCGAAGAAAAACATTTCTCCAGCTCCACAAAAAAATAATTCCTAATTCCAAATTCCTAATTCCGCATTGATAAAAACATTCTATGCGAAACTTTTTGCGCGGGCAAGATTTTATGTTATAATCGCCGCGAAAGGAGCGGAAAATTTTTTATGAAAGATGTTCTCGATGTTCACGTCCACACGACCGCAAGCGGGCACGCATACAGCACTTTCAGCGAAGTCATTGCCGCCGCCAAAAGCAAAGGTCTCGAACTCATCGGTCTCGCCGAACACGCGCCCAGCGTTCCAGGGGCAATTCACAATTTTTATTTCATGAATTTCAGAGTCATTCGCCGCGAAGTTGACGGGCTCAAAATTGCAATGGGAGCCGAGCTCAACGTAATCGACTACTCCGGCAGCACCGACCTTCCCGCGAAAATTTTGAAACGTCTCGACTACGCAATCGCAAGCTTGCACAGTGAATGCATCGAACCCGGCAGTGTGGAAGAAAATACTGCGGCGATTATCGGAGCAATGAGAAATCCGCACGTCACGATAATCGGTCACCCAGACAATCCGCAGTTCCCCGTTGACTTTGACGCAATCGCCCGCGCCGCCGCCGATAATCACGTCCTGCTCGAAGTCAACAGTAGCTCCTACTTGCCGACGGGACATCGCAAAGGCTCGGTTGAACAGGCTAAATTGATGCTGACTGCCTGCAAAAAATACGGCGCGGAAGTCATCATGGGCTCCGACGCGCACATTGATCTTGATGTCGGCAATCACGAACTGTCGCAAAAAATTTTGGCGGATAACAATTTCCCCGCCGAACTCGTCATAAATTCAAGTGTCGAAAAATTTTTTGACCGCGTCGCTTACAGAAATTCGCTGAGACCGAAAGGAGCGTAAACATTTTGTTGGTTCACGAAATCATAAATCACGGGCATGACGACGACATTGCAATCGTCGACGAGGGGCGGCGAATCACATACGCGCAACTTAAGCAGTGCATAAAAAAATACCGCAATCGTCTTTACGCGTTGGGAATTCGGCAAGGCGATCGCGTCGGGATTTTTTCGCGCAACAGCACCGAATTTATCTACAGCTACTTCGCGGCGGCGTCACTCGGCGCAATCAACGTCCCGATAAATTTTCAGCTCAGTTTGCCCGAAACGGCTTACATCTTGAAGAACGCGGGCGTTGAACATCTGCTGACTTATGAGCCGCTCAAGTTCGAGGAAAATTTTTCAATCACGCAACACGACATCGCGACTTTCGCCGAAGAAATTTCGCCAGAAGCTCCAGCGTTGCCCGACGATTTTGCCGACAACAATCCTTGCGCGATAATTTACACTTCCGGCACGACGGGCAATCCTAAAGGTGCAGTTCTTTCACACAAAAATTTGGTGCACAACGCCTGGCAATGTAGCGTTTTCAAATGCCGCCGTGACTGCAAAGTTCTCTGCGTCTTGCCGATGTATCACTGCTTCGGTTGGACGTGCACCGTGCTCAACACGTTTTATCGCGGCGCGGAACTTCACGTTATGCGCGTCTTCAAGCCGAAAGATATGGTTGACATGGTGCGCGACCAAGAAATCACCGACGTTATCATCGTGCCGTCGATTTTCAAATTGGTCACAGCACTCGCCAAGCCTGAAGACTTCAAAAGTGTTCGATTCGCGATGAGCGGCGGAACAACTTTGCCCGACAAAATCGTCAACGAGTTCACGAAAAAATTCGGTATGCCCGTCGCTGAAGGTTACGGCTTGTCGGAAGCGTCGCCTTGCGTATTTCTGACCACTCACGGCGAAGAACGTCAAGGTTCCTGCGGCAAACAGCTTGACGGCGAAGAGATTCGTATTGTCGACGAAAACGGTAACGACGTTCCTCAAGGCGAAGTCGGTGAAGTTCTCGTTCGCGGCGGTCAAGTCATGCTCGGCTATTGGAAAAATCCGCAAGCTACTGCTGAGACGATTGACGCGGACGGTTGGCTCCACACGGGCGACGTCGGCAAAGTCGACGCGGACGGCTACTATTACATTGTCAACAGAATCAAAGAAATGATTATCAGCATGGGCGAGAACATTTATCCTCGCGAAGTCGAAGAAGTCGTCTACAAATTCAACGGCATTAAAGATGCGGCGGTTATCGGCGTCGATGACAAACTGCGCGGACAGGTCGGCGCATGTTTCTACGAAGTTCAAGAAGGCGCAACGGTTGATGTTCGTGAGCTGAAAAAATTCCTGCAGAAGAATCTTGCTCTGTACAAAGTCCCACGTGAATTCCACAGGTTGAACGAAATTCCGCGCACGTCGACTGGTAAAATTTCCAAGCGCAAAATTTTGGAAGATTATCTAGCTACGAAGGGCGGCGAATGATTTGAAAAAAATTTTCGTCGCGCTGACGTTCATGTTGATTTTGACGGGCAGTCACTTCGCCGAGTGTGCTGAATTCACGCGTGAGCAAGTCGCCCAAATGATTTCAATCACCGTGAACAATCCCGCCGCGAAAAACTCAAAGTTCGCCTTCGACACCGAGACCTTCAGAAAAAATTACAACAACTTCATAAAGAATTTTATCGCCGCGACAAATGCTGGCACCGACGCTTTCATGATGAAGAAAATTTTCATGATAGACGAATTGAAACTTCATGCGCGGGACGAGGGCAAAATCTTCGCGAAAAATTTTTTGAACAAAGTCGCAATCGTCGGCTTGAGCAACGACTACGGCAAAGTCAAGGTGCTCAACATTTTCATTGCGCCGTTCGAGGACAAAAATGACGCGCTCTTCAACGTTTTGGTTCTGCAAGGGTTCGTTGCGGGAATCACGCCTGGCATTGACGCGACAGCCCTATTCGAAGAGATTAAACGCTCGCCGAACGAAACGGTGATTCACAACGGCGTGAGATATTCCGTCACCACGGAAGACAATCTGAACGTTTTGACCGCGACGCCCGCTCAATAATTTTTGGCAAAGAAAAAACCTCCCGCGCTGTTTCAGTTGCAGGAGGCTTTTTTTTGTTGCGTTGGGTTTATTTCACAGGCACGCAATGTTTGTCGTTGATGTCGGCAACTTTCTGAACGCGACGACGATATTTTTCCGCCGTCAAAGGTTCGGTCGCCATCCACGTCTTGACAATCTCCATTGCGATAGCCGAGCCGATAATTTTCCCGCCGATGCAAAGGACGTTGGAATCGGTGTGTTCGCGTGAAAGTTGTGCGCAGAAAGGATCTTGGCAGACAGCCGCGTAAATGCCGTGAATTTTGTTGGCGATGAGTGCTGAACCGTAACCAACTCCGTCGACGAAAATTCCGCGCTCACATTCGCCTTTCGCCACAGCAAGTGCCGCAGGATAAACGAAATCGGACAAATCGCAAGCTCCCTCGTCGTAGGTGCCGAAATCTTTGACCTCGTGTCCTTGCGCCTCAAGATAATCTTTGATTTGATTTTTGAGCTGTGTACCGGCGTGGTCGTTTGCCATTGCGATTTTCATTGTGAAACCTCCTTACGCGAGAACCTTGGCAAGACGCATGAATTCGGGGTTGAGACGCTTTTTGTTGTTGACGGCGTCATGAAGATTGATTGAAACGACGTGACCGCGATTGAATCCGAAAACGATGTCGCTCAAGCCCGAAATGATTGCCAATGCCGCGTGCTCACCGAGACGGCTTGCGTTGACACGGTCGATAACAGTCGGGGAACCGCCGCGTTGAATGTGACCGAGTTTGGAAACGCGCGTGTCGAGACCGGTTTTGTCCGCGATGATTTTGCCGATTTCGTGACCTTTGCCAGCACCTTCAGCCACAACGACGAGGATATAACGTTTGCCCGCGTCGTAAGCTTCTTTCATCTCTTCGCAAATTTCGTCGAGGTCATATTCTTCTTCGGGGACGAGGATATATTCCGCGCCGCCGGAAATGCCAGCGACCATTGCGAGCCAACCGCTATTGCGACCCATAACCTCAAGGACGATTGTTCTGCGGTGTGCGGACGCGGTGTCGCGCAATTTGTTGATAGCGTCGATAATCGTGTTGGCAGCAGTGTCGCAACCGATTGTATATTCCGAGCCCCAAACGTCGTTGTCGATTGTGCCAGGCAGTCCGACGATAGGAATGCCTGTTTCTTGGCTCAAGATTGACGCGCCGCGCAGAGAACCGTCACCGCCGACGACGACAAGTCCTTGAATGCCGCGATCAACGAGATTTTTATAACCGAGCTGACGACCTTCGGGCGTGGCGAAACGTCTGCAACGGGCCGTGCCCAAGAAGGTACCTCCGCGTTGAATGATGTCCGCAACGTCTTTGGATTGCATCTCGAAAATTTCTTCGTCAAGCATGCCATGATAGCCGCCGCGAATTCCCCAAACTTTGACGCCTTGATGAAGAGCCGTGCGCGTGACTGCACGAACCGCCGCGTTCATGCCAGGGCTATCGCCGCCCGATGTCATTACCGCAATACTTTTCAGCATAACCGAATCCCTCCTGCCTGAATTTCCCAATCAATCGGCGTATGTGCCTAAAATTTTTCTCGCGCCAATGATAGCACAAATTTTCTGAATTGCAAATATCGCATGCCCGCCGCGCAGGAAAAATTTTTCACGTTGACAGCGGAAAAACGAATCTGATATTATTCGAGCGAGGTGAGTGAAGTATGAAACACGGCGCGATTTTCGACATGGACGGCACGCTTTTCGACACGGAAAAACTTTATCGTCAAGCATGGCTCGACGTTGCCGCAGAGTTCGGCGAGGAAAAGAATTACGATTTACCGAAGGCGATAAGCGGCACGAATCTCGGCGAAGAGTCGCGGGCTATCGTCAGACGCTTTTATCCGAACATCAACGCCGAGGCTTACCTTGCTCGCGTGCTCGAAGAAGTTCGCGCCTGTTCCGAACGCAAGCTTGAGCTGATGACGGGTGTCGAAGAAATTTTGAACTTCTTCAAAGCGTCGGGTGTCGTGATGGCTGTTGCGAGTGCCGCGCCCGTCGAAGTCATTGAAAAAAATTTGACGCGTGCAAATCTGCGCGGACTGTTTGAAGTTCTCGTCGGCGGCGATATGGTCGACAACGGCAAGCCCTCACCAGATATTTTCCTGCTTGCGGCTGAAAAGTTGAATTTGCCCGTGAGCGAGTGCTATATCTTCGAGGACAGTTTGAACGGCATTAAAGCAGCGGCGACTTCGGGCGGCGTGGCAATTATGATTCCCGACCAAGTTCAGCCGAACGACGACATAAAAAAAATCTGCGCGGCAGTCTTCCCGAATTTGAACGAGGCACGCCAAGCAATCATGGAGGGACGTTTATGAAAGTTGCAATCATCATGGGTTCAGACAGCGATTGGGGCGTCATGAAAGCGGCGGTCGACACGTTGAAAAAATTCGGCGTCAATGTGGAAGTAACGGTTGCTTCGGCGCACCGTACACCCCAGAAAGTTTACGATTCCGTCAAAAATTCTGACGCACAAATTTTCATTGCGGCGGCAGGTATGGCGGCTCACTTGGCGGGAGTCACGGCAAGCTTGACGACGAAACCTGTTATCGGCGTGCCGATTAATTCCGAACCGTTCAAAGGTCTCGATTCGTTGCTGAGTACGGTACAAATGCCCAGTGGCGTTCCCGTCGCGACAATGGCTGTCAACGGCGCAAAAAATGCCGCACTCTTCGCCGTGGAAATTCTCGCTCTTCAAAACGACACGCTTGCTGAAAAACTCATCACCTTCCGCGAAAGTATGGCGGCAGAAATTGATGTCAAAGATTCCAAACTCAAGGAGGCATTGTTATGAATACCAGGACACATGAAATTATTCGCGAGTACATCGGCGTTTTGACGCACCAGGCTCTTAATCGCGAGCTGACGTGGGAAACTGCTGTCGGCGAAATGGAGTATCGTTACATCATCAAATCGCTTGACGGCAAGGATTTGCTTGGCGTGTCGTATCGTATGCGTTCCATTGACAGCGTCGATCTTACAATCAACGGCGAGACCTTCCGCACGCGCAACAAGCCTATCATCGAACGCGTCAGCATGTTGTTCCGCATCATCAATTACGAGAAGAAAGACAACGTCATCAGCGACAACACAATCAGATACATGCGCCAATACGTCAACGAGAACAGATAAGGTTATTAGGTTGGAAGGTTAATAGGTTAATAGGTTAATAGTAATCATTCTAATAACCTATTTCCCTAACACCTACAAAGGGAGGATTTGCACAATGTCAACGGTGGTTATCAGCGGCGCACAGTGGGGCGACGAAGGTAAAGGCAAAATCGTCGACTACCTCGCGCAGCAGGCAGACACGGTTGTCAGATTTCAAGGCGGCAGTAATGCCGGTCACACTGTCACGGTCGGCGGCGAAGAATACAAACTTCGGCTCCTGCCGTCGGGCATTCTGTACAAAGGCACAACCTGCGTCATCGGCAACGGCGTCGTCGTCGACCCGCAATGTCTCCTTGAAGAGATCGACTCAATGAACGCTCGCGGAATCGACACGTCGAACATCAAACTTTCAAATCGTGCGCACATCGTCATGCCTTGGCACAAATTAATCGACGAACTCGGCGAGGAACTTCGCGGCGAAAATAAAATCGGCACGACCAAACGCGGCATAGGTCCCTGCTACATCGACAAGGCGGACAGAATCGGAATTCGCGTTTGCGATTTGATTGACGCTGAAGAATTCGCAACCAAAGTTCGCGACGTTCTCCGCATGAAAAATTTGACGTTGCAGAAAGTTTACAATCACGCGCCGCTTGATGCCGACGAAATTATCAGCGAGTACAACGATTACGCGGAGAGATTGCGCCCGTTCGTCTGCGATACAATTTCTCTGCTCAACGCTCAAATCGACGCCGGCAAAAAAATTCTCTTCGAGGGTGCACAGGCGACAATGCTTGACATCGACTACGGCACTTATCCCTACGTCACGAGCAGCCATCCGATTAGCGGCGGCGTCGGTATCGGTGCTGGTGTTGCGCCGAAAAAAATTGATACCGTCGTTGGCGTCGTCAAAGCCTACTGCACACGCGTCGGCGAAGGTCCTTTCCCGACCGAACAGCTCAACGACATCGGCGACAAACTCCGCACGGCTGGGCACGAGTTCGGCACTGTCACGGGTCGTCCGCGCAGAACTGGTTGGCTTGATGCTTGCGTCGTCAAATATGCTGGTCAACTCAGCGGTACCGATTATATGGCGGTCACGAGACTCGACATTCTCGACAGCTTCGACGAAATTAAAATGTGCACGGCTTATAAAATCGGCGACGACATCATCAACGAAATTCCCGCGAGCTTGAAAATTTTGGCGCAGGTTGAGCCGATTTACGAGACATTCGCGGGCTGGAAGACCGACATCAGTTCCGTCCGCCGCTACGAAGATTTGCCGCTCAACGCCCGTAAATATCTTGAACGTATGGCTGAAGTCACTGGAATCAAACTCGGCATTGTCAGCGTCGGTCCCAATCGCGACCAGACAGTCGTCCTCGAAAATATTTTCTGATTGAGCAAACAAATTTTTTCTGATAAAATGCCTTCTGTTCAAGGAGGTATTTTTTTATGGCAAAAAATTTTCAGCAACAACCGACGCTTGACGAGAACGACTTGATAAAAATTCGGCGCGAAAAACTTCAAAGCTTCGTCGATAAAGGCGTTGAACCGTTCGGAATGCGCTACGAGGTCAGTCATCACGCGGCGGACGTTCGCAACGAATTCGGCGACATTGAAGGCGAAGTCGACGCCGGCGAAGTTTCAATCGCGGGACGTTTGATGGCGATTCGTGGTCACGGCAAGGCTAGTTTCGCGACGATTGCCGACAAGAGCGGCTCAATCCAAATTTATTTCAAGCTCGACGTTCTCGGCGACGACAAATACAGCGAATTCAAACTTCTCGACATCGGCGACATCATCGGTCTGCGCGGACAAGTTTTCAAAACTAAACGCGGCGAACTCACCGTTCGTGTCGAAGATTTTAAACTGCTTGCGAAGTCTCTGCGTCCCCTGCCCGAAAAATTTCACGGTCTCAAAGACGTGGAGATTCGCTATCGTCAACGCTATCTTGACTTGATTATGAACCCCGAAGTTCGCGACACGTTCATCAAGCGCAACAAGGTTATCAAGTCGATTCGCAAGTACTTGGACGAGCGCGACTTTTTGGAAGTTGCTACACCTGTTCTGTCGACGATTGCGGGCGGTGCGGCTGCCAGACCGTTCATCACACATCACAACGCCCTTGACGCCGATTTATACCTGCGTATTGCAACCGAGCTCAATCTCAAGCGGCTGATTGTCGGCGGATTCGAACGCGTCTACGAAATGGGCAGAGTTTTCCGCAACGAAGGCATGGACGTTCGCCACAATCCCGAATTCACCAGCGTCGAAATTTATCAAGCTTACGGCGATTATCGCGACCTCATCGAAGTCACACGCGGTATCGTCTGCGCGGCGGCTGAAGCTGTCAACGGCACGACGAAGGTCACTTATCAAGGCGTTGAAATCGATTTGGCGAACACGCCGCAAATCAGCATGAACGACGCCGTCAAGCAGAAGACTGGCAAAGATTTTCTCTCTTGCACGACTGTCGACGAGGCGCGCGCAATGGCGGATTCAATCGGCGTGGCGTACGAAAAACGTTTCGGTATCGGCGGAATTCTAAACGCGGCGTTCGAGGCGAAAGTCGAGGACGATTTGATTCAACCGATTTTCATCACGCACCATCCGACGGAAATTTCTCCGCTTGCGAAAAAAAATTTCGACGACCCGCGCGTCACTGACCGCTTTGAATTTTTCGTTTACGGCAGAGAATTGGCGAATGGATTCACGGAACTCAACGACCCGATTGATCAGCGTGCGCGTTTCGAGGATCAACTCAAGCAACGCGAGGCGGGCGACGAAGAAGCTCACGTTATGGACGAAGATTTTATTCGTGCGCTTGAATTCGGTATGCCGCCGACGGGCGGGCTCGGTATCGGTGTCGACAGGCTCGTCATGTTGCTGACAGATTCGCCGTCAATCCGCGACGTTTTGCTCTTCCCGACGATGAAGATTATTGCGGAATAATTTGTTCGCGACCATTACAACGCGCTATTTTCCTACAATGCAATTCCAAATTCCTAATTCCACATTCCAAATTAAACGTAACGGAGGTAAAAATTTTGAAGATGAACGGAGCGCAGGCTCTTCTTGAGAGCTTGAAACAAGAGGGCGTCGAATTAGTTTTCGGCTACCCCGGCGGCGTCGTGCTGAAACTCTACGACGAAATGTACAAAATGAACTTCCCCAACATCTTGACGGGACACGAACAAGGCGCGGTTCATGCTGCCGACGGTTACGCTCGTGCTAGCGGCAAAGTAGGTGTCGTTATCGCAACTTCAGGACCTGGTGCGGCGAATTTAATCACGGGCATCGCGACGGCTTACATGGATTCGGTGCCGATTGTCTGTATCACAGGACAAGTCGCCAATCACGCTATCGGCAAGGATTCGTTCCAAGAAGTCGACGTTTGCGGAATCACCACGCCAATCACCAAGCACAATTACCTTGTCAAGGACGTTGAAGAATTGCCGCACGTTGTCAAGGAAGCGTTCTTCATCGCGCGAACAGGTCGTCCAGGTCCCGTGTCGATTGACATTGCCGCAGACGTGTTCTTCACCGAACTCGAATTCGATTACCCCGACGAAATCAATCTGCGCGGCTACAACGGCGAATATCCCGTCAAAAGCTCCGAAGTTGACAGAGTCGTTGCGGCGATTGAAAATTGTCAACGTCCACTGATTTTCTGCGGCGGCGGCGTCACTGCGTCCGACACGACGGAAGAATTGCGCAAGATTATTACTCGGCTCGGCTGCCCGTCAACGTCGACGCTCATGGGGCTCGGTTGCATTGACGCTTACACTGACGGTTATCTTGGCTTCGCGGGCATGCATGGTTCTTACGGCGCGAACATGGCGATTCAAACCTGCGACCTGCTGATTTGTATTGGTATGCGGTTCAGCGACAGGGTCACGGGACGCGTCAGAGACTTCGCGCCGAACGCAAAGATTGTGCACTTTGAACTCGACCCCGCCGAAATTAACAAGAACGTTCAAGCCGACTTGAAAGTTTTGGGCGATTTGCGTCATTCGTTGCCGATGCTCCGTGAAAAGCTCGACGAGTCGTTGACGAACTTCCCAGAAAAATTTTCCGCGTGGAAGTCTCAAGCCGTCGACAAAGGGCAGGAACATCCGTTCAGCTGGAATGATTCGGGCGACGAGATTAAACCAGGTGCGCTCATCAGCAAAATCAGCGAGCTGTGCGACGAAAACACCATTGCCGTCACGGACGTCGGTCAACATCAAATGTGGGCGGCTCAATTCTTCCAATCTCGCAAGCCACGACAATTTTTGACTTCAGGCGGTCTCGGCACAATGGGATTCGGTTTGCCTGCGGCTATGGGTGCGAAACTTGCTTGCCCCGACAAAAACGTCGTGCTGTTCACGGGCGACGGCTCAATCATGATGAACATTCAAGAACTCGCCACGATTGCTGACCACGACATTGACATCAAAATTGTCATCGTCCACAACTTTATTCTCGGCATGGTCGGACAATGGCAACGGCTTTTCTACAATCATCACTATTCTGCGTCGGAACTCAAATACAAGCGCGACTTCGTCAAAATTGCCAACGCAATGGGCGTCCGCGGTTATCGTCTGACCAAAGCTGACGAATTGGAAGATGAGCTCGTCGAAATTATTTTCTCGAAAGGCGCGGCTGTCATTGATGTTATCGTGCCCGAAGAAGAAAATGTTCTGCCTATGGTTCCTGGTGGCAAACGTCTTGACCAAATGGTTTTGGGCGACTGAAAATTTTTCCACGCAAAAAAATAAGCACCCGTTGAGGTGCTTGCATGTGTCCGATTAATTTTCGCGAATTACTTCAACTCGACACCAACGCGGCTGTCCATGAGGTAAGGAATCGTAGCCGTAACGCCTGTCATGTTGTCAAGCGGATAGGGCAGAGCTTTTCCGTCTTCGCCGTAAGTTCCGAGAACCCAGAACAAAGCGTTGACTTGTCCCGAAACGAGCGCGGAAGTACGAGCGTCGGCGGTGACTGAGACGAGTTCAAAGTTTTTGTTAATGCGTTTGCCGAGTTCAGCGAGGAACGCGACGTTGAAGCCAGCGGGCGTGCCGTCAGCAAGGATAACGTCCATTGCGGGCATATCGCCGGTCACAGCAACTTTAATTGTTTCCGCGCCTTCGATGACGGGAATCGGTGTTGCGACGGGGTCTTTGCCGCCCAAGTCGATGATGTTTTCTTGAACGAGTTTGTCAATCGTGCCGTCTTCTTTCATGGCAGTGATTGCCGCGTTAATCTCTTCGATTTGTTTTGAAGCGGAATCGTTCATTGCCATTGAATAACCCATAATCGGTTTGAAATTGTTGTTGACGACTTTGAGATCGTCATTGCGGGCGGCGATGTAGTTGCCGACTCTGCTACAGGTTGCGAAGCGGTCGATTTGTTTGTTCTTGAGAGCCAGAACCATTGAATTCATGTCGTTGAAGAAAACGACAGTGCGCGGGGCGACGTAGCCGGCGGGTCTTCCTTCGGATTCGGCTATGTTTTCAGTCCAGCGTTTGTAGCCCTCTTCGTCCAAACCGGCCGGTATGAGTGCGCCGACTTTGTCCGATTTTGGCTCGTTGTTGGCAGGTTTGTCCGGCTCATTACCGCCGCCACCGCAACCTGCACAGGTCAGCAGCATCATGAGTGCCAACAGAGCTCCGAATAAACGTTTCATAGAGAACCTCCTTTGAAAATGCTTGACGCTCGTCAAATCTTTGACCGATTGCATTATACAAGACGGTTTGCAAATTTTCAACACGAAATCAGTTTCTAATTCCAAATTCCTAATTTCAAATTCCAAATTGTTAAAAGGGAGTGAATGTCTTGCAGAAATATTTTTTGGCGGTGCTCGTCGAAAATAAACCAGGCGTTTTAACGCACGTGTCGGGGCTCATCAGTCGCCGCGCATTCAACATCGAGAGCATTTCAGCAGGTTACACCGAAGAACCGTCCGTCACGCGAATCAATATCGTTGTCAGCGTCGAATCCGAAAATGAACTTGACCAAGTCGTCAATCAGCTCGGCAAGTTAATCGACGTGATTAAAATCGTCAACCTCAGCAAATCGCCGTCGATTGAACGCGAACTCGTCATGATTAAGGTTAAGGCGACCAAACAGACTCGCGCTGACCTCGTGAACGTCGTCGACATTTTCCGCGCGCAAATCGTCGACATCACAAGCGAAAACGTCGTTATCGAGTTGACGGGCAGCCAAAACAAAATCGACGCCATTTGCGAAGTTTTGAGCGACTACGAGATTGTCGAGATTGCTCGCACGGGTACGATTGCGCTGTCACGCGGTCCGATTCCCGTTAAAGCGATGTGACATGAAAAAATTTTTAGCGACAATCTGCGCGGCGATACTGCTTATCGTGAGCGGTTGCGGCAATCAAATTCAAACCGTGCCACCGTTGCCAGGGACGTTGCCGAACATTTTGACTGCGCCTAACGCTGTCGACACCGACATTTACTTCGACGCGACCGTTTCAATGAAGGGCTTCACGACGTTGGCGGCAGGCAATGTTTATCTGACGCTACCCGACCTTCTCGGCGACATGTGCGGCTCAATGGGTACGGTTAAATTTTTCGGCTTCGGCGCGAACATTCGACCGCTTGACGGCAGGAGTTATCGACAATTCACAACGCCCGATGTTTACGTCGAGGCGATAACCGCCGTTGCCAACGTCGTCGACGCCGCGAACACCGATCATCTGTCGATAATCGTCACAGACTTATTCGAAAGCGATTCAGATTGGTCGAACGTTACGCAAAAACTTCGCGATAAATTTTTTGCCAATCATCTTGCCGTCGCGGTCATCGGCATTAAAAATTCGTTTTACGGCGACATTTTCGACGTAGGCTTGAACGCCGCGAAATTCCATTACAACTCGTGGGACGACCCGAATCGTTTCCGCCCGTTTTATTTGCTGGTCATGGGGCGCGATAACGTTGTCAAAAATTTTCTGCGCAAATTCAATGAGCGACAGACTTTGCCGAACGACACGGGCTATTTGTTGTTGTCGGAGAATTTGACGGAGACTGCCGCCGATTTCTCGAACTTCAAGCTTGAGGAGCAGGAAAATTTTTATTCGGACGACACGCTTGGCTTAGACAATCGCGTTAAAGAATTCGGCTTGGACAATTTCAATGAGCCGGCGTCGTTCATTTTCAGTTGGCAATACGAACCGCCGCTTGGAGCCTGTCCGCTCGATTTGTCGCAGGTCGATACGTTCCTAGAAATTTTTTCAGTCACGGGCGAAGAGTGGACGCCGATTGAATCAAATGATTTGCGCGTGAGCTTGATGAAAATCGATAAGCGTCCGTCAAATTTCTTCGTGAAAGTCGCATTGACGCCGGAAAAATCTTTGGCGGAAGGCAAATTAAATTTCGTGCGTGCAAAAGTCATGCCAACCGCGCTCGGCTACAAATTGCCGCCGTGGGTCGAATTGTGGAGCGTGAACGTCGATGCCTCAGCAAAAATCTTCGACGGCTCAAAAACCTTAAACTTAACGCGAATTCTCGGTTCGCTGAAAGATTCGGTCTTCATGGCGTCGCGTCCCGCGCTCATGAACATTGACTTTATCGTAACGCCGTGATATATTTTTTGCGGAAGAAAAGCACAAGAAAAGCTCTAAAACTGTAATCACCGAACGAAAACCCCCGCGCAGAATTGTGGGACTGCACGGGGGTTCCGTTTGCCGCAACCGGTTGTGGGTCCGATTAACGAGCAAGTTTAACGGCTGTCGCCATTAGAAATATTTTTTCACGATGTAATAGACAATGGCTCCGCCGATAACAACGCCGACGATGCCGTATTCAACGTGAACAGGAAGAAAAGCTCCTCCACCGCAATCACCTCCCTCCTTCGTCCGCAAAGTCTGTCAGACTAACGAGGTGCAGCGACAGCAGGGATATGATGGCATGGATATTTTTCGTCGGCAATAAAAAAACTCGGAACTTTAGCGCAAGCTCCGAGTTTTTTTGTTCTTTTTAAGTTTCAATGTCCGCTTCTTCAAAAATTTCCGCGATTGTCACTTTATCCGTCGGTTTTTTGTTCGCCAAGTAATTTATCAAGATAATTGCCGTGTTTAGCGCGTCTATGTCGGGCAAATCCATAAAAAATGTCTCGTCGTGCAAATTCGCAAGCATTCGCTCCTGATTTACTATCCTCAACTGCTCCATTAACTCTCTTGCCGTCATTTTTTTCGCTCCCGTCAAAAATTTTAGCATTCGCGCTTGATTCAGCGGAAAATGTTGCTAAACTGTAGCACACAAGGAGGTTAATATCAATGCACGATAAAAATTCCGAAGAAAAACGAATAAAAGATGCTGAAAAAGCTTTTGACAGGCGTCGAAGAACTTTCGGAATGATTTTCGCACCTATTTTGGCTCTCGCTGTAATGTTTACGCCGATTGAATCACTTTCTTTGGAAGCTCACAAACTTTTGGCGATTATGACGCTCGTTGCGCTGTGGTGGATTACAGAACCGATTCCAATTCCTGTAACTTCGCTACTCGGACCAACTTTAGCGGTCGTAACGGGCGCAATTCCCGTTTCAAATGCCTTTTCGGCGTTCGCTAACCCGATGATTTTCCTTTTTATGGGCGGATTTATCCTCGCGAAGGCTATGATGTTGCACGGACTCGATAAAAGATTCGCTTACTGGCTTTTATCAAGAAATTGGGTCGGATCTAATCCAAAACGTATCTTTTTAGCAGTCGGATTGGCAACTGCGCTCTGTTCAGGCTGGGTCAGCAACACTGCTACCGCCGCAATGATGTTTCCAATCTGTTTAGGGCTTTTAAACTCGATTAAAGACATGATGGCGGCGAACGGGCGCACGATTAACCTGTCAGAATACAAATACGCGACCGGTTTGATGTTGATGACGGCTTATGCGGCGTCAAGCGGCGGTGTTTTAACTCCAATCGGCACGCCACCGAACTTAATCATGCTCGGTTTCCTCGATTCAATGCAAAACATTCACATTTCGTTCTTTCAGTGGATGATTTGGGGCGCAATCGCCATGGTCGTCTATTTTATAATTGCTTACGTCGTGCTATCGAAACTTTTTCCGCCCGATGTCGATAAAATTGACGGCGCAGAAGAATTTATCAAGAAAAAAATTGCCGAACTTGGAAATTGGACTCGTGCGCAGAAAAATACGTTGTTCGCGTTCTCGATTGCGGTTGCGCTGTGGATAATTCCAGGATTTTTGAACATGTTTTTAGGCGCAGACAGTCCGATTTTGAAAATGTACAATAGACTTTTCCCCGAAGCGATTGCGGCTATGGTCGGCGCGTTATTGCTGTTTATTTTGCCCGTGAACTTTTCCAAACGTGAATTCACAATCACTTGGCGTGACGCGTCGGCAGGTATCGAGTGGGGCACGTTGATTTTATTCGGCGGCGGACTTGCAATGGGAGGCATGATGTACAAAACCGGATTATCGCAGTGGATTGGTGATTTAATCGTCGCTGGCATGGGCGGCACAGTCTCGCAAGTCGTCTTAGTCGCGGTTTTCTCGGTGTTAGCGTTGTTGCTGTCCGAATTGACAAGTCACACGGCGGCGACGAATATGATTGGACCTTTGGCGATAACGATTGCGGTTTCAGCGGGTTTGAGCCCAATTCCGGTTGCGGTCGGTATTGCGTTGAGCGCGTCGCTAGGATTTATGTTGCCAGTCTCCACGCCGCCGAATGCTATCGTCTACGCTAGCGGCTACGTCCCGATAACAAAAATGATTTCCACGGGCGTTTACATCGATTTTATCGGGATTGCGTTCGTCACGATTCCGCTTGCGATTTGGCTCGTCGAACTGATTGTCGGCTGACGTTCGCGAAAAGAAATTTTTTTTCATGTTAGTCATTTATCTTCTTGGAGGAGATTTTCATTGAACAAAATCAAAAAAATTCTCGCCGCTGTCGGTTCAATCGGCGGAAAAATTCTCAAAGCCGACGGATATTTTTTTGTAGTCCTTGCGATTTTGAATCTGCCGATAATTTTTTTCGTTGACGATTTGGAAGTCGGTGCGGTGAATTTTTGGTTCGGAGCATTCGCAATTTTAATCGTCACGGCGGTGATAAATCTTCTTCCGCTGAAAATCCGTCGACCGATTCAAGGCGTGCTGATAATCATCTTTGCGGCGCACTTCGTGACGGATACTTTCCTGCTTTACAAATTCGGCGTGCCGCTGAACATGGACATATTGCAAATAATACTCGGCACAAACCCGACCGAAGCCCAAGAATTTTTGCTGGAGTACGTCGTGAATTTCAAAGTGCTCGGCGGCTTAACGGCGTTTATCTTCGTGCTGACGGCGTTGATTTTTGCTCTGAAGAAATTTTTTTCAACACGTTCGGACGAAAGGCTTAAACACTTTGTTTTCGACCTGCTGATAATTTTTTTCCCGCCGATGATGATTTACATCTGCTTCGCGGTCAACGCTCTGCTAAGCATAACGAACAACTTGTTTTTGAAAACGACGCCGTGGCACACGGTCAAAGAGGCTCAGTATCTTGCCGACACCGCGCCGATTGGCAACGAGTCAAAAATTTTCTCCGAGATGGACAAGCAGCTTGAGACCGAAAAAATTCTTTCCGATGAATCCGACATCCCGTTCGTAATTTTTGTTTTGGGCGAATCGACCGACAGGAATCACATGCAACTTTACGGCTATCGACTGCCGACGACGCCGCTTTTGAATGCCCGTTACGAGCGCGGAGAAATTTTCCGTTTCAACGATACGATTGCTTGCGCGAACAACACTTCGCCGGCAATGGCGAGAATTTTCACTTTCGCCGAAAAAGACGAGTCCATGAACGATTGGTACTTTCACGCGAATTTGTTTGATATTGTGCGCCGCGCAGGTTACCATACAATTTGGCTGTCGAATCAGCGAGCCCTCGGTTTATGGGGAAATTTTGACAAATATTTTTCCGTGCGCTGTGACGAAAAATATTTCATCGGCGTCGAAGATCCTATCGAACGCAAAATTAAAGTTGACGGGCAGATTGACGGAGTTCTGTTGCCTGTACTTGACGAATTGCTTGCCGCGTCAACCGCCGAGAAAAATTTCTTGCTGATTCATCTTTACGGCACGCACGGGATTTACAGGGATCGTTATCCAGCCGAGTTTGAAAAATTTTCCGCCGCCGATGAAGACAAACCCGAAGAATCTTGGCGACAAGTGACAGCAGAATATGATAACGCCGTCCTTTACAACGATTTTATCGTCAACGAAATTATTCGCCGCTTCGAGGACAAAAACGCCGTGATGATTTACATTTCCGACCACGGCGAGGAAGTTTGTGAAGGTCGTGATTTTGCGTGTCATTCTGCGGAAGAAGAAGGCAACGTTCACATGATTGAAATTCCCGCGATTGTCTGGGCGTCGAAGGATTTTCGCGAACGTTATCCCGAAAAAATTTCAGTGTTGAATTCCGCCGTCGACCGACCCTATCGCACGGATTATCTGATTCACGCGCTTTTGGAGCTCATGGACATTCGCACGACTTCATTTGACGCGATAAAGAGCATTATCAACGATAATTTCGACTCGACGCGACCGAGAATCTACAACGGTAAACCTTACATCAAAAATATTGGAAGGCTGAATTATGTCCGATAACAAGAAATTTTTACTGTGCGCGGCAATATATTATTATCTCGGCGAAGTTTTTTACATTGATATAGGACAACCTGCCGCACCGCAATATTTTTTGCCGCCGATACCGATAACAATCGCGCTTTTGTGTCTGATTCAGTTCGCGTCGAGCACGGAGATATTCAATCGCCGACACCTGCCGAATTTATTGACGGGAATTTCGTGGCTGGTGATGTTTCCGCTACTTTTCACGTGGACATATCAACGACAATGGTTTATGTCGCTGATTTATTATGATTTTGCGGTTGGAACGGCGATTTTTATATTTTTGACGAGCTTGCTGATAATTTTTCGGTCGCCAACGATTATTTGCGGGCTAAATTTGATATTTTGGCTGATACCGCTGGTCGAACTGATTTATTACTGCATGACGTGGCATTGTCTGTCGCCGGCGTCGCTAATGGCACTTTATTTAACGAATTGGCACGAATCGCTAGAATTTATCCGCGCGATGATAGGAATTCCGCTCACGATAGGAATTTTTTTGCTGATTGGGATTTTATTGCGTCTGACGTATAAATCTCACGTGAAATTTTTACAGAAAATCGAATTTGACACGGAAAAAATATCTGCTGCGGCGATTGCGATGATTGTAAGTTTTTGTGCGCTGATTTTTTATGTTCCGCAGACATCAATGGCTGGATTATGGAAAACTGTGACGGATTATGCGGCACAAACGCAACTTTACTCGAAAAATTATGCCGAACGGATTGCGGACTTGAAAATTGACGGTGAAAACGATTTGAATGGCACAATTATCTTGGTTATCGGAGAAAGTGCGAGTCGTGACTACATGCACGCCTATAATCCGAAATTTCCGTTCGATAATACGCCTTGGCTTGAAAGTAAGCTTGAAAAAACATTTCCGACGCCGAAATTGCCCGATGATGCGAAAATTAATCCGGATTACGAAGTTACTGCGGAAAATACGCCGAACTTGACACCGACAGCAGGAAAGTTTATTATTTTGCGCAATGTTTATGCTTCATGGACGCAAACTGTGCCTGTATTGCAACGAGCATTGACCGAACAGAGCCAATACAACGACAAAGAGTTTTTTGAAAGCGTTTCGATAGTCGATGCGGCTCGAAAAGCTGGATTTAAGACTTATTGGTTCAGCAATCAGGGACGATACGGCGAATTTGACAGTGCGACAACACTTGTTGCGAAAACTGCGGACATTTCGGAGTGGACGGATGACACTTTTGACTTTACGGAGCTTGAAGACGGGATTTTATTGAAATTCTTCGATAAAGTTGACCCGAACGGTAAAAATTTTATAGTTTTCCACTTAATGGGCAGTCACATCTACTATAACAGCCGTTATCCGCGAAAATTCAAGAAATGGGTTACAAAAGACGGTTCAGGAATGATGTTGGCGGCTCCGAGCTACGCGAATTCGATTTTATACACAGATTTTGTTCTGTCGAAGATTTTTGACTATGCGAAGGCGAATTTGAACCTTCAAACGCTGATTTATTTCTCGGATCACGGTGAGGACTTGGAAATTTCGCATAATCCCGATGTTTTTCGGTTTGAAATGCTTCGTGTGCCGATGTTCGTGTATTTTTCGCCCGAATACGAGAAAATTTTCCCCGAAAAAGTTTTTACGCTTGAAAATCGCCGTGAAGAGTATTTTACGAACGATATGTTATACGACACGTTCTGTGGGATTATCGACGCGAAATCCAATCGCTATGATTCGGGACAAGATTTTTCGTCGACCGAGTACAAATTTACCCGTGAGACGTTGACAACAATGCTAGGTCAACATAAACTTACGGAAGATAAGGAGTGATATTTTTGGCAAAAAAAAATAAGCCCTCTCGCACGCCTGCCGAATCCGCCGTTGAGCAAAGATTATTGCCCGCAGTCAGTGTAATTATCCCGATGTACAATACCGAAAAGTATATCGGCGAGTGTTTAGACAGCATTTTAGCGCAGACGTTTCAAAATTTTGAAGTCATAGTTGTCGACGACTGTTCCACCGATTCAAGCTACTCAATTGTCGAAAGCTACGCAGAAAAATTCGGCGGTCGGCTGAAACTCACCAAGCTGAAAAAAAATTCAGGTGGTGGCGGCGAACCGCGCAATAAAGGACTTGAATTTTCTTGCGGAGAGTATGTTTTTTTCATGGATTCTGACGACGCTCTTACCCGAACTGGTCTTGAAGAAATGTATACGCTCGGCAAACAGTTTGACGCGGACACGATTTATTGTGAAAGCTATTTTATGTCAAGTGGCACGGAACAAGAATTTATAAACAACATTCATATTGCTGATACCAAAACGCAAATTCAAAGAATTCCTCCTGTCGATAAACCTACACTCGAAACAAACGATATGGCTACACGCGTTAACAAGGCAATAAAATATCATTATTGGGTAACGCCGTGGCTGAGGATGGTGTCACGGAATTTATTGATTGAGAACGACATAAAATATCCTTCTCTTATCGGCTCAAATGACGTAGGTTGGACTTTTGAGGTATTATTTTGTTCCAAGCGATTTTTACGAATACCCAATGCCTGCTATATATGGCGAATAAGCGAAACTTCTAATACTTCCCGTAAGCGTACTCCGCCTCAAAATGTGCACAAATGGATGGACAGAACAATTCGTAGCTTAAAAGATTTTGATAGTTTTATGGAAAAACTGGAGTTTTTCAGAGAGAATCCTGATTATCGTTATTCTGTCATCAATACTTTTATACAAACAGATTTTAATTGCATTTTCAAAGCTTGCTCGAATGAATTGCCGGTTACCGTTTACAATATATTTCGCGAAAAATTCGGGGAATATTTGGGAGATCATGACGTTTTGGTTGCTGCTTTGTGCGCTTTCGTGAATACTCAACAAAAAATTTCCAAACTCAATCAACAACAATTCAATCTGTTTGCGATTCAAGCTCAAAAGCGTATTGCTGAGTTAGAAAATGAAGTTCGTCGTCTCAAAAGCAAGGAGTGATATTTTTGGCAAAAAAAAATAAGCCCTCTCGTGCCGCAAACGCCGTTGAGCAAAGATTATTGCCTGCGGTCAGTGTAATTATCCCGATGTACAATACCGAAAAGTATATCGGCGAGTGTTTAGACAGCATTTTAGCGCAGACGTTTCAAAATTTTGAAGTCATAGTTGTCGACGACTGTTCCACCGATTCAAGCTACTCGATTGTCGAAAGTTACATGGAAAAATTCGGCGGTCGGCTCAAACTCGCGCAAACGAAAGCCAATATGAAAAGCCCGAGTTTCCCCAGAGAAAAAGGTTGTGCACTTTCTCGCGGGGATTACGTATTTTTTGTTGATGCCGACGACTTTATCACAAAAAACGCACTGGAAGTACTCTACACGTCGGCAGAAAACTTTAATGCCGATGTTGTTTACACAGGCAGTTACTACAAATACACTGAAATAAAAAAGACAGAATTGGAACGCGACAAAGAAGGAAAAATTTTGCTCCAAAATGGTCAGGAAGATAAACCGACGCTTACGGTCGACGATCCTAATAAAAATATTCAACGCCTGTTGCTGGACGGCGGTTGGTTTCATACTCCATGGAGTAAATTTGTCCGCCGTGAGTTTTTAATTGAATATGAAATATTTTTTCCAAAAATATTTTCTGGTGAAGATTTTATTTGGACGATTCAGGTTTTGTACTATGCAAAAAAACTTTTGCGCCTCTCAACACCGATTTATTATTACCGTGAAGATGCTTCCGCTTCGATTACTCGAAAAAAAGATTCATCGAATGAACAAATTGCCAAATGTGTTTCGGCATTTCTCAGGGGAACAAAAGCTTTACATGAATTATCCGATAAAGTCTACCTGCTTCAAAATCAGGTGTATTTTCGTGCGGCAATAAATCCTTTTTTCAATGTTTCTCTCAAAAGAACTTTTCAAGAGCGAATGAGCTTGAACACTCAAGAAATTTACGAAATTTTGTATCGCGAGTTCAATAAGGGGAATGATTCGTTTGATTTGACGGTGCCGTTTTTCTTCAGCGTCATTGACTCGCAACAAAAAAATTTGATTCAAGCGCAACAGCAATTCGTGAAGTTCAATCAGTTCGCGTCTCAAGCTCAAAAACGCATTGCCGAGCTTGAAAACGAAATCAAGCGGCTGAAAGGTCAAGCGTAATTCAAGCAGTCAAACATTTTTCAAGCCTGCGTTCGCGGAAAGTCACGGGCATCAAATCGAGTTCGCGGACAAATTCCAACGCGCGGGCAAAGTAATTTCCTATCGCGCCGACTCTGTGGGCATCCGAACCGAAAGTGACGAAACGCCCGCCGAGAGCGCGATATTTTTTATAAACGGGCACAAGTTCGCGGACGGCACGATCACTGTCGAAGCGGCGAGTATTCAACTCCAAAATTTTGTCGCGGGCAACAATAACGCTCAAAATCTCGTCAATCTCCGTGCTGAAAGTTTCGTAATCAATTTCGGGGTCGTCGTAGGGCGCGGTTCGACAAATATAATCGATATGCCCCAACGCGTCGAAATCGCAAGTCGTCGCTTCGTCAAGCATCTGCCGAAAATATTTGCGGTAAGCGGTTGCCTTGTCCTTGTCGACGTAAAAATCGGGATAGTAAATGTCTATGTCGTCGACGAGATGAATTGAACCTATCACGAAGTCAAAATCGGCACGCGCCAAAAAATTTTCGTTCGCCGAACGCGCTGACTTCCTCAATCCGACTTCAACGCCGAGACGCACTTTGTCGCCGCGCAGATTTTTGTATTCGTTCATGTAAATCGTCGGGTCGAAGGAAAATTTTCTGCCGTGAAGTTCCAAGCCGTAATCGAAATGCTCGGTGAAGACGACGCCCAAATTCAAACTCGACGCCCGCGACAAAGCCTCCTGCGCGGACATCACTGAATCAGCGGAAAATTTCGTGTGCATGTGAGAATCGAAAAGCATAATAATCCTCCTTACCAAGGTTGCGGCGTCATCGGCGTGACGACACCGAATTTGTAGCCCCAATCGCGCAGGAAATGAATTATTTCGGGCAACGCTTTGACGGTCTCGGCTTTGTCGCCATTGGAGTGCATGAGCAAAATCACGGTGTGCGGCGGGTCGTCGCCCAAATATTTCAGCACGTTGTTGACTTGCATTGAAGCGTTCGGTTTGGACGGCGTTGCGTCTTCGGTCAGAACGTTCCAATCGTGTTCAACGTAGCCGCATTCGTCAATCATCGTATAATAATTCGCGCTGAACATGCTGCCCGCTCCGCCCGGCGCACGGATAATGAACGGTCGCACGCCGATAATATTTTTAATCGCAATGTCGGTTTTGATAATTTGCTCCATGAAACTCCACGGGCTGGCGTAAAGCTCTTTGTATTTATGATCGTAGCTGTGATTGCCGATAGCGTGTCCTTCGTTGAAAATGCGCTTCAAGACGTTCGGGTTGGCGTCGACCATGTTGCCGCAGACGTAGAAAGTCGCCTTGACGCCCTCGGCTTTGAGAATGTCCAAAATCTGCGGCGTGACTTTATCGTCGGGACCGTCGTCGAACGTCAGATAAACAACCGATTCTTCGTAGTACGGCTCAAGATAGGGTAGGGCAATCCGCAAACCTTTTTCCTGCCGCTCCCACAGAATATATTTGTCGTAAACGGGAACGGTCGGGTCGGTTAGCTGAAGGTTCGACAAATCGTCCGCCGCGAGAACGTAATCTTTGCCGGCTTGCGCTAAAATCGGAGTCTCGACAACTTTAGGCACGTCAACTTTTGGCTCGGCAATCGGCTTATCGACTTTGGGTTTGTCGACGGTTTTGCCGACCGCAACGTCTTTCGGGATTTGATTTACGTCAGTTTTGGCTTGCTCGTGAAAGCAACTCGTAAAGCTCGTCGCCAACAGAATTATCAGTGTAAAAAAAATTTTCTTCATGAGAAGCTCCTTATCGCAGGATTTTTTTTGAAAAATTTGCCGCTAACTATAACGCAACGTGAAAACAGAATCAAGCGTTAAAAATTTTTTGGCAGTCTTGAAAGGGTTGACGGCACAATTAGGGAATATTCAACGGAACGCGGGGAAATTTTTTCCTCAATCGTTAAACGAGGTGATTTTTATGTCTGTCAACAAAAATTTTTTTATTCATGATTTGGCGGCAGTCGCACTCATCGGCAACGGCGCACACCGCTATCTCAAAGAGTGGCTTGATTATCATCTGGCGGCGGGCGTCGAACATTTTTTTCTGTACGACAACACCGAGACCGAAGATAATCGCGAAGTCTTGAAGCCGTACATTGAAGAACAGCAAGTCGATTGTTTCCAAGTGCCTGGCGAAAAAGCCGAAGTTCCCATTTACAACGACGCCGTTCGCCGTTTCCGATTCATTTGCCGATACATGGCGTTCATCAATTTGGACGAGTTCATCTTCCCGAAAACCGGTCAGAGTATCACTGAGGTCGTCGACGAAGTTTTGAGCAACGATTCACGCGCAACGGCTCTTGTCATCAATCGGCAAGTCTTCGGCTCAAATCATCGCAGAACGGCTGATTACGACAGAGGCGTTCTTGACCGATTCACGCGCCGCGCTCCTAGTGATTGGTTTGAACCGCCCGCCGACGAAACTCCGCCCGCAGGAAATATTTTCGTCAAGACAATCGCAAATCCGCGCTACATTCGCTTCATAGTCAATCCGCATTTCGCCTACTTTTTTGAAGGCAAATTCGCCGTCAACTCCGCCGGTGGTCGCGTCCCGTATTGGGGCAACGAGCCGATTCTCGCCGACAAAATCGTTATCAATGACTACGTGACTAAATCGCGTGAAGAATTCAACGAACGCGCCGCTGACCCGAATCTTTTCTCCAAAAACGACCGCAACGACGAACGCGACACGGGCATTTTGGAATATCGCGACAAACGCATGGAGACTTACACTCCGCCGAAAAAATTTGACCGCGAAAGTTATTTCCAACTGCTTGAAAAAACTTTATTGCCCGCCGTCCGCGCAGATGTTCCCGACGAATTTTTTGAGGGCAAATTGGAAACGTTCTTGACGTGTCGTTCATTGTCGGGGATTTTGCGTCGCAGTTTCCCGAAAGACAATCGCGGCAAATTCATGGAAGAAGCGTCACTTCGCGCGTTGAACCGCACGCACTTCACGAAAATGTCTTTCTCGGAAATTATGCTGATGATAAACGCAATGCCGCACATTCTCGGACTGCCATATCCCGTCGTCGACAACATTCGCAAAAATTGTATGAGCTTCGTGCGGCAGATTATGGGCGACATGCACCGCGCTGGACGTTGGGATCGTTTCGTTGAACTCGGAAATTATTTGGATTTGCTGGCGGCTTTCGGTGCCAGAACTGCGCCGCAGAATGAGCAATAAAATCTGCTCCCCGAATTGGAGATGATGAAATGATTGACCGCAAAAACGTCCTGCACAATTCGCAGAACATTTACTATCGCTCGACGGTCGGCGCGGCGGAAGCTGGCTCGCAAATTCGCTTGGGCATAACAATCAAAACCGACGCCGTCATTAAGCAAGTTCTTCTGCACACGTGGACGGAAGATACTGGTGAAAAATGGTCGAATCTCGTCACGCGCGACAAAGACGATTCTACCGAAAAATTTTACTCGCTCAATGTGAAAATGCCCGAACGCGGCGGTTTGCTCTGGTATTACTTCATAATCGTCACGGGCGGAAAAACTTATTACTACGGCAACAATCCCGAACTTCTCGGCGGCGTCGGCGAACTCTACGACCACATTCCGCCCGCATTTCAAATCACCGTCTACCAAAAAGGCGCGAAAACTCCCGATTGGTTTAAGCACGCCGTCATGTATCAAATTTTCCCCGACAGATTTTATCGCGACGGCAACGAGATTGTCGAAAAGGAAGGTGCAGTCTTCCACGCGAGTTGGAGCGACGACCCGATTTATTTCAAGGACGTTGATTCAAAAGAGATTATCGCTTACGACTTTTTCGGCGGAAATCTGCGCGGCGTCGAGAAAAAGCTTGACTACCTTAAAGAACTCGGAATCAGCGCGATTTACTTCAATCCCGTATTCGAGTCGGAAAGCAATCACCATTACGACACGGGCGACTATCACAAAATTGACCCGATTCTCGGCACGAACGAAGACTTCAAACATTTAATCGACGTTGCAAAGTCAAAAGGTATCCGAATCATCATTGACGGCGTTTTCAGCCACACAGGTTCCAACAGCCGCTACTTCAACCGCAAAGGCAAATACGATACCGTTGGCGCGTTTCAATCGAAAGATTCGCCTTATTACGATTGGTACAGCTTCAAGAACTACCCGACCGATTACGATAGCTGGTGGAATTTCCACACGTTGCCGAACGTCCGCGAGACCACGCCGAGTTACATGGACTTCATCATTCGCGGCAAAGACAGCGTGCTCAAACATTGGATGCGCGAAGGAATCAGCGGTTGGCGACTCGACGTTATCGACGAATTGCCCGCCGAATTCAGCCGTGCCTTTTTCGCCGAACTCAAAAAGATTAATCCCGACGCCGTGATGATCGGTGAAGTTTGGGAAGACGCGTCGAACAAAATCGCTTACGGCGTTCAACGTCAATATCTCTGCGGCTACGAAATGGATTCGGCAATGAATTATCCGTTGCGTGCTCACATCTTCGATTTTATTCTCGGTGCCATTGACGGCGAACTTTGTATGCGGCGCATGGAGAGTTTGCGCGAAAACTATCCGAAAGAAAATTTCTACGCGATGATGAATTTGATTGCCAGCCACGACATCATGAGACCCGTCACGATTTTCGGCGAGGCTCCGTATTACGACCAAATGCCCGCGCTTGAGCAATCGAAATTCAAACTTGATGAGGCGTCGGAGAAACTCGGCAAAGCTCGGCTCAAAATGGCGGCTCTCTGGCAAATGACTTATCCGGGCGTACCGTGCATTTATTACGGCGACGAAATCGGTATGCAAGGCTTCAAAGACCCGACGAACCGCAGACCATATCCGTGGGGCGGCGGCGACCAAGAACTTTTAGCGACGTACAAAAAATTTATCGCGCTGAGAAATTCAAAACTCGTCCTGCAAACCGGCGAATTGCTCCCGCTGCCGTCGAAGGGTGACATTGTCGCTTATGCTCGTGTCATTCGCAACGGTCACGACATTTTCGGGCACGAGGCGGACAACGACGTTTACATTGTCGCGTTCAATCGTTCTCGCAATCGTGCCAAGGAAGTTTCGTTCGACGTGAGCGACTTTGCCAACGGTGCGTTCGTTGACGCTTTCGACGAAGACAATCCCGATAAAAAATATCTCGTCACTCGTGGACGCGTCAATTTCAAGCTTGAGGCTCTCGAAGGCGTTTTGCTCCACCACGTCCCGCAACAACAGAATTACGACCGCCGCGCAGGTATCTTGTTGCACCCGACTTGCTTGCCGTCGAAATACGGTATCGGCGATTTCGGCAAAGAGGCATTCGAGTTCGTCGACTACCTCAAAGCGGCGGGGCAATCAATCTGGCAAATCCTGCCGCTCAATCCCGTCGGCTACGGTTATTCGCCATATCAATCGCCGTCAGCGTTCGCGGGCAACCCGATGATGATTTCAATCGACGCGCTCATTGATGACGGTTTGCTTGACGTCAACGACATCAAAGTTCCGCTCAAGCTTGCAAAATCCAAGTTCGTCGAATTCGACAGCGTCGCAAAGCTCAAGGACACCGCACTTGCCAAGGCGTTCGAGAATTTCAAAGCCAAGCTCAAGACTGATTCCAAGCTTGCCGACGACTTCAAAAATTTCTGCACGGCTCAAAAATATTGGCTGGACGATTACTCTTTGTTCGCGGCAATCAAGAAGAAGCACGGCGGAGTTTATTGGATTGAGTGGGATTCGCAGATTAAACAGCGCGACAAAAAAGTTCTCGCGGCGTGGCGTAAAGAACTTGCCGATGATATTTTGCGTGAGCAGTTCGAGCAGTTCATATTTGAGCAGCAGTGGCAGAAACTTCACTCCTACGCGCTTGAACGCGGGATTCAGATTATGGGCGACATGCCGATTTTCGTTTCCGCAGACAGTGCCGACGCTTGGGCGAATCAAGACGAATTTCAGCTTGACGAGGAAGGTCATCCCGAAAAAGTTGCCGGAGTTCCGCCCGATTATTTCAGCGCGACGGGTCAGCTTTGGGGCAATCCGCAATACGATTGGGACGCGATGGCGGCGACGCATTACAAGTGGTGGAAGTTGCGTTTCAAGCGGATTTATGAACTCGTCGACATTGTGCGGATTGATCACTTCCGCGCGTTTGAGTCGTATTGGTCGATTGACGGCGACGCAAAGACAGCCATTAACGGCGAGTGGATTAAAGGTCCAGGCTTGAACTTCTTTAACGAGATTCGCAAAGAGATTGGTGACGCGCAGATTGTCGCGGAAGATTTGGGCATCATAACCGACGCTGTCGACGCCCTGCGCGAAGATTGCGGCTTCCCTGGCATGAAGGTTTTGCATTTCGCCCTGCACTACAACGAGTACGGACGTATCGGTTTCGTCGCGCCCGAAAACTCAATCACTTACACCGGCACGCATGACAACAACACGACGGTCGGCTGGTTCATGGAAGACGTTGACAACGACAGCAAGGCGACGATTGCCGCGTTGATTGGTGCTGATGTTCGCCGCCCCGATGACGTTTGCAAAAAGTTGATTGAGTTTGCTTACGCGTCGAACTCGCGCTTTACAATCGTGCCAATGCAAGACATTCTTAAACTTGACAGTCGCAACCGCATGAATACGCCTGGCACCGTCGGCACGAACTGGGGTTGGCGGCTCAAACCCGATTATTTGTCCGAGGCGGCGGCTCCACAGCTCAAAGCTCTCTGCAACAAATATTTGAGGTAAGCTGATAGCTGATAGGAAAACCTATAAGCTATAACCTCACCAAGGAGGCTTCAATGGTTGGAAATACTTTCGTGGTCGAGAAGACATGCCCCATCTGCGAAAAAACCATGCGGGTTGTCAAGACGCGCTCACGAATCATGGTTGTCAGCCGCGACGAAGACGCTTGCACCCATTACGCCAACTTCAATCCGTACTTGTACACCGTTTGGGTCTGCGAACATTGCGGCTTTGCGGCGGACGAGGCGACCTTCACGACGAAAATTCCCGACCGTCATTTGGGCATCTTGAGAAATATTTTGCTCACGAGATGTATCAGAGTCCCGTTCGTCGAAGAACGCACCGTCGGCAACGCGGCAACCGCTTTCCGATTAGCGTTGAAGTTCCAAGAAATTCTCAAAGGCAAAGCGTCGAAGTCAGCCAAATACGCTCATCAACTTGCCTGGGTTTATCGTGAGGCGGGCGACACCGTTCAAGAAGCCGAATTCATGAACAAAGCGGCGGAATTCTACGAGGCAGCCCTTGCCAAAGAACATTTTCCAATCGGCGAACTCACCGACAACGCCGTCATCTACCTCATCGCGGCAATTTATTATCGGCTCGGCGAAAAACAGAAGGCAACGTCGTATCTTTCGCGGCTGATAAGCGATAAATCTGTTCGTGAACGTGAGCGCAGAATTTTTGATAAGGCGCGTGATTTGTGGGGCGAAATTCGTGCCGAACGCAAGAAGTAACGTTTAAGAATTTGAGGCCGTCATGGATGACGGCCGCCGGCAACACGTCCACGGATAGGACGTTTTGCCGGAACCACGACTTACGGTTAGTCGTGACGTTGATGTCGTGAAAACTGAGCCGCCCCCGCGAGGTGCCCTTTTCTTTGCTACTTTCTTTTGGGCACGCAAAAGAAAGTAGATTAAAAAAATTAATTGAAAAGTTCAGCTCAAAAAGTTTATCGACAGCCCCGAAGGAGATGATTTACATTACGCATCACGCACTGCGCATCATCATCTGCGCCGCATTGAGTTTACTCGTTCTGCTCACGGGCTCAAATGATTGCGTCGCCAAGAAAAAAGCCGTCAAAGAAAAAATTCTGTACATACCGCACGACAACCGACCGATTGTCAATCAGCAGACAATTGCGGTGCTAGAAAACGCGGGCATTCAAATCATCTCGCCGCCGATTGAAATTTTGGGCAAACGCGAAAATCTCGGCGACCCCGATTTGCTTTGGGACTGGCTCAATAAACACGCCACGAAAGATTTAACCGCCGCTGTCATTTCGTCGGACGCGCTCATTTACGGCAGTCTCGTCGGTTCGCGAAAACATGACTACGACGCCGATGAAATTCTCGCCCGCGTCGATTTGTTCGCCGAGTTCCGCAAGAAACATAAAAAACTTCCGCTGTACGTCTTCGGCTCGATAATGCGCACGCCTCGAACTGGTTTGGCGTCTGGTTACGAAGAGCCCTATTATTATCGCTACTACGGCGCAAATATTTTCCGCTTGACCAAATTAATGGACAAGCAGGAGATTGAGGGCTTGACGCAACGTGAGATTAAAGAATTCAATTTTTTACAGCGACTCATTCCAACGCGTGCCATTGAAGATTGGATGGGGCGACGTGCAAAAAATTTCAATGCCAACAAAAAGTTAATCGATTACGCTCGCGACAACACTTTCGATTATCTGCTGCTCGGTCGCGACGACAACGCGCCTTACTCTCAAACGCACAACGAAGGTCGCAAACTCTTGGCTTACGGGCGCGGGCTTGTCGGCAAAAAATATCTGACGACTGCAGGCATTGACGAAATCGGACTTGTTCTGTTGACGCGGGCAGTCAATCTCCACGCAAAGATTTCGCCGAAAGTTTTCGTCAAATACAATCGCGGTCGTGGCGAAAGGACGATTCCCGCTTACTCCGACGAGACGATTGACGATTCGATTCAAGCCGCAATCACTGCCACGGGCGCAACTTTTATCAACAACGACAGCCGCGCAGATTTTATTTTGGCGGTCAACACAAATCCCGACGGCAAAACCTTGGAATCAGGCAGAGACCCCAATGACACTTCGGAACGCGACGGCACAAAATTTTTCGTCGACATTGTTCAAGATTACGTTAACAAAGGCAAAAAAGTTATCGTCGCGGACATCGCCTTTGCAAACGGCTCTGACAACGCGCTGATGGAACAACTTCGCCAACGCGGGCTCCTGTTCAAAATTCAAGCTTATTCGGGTTGGAACACACCGACAAATTCTTCAGGCTTCGCGTTGAGTACAGGGTTGTTAACGTCGCGCATGGAAGACAATCTCGTCGATGAACTGCTCCTTTACCGCTATCTTGACGATTGGGCGTATCAGGCGAACGTCAGACAAATCGTCGCGAGTCAGCTTAATTGGCTTGCGGGCGAAGGTCGTTATGAAATGTTAGACAATAAACGCTATGCTGCCGAAGATAATTGCTCGGAATTGTTGCGGACGTTCGCGCGGAGAAATTTGCCGACCTTCACGGGCAACGATAAAATTCGTGCGCGGTTCCCGTGGAATAGAATGTTTGAAATCAGTTTGGAGTTATGAGTTATGAGTGAGGAGTTGTTTTTCATTCCAAATTCCAAATTCCAAATTCCTCATTCCAAATTGAAAATCCCCGTCACTCGTTGGAGCGGCGGGAATTTTTTTATGAAGTTTCAAAGTTGTTGACCGCGTGTCAAATGGCAAGCTTGTCTTTGAAGGCGGCGAATTTCTTTTCACCGATGCCACGCACATTTTTAATTTCTTCGATCGCCTTGAACGGACCGTTTTGTTCGCGGTACTCGATGATTCGTTGAGCCAGCGCGGGACCGATACCTTTGAGCGTGGCGAGACGTTCGGCGTCGGCTGTGTTGATGTTGACCATGTCGCTTGAATTCGAGTTCGACGCGGCAATTTGCATTGTCTGCAGGAAAATTTCTTTGGCGGGAATGTGAACGTGTTGCCCGTCAGTGAGCGGCGCGGACATGTTCACGGCGGAAGAGTCAGCAATTTCGGTGAGCCCGCCAACTTTGTTCACGGCGTCGATTATGCGCAAATTGCCCGTGTCTTCGAGTTCGACGACGGAAATATTTTTGACTTGTCCCGAAACGTAGACGCTGATTGTTTTGACTGGCGGTTCGGGCGGCTTGAGCGGCGGATTACCGTCATCATCAAGCAAACCGATGACGAACAGTCCAAGCAGGATGATTCCCGCAAGCGCGGCGACTCGAACAAAAAATTTTTTCACGCTGACACCTTACACGTCGTAGGCAACGGGCGTCACGTCGAATATCGGCTCAAGTGACTTCACGTCGTCGAGGACGTATTGCGGAATTGGATTGTCAACCGTCAAAACCATGAGGCTTGTACCTTCAATCGCGGTCTTGCCAACGTTCATGCCGGAAATATTTATCGCGTGCTTGGCAAGGAGCGTGCCGACCATGCCGATAACGCCAGGGCGATTGATGTGCGGGCAGATGAGAATTCGTGAATGCGGGTCAACGTCGACGCGGAAGCCGTTAATCTCGACAATGCGCCCTTCGCTACCGAAAAGAGTTCCCGTCACGATATTTCCGTTCGCCGAGACCGTCACGAGATTTGCGAAGTCCCGCGCGATGTTCGATTTAATTTCGGAAAGGTGAATGCCTCTGTCCGCCGCCAAAATGTTCGCGTTGACCAAGTTGACGTTCGTGTCCAGCGCGGCAGTCAACATGCCCTTGAGTACCGCAGTTGAAATCAGGCTTGAGTTCACGTCGGCAATCTTGCCGTTGATTTTGACCTGCACGCTTGAAATAGGTTCCTTGCTCATGCCCATAATCGTTGTGCCGAGACGTTCAGCCAAATTGAGAAATGGCGCGAGTTTTTCTAAGACGTGCGACGGAATATGCGGCAGGTTGACGGCGGTGGCAACGGGTCTATCGTTCAGAGCGTCGATAATTCCTTTGGCAACGTCGACTGAAACGCCGATTTGCGCTTCAACCGTCGAGGCTCCCAAGTGCGGCGTGATGATAATGTTCGGCAAAGTTCTCAGCGGCGAATCTTCGGCAAGCGGTTCGTTCTCAAAAACGTCAATCGCTGCTCCCGCAACAATTTTTTCCGTCAACGCTGTCACCAAATCGTTTTCGTTGATGATACCGCCGCGCGCGCAGTTAATCAATCTGACGGTCGGCTTCATTAATTTCATTTGCTCAAGCGAAATCATATCCTTCGTCTTGTTCGTGAGCGGCATGTGCACCGTTATAAAGTCGGCAGTCTTGAAGAGTTCGTCCAATTCGACGAGTCGCACGCCGATATTTTTTGCGCGTTCATCGCTGACGAACGGGTCGTAAGCGACAACGTTCATCTCGAAGGACTGCGCACGTTTGGCGACGCCCGTACCGATTCTGCCGAGCCCGATAACGCCGAGCGTTTTGTTGCGGAGTTCGACGCCGACGAATTTTTTACGATCCCATTTGCCCGCGTGCATTGTCTGATTGGCTTGGGGAATGTTGCGACTGACGGCGAGCATCATTGCGAACGTGTGTTCAGTCGCGGCGATTGTGTTGCCGTCGGGGGAATTGATGACGATGATACCGCGTTCAGTAGCCGCCTGCAAATCGATATTGTCGACACCGACGCCCGCTCTGCCGATAATTTTAAGATTTGTTGCGCGTTCCAAAACATCAGCAGTGACTTTGGACGCCGAACGAACAATCAGCGCGTCGAACTTCGGAATGATGTCGAGCAGTTCGTCGTGAGAAATTTTGTCGCGAACTTCCACGTCGAAATTTTCTTTGAGCAGGGCGATACCTTCATTGGCAATGCCGTCTGCCGCCAAAATATGAAACATGTGAATATCTCCTTTGCGTTTGAAGTAAAATCTTCGGAGCCGTAATGATATTTCTAGTCCCTAGTCTCTAACAACTAACAACTAGTCCCTACGTAATTCTGCCGCCGCGCGAAATTCCCTGCAACAAATTTAACGACGTAGGCGAATCACATTCCCGCTTGTAAATGAAAATAAAGCATGATAAAATCCGTGCGTCTTACAGAAATTTTTTATACATTGGCAGAAAGGAGTTTTCAATTTGTTTGGGATGTCAATGAGCGTCGGAATAGATTTGGGCACGGCAAACATTTTGGTCTACGTTAAAGGAAAGGGCATTGTTTTGCGTGAACCGTCGGTCGTCGCCGTCGACAAGGATAGCGATAAAATTTTGGCTATCGGCGAAGAAGCCCGCGATATGATCGGTCGCACGCCTGGCAATATCGTCGCAATTCGTCCGCTCAAAGACGGCGTTATTGCCGATTACGAGATGACCGAAGCGATGATTCGTCACTTCCTTGAAAAAGTCGTCGGCAGATCGTTCCTGTTCCGTCCACGAGTAATGATTTGCGTGCCGACAGGTGTCAATGCCGTAGAAAAACGCGCCGTTCAAGAAGCAGCCGAACAAGCCGGTGCCAAAAAGACCGAACTCATTGAAGAGCCGATAGCCGCAGCGTTGGGCGCAGGTATCGACATTTCCGAACCCGTCGGCTCAATGGTCATCGACATCGGCGGCGGCACGTGCGACGTTGCAGTTATTTCTTTGGGCGGAATCGTGGTCGGCGAAAGTTTGCGCGTGGCGGGCGACAAATTCAACAGCGACATCGAACTTTACATCAAAAAGGAATACAACTTGATGATTGGCGAACGCACCGCCGAGAACATCAAAATCAAAATCGGCGCGGCTTATCAGACTGCTCGCAAAGAATCACTCTCCGTGCGTGGTCGCGACATCGTCAGCGGTCTGCCGAAAAATATCACCGTCGAATCGGACGAGATTGCCAACGCGGTGAATGACTCCGTCGAAAATATCGTTGCCTGCGTCAAAAATGTTTTGGAGAAGACACCGCCCGAACTTGCCTCCGACATTATGGATCACGGAATTATTTTGACTGGCGGCGGCGCAATGCTCTACGGTTTGGCTGATTTGATTCGCAAGGAAACGAATATCCCGACAATGCTAGCCGACGACCCGTTGAGTTGCGTGGCTCTCGGCACGGGCAAAGCGATCGAGTCCAGCAAAACTTTTTGACGCGACGACGCTAAAGGAGGCTTTTATTCAGTGAAACTCAAGAAACTCGTCAAGGTGCTCTTGTCGTGCGTTGTGGCGGGCGCATTGTTCACGGGTTGCGGCGATAACGGCGGTCAACCTGCTGACGATTCCTCCGCGTCAACCGTCAAGTTCGGCATGATGTCTTTGCTCAACAGCGACGAAAAATCATTCGGTGACATTCTCGCCGCAGTCGAAGAGCAAACAGGGCTCAACAACACGCGCCACTTGCCGAAGTTCTACGACAGCTTGAAGACAATGCAGATGAGTATTGACGCCGGCGCAATCGAAGAAATCAGCTTGTATAAATCCGTGGCGGGATATCTTGTTGCCAAGAACGACAAATACGAACTCGTCCCCAACAACGCGCTGAACAAAATTTCTTACTCGTTCTGTTTCGCCGTGCGTCAAGATGACGAAATGCTTAAAGACGAACTCAACAAAGTTATCGACGAGATGAAGGCTGACGGTACGCTCGACGTGCTCATCGACGAATACATTACAAACGTCGACAAGGTCAAAGAAATTCCCGCCGTCAAAATCTCGACGATTGACGGAGCGCAGAAAATTAAAGTTGGTGTGACGGGCGACTTGCCACCGCTTGACTTGGTGCTTGCCGACAATTCCCCTGCAGGTTTCAATACCGCAATGCTCGCCGAAATTGCAAAACGTCTCGGCAAGAACGTTGAAATTGTTCAGATTGAGAGCGGTGCACGTGCCGCGGCGTTATCGTCGAAAGTTATTGACGTGGCGTTTTGGGCAGTCGTTCCATTCGGCATTGACGGCATCCCCAGCGACATCGACGAGCCCGACGGAACTGACTTGAGCACGCCATATTTCCGCGATAACGTTGCGCACATCAGACTTAAGGATAAAAAATAAATTTACGGAGGTTTTCCACAATGAAATTAAAAAAGGCAGTCAAGCTTCTCTTGTCCTGCGTGTTGGCTGGAGCATTGTTCACAGGTTGCGGCGGTAATGGCGGCAACGGTGGCGATACTCCTGTCGACAATCCGCCCGCGTCGACCATCAAGCTCGGCATGATTACGCACCTTAACGCCAACGAAAAGCGTATGGAAGAAATTCTTGACAACGTCACCGAGAAAACGGGTGTCAACGTCTCGAAGTACGCGATTACTTTTTACAACAACTTGAATCTCATGCAGATGGGCATTGAGTCCGGTAGCGTCGACCAAATCAGCACTTATAATTGCGTGGCGAACTACATCACCGCGACGAACGACAAATATTCCGTCGTTCCCGACAAAGCTTTCGGCAAACTCACCGACTCGTTCTGCTTCGCCGTGCGCAAAGACGATACCGAACTTAAAGCTGACTTGGACAAAGTTATCGACGAAATGAAGGCTGACGGCACGCTCGACAATCTGGTTAAAGTGTACATTACCGACGTCAATCCCGATAACATTCCCGTTGTTGAAATCCCGACGATTGACGGTGCCGAAACGATTAAAATCGGTTTGACGGGCGACCTTCCGCCGCTCGATTTGGTTTTGGCTGATGATTCTCCTGCGGGCTTCAATACCGCAATGCTCGCCGAAATTGCAAAACGTCTCGACAGGAACATTGAAATTGTCGGCATTGACAGCAGTGCGCGTGCCGCAGCGTTGACCTCGAATCAAATTGACGTGGTCTTCTGGACAATCGTCCCCAACGGCGACAAAGTCCCCGCCGACATCGACAAGCCCGACGGTATAGAGTTGAGCAAGCCTTATTTCAGCGACAACGTTGAGCATCTCAAATTCAATAAATAAGGAATCGACATGAAAAAATTTTTCGCGCTCGCATTGATTGTTTGCGCTTTGTTGATGACGGGTTGCGGCGACGACGAAATAAAAAAAGTCGGCACGATTAAATATCTGAACATCACGGAAACGGAAGTCGATAACGCTTCGCCGCGAAATACTGCCGCGCACTCCAATCACAAGCACGTTTTCTTCGACAACATGAACTCGATGGTTGCGGCTCTGCAAGCGGGACAAATTCACGAGATGAGCGTTTACGAGACCGTCGGCAATTATCTTTCGTCGATGAACCCCAATATGAAATTTGAATTCAGCGAACCTGTTGCCACGGATAATTTTTCGCTGGCACTGCTTGAAGAAAATCAAGAGCTGAAAAAAGAATTCAACGACGCGATTTTGAAACTCACTGCGGACGGCACGCTTTCAAAGCTCGTGAAAACTTACATTTCCGAATCGAATACCGTCAAGACGCCTGAAGCCGTCGAGTTGCCGACGTTCTACGGCGAACCGACAATTAAAATCGGCGTGACGGGCGACCTGCCGCTAATGGATTACATTCGCGAAGACGGATTGCCTGCAGGCTTCAACACAGCCGTTCTTGCCGAACTCAGTCGCCGCATGGAAAAAAATTTCGTGCTCGTGCAAATTGAGAGCGGAGCCCGTGCCGCCGCGTTGACTTCAAAACTTGTTGACGCTGTCTTTTGGGCAGTCTCACCGAAATTAAACGGCGTGCTCCCGACGGACTTCGACACGCCCGAAGGTGTTGTGCTGACCAAACCGTATTTTTCCGACGAAATTGTTCACGTTTACTTGAAAGACAAATGAGGTATCTGCATGAAAAAAATTTTTGCGTTGCTGATGATTTGCGCACTCGTGTTGATTACGGGTTGCGGCGGCGGCAACGAACCTTCCGAAAAAAAATCTGATGAAGTTCGTCTCGGCATGATTGCGCACCTTAACGCGACCGAACAGAAGATGAACGAAATTTACAACAAGCTCGTCGAGAAGGCGGGACTCAAGCTCGTCAAGTACACGCCAAAATTCTACGACAACCTTAATCAAATGAGCATGGACGCGGAGGCGGGCAACGTCGATCAGCTGAGTGTTTACGGTTGCGTTGCGAATTACTTCACCGCGACGAACGACAAATTCGAGATTGACCCGACGTTTAAAGCGGGCATTTTCAACGATTCGTTCTGCTTCGCCGTGCGCAAAGATGATACCGCGCTTAAAGCTGACCTCGACAAAACTATCGACGAGATGAAGGCTGACGGCACGCTTGACAATCTGGTTAAAACGTACATCACCGACGTTAAAGCCGACAACATTCCCGCCGTCGAAATCCCGACGATTGACGGTGCGCCGACGATTAAAGTTGGTTTGACGGGCGACTTGCCCCCGCTTGACTTGGTGCTTGCTGACAATTCTCCCGCAGGTTTCAATACCGCATTGCTCGCCGAAATTGCAAAACGTCTTGGCAGAAATATCGAAGTCGTCAGAATTGAGAGCGGCGCACGTGCCGCAGCGTTGACTTCAAATCAGATTGACGTTATCTTTTGGGCAATAATCCCCAACAATGATATGCCCGCCGACATCGACAAGCCCGAAGGCGTCGAATTTACCGTTCCGTATTTCAGCGACAACATTACGCATCTCAAGTTGAAAAAATGAGGTGACTTGATGAAAAAAATTTTTGTCCTGCTGATGATTTGTGCGTTCGCGTTGATGACGGGTTGCGGCGGCGGCAACGAACATTCCAATAAAAAACCCGACGCTCCAATCAAACTCGGCACGATTAAACATCTGAACGTCACGGAAACTTTGCTCGACACCTACTTCGAGAAGGCTGCCTCCCGCATGAATCAAACTTCCAGCATGCACGCGCCCAATCACGTTTTCTTTGACAATATGGTTTCAATGCTCGCCGCGCTGGACGCTGGACAAGTCGACGCAATAAGCACTTATCAAAGCGTGTCGAATTATCTGGTTGCGCAGAACGACAAGTTTGAAGTCATGAACGACCGCGTCCCGAAAGTTTCCGATTCGTTTTGCTGTGCCATGCGCGAAGATGATACCGCGTTGAAGAAAGAATTCGACGACGCGATTTTGAAACTCACTGCGGACGGCACGTTGGCAAAACTCGTGAAGACTTACATCAGCGAACTTGATTACACTGCCACGCCGCCAATCGTCGACATGCCGAAATTTGACGGTGCCGCGACGATTAAAGTTGCAGTGACGGGCGACTTGCCCCCACTCGATTACGTCAGTGCGGACGGCACTCCTGCAGGTTTCAATACGGCGTTGCTTGCGGAAATCAGTCGGATTACCGGGAAAAATTTTGAGCTCGTGCAAATCGACAGCGGTGCCCGTGCCGCCGCATTGACATCAAAACTTGTCGACGTTGTATTCTGGGCTGTCGTGCCGCTTCAAGATACTCTCGCGCCGCCTGATTGCGATAAACCCGAAGGCGTCATTCTGACTGAACCGTATTTTTCCGACGAAGTTACCCACGTCAATTTAAAAAAATGAGGTGTCCACATGAAAAAAATTTTTACACTGCTGACGATTTGCGCACTCGCTTTAATGACGGGCTGCGGTATCGGCGGCGACAATCCCAAACCTATCGACACGGACGGCGGCAAAATCAAGCTCGGCATGATAACCCGACTCAATGCCAGCGAAGAGAATTTCGACGAATTCATGAAAAAGGTTGAAGAGAACTTAGGCATCAGAATCGCGTCGCACAAGTCGATTTTCTTCGACAGTCTGAATCAAATGCAATCCGCCCTGCAATCGGGACAGATTGACGAGATAAGCACTTATCGTAGCGTTGCGCGGTACATGATTGCCAAAGAGCCGCGTTGCCAGGTTTTGAAAGATCATTCGCTCGAATTCATTGATTCGTTCTGCTTTGCACTGCGTAGCGACGAAAAAGAACTCCGTGATTCGCTCAACATGGTTATTAAGGAAATGCAGGACGACGGCACGCTCGGACGCTTGACCAAAGAATATATCGACGACATCAACGCAGAGACTGACCCGCCCGTAATCGAATTGCCGACATTTGAAGGCGCACAGACGATTAAAATTGCAGTGACGGGCGACCTTCCCCCGCTTGACTATGTTGGCGCAGACGGTAAAGCCGCAGGCTTCAATACGGCTGTTCTCGCTGAAATCGGCAATCGCATGTTGAAAAATATCGAACTCGTGCAGGTCGACAGTGGAGCGCGTGCAGCCGCGTTGACTTCAAAGCAAGTCGACGTTGTATTCTGGGCAATCGTTCCCGTCAGCGAAATCATTCCTGCTGACACCGACAAGCCCGACGGTATCGAACTCACCAATCCTTACTACAAGGACAAAATCGTTCACATCGAGTTCAAAGAAGAGAAGAAGTAATCTATGGAGTTCACAGACTTACTTTACAAAATTTTCCTGAAGGACGGCGGCTGGCTGACGATCCTGCGCGGACTCGGCGTAACGGTAGAAATTTCGTTGCTGTCGATAATTTTCGGGACGCTACTCGGCTCGTTGCTATGTTTCTTTCGAGTCGGTAAATTTGTGCCTCTGAGAATCTTCGCGCAAGTCTACATCTCGATAATCCGCGGGTCGCCCGTGCTGATGTTGTTGATGTTGCTGTTCTACGGCGTCTTCGCGCGAACCGGCATGAGCCCTGTTATCGTGGCGGTGATAACTTTTTCAATGCACACGGCGGCACACGTCGCGGAACTGTTGCGGTCGGCACTCATGGCACTCGACAAAGGACAAGTCGAAGCGGCGCGAACTCTCGGCTTTTCAAAGTGGCAAGCCTTCAAACTCGTCACGTTGCCTCAGCTCGCACAAATCGCTAAGCCCGTTTATCAGTCGACAATCGTCAATCTGATTCAATGGACAAGCGTCGTCGGCTACGTCACGATAACCGATTTGACGCGCGTGATAAACAACATCGCCTCGCGCACAATGCAACCGATGATCACGATTATCGGCGGTATGATAATTTATCTCGCGCTCAGCTACATCATTTACGGGCTGTTTCATCTTTCTGAACGGAGAAAAATCAAATGAGCGTTATCGAAGTTCGCGGCTTGAAAAAGTCGTTCGGCTCGCTGGCTGTCCTGCGCGGCATTGATTTGACGGTCGAAGCGGGCGAACGCATTACGATTATCGGCGGCTCCGGTTGCGGCAAAAGTGTCTTTCTCCGTTGCCTTGAGTTGCTTGAAACTCCCGACGCGGGAAAAATTTTCATCGAGGGCGAAGAATTCACTGCGCCGGGCGTCGACATTGACCGAATCCGCCGCAAGCTCGGCATGGTCTGGCAAAGGTTTAACCTCTTTAAACACATGAACGTCATGGAAAATTTGACCGTCGCGCCGATAAAACTGCTCGGCATGAGCCAAGACGAAGCGCACGACAAGGCAATGACGTTACTCGCACAAGTCGGTTTGACATCAAAAGCGGACGCTTACCCCGAATATCTTTCGGGCGGTCAACAACAGAGAATCGCAATCTGCCGCAGCTTGATGATGAATCCGAAAGTGATTCTCTTCGACGAACCGACAAGCGCGCTTGACCCGACGATGGTTGGCGAAGTCCTTGCCGTTATCCGTATGCTTGCCAAACAGGATTTGACGATGCTGATTGTTACGCACGAAATGAATTTTGCCCGCGAAGTCGCCACGAGAATTCTTTTCTTTGCGGACGGAGAAATTTACGAACAGGGCACGCCTAAAGAAATTTTCGACGCGCCAAAACGTCCCAAGACAATCGCGTTCATTCACAAGCAAAAATATTTCAGCTACGAAATCAACGAAAGAGCCTTCGACTTGCCGAAAATGCAGGGCGGTATTCAGACTTTCGCGGAGAAATATGGTTTGAATGCTCGCCGAACTAATCGCCTGCAACTTTGCTGTGAAGAGCTGATTTACGAGATGTTAGCGAACTCCTGCGACGGCGATGACGTGAAAATTTCGCTTGACGTGACTTATGCCGAACTCGACAACAGCGTCGCGATAAAGTTCACCTGCGCGGGCAAATCGTACAATCCTCTGGACAAAAATTTGGGCGATGAGATCGAGGAAGAAAATCTCGGCGCGGCGATTCTGCAGAATTTGTCGCGAAATTATTCGCACACGTACAGCGGCGGCGTCAACGAAATAAATTTCTCTCTGGCATAAAAAAAACACCTTCCGGTTGCAACTGACTTGGAAGGTGATTTTTTTTGCGTGATTCGATTCAAACGATTTGCGGCGCGACGTAGAAGACGTTCGGTAGGAAAAGCATTTCGTCGTCCGTGCGCAACATTGCTTCCGTCGTGAAGAGAATTTTTGCGTCGTTGTCGGAAATTTTTTCGTCGAAACGGATTGCGTTGTCCGAAAGAAATTTTCGTTTGAAAACTTTCGACGCGATTGGCACGAAATTTGCATTGCTCGCCAAAATCTTCAGGACAGTCTGCTTGTCGAATTTTTGACGGAGCATTCCTTTCAAATTGCGGAAAAGCGCGTCGCCGTCCAAGACGAATTTTTTGCCGGCTTGAGAGATATTGCCGTTGACGTCTTCGCGGAGCCACACAGCAGAGTTTACAACGTCCGCCTCAATAGCCACGTTCTTCAAACATACAACGGTCAGCGCGTTGCCGACGAGGCGGTCGTTGCCCTTGAGGAACATGACGTAATTGCCCTGCGCGGCGTTGAAAGCCATATTCCACGCGGCACCGTCGGAAATTTTTTCGTAAAGCTTTATCAGCGTGACCTTGTCGGAAAATTTGGCGGCTTGTTGACAGAGCTTGCCGCTACCGTCGAACGACGCGTTGTCGATTATAATGACCTCGTAGAATTTGTAATCCTGTTTTAAAATCGTGCCGAGCGTTTCTGGTAGCGTGGCAATGTCGTTGTTCACCACGAGCAACAGCGAAAACATCGGGCACATTTTTACATCAGGTTTCTTGTTAAGGTCGAAGGGCACACGAATCCATTTGTCGGAATCAAGCGGCGAATTTTCATCACGTTCCGCCGAAAAGCGATAACCAATCTTTGCGGCATCGTCGGAAGGAATCGGCATGAAAACTTTTTTGTCGGGATTTGGATTAAGCCACGCGCCCCACCAGCTGAACGTGCTATTTGCGATAATGTTGTGCTTGCAAAGGCTCATCAAGTGCAGTTCTTCGACGTCGGTTAAATTTTCTCCGTGAACAAATTCCATAGGCACATCTAAGCGAAGATTTTCTTTAACCCACTGCAGATTGTTCGAGAATATAAACACTGTGAGATTTGGGTATTGTTGCTTGAGTTGGTTCAAACTCTCGTAATAGTAATCGAGCGGCAGAATAGTAAAAGACGGATGTTGTAAGTGTATCGGAGCTGGAGTAGAAATGAAATCTCCGTGACGAATATGCAAAGAAACTGAGCATTCCGCAGCAAGAATTTTTTCTTTCCAATGTTGAGCCGTCTCGCCGATAGGATTTTTTAGCGTAAACTCTTGACGGATAATGTCGGCAATGTCCGCGAAATATTTTTCATTTTCCCAACCGCCAACGAGATATACATTATCGGGATAATTCAAAACTTCAGGCATAAATGTCCAGCCGTCTTTTTTCTCTATCCCCAACTTAGTTTCTTTACAGATTTTTTTTGTATTGTTAATTTCTTCGGGCGGGGCAAGCTTTGCCGTTGTGTTGAACAGGTTCAATGCATACGGACGAAATTTTATATAGTCAAACCAAGACAAATCCATCTTGAGTTCCGTGTTGTGTTTGTGCGCCAAACGAAATCCCGTTGCATATTGAAACAGCTGATTGCCGATGCCGCCCGTGATGTGGGAAATTACCAATCAAATCATCTCCTGCCAAAGAATTTTGTCGTCAACGGTGATGTCTTCGCCGAGCTGAACTTCGATGATTTTCAACGGCTCGTCGGCAATGACGGTGTGCTTGTAACCGACGGGAATGTTCACCACGTCGCCCGCACGAACAATTTTTTCCACGCCGTCAAGGATAACTTTGCCCGTGCCTTCAATAAAATTCCAGATTTCGGCGCGATGTTCGTGGCTGTGATATTTCATGCGACTGCCGCGATTCAACGTCACCTTGACCGTCAAACTGCCGCGCTCCACGTCGATGATTTTGAAACTGCCCCAAGATTTTTCCGCGAAACGAATTTGCTTGTCCAGACGTTCGACGAACGGCTTGATGTAACTCGACGCGGTCTTATCGGAAACTAGAATGCCTTCGGTTGAGGCGGCGACAACCACGTCGCGCAAGCCCATGCAAATTATCGGCACGTCGGAATTGTTGAGCACGTGGAGATTCGCGCAGGTCGCGTCCGATTGAACTTGCCCGATAAAATTCGCGTCGAGAACTTCAGTCAACGTGTTCCAAGTGCCGATGTCCTTCCACTCGCCGACGTAGCGAACGACGGAGATATTTTCCTCGTGCTCAACGACCGCGTAGTCAAAGCTGATGTTCGGCAACGTGGCGTAATTTTTTTGAAGTTCGTCGTGAACGTCGCTGCCCAAAAGTTCCCGTGCTTTGCCGAGAATGTAGCCGAGCTTGAAGGCAAAGACACCGCCGTTCCACAACGCGCCCGCGTCAATGAATTTTTTCGCGTCGGGAAGATTCGGCTTCTCTTTGAACGTGACGACGCGGCTGACGTTATCGGTCGTGCGCGGAATGATGTAGCCGTACTTTTCGGACGGATAAGTCGGTGCAATGCCCATTAAAACCAGCGGCGTATCGTCGTCAATCTGCGCGGCAAGCAAGTGGAATTGCGCAAAGAATTTGTCGTCAACGTATGGATCTACGGGGCAAACGACAATCGGTTCGTTCAAGTCTACGCGTTTCACGTCGTGCAGATAAGCCGCCGCCAACGCTATCGACGGGAATGTATTACGCCGACACGGTTCGGGCGACAAATCAAAATCTTCGCCGAGGATTTTTTTCAGCAACGAAACTTGTTTCTTCGCCGTGGCAATCGTGACGTTCGAGCCGTCGCACGTGCGTTGAATTTGTTTCAAGACGCGCTGTAACATGCAATCGCCGTCGCCGAAAATTTTCAGGAATTGTTTTGAGCGGATGTCGTTTGAGAGCGGCCAGAGTCTTTGTCCGCTACCGCCCGACAGCAAAATTATCTGCATGATGTCTCCTTCCGTAAAAAATCTTCGTAAGCAAGCTTAATTCCGTCGCGCAATTCGGTTTTGTAAGTCCAACCGAGAGCCGTCGCCTTCGACACGTCCAAAAGTTTTCGCGGCGTACCGTTGGGTTTGGAAGTGTCCCAGAGAATTTCGCCGTCGTAGCCGACAATTTCAGCGACAAGTTCAGCCAAATTCTTTATGGAAATTTCCTTGCCAGTGCCCGCGTTGACGGTCTCGTTGCCGCTGTAATTGTTCATCAGAAAGACGCACAAGTTCGCCAAATCGTCGACGTACAAAAATTCGCGTAAGGCAGAACCGTCGCCCCAACACGTCACATTCGGCAGATTTTGAACTTTAGCCTCATGAAAGCGGCGAATCAGCGCGGGCAGGACGTGTGAACGAGTCGGGTGATAATTGTCGTTCGGACCGTAAAGATTCGTCGGCATGAGCGAAATATAATCCGTGCCGTATTGCCGATTGAGATATTCGCAATACTTCAAGCCGGAAATTTTCGCCAACGCGTAAGCCTCGTTTGTCGGTTCAAGCGCGGAAGTCAGCAAACAATCTTCACGCATGGGTTGCGGTGCAAATTTCGGATAAATGCACGACGAGCCGAGAAACTCCAGCTTGCGACAATTATTTTGCCACGCGGCATGGATAACGTTCATTTCAATCATCATGTTCAGGTACATGAAATCAGCGGGAGATGCGGAGTTCGCGCCGATACCACCGACCTTCGCTGCGGCTAGAAAAACATATTCGGGCTTTTCTTCGGCGAAAAATTTTTCAACGTCAGCTTGTCGCGTCAAATCAAGTTCAGCGTGCGTGCGCGTGATGATGTTGTCGTAGCCTTGACGTTTGAGTTCGCGAACGATAGCCGAACCGACCATTCCGCGATGTCCCGCGACGTAAATTTTTGAATTTTTTTCCACAGTCAATCACCGTCCGTAAAGTTTCAAATCGGCGTGCACCATCATTTTTACCAGTTCGCTGAAGGAAGTTTTTCTTTTCCAACCGAGAACGCGTTCGGCTTTTGACGGGTCGCCAAGGAGCAAATCGACTTCGGCGGGGCGGAAAAATTTTGGATTAACGTCGACAAGCAATTTGCCCGTTCGTGAGCAGTAACCTTTCTCGTCAACGCCAGTGCCGCGCCACTCAATTTGAATGCCGACTTCAGCAAACGCCGCCTCGACAAATTCGCGAACCGTGCGAGTTTCTCCCGTCGCCAAAACAAAATCATCGGGCTTGTCCTGTTGAAGAATCAGCCATTGACCTTCGACGTAATCTTTCGCGAAACCCCAATCGCGTTTGGCGTCCATGTTGCCCAACGACAATTTATCCTGCAAGCCCGCGCAGATTTTCGCAATGGCAAGAGTGATTTTCCGCGTGACGAACTCAACGCCACGTCGCGGCGACTCGTGATTGAAAAGAATTCCGTTGCAGGCGAACATGCCGTAAGTCTCGCGGTAGTTGACGGTTATCCAGTAAGCGTAGAGTTTCGCGGCGGCGTAGGGACTGCGCGGGTGAAACGGTGTCGTCTCGGATTGCGGCGCGGTGTTTGGCAATCCGCCGAAAAGTTCTGATGTCGACGCTTGATAAAATTTCGTGCCGATTTTGTTTTGACGAATCGCTTCCAAAATTTTCAACGCGCTGACGCCTGTAGCTTCTGCCGTGTATTCGGGCACTTCAAACGAAATGCCGACATGCGATTGAGCCGCCAAATTGTAAAATTCGTCGGGCTGAATGTCGCGCAACAAATTCGTCAAGCAAAGCGAATCCGTCACGTCGCCGTAATGCAGATAAAAATTTTTGTCGTCAATGTGGTCGATGCGTTCGGTGCAAGGCGTGGAGTGTCGCCGAATCAGCCCGTGAACTTCGTAGCCCTTCGACAGCAACAACTCCGACAAATACGAGCCGTCTTGACCAGTGATGCCCGTGATAATCGCGCTCTTCAAAATTTTTTCACCTCCGAGATAAAATACTCGCAACAATATATTTGACGCGTTCGGCAAAGTCAACTAAAATTCGCGATAAAAAGTTTTCGGAGGCGATAATTTCCGCGATATGGACAAGAAACTTAAAATTTTAACTTACGGATGCCAAATGAACGTTGCTGACAGCGAACGAATGGCGGGACTTCTGCGACAAATCGGCTACACGTTGACTGACGACGCCGACAATGCCGACTTGATTCTATTCAACACGTGCTGTGTTCGCGCGACCGCTGAAGATAAAGTTTTCGGGCAAATCGGCAGGTTCAAAGCTCTCAAGCGGCTCAAACCGTCGCTGATTATCGGCGTGACTGGTTGCATGGCACAGAAAGAAGGTGCGAACTTAATCAAGCGTGCGCCGCATATCGATTTCGTTTTGGGCACGGGACAAAATTCCGAAGTTGCACGCGTCGTCCAAAGTCTTGAGCTTGAACGCCGTCACGTCGTCGACATCTCCAACGTCAGCGGCGAAATTCCCAGCGAAGTTTTTCCGATAAGAAACGGGCAAGTCTCGACGTTCGTGCCGATTATGTACGGTTGCAACAATTTCTGCACGTATTGCATTGTGCCGTATGTTCGCGGTCGTGAGCGCAGTCGCCAGCCCGAAGAAATTTTTTCCGAAGTCAAGCAAGCCGTCGCCGAGGGCTTCAAAGAAATTACGTTACTTGGGCAAAACGTGAACTCCTACGCGGGCGGAATGACTTTCGCGGAACTGTTAAGCAACGTCGACAAAATTTCCGGCGTCGAACGATTGCGTTTCATGACGAGTCACCCGAAGGATTTGTCCGACGAATTGATTGCCGCGATTGCGAACGGTCAACACATCTGCGAACACATTCACCTGCCCGTCCAATACGGCAGCGATAAAATTTTGCGGCGCATGAATCGCGTTTACACCGTCGAAAAATATTTGCGGCTCGTCGAAAAAATTCGTGACGCCGTTCCGAACGTGAGCTTGACGACAGATTTGATTGTCGGCTTCCCGGGCGAGACTGACGAAGATTTTTCCGAGACGCTGAATTTTTTGCGCACGGTCAAATTCGATGCCGCGTTCACGTTTATCTACTCGAAACGTTCAGGGACACCCGCCGCGACGTTTGAGAATCAGATTGACGACGAGACCAAACACCGCCGCCTTGATGAGCTGATGAAAGTTCAGAACGAAATCAGTTTGGCGAAAAATTCCGCGCTGATTGATTCCGTCGTCGAAGTGCTTGTCGAAGGCGAGAGCAAGACTGACGCCGAAATTTTCACGGGACGCACGCGTTCAAATAAAATCGTTTTGTTCAATCACGGCTCCGAACACGCAGGCGATCTCGTCAACGTCAAAATCAATCAGGCGCAAACGTGGCTCCTAAAAGGCGACATTGTTAACAGTTAAAGTTATTTTCATTGCCACAACGTCAGCGGGTCAGCATACTGATAAACACCGTCGACGTTAATGATGTATTCCAAATGCAGATGCGGTCCCGTTGAATAGCCCGTTGAGCCGATTTGAGCGATTGCCTGCCCCGCAGTGACCGTCTGACCAATCGCAACATGAATCGCGCTGCAGTGAGCATATCGCGTGTAAGCGTCAATCGTTGGGTGATAGAGCAAAACTTGATTGCCGTAGCCGTCGCCGAAATCGCCCGCCGATACAACTTGCCCGTCGAACACCGCACCGATATACGCGCCGTATTCGTAGCCCAAATCGACGCCCGAATGAAATTTCCATTGACCGGAAATGGGATGAATCCGCCAGCCGAACGGACTTGTCACGGGGAAATAAATCGCTTGAACGCTCGTTGACAACGTCAGCACGAGAATCATTGCCGCCAATATCAAAGCTTTACCCAAAATTAAAACCTCCTTTAACGCAGAAGCTTACGTATTTTTCGGGGAAACAAAAATTTTTCCTGCGCCATTTTTTATCGGCGGCGTTGACGTTGTTCATAATTTGCGCTAACATTTCCGCAAGCTGTTGTTAATCGAACTGTTTGAGGAGGTAGGACAAAACTTTTCGCAACATCACAAAAAATTTACAGGAGGCATAATGTATGAGCAACGACAAAAATGCGTCCGCCGAATTGAATCTGCAAGATTTGATTCGCAAGGCAGAGGCGCAAACAGATTTCCCCGAAGTACCGCTTGACGAATTCAATCCGCCCACTTACGACGAGTGGAAGGAAGCTTGTATCGCTCTGCTCAAGGGCGCACCGTTCGAGAAAAAACTTTTCACAAAAACCTATGAAGGCATCACGTTCAGCCCGATGTACTTCCACGGTGATACCGAACCGATTCAGCCGACAAAATCTTTCCCCGGCATGGGCGACTACCTGCGCGGCGTCGAGGCGAACGGCTACGTCGGCAAAGGTTGGGGAATTGCTCAGGCTTGCGACGAAACTTTTCCCGCAGACAATAACGAACTTCTTCAACGCGAAATTGCCAAAGGCTCAACGATTTACAATGTCAAAGTCGATTGCGCGACCCGCAAAGGCAAAGACGCTCGCGAATGCAAACATATCGGCAACGGCGGTTGCAGTTTGACCACGCTCGGCGACGTTGAAACATTGCTCAAAGGTCTCAAGCTCGACAAATATCCGCTGTACGTATACGCGGGTGAAAGTGCAATTCCGTTGTTCGCGATGATTGTTGCGGCTGTCAAAAAGAACGGCGGAGATGTTGCCAAACTCAGCGGCGTTATCGGCGCGAATCCAATCGGCGAATATGTCGGCAAAGGCACGCTCAATCAGTCGCTCGACAAACTCTTCGACGAGGCAGCTGCTGTCGCGAAATGGACGATTAAAAATTCTCCGAACGTCCGCACGATTTTTGTTAAGAGTGACGTTTTCAGTGACGGCGGTGCAAATGACGTTCAAGAAGTCGCTTACACAATCGCAACGGGCGTGGCTTATCTTCGTGCACTGCTTGAACGCGGCTTGACGATTGACCAGGCGGCGTCGCAAATTATGTTCGGCTTCTCGATGGGCGCGAATTTCTTCATGCAGATTGCCAAACTTCGTGCAGTCCGTCCGATTTGGGCGCAAATTGTCAAAGCATTCGGCGGCAACGAAGAATCGCAAAAAATTCACATTCACGGACGCCCCGCGAAATTTTTCAAGACCGTTTACGACCCGTATGTCAACATGCTCCGCGACACGACCGAACTTTTCAGTGGCGTTGTTGGTGGCGTCGACAGTTTCGAGAATTCAACGTTCGATGAGCCCGTCCGCAAAGGCGACGAATTCAGCCGTCGTATCGCCCGCAACATGCAAATCATCTTGCAGGAAGAATTCGGACTTCTGCAACCGATTGACCCTGCCGGCGGTTCGTGGGCTGTCGAGACTTTGACCAAACAGATTAAAGAAAAAATTTGGGTCGAGTTCCAAGTTATCGAATCAAAAGGCGGAATTGTCGCCGCGCTCAAAGAAGGCTATCCGCAGGACGAAATCGCCAAAGTTTTGGCTGAACGTTTCAAAGCTGCCGAGACCCGCAAAGATCGTATCGTCGGCAACAACATTTACGCCAACATGACCGAGGAACGCATTGACGCCCGTGTCGAGAATCAAGCCGAAAATCTCAAATCACGCACGTCAACGATTGAGGCTTATCTCGCGAACGTCGACGCAAAATCTGCTCTCGAAAATGTCAAAGCTGACGACGTTGACAGCGTGATTGCCGCAGCTCAAGCTGGCGCGACGATTGCCGAACTCAAAAACATTCTCGGCACCGCAGAAGTCGACGAGATTAAATCGATTGACGCGCACCGTTGGAGCGAACGTTTTGAGGCTCTTCGCGAAGTCACGGAGAATTTCAAAGCTCAACACGGCGACAACGTTAAAATTTTCCTTGCGAACATGGGACCAATACCTCAACACAAAGCCCGCGCAGATTTCACCACGGGATTTTTGCAGGTCGGCGCATTCGACGTGCTCACGAACAACGGCTTCGCGACTGTCGACGACGCGGCTCAAGCTGCCAAAGAGTCGGGTGCCGATGCTGTCGTAATTTGCTCGACGGATGCCACTTATCCCGAAATTATTCCTGCGCTCGCGCCGAAACTTCACGAAGTTCTTCCGAACGCTACGGTATTTTTGGCGGGCGCGGCTCCGAAAGATTTGCTCGAAACTTACAACGCGGCGGGCATTGACGAATACATTCACGTCAAGGCGAACTGCTACAAAATTCTTCAAGCTCTGCAAAAGAAAAAGGGGATGATTGCATAATGGCACAGTACACCAATCCTGACTTCACGCAGATGAGTCTTAGCGAAGCCCCGACTTCTGACGCGGCGGAGTGGAAGACTAAATTTGAACAGGCGGCGGCGACTGAATATGACAAGCTCGTTTACAAGACAATGGAGCATGTTCCCGTTAAGCCGCTGTACACGCACGACGAATACGCGCACATGAATCATCTTGATTTCGTGAGCGGAATTCCTCCGTTCCTGCGCGGACCGTATGCAACAATGTATGTTTTCCGTCCGTGGACAGTTCGTCAATACGCGGGCTTCTCGACGGCTGAAGAATCCAACGCATTTTATCGCCGCAATCTCGCCGCAGGTCAAAAAGGTTTGTCGATTGCGTTCGACTTGCCGACACATCGCGGTTACGACGCAGACAATCCCCGTGTTTTCGGCGACGTCGGTAAAGCGGGCGTCAGCGTCTGCTCAATGCTCGACATGAACATTTTGTTCAGCGGCATTCCCCTTGACCAAATGTCCGTGTCAATGACAATGAACGGCGCGGTTCTGCCGATATTGGCGTTCTTCATTCAAAGCGGCATTGAACAGGGCGTCGACAAATCGATTCTCAACGGCACAATTCAAAACGACATCTTGAAAGAATTCATGGTGCGCAACACGTACATTTACCCGCCCGATATGTCAATGCGAATCATCGGCGACATTTTCGAGTACACGACGAAATACATGCCGAAGTTCAATTCGATTTCAATCAGCGGCTATCACATGCAGGAAGCGGGCGCACCGGCTGATATTGAGCTCGGCTACACGTTGGCGGACGGTCTCGAATACATTCGCACGGGCATCAACGCCGGCTTGAAAGTCGACGCCTTCGCTAAACGTCTTAGCTTCTTCTGGGCTATCGGCAAAAATTATTTCATGGAAGTCGCGAAGATGAGAGCGGCTCGTGTGTTGTGGGCGAAGATTGTCAAGCAAATGGGAGGTACCGACGCAAAGTCAATGGCACTCCGCACGCACTGCCAAACGTCTGGTTGGTCGCTCACGGCGCAAGATCCGTTCAACAACATCAGCCGAACTGTTATGGAGGCAATGGGCGCGGCTCTCGGTCACACGCAATCACTGCATACCAACGCACTCGACGAAGCTATCGCACTGCCGACGGACTTCAGCGCACGTATCGCCCGCAACACTCAGCTTTACATTCAAGACGAAACCAGCGTTTGCAAAATCATCGACCCGTGGGGCGGCTCCTATTACGTCGAGGCTCTCACCAATGAAATTATTCGTCGTGCTTGGGCGCACATTCAAGAGATTGAACAGCTCGGCGGCATGGCGAAGGCTATTGCGACTGGTCTGCCAAAAATGCGCATTGAAGAGGCGGCTGCTCGTCGTCAAGCGCGTATCGACTCCAACAACGAGACGATTGTCGGCTTGAACAAATTCCGTCTCGACAAAGAAGATCCGCTCGAAATTCTTGCCGTCGACAACACCGCAGTCCGCAATGCTCAAGTAGAACGCCTTAACAAACTTCGCGCCGAACGCAATGAAGATGATGTTCGCGCCGCACTTGAGGCAATCACCAAAGCTGCTGAATCCCGCGACAATGGCAACCTGCTTGAATGCGCTGTTGAGGCGGCAAGAGTTCGTTGTTCGCTTGGTGAAATTTCTGATGCCGTCGAAAAAATCAGCGGACGTTATCAGGCGACGATTCACACAATTAGCGGCGTTTACTCCAGCGAATTCGGCGCACAGACTGAGCTTAACAAAGTTCGTGCCCGTGCTGACGAATTCGAGAAACTCACTGGTCGCCGTCCGAGAATTTTTGTCGCGAAGATTGGGCAAGACGGTCACGATCGTGGCGCGAAAGTCATTGCGTCGAGTTTCGCTGATATGGGTTGGGACGTTGATGTCGGTCCGCTCTTCCAAACTCCGCAGGAAGCCGCGCAGGACGCTGTTGACAATGACGTTCACATTGTCGGATTCAGTTCGCTTGCTGCGGGACATAACACGTTGTTGCCCGAACTCGTCGACGAACTCAAAAAGCTCGGTCGCGAAGACATTCTCGTTGCAATCGGTGGCGTCATTCCCGTTCAAGACTACGACCACCTTTACAAGAGTGGAGCCGTTGCAATTTTCGCGCCAGGCACCAACATTCCCGAAGCCGCGATGAAACTTTTGAACATTCTCGTTGACCGCGCCAAAGAGGAAGAAGACGCAGGCTAAAAATTTTTCAACACAACAAAAAAATTAACCGCCGAGGCAAATGCCTTGACGGTTTTTTTTTTTGCGGTGTAAGCTCTACTCGAATGCAACGCAACAATTAATTGCTCCGTCATAATTTCGGCGACTTTCTCTTCGTCGTAGCCAGAAACATTTTCCAGCGGCATGACGGCGACAATCTTTTTCTCTGCAGAGCAGTGATTTATTGAGCAGACAATTGCAAGCGCGCACATCGCGACAAAAAATTTTTTGAGGCGGTTCGCAATCATGACGCTCCGTCCTCCTCTAGTTAAATTTTTTAAATCGTAGCAGACGCTGATTAAAATCGCGATAAAATTGACGGCGCATGATGATGAGAAAAATCACCGCGAATTATTTTCCGAAGTCTTGATTCATGTCAACGAATTCGACAAGCTCGTCGACGCTGTAACATTCAATGACGGTCTCGCAAGTCTCTTTGATGAGCTGTTGAAGTTTTTCGAAGTCGCCGTTCGGCGGAAAAGGTTCTTCGGCGTTGACAATGGCAGTCGATGTTTCGGCGCGGATGTACGCGGCGGGATAAAAATTTTTGTAGAGAACGAGATTGCCCGCGATGCCCGTCGACACGACAAGAACTTTGCCGCAATCGTCGTTCTGCAACGCGCGACATATTCCGGCGGGGAATTTGCTCAACAATGCGGCTTGAATATCTGCTTTAGTGTTCACGCTGTCACCTCTCACGAAAAAAATTTTGGCGTTAATTCGGCGGTCGCAACGTTGTTTCCTGCCCGATTCGCGGCTTTAAAGCGATTCAATGTTGCGATAAAATTTCCCGTGAATTATAATCTGCACGAGGTGATGACGATGAGAACCGGCAAGCGCGGAGCATATGTGATGACTTATGGCAGATGGGGCAATCAGCAACTTTTGAAGGACTGCGGAATTATTCCTTACCTGCTCCACAAAAATCACGGCTTTCGGGCGGTGATGGTCGGCGGCGGGAAATTTGAGTCTGAAAAATTTCCCTACCTTGAAAAATATGTTCGCGGGCTTGAGATGGATTTTTTGGAAAATACAAATCTGCCGACGCAACTTGACTACATCAGCTCTCACGCCGAAGATATGGACTTGATGATTTTGTACGGTGCTTATCAGCAACACATTCCTTTTGTCGAGCAATACAGGCGTGTTCGTCCCGACGGGAAAATTTATCTTGCAACTGACATGAACATCGGCTGGGCAAATAGATCGCCGCACAATCACCCCGCCTATAAAAAATTTCTGCAATCGTGCGACGTGGTTGCGGCAAGTTGTCGTGCCACGCAAAAGCATATTTCCGCCAAATGGAGCGTGCCCGTCGATTTAATTCGCAACGGTTGGTATAATTTCGCTGGCGTCACGTTCGACAATCTTTTCGAGCAAAAGGAAAATATCATCTTGACCGTCGGGCGTCTCGGCACTGACCAAAAACGCACGGATATTTTGCTTGAAGCCTTCGCCAAAGTTTCTGACGACTTGCCCGATTGGAAATTGAGATTGGTCGGTAGCATCAACGAGAAATTCAAGCCTTACATCGAAAAATATTTCGCGACTCACCCCGAACTTAAAGAGCGCGTCACGTTCACAGGTCTCATCGAAGACAAAACCGAACTTGCAGACGAGTACAAGCGTGCGAAAATTTTTTGCATGACTTCGACTTTTGAAGGTGGCACGCCGAACGTCACGGCGGAAGCTCTTTTTGCTGGCAACTACATTATTTTTTCATCTGTTGATTCGGCTTATGAGGCGATCGACGAAAATCGTTGCGGCAGAGCTTTTCCGATTGGCAACGTCGACGCACTCGCCAAAATTTTCCGCGAAGTCTGCCCCAACGAAAATTTGCTTGCGGAAGGCGGTCATCATGCCGTCAATCACGCCAAAAGAAATTTTGACGCGGAACACATCGTCGCAAAGCTTTATTATTTGCTTTACGGAGGACAAGCGCAATGAGTTACTTTAGAAACGAAAACGGTAGTTTCGTCCTATACGACGCCTTCAACAAGCCGCAACCGTTGCTTGAACTCGCCAACGACACCGCAAATCAAAGCGACATGCTACAAGTTTTTTTGTTCCAAGAAATCAACGCCGCACTGCCAAAACTTTTCGGCAACATGCCCGACGACGCAACAGACGCCTTGATTTTTATGCGCACGGTCAACAGTCTCCTTCGCAAGCCGCAAATCCATTCCGCTCTGAAAATTGGAAAATGGTCCAAACTCGACGCGACGCTTGCAGAACTTTTGCCGAAGTTCAACGAAAAGAATTTGCTTCATTGTTACGTTCCGCATCGTCCCGTCGGGAAATTCGATAACGTTAATTTTGTCTGCGTTGAGGTTGACGGGGGGGCGTAACTCTTACTTCTTGCCGGAAAACCGCTTCGACACGATAATTTTTTCCGAACGCACAATGCCGCCGCCCGAAGTTTTGTTCGCGGCGAAAGACTACGGCAAAGTTTATTTCGTCGCACCGCCGTCAATCGTTGAAAATTTTTTAAAGGCTCACACGCGACAATTCGCCCTGGAAAAAAATTTCGCGCTCTTGGAATTGGAAGTATCGCCTGGTTTCAAGCGGGAACTTCGCCGCCGCACGCCGCAAGGTCAGCTCGACGAAAAAAAATCCGCCGTGATTCAAGTCATCATGAAATTGCCTGAGGTCATGAAAAAATTCAACGCAGTGCCGTGGCAAATGAAGAACGCTTGCTTGGACGAATACATTGCCGAGATAGCCCGTGCCGAAAAAATTTTGGCGGAAATTTTCCCCGAACTGCACAGCAACACAATTAAGCTCAACCTGAACATGTTCAAAGAATTTTTGATGGACATTCGCCTTTACAACGATCCGCAACTGAAAATGCGCGCCATTGACGATTTCAATCGCCACGTTAATATTTTGGTGCAGGACTTGAATCATCTATAAAGTTTTACCGCTTGCCGACGAGGAGGAATTTTTTTGACGTTCAAACAGAAAATCACCGTGCTGATGATTTTGGCGACGACTCAGCTCCCCTGCTTAACCTTCGCCGCCGAAGAAGATAAAGACCTTGCGTTGATTGCGGCTGAACAAAAAAAGTCTGACGAAGACGAACAACTCGACGATATAAATCCCGCGCTCAATGACAGCCTTTCAATCAAGCCCACGAAGGAAACCGATAAAGTCAAGAAAGAGCGCAAGAAAAAACTTGACCAGACACGCAAGGAAAAAGAGAAAGTCAACGAGCAAAAACTCAAGCGGAGCGAACGACGTAAAGACGACACGCGCCGCAAAGATACCGTTGTTATCAAAGACGAAGAACCGTCAATAAAACCGCAACCACCGAAGGTTGAGCCCGCGCCTCAACACAATCAGCAACCGCCAAAAGTTGAGCCTACGCAACCGAATATTCCGCCGCAATCAACCGTTGTGCCCGCGTCTCAACAAAATCAACAACCTCCGAAAGTTGAGCCCACGCAATCAAGTATTCCGCCGCAATCAACCGTTGTGCCCGTATCAAATCCCGTCAAGCCTCCGACAATCGCGCCGCAATCAACGCCGTCAACAATCTCAACAGTCAGCATGTCCGCCGATAAAGTCATCTACGCTAATTTCGTCGAGGTCGCTCAAGCCGTGCACTTCACGCCGCTTTACATGCCGCGAAAATCGGGCTACGAAATCACCGCCATTTACGCCAGTCGAGGCATTGTCGAAGTCCGTTACGGGCGCAGGTGGGAGCCGAACGTTTCATTGACGATTAGGACGTACAAGCGCAAAGACGGCGAAGAATTGCAGGACATCAGCGGCGTCACTGGCGTGAAATGGCGCGTCGACACAAGCACCGGCACCACGATTTACATCGCAAAAATTTCCGAGACGGAGCAAGTTGCGGCGTGGGCAGTTGGTCATTACACCTTTTCCGCGCAATCAGAGAATTTGTCCTTCGCAAGCTTTCACTCAATCGTTGCCGATGAACTTATCGAGCTGTCAACGCATTATTATCTGGACTTGTGAACGCGGTGATAACGTTTGACAGCTGAAACGTTG
>CAMUZG010000014.1 GCA_947165145.1 uncultured Selenomonadales bacterium
TTCATTGGAAATTTCGTCTTCGTCGTCGCCACCGAGAATCGTGACGTTCGCGCCGGAGTTGGTGATTTCGTTGTTTGCGTTGATGAAGACGCTGTCGCCGTAGTTCTCGATGTAGTCCGTGCCGCTGAGTCCTTTAATCGTAAGGTAGTCGACAAAATTTGTGATGTAGTCGTTGTATTCGGTTGCATTGAAGGTTGCGCGATTAATGCCGTTGAGCGTGCCGACCAAATTGAATTCGTATTCGTTGGCATTGCCTTCGATTGCAACGTTCGCCGAGAATCCAGCCGCGTCAAGCGTGACGGTGCCGTCTTCACCGACGCTGAAGCCGCCCGTGATTGAAGTTATGCCGCTGATTTCAATATCAGCCGTGCCGACGCTGCCGCCCATGAACGTGATTGAGCTTAAGCCGTCGCCGTCGAAATAATCTGCCGTGCGACCGACCATGTAGGAAGCAATGCCGTTGCCGAGCGTCCAATCATCAGCAATCGATTTATCTCTGTCGAGGTTCACGCCGCTGAGACTGAACTTGTAGCCGTTGCCGACAGAAATTGTATCGCCGACATGGAGCTTGTTGAGCGCACTCGCACCGAGCGTGACGATTTTGTTAACGCTGTCGACGGAGATGTGAGCCGATGAGCTCAAGCCGTGAATCGTGAAGAGCGTCTCATCTGCAGACTGATTTTGGTAAGTGAGGTCGGTGCCGATGAGTGTTGCGCCCGAAGTCGTCCAAGCTTTGTAAGAAATGCTATCGGTGCCAGGATCGTTCCAACCTTCTTCAAGCGTTGCAAGAGGAGCAATGCCTTGGATTCTCAAGCTACCGACGTTAACGCCATTTCCGCCGCCCGTGAGTGTTCCGCCTGAGCTGAGTTTGATGACGTCGCCGACAGTGAAATCTGCAACTTCAAAGTAAGTTATGCCCGCCGCAACGCTGACGGTGTCGTTGCCCGCGCCGAGAGTGAGATGGTCGCCATTGCCGTTGAGTTGAATGTAATCGGAACCGCCGCCCGCGTCGATAACGTTGCCATTACCGCAGACGGTGATGTAATCGTTGCCCGCGCCGAGAGTGATGTAGTTGCCCGTCGTCGCGTAGACAGTGTCGGAGCCTGCGCCCGCGTTGATTCTGTTGCCATTACCGCTGACGCTGATGAAGTCTGCACCGCTACCACCCACGATGAAGTTGGTTGCCGCCGCGAAGATTGTATTGGCACCGTCGCTCGCGTCGATTGTGTTGTTGCTACTGCTGACACTGATAAAGTCTGCGTCTTTGCCCGTCGTGATGTAGTTGCCGCCCGTTGCGAAGATTGTGTTGGCACCGTCGCCCGCGTCGATTGTGTTGTTGTCACTGGTAACGCTGATGAAGTCTGCGCCACTGCCCACGGTGATAAAGTTTTGATAATGCGCGATGACAGTGTTGGAGCCGCCGCCCGCGTAGATGAAGTTACAGCTGTTCGCGAAGATTGAATCGTTGCCGTCGCCCGTGATGATTGTGTCGTAGTCGCTACTGTATGCGTTGATGATGTTGTTGCCGCCCGCCGCGTTCAACGAGAGTTTCGAGCCGCTTATGGTGATTGTGTCGGCAGTGCTGAGACCCATGAAGCTCTTGCCGTTGAAGAGACTGTCATACGTGCTTTGCAAGTAGAGCGCGTAGTTGCCGTCGTTGCTGACGACGCTGACGAGTGAATCAAAGCCGTTCGCGAAGAGATTGGCGTTGTTGCCGTTGACGTTGAAGTTGTTCGTGTTGGTTATGCCGCTGAGTTCAAGTTGCGTGTCGCCGTCGAATTTAGGAACGTAATTGATGATGGTTGAGCCGCTCGCTAACGTGAAGCCGTCAGTCATTGCGCCGGTAACATATTTTGCAACGGAAACGCCGTCATGTTTCCAACCTGCGCCGTCGTCGTCGTAAGCACTCGGACCTGCAACGTTGACAAGTTCAAAGGTGTAGCCGTAATCGCTGGTGATTGAGATGTCGTGCTTGATACCAGTGAGAGCCGTGCTGTCGACTTTGACCGTGGTGCCTTCGAGCGTGAGACCCGCCGACGCACCGAGACCGTTAATCGTGAAGATGTTCTGCGGATTCGCGCCCGTGTTCCACGTGAGCTGACCATGACTCAACGCCGCGCCCGCAACTGTTTCTTTGCGATAAGAAATCGTGTTGCCGACCGGTGCTGACCAGCCGCTGTTGACCGTCGCGATTGATTCGATTCCGTAAATGCTGACGTCGCCGACTTTGATTCCGCCTTCAATCGTCGTGATGTCGCCAGTCAAGCCCGTGATGAGGTCGTCCGCGTTGAAATTGTCAACGGTGATGTTCGTGAAGTTGCTCGCGATGTTGATTGTATCAGCCGCAGTGTCGTTGCCGAGGTCGATGAAGTTATCATTGCCCTTGACGTTGAAGATGTCCGCGCCGCTTTGACCGTAGACTTTCAAGCCCGTGCCGTCAACCGTGATTGTGTCAGCAGTGTCGAGACCGTAGAACGACTTGCCGCCCGTCAGATAGAATTCGTAATCGGTGTTGCTGATGACGCTTGCATTGGTGAAGTTTGTAGACGTGAGCGTGATGACTTTATCGTTCGGATTATCAATCGCTGACGAAATGCCGCTGAGAATGACTTCAGCCGAGCCAACCGTTTCGTTGCGATAATTGATTGCGCCTTCGAGCGTGTACGCGCCTTTGAGCGTTGTCGCCGCGAGTGTCGTCCTGCCTCCGTCGAGATTGCTCCACATCATGCCCGTGTCGGAATATTTCAAGCCGTCGATAGTTACGGTCTGATTGCCCGACGTGACAGTGATTGAATTGTCGCTGAACTTGCCGATAGCCGAAATGCCGCCCGCGAACTTGATGACGTCATCAGTGCCGAAATGACTGACGCTGAAGTTGGTGACGCCCGCGCCGACGCTGATGATGTCCGCACCATCTTCCACGTCAACAGTCGCGCCGTCGCCGCCGAACAGGTTGACAAGGTCGTTGTCCTTGCCGCCGTCGATGTAAGCGTTGTTGGCGTAGTTCGTGATAGTATCGTTGTTGTCGCCGCCGAAGATTGAGGCGTTCGCGCCGCTGTTCGTGAAGATGTCCGCGCCGCTCTGACCATAAATCTTGATTCCCGCAACGTCGTTGGTGATTGTGTCACCTTTTGCAGTGTCGAGACCATAGAAGACTTTATTCGGAGCCGCGCCGGTAATCGAGAGTTTGTAGCCGCCGTCGTTGTTCGTGAGAGTCGCGCCGCTGTCCACAAAATAATATGCATTGATAGCCAGACCGTTGTCGATTGTATCGAAGCCGGTGATTCCGTTAACGCCGTTAATCTGCAGGGAATCAATCGCGCCGACCGTTGCGTGATGAGTATAAGCAGAATCGGAACCTTTCAGCCAGTACGACTCAAGAGACTGCGTGCCGTAAACAGCGATATTGCCATCTCTTTGTTGCCAAGCGGTAGTCGCAGTTCTCGCGTTATCATCGACAATGACGCCGTCGATTGTCAATTTGAGCGCAGTACTTGTCAAACCTTCCAAAATCTTCGTGAGCTTGATTTCAGTCGTTTCACCGTCGTTAGTGTCGAGACTGAGCGCGGCTTGTTTCAAATTGACGGTAATGCCCGTGAACGTGGAATTGTCGGAGCCTTCAAATTTTATCGTGCCGATTGCGGTATTTGTTGTCGTGTCTGTTATTGTAGCCGTCTTGGTGGCGTTGTCGTAGGTAAGTGTGAATTCGCCCTTGAGATTTGTGACGTTGAAGAGAGGTTGCGCAGTTCCCGCCGCATTAGCCGTTATCTTTGTCGTGGAAGCTGTGGTCGGGTCTTCGTAGGTGTAGTATTTGAGGAAAGCGGGCGTCGTGTAGATGTATTTCGTTGAATCGCTTGGATCAGCAGTCAACTCGCCGCCGTTCGACTCTGTTGTGACTTGATAAGGCGTCTTGGGAACGTCGTCAGCAACTTTCATCGTGTAGCCCGTGATGGACGTCATGCCGTCTTTATCTTTGGCGGACAATTCGACTTTGCCTGTCATGGGCAACATCTCTTCATTGAACGTGAAGATTTTGTTTGCCGCGTCGAACGTGACAAGCGCATTAGCATTGCCAAAGTTGACAGTTTTATTCGGTTGCAAGCCGCTGATTGTGACGGTTTCGGCTTTCTCTTCCGCATGATAAACGAACGAGTTGATGTCAGATGTATCCGGCGTTATGTAAGCGTTGTTGTGCTCTGCCGTGTATTCATAGGTGCCGCCAGTACTAGTTTCTTCGAAGGAAGACGACTTGGTAACCGTTCTGAGAGTCTCATCGACAGCAAGCTTGTACGTGATCGTGTTGTCGGCGTTGTCTTCGAGGTCGGTGATCGTGATTGTTCTAGTCGTTTCGCCGTCAGCAACAGGATTGACAATGTCTAAACTCGTCAGCGTGAAGATGCCGTTGGTGACGTTGCCAACTTCTACACTGTTGAGCGTGATTTTGCCGTTGTTGTTGCCGCTGACAGTCAAGTTGTCTGCAAGACCGACGATAGTGAATTGCTGACCGCCGCTTTGCGGATGATAAGTGTAGCCGTTGCTTTCTTCCGTGACGTATTCTTTATGACCGCTCGCCGTGTAGGTGTAGCCGTTGGTGGCGTTGCCAGTGAAAGCTTCGGAAATCGGGTCGCCCGTGTCTGTCGTTGTGATGTTGCTCGTAATGTCGAGACTGTAAGCGATGCTGTCGCCTGAATTAGTGTCCGAGAGGGTGATTGCTTGCTCGGCTGCGTTGGGCGATTTGTAGAAGATTGCGTCGTAAAGCGTGACCGTACCTTTGGTGTTGTTTTCACTGAACGCAACCGAAGCGATTTTAAGATTCGCGGTGTATTCGCTCGGCTCGTACTTGCCTTTTTCTGCAGCGGTGAGATTGGCGAACTGGGCGGCGGTGATTGGCGTGATGTTCTTGTAGGTGCTGTCGGATTGTTTCTCGTAGTTAGCTTTTTCATCGGCGGGAAGTTCGTTGTATTCTGCTTCGTCAATCGTCGTAGTGCTGAGATAAGCACTCGGCTTGTAGTCTGTTTTGTCGCCGCTGAGAAGGTTGTACTCTGCCAGTGAGAGTGTGCGGTCAGCGGAGATGTTTCCGTTTTCGTCCAGCGTAAAGTTCGTTAAGCCGGTGTTCGCCAATCCGTAGAGTTTAAAGCTTTGTTGACCGTTCGCGTTTTTGTAGCCGACTTGCGTTCCGTCTGTAGACAAGTAGTAGCCTGCAGCGTTACCTGGTGCTTTGTATGTGAGCGTGCCTGATGAGAACGTAACTTCAGCGGGTTTGTCTGCGCTACTGTCCACGTTTTCATCCAATACAAATTTGTATTTAGTGTTTCCGCTGGTTTCGTCGGTGAGTGTGATTATACTGTCGCTCACAGAGGGATTTGACGGAAGAGCAAGCCAATAAAGCGTGACGGTTTTGCTTTCTTTGACAATCTTGCCGTAGTTGGTGCCGCCGTAATACAAAGTGCCGTCACTTAGAACCTCAAGGTCGCCTGCCACGTTGAGAGAGCCCGTGAGCTTGAGCTTGTCAACGAGACCGGAGTCGCCCACAGTTTCTTTGCCTTTAACGAAAGTGTAGGAGTTGGAATAGGTATCGTCGCCGTCAATTTTATATTCTCGTGGGTTTTCCACAAATTTATCGACGGATTTGCCAGTCTTGTAAGTGAAAGTAGCAGGGGCGTTACCGCTTGCCGCTGTGTACTCGAATTGTTCTTTGGTTTCACCGTCGGGATTCAAGAGATCTTTGAATTCTGAGCCGTCTGCTTCGGAGAGCACCAAAATGTAATCGTATTTGCCAGCTTGCTTGTCTTCTAATTTGACCGTAAAGCCGTCGGTGTCTGCGTCGTAAGAAGGAAGAGCGGCTTTTTTCGTGAGCGTGATAGTGTATCCGTCATACGTGCCGACAACATTGTTTGCTTTGTAAGAATCGCCTGTGTAGATTTCGTACTTGTAATTAGCAGTTTTGTGAAGTTTCAAGCCGCTAGCCAAGCCGCTGATTGTACAATAGTCGCCATTGGCTCTGTTGGTGAGCGGTGTAATTTTCGTGATATAAGTGTTGCCGTTATTGTCCTGCGTCGAAGCAAAGCCCGCAATGAATTCGTCCGTCGTGAAGGTGTAAGTGTCACTTTTGCCGCTGACGAGTTCGAGCTTGCCGTCATTGTGTGCGCCCCTGTAGTTCGTTGCAACGTCATTGGCGAGCTTGATTGTGTAATTCGGCGGATTTGTGGCATTGCCAAAGTCAACGGTTACCTCTTCAGTCCATTCGGTGCCGACTGTGGTTATCGTATCAAGGCTAACCTCGTTACCAGTTTTGAGAGCGGCGTCGCCAAGAATCGTGATGACAAATTCAGTGATTGCACCAGTGGAGCTGTCACGGACTTCGTCTACTTTGACGTAATTGTTAAGAACTGGTGATATGGTTTCTTTTTTATTCTGGCGTCCAAAATTCGTCACTTGAGTGATGTGAAGGTTGAAAGACTGTGCTGTATCGTTAGTAATGCCCTCTGAACTGTACGTGTAGGAAGCGGAGCCTTGTTTGAGATAGTGGGTTGTGGCAGTACTCGAAGTGTAAGTGTAAATGCCGTTTGATTGGTCGGTACTTGTCCAAGGTGTCGTGTTGGTATTGCCTGTGTTCAGCGCGTCGAGATTGAGCGACAAATCAACCGTCGGTGTTGTCGTATCGATCTGTTCAACTTTAATGTTGTCGCCGTCAGAAACGTTGAGTGCGCCTTTATCAGTGATTTCGAACGCGTAGCCCGCAATGCCGCTGCCGTCCTGTGCGAGTGTCACGACGAGTGTACCGACTGCGCCTGATTCACCTGTGCCACCTTCTGTAGCAGATGCTTTCGTTCCGTTGATTGTGTAAGTTATGGTGCCTTTGGTTGAGTCGTATACGCCGCTGTCGAAAGACAAATCGCTTGCAAAGCCCGTGAGTTTGAATTTTTCGCCGCCGAACGTGTCGCGTACGCAAGTGATCTCGTTGCCCGACGCCGTGAAATATTTGTCGTTGTAGCTGGGCAAAGTGATGATGAAGTTGTTGTTATCGTTGTTTTTGGTGACCGTGCCGATGTCATTGATATTTGGTGTTGCGTAGCCGAGAACGCCTTCAGTTGCTGTCAGTGTGGTTGAAGTGTCGCCGTCTGCGCGGACGAGAGTAATCTTTTCGCCCTTTGCGATGTTATCCGGCAACAAAGATTCATTGATCAGCGTGATGGCGTTATTGGTCTCGTCGTAGTAGATTGAGTTGGCAACATCGTTGAACGATGCTTCACTCTTAAGGTTGGTGATTGTGAAGACTTTGGTTGGGTCTTCTTGTTTGTAGATGTATTTGCTGCCGCTCTTGTAGGTGTAAGCGATTGTGCGATTAGGGGCTTTGTAGGTGTAAGTGCCAGGGGGTTCAGTCTCCTTGAGATCAGGAGATGATTCGGTGTAACCACTGTTTGCAGTGTATTCTTCGCTGTATTGGTAGTTAGTGCCGAAATCAAGCGAGTATTCGACTTCGGTGTCGCCGGGGTTTTCGCCGATAACGTTCGTCAAGACAATCTCAACTTTGCCGTCCGAGTTGAAAGCTTTCAATGCGTCGGTGCTCGTCAGCTTGAGAACAGTCGGAGCCGTCTCGCCGTCTTTAGCCACGAATTCGCCGAGAGATGTCTCGTGATCGGGGTCGGACTCTGCGTAGATATTGCCATTAACAACAGTCAAGCCGTCCTTGAGACCGGTGATTGTGAATTGCTGACCGCCCGTCTGCGTATGATAGGTGTATTTGTTATCTTCCGAGGTAAACGTGACGTATTCATCGCGTTTGCTTGCCGTGTAGGTGTAGCCGTTGGTGCTGTTGCCAATGAAGGTTGCGGCGGTTTGCGTTGTTTCGGAAGTCGTGATTTGTTTACTGTCGACAGCCAAAACGTATTTAATGCCGTCAACCGTGTTGTCGGTGAGCGTGATTGTTTGTTCGTTTGTAGTGAACGCGGCTTTCTGCAACGTGACGGTGCAATCAACATCAGAGCCGTTACCTGCCGTGACGCTTTCGATTGTGGCAATGGTGATAGGCTCTTTGGATTTGTAGTTGCTTCCGTCCGCCGTGTATTTGGCTCTGTCGGTCGAGGAAAGTTCTTCCCATTGATCCGCAGTGAGTATTTCCGTTGCGGTGATTTCGGTGTCGGTTGCGGCGAAGCCAGTCCATCTGTCTTTCTCCAAACCGATAATCTGGAACGGTTGCCCGCCGCTTTGTTTGACGTGCGAAACTTCGTTAGTGATGTTGTCGAACGTGAAGTAGTCGCGCCTGGTAATTTTCGCCGTGTAAGTGCATACAAAATCATTGCCCGATTCACTGGTTGCGATGTCCGCATTTACCGAACTGTCGTTTGTGCCGTTGTAGAGTTTGCCGCTTGTCGGGTCGTAATCGTTGCTGAATTCGTCTGTCTTAAAGCTGAGAGTGAGATTCGCGGCGTCAATATTGGTTTCTGTGCCACCAACGTTGCTTTTGCCGCTGAAAGAAATCTTGCCGCCCTCTTGGAGATTTTCAACGAAAGATTTGTTGATTTCAACGCTGTAGCTCTGAAGCGTATATTGACCGTCGACAAGCGCGAATGTCGGCGTGACGGTGAACAAACTACTGCTTTCGCCTGTTGGAACGGTGCTAAAGTTATCAGTGCCGAGCCCGCTGACCGTGACGGTGCCGCTTGTCGCTTGGAAGTGTTTGATGATCTTTTTGTTGTCGTCTTTAACGGTGTAGTAATCTTTGTAGGTTGCCGTGGTGTAAGTTGCCGTGTTTTCACCAAGGTTGACATTACCATAGCTTTCTGCGGTATCAATGGGCGGAACGTCATTTGTCAGCTTGTTCACGCCGTCGCCGAGAGCAAGGTTGGTGTACGAACTGCCGTTTTCAGGTGTCAGCTCAATGTCACCGAACTTTGTCTCGTCAAGAGCGTCTTTGGTGATTGTAACTGTGTTGTCGCTAAGGGTGACTTCAGTCTTGATGCTTGTAAGATCATTTTCGCTGGTGTATCTCAAGCCGCTGAGCGTGAAGTAAGTATCCTGATTTTCCGCGCTGTGGAAGGTGTATTTATTACTTGTAGACGCGTCCTTCGTCCAAGATTCAGCGCGTTCTTTGAGACCGTAAGTTGCCTTGGTGCTGTCAATCGTAATCCATTCAGCCGTGCGGTTGGCAAGTGATGTTGCGGAAGAACTGCTTGCAACCGTATTGCTACCGTTGGTGATTGTCAGCGTGCCGGTGGTTGTCATTTCGACAGTCTCTGGCGTTGCGTTAAATGCAGTCCACAGCTCTTGTCTGAGCGTGACATTATAGCCGTCCGTCGCGTTACCACTGAACGTGCCGAGCGTGACAGTTGTTTCGTCCTTCGTTGCGGTGATAGTGCCGTCATTTTCGACGCTGATTGTGTAGCCAGTGAGGTTGGGCAATCCCTTGATAGTGAACGGTGTAGTTGAATCGACTGCCGCCGCGAACGTGTAAGTTTTGTTGTCGGTCGTCGTATAGCCTGCAGACTTCGCTTCGGTGTGGTATTCAAGTGTCGTGCCGTCCGTGCCGTTCGGCTTGAAATGCGCCGCTGTAGTTTGGATTTCCGTCAGACCTGTCAGCGTGTAGTCGCCATCGCTGATTGTAATTTGTTCGCCGTCCGTGAGATCGCTAGTGTTCTTCAAGATAGCGGAATTCAGCGTGACTGCTTTATCGTTGACCGTGAGGTAATCGCTGAGTGTGTAGTTGACGGGAATTGTAGTATTAGCGAGAGCCGTGCCTCTGAGCGTGAACGAGCCTCTGTCCATCTCTGCGGTGTAAGTGTAGGAATTAGTTGCGCCTGCCGTTGTCGAAGCGAAGTGTTCGCCGACGTAGTTTTTCTTGAATGTGTAGGTGCTGTTAGTGCTGTCGTAGCTGAGCGTGTCAGCCGCAGTCGGAGCCGTGAGGGAATATCCTTCGATACTCTTGATGGTTGCATTGTTGGTTACGGCGATTGTGCCGAGCGTTGAAGGCAGAGCAGTAGTTTTAATTTCGACTTCATAGGTGTCTCCGTTCTTGGTGACCGTTACGCTATTGCCGAGAGTGACTTTGGTCGTGTCCGTTGACAAGCCGCTGATTTCAAACGTGTCCTTGTTGGCTTCGGCGATGTGTGTGACTTTGGTGTTATTATTGGAGCCTTGATTGTAAGCAGGCGTGTAAGCCGAAGTGTAAGTATAAGTGCCGTCGCTTCCAGTTTTCGGTTCAAGGGTTGCTGTCGTTTCGTTGGGTACCGTCGTTTGGAAAGCAGTGCCATTGCTGTCAGTCAGCGTGTAGGTTTGACTATTTCCGTTCGTCAGCGTGATTGACTGGTTGTCGCCCAAAGCATTGACGATTGCGTCTGTGAGATTGACTTGATTGTTGGTGCTGTCGACTTTGATGTCGCTGAATGCGTCGGATTTCAGTCCGCTGAGCGTGAAGAGAGTTGTGCGTTCGACTTTCGCCGTGAATGTGAACGAGTTGTTGTTATTATCCGTCCAGTAATTGTTGGTGTTAGTGCTACTCGACAGATAAGTATTCGAGTAAATCCCGTTGTTTTCGGTTGCAGTGCCCCAACCTGCGTTTGCCGACGTTGCTGTTTGCTCAATATTGCTGTCCAGTGTCAATGTGTAGTTGTCGCTTGTATTATCAGTCAATGCAACAGTAAAGGTGCCGTTGTCTGTTATCGTGGGCAGAGCGTTTTGATTGAGCACGACTGCATAGGTCGCCGAGTCGCCTTCGCCAGTCTTCGTGAACGTGCCGATTTCTGTGCCTTTATCATTTTCATCGACATAACCGCTGTAAATTTTGCCGTCGTCAACGGTGAGTGAGGTGATAGAGCTGTTGAGCCCCGTGAGCTTGAAGAGAACTTCGCCGCCACTTTCAGCAGTCCACGTGTAGGAATTTTTCGCGCCATTAGTCGGAGCATAGCCGGCGTTGAAGCTTTCGGTCTTGTACTCGAAAGTGCCGCTACCGTTCAAATAGAAGCCTTCCTGGTCTTTCGAAGTGACTGCCAGCGGATTTTCCAGCGTGTAAGTGGGACCGTTCGTTGACGTGAGCGAAAGAGTGTCCGATTTTTTCAGGAGACTTTCGGCGATCGAAACTGTGTAGCCGTTCGTCGCGTTGCCGCCAACCGTGACTTTGCCCGCTTGATTGTTGTCGGTGATGTTCAGACCTGTAAGTTGGAATTTCGCGTAGGTTGAAGCGTCTTGTTCAGCGTGATAGGTGTATTCATTAGTCGCGTCGCTACTTGTGTAAGCGGAAGTGTGTGCGCCCGTGTAAAGACCGTCGGTTGTCAGCGTGGCAGCGGTTGTGGGAGCCGTAGATTGTTCATTGAACGCGTTGCCTAATTGAAGGGTGTAGGTAACGGCGTCATTTTCAGTGTCGGTGAGTTTAATGTTGATAGTGCCATTAGTCGGACTAGCTAACACGTCAAGGTTGGTGAGCGTGACGGTGCCAGTGTATTTGCCAGGGTTACTGTTATCCGCAACAATTTCAACCGTGCCGAGTGATGTCGCGTTTTGAGCAAGAGTTTTAGTGCCATCCCCGTTGACGGTCACGTCGGTCGATTTGTAGATATTGTCGTTGTAAACCGTCAAGCCGTCTTTAAGACCGCTGATTGTGAACGTGGTGGCAGTTGTGCCGTCGTTGTAAGTGAGCGTGTTGGCACTTTTGATGTAGTAAGGGGATGTGGCTTGCGAAGAGTAAGTATAAACATCGTCGTTGTTTAATTTTGAGAAGGTTGCGCTTTGGTCATTTTTCGCGTCAGTTTCATTGTCGAAGATACGAGAATTTGTTAATTCTGTGGTATCGAAAGTCCAACTGGTTTGGGAAATTGTAAGTGCACCTGACGTCGGCAGAAGAGTATCTGATTTAATCTTGACTTTCGAGTTGTCTCTGTCAACTTCAATCGTGTTGTCGTTGAGAGACGTGTTCACCGTCATACCGCTGATAGTGAACTCTGTTTGAGCCTCTTGCGCCGCTGTGTAGGTGTAAGTGGGTAGAGTATCCGTGTTATCCGTTGTCCAGTACGCAGATTTTTCTTTGCGTTGATATGTTGCAGTGCCGCCGTTGGGAACAGTATCTTGCTCCCAACCGTATTCATAATCAACAGTGCCATCGGTGGGTTTGTTGGTGATTGTGAACGAATTGATTGTAACGCCCGTTTCAGGCGTGACGCTGACAGTGAGCGGATTTGCAGCAGTGGCTTTGGTTGTGTCGATTGCGTCAGTCTTCAAGCTTATTTCGTAAGATGTGATAGCGTCGTTTTCCGTTGTGAAAGTGATTGTGGCGACGGTTGCGTTGTTGTCTTTGTAGTAAATCTTGCTGTCACTCTTGCTGTATTCGACAGTGAGACCGCTCTTCAGTCCGCTAATAGTGAAAGCATCAGCCTCCGCGACTTCCGCGTGAGCAGTGTACGTTGTAACCTTGCCTGTGTCTGTAGTCGTGTAGTAGGCAACGAAATTGGGCAATTTGTATGTGCCGTTGGTGAGCGTGCCGTTATCGCCTGATTGCGGAGTAAGAGCCGTTGTCGCTATGCCGTTTTCGAGAAGAAAGCCGTAGCCTTCATCGTTAGTGTCGTCGACAAAGGTAACTGTATTGCCTTCCGTCGTGGGCAGAACGTTGCTCGTAAGCGTGACAGTTTTATTTTCGGTGTCGACTGTGACGTTGGTGTCGAGAGTGGGCGTACACGTCAAGCCTTTGACTTTAAAGGTGTCGTAAGTATCTTCTTTGTGGATGGTGTAGGTGTTGCTGTTTTGAAGAACGTATTTGTCAACGTGTCCCTGCGTGAAGGTGTAGACGCCTGTTGCGTCGTCGTCGACATGCTTGAACGTTGCAGGTGTTTCGTTAGGAGCAGATGTATCCGTGTTGCCGAAAACTGTCGCGTTGAATGCCAAAGTGTAAGTGGTTGAGCCTGTGCTACTGAAAGTAACTGAGCCGTTGCCCGCGTCATAATCTTTAATCGCGGCGGTGTTCGACAACGTGACGGTGTTATCGCTGATTGTGCCGACTTCGGTGCCGTCGCTGAGTTTGATTGAGCCATTGCTAATTTCTAAGCCACTGACGAGACCGTTGATAGTGAAACCGCTACCGTTTCTCGCCGCGTAGTAGGTTGCACTGTTGCCGCTGATGTTGATACCTTCAGCTTGCTCGCCGCTCGTGTAGGTGTAGTTGCCTGTGCCTTGATTGTTTTCGTCTTTGGTCTCGGTAAACGACGCGTTGCCTAATGTGTTTTCTACTGTACCGAGATAGCCTGCCATGCCCGTCGCGAGTTGGAAGGTTGCATCGTTAAGCGGAGTGAGTGTGATAATGCCGTTCGTCGAGTTGAATGCCTTTTCCGTCAAGTAAACGTTACCGTTGCTGTCGACATAGGCGATTGTATCATTGCCGCTCTTTATGGTGCCGTTCGTGGCAGAGAAAGTTTCCGTCAAATTAGAGAGATTGCCGCCGCTGAGCGTGAATTGTTCGCCGCCCGTCTTTGCGCTGAAAGTAGCGGTGTTGCCGCTGATCGTGAGACCTGCTTCTTTGCCGGCTCGCGTGTAGGTGTAAGTTGTGTTATTTGTTGAAGAAAAACTTTCATCAATGTTGGCTACTTGTTTGAGGTAATTTGTTCCGTCGCCCTCCGCTAATGTGAAGCCGTCCGTGGTGGTGAGCGTGATTGAACCGTTGCCGCTACTGAACGCGTCCGCCGTGAGATAAACGTTGTTGCCTTCGACTTTGGCGATTGTTTTGTTGTCGAGCGTGATAACTTCGTCATCAGAAACAGAGCCGTCTGAATCTGCCGATATGCCGCTGAGCGTGAACGTCTTGCCGCCGTCTTGCGCGTAATAAGTGACGGTCTTGTCGTTAAGGTTGTAGTATGCTTTGGTGCCGCCCGACGTGTAGACGCCTTCTTTAGTGAATGACGCGCTAATCGGAGTTGCTGTTTGATTAATGTCGTTAGCAAGAGCCAAAGAGTATTGAACGCTACTGTCTGTGCTGAGTTCGATTGTTCCGTTGTTTTGGAGTTGCGATAAAAATTTATCGTTCAGCGTGAAAGTGTAGCTGTCAATGGTGCCGTCGGAATTGTTGTCAACAATTTCAACTGTGCCGATGATGTCGCTGCCCTGCATGAGCGAAATTTTTGTTTTGTCGGTGTTGCTGACGACAGCAGTCAAAACTTTGGTAGTATCTAAATCGAAGCCCGTGACGTTGAGCGTGAACGATGCGCCGCCAACAGCCTCATGAGGCGTGTATGTGTTGCCGTCCTGCGTCCAATAAGCCGCATAAGTCGGAGCTTTGAACGTAAATTTGTTATTAGTATTGTCGAAGCTGAACGTGGGATTTTCACTGACCGTTTTGAAAGCCCCGCTGTTGTCTATGCCGTCAATGCTGAAGTTGTAAGTGTTATCGTTGTCGGTCGTGCTGAACGTAATCGGCGAAGTGTTGCTGTTGATTGGCGTAGGCAGAGCCGAAGATTTCAGCGTGACATTGTAACCGCTGATTGTGAAGTAATTGCTTATGTTGTCTGAGGTAAAGTGGGCGTCGTTGTCCAAATTAGTCAAGCCCGAAACCGTGAACGTGGCGTGTTGAGCGGGCTCAGCGTTGGCTTGATAGGTGTATTTGAGACTTCTGGCTTTATCCTCGGATTTGACGAAACCTGCAGGCGTGTAGCCTTCGGTGTAAGTGTATGTGCCCGCCTCAACTTTAGTCAACGAAGTCGGGACTGCTTCCTTAATTTTATCTCCGGCATTCAACACAAAGTAGACGCTATCACTGGAAGAAAACGTAAGACTACTTTCGCTACTCTCTGTAGGAAAATAGGTTAAACCCTTTTCGTTCAACGTGACGATGAATGTATTCGAGCTGAAAACAACCGTGCCGACAATGTCGTTGTCGAATTTGATGCTGTTGCCGTCGACCGAGAGATTTGCGGTTGCAGGTACATTTATCAGTCCGCTGATAGTGAAAGATTTACCGTCGCTACTAGCGGGAGTGTAGAGAATGCTTTCTCCTTGAACCGTGTAGCCTTTATTTGTGCCCCCCGACGTGTAAGTAAGAACGCTGTTGTCATTCGAAAGTTTCGCGGTTTTAGCAGATGGTTGGCTAAGGGAAGTATTTATAAATTCAACCGTGTAGCCGTCGGGTTTAGTGACTGTGACATCGGTGTTATTGAGCGCATTGTCATTCAAGTTGCTGATTGTTAATTTCGTGCCGGCGAGGGAAACTGTACCAACTACGTTGTTGTTAGCGTCATATATGCTATTGCCTATGATAGTCGCGTTGGGATTCAAGCCGCTGATTGTGAAGGTTGCCGCGCCGTAAACCGTGAGCGTATTGTTGCCCTCGACGCTGTAGCCCTGCGGTATCTCATAGGTGAAATCGTTAAACGTCGTAGCGAAAATTTCGCTGGTTGCCAAAGAATACAAACTGTTCGTCAACGTTACGTCTAATTTAACGGTGTTTGCAATAGCCGCGAGGTTCGCCGTGTTGACGGTAACGGCTGTATTGTCAACAGATACGATAACGTTGCCGTTGGCGTCTGTGATTGTGGTGCCGTCGATTGTCAGACCAGTAGGCAGTCCGCTGAGCGTTGACTGTGTTATCGTGGTGCCCGCCGAATATAAGACGTAATTGCCGTTGTTATCCTCAACCCATTTTGCAGTTGTGCCGCCCTCCAACGCAAAGCTGTAATCGTTGCCTTGTATGGCGAGATTATTGGTTATGGCAGTATTCACTGCCTCGTCAGTGAGAATTATCTTATTATTCGCAGTGTCGACTGTGACGTGGTTTTTAATCAAATTCCAGATTTCTGAAGTCAAATTGTTGATATTGATTTTGGTTTCTGTTCCGCTGGCTGCTATGTAGGTGTATTCCCCGTTGCTACCAGTAAAGCTTGCGGTGGAGGGCACTGTCAGCGTGCCGTTGTTAGTGTTTTCAACAGCTTTATACTCTATAGAATCGCTACCATCAACAACGAACATGTAGCCGCTAACAGTTCTTCCGCCTTCTAAGCAAAGATATTTGCCAGTACTCGGTAAGACATCGTTTAAAACCTCAGTGGTGAACGTTATGGTTTTGTTGGTGACATCAACAGTTATACCACTAGTTACAAGTTCTTCTGGACTATTAACGGAATAGGTGTTGCTACTTTCATCATAACTTGCTTCATAAATTTTAGTTGGTTCTGTTGGGTCAAAAGCGTAAACCTTTTCATATAGGTCTATGAAATAATAACTCATGAATGGATCCCTCCCTAAAAAAATTCCGTTTATTCTGATTGTTTCTTCGATACGGCGACTTGAAGACTGTCTTCGGGAACGCGACCGGGGCTGTTCCCGGTGCAGTGAAGTTAGCTGAGTCTGTCGCTCGAAAAAACGTTGGCTACCTCGCTTATGAAATTTGTGGCAGTAATCGAACCTTGCTTGCGATTTGGACGCGCTGATGACGTTTGGTCGTCGAAGTGATTCGTGAGTCTCCTTTCTGTCGCTGGTTGTCGCTCGCCTTGCCGAAATTCGATTGTCGCCTTCTTACGCGTGATATAAATTACGGCGATTAACTCCGAAAATACAATCGAAGAAATCGCCGAGTATCTTTAGATAAAGTGTCATGAGCATCGGTCCTTCCGCTCTGAAGACATAAATGCAAATTTTATCAATTTTACCTTGTGAAATATTTCGCCGTCAAGATTTACTTATCGAATTTTAATGCAGAATTTGTTTCCGTTGTAAAGTTGCCGCCGAAATGTTAGACTTGCGGACGTCAGCTTAAAGCTCAAAAATTGGAGGACAACAATTCATGCTGAAAAAATTTTTTTTATTGCTCGTCGCGCTGATGTTGGAATTCGGCACGGCGTCCGCCGCTCAAAAAATTTTGTTCATACCGCACGACGATAGACCCGTTTCATGTCAACAGCCCGCCGAAGTCGTTGAGCAGCTCGGTTACGAAATTTTGATGCCGTCGCCCGAAATGTTGACGCGTCCCGAAGAATTATGGCGTTGGCTCGAAGAAAATGCACCGTCAGCAAATGCGGCTGTCGTGTCGTCGGACGCACTTCTTTACGGCGGATTGTTCGCTTCCCGCAAACACGAGATACCTGCCGATGAACTCGTTGCCCGCGTCGAGAATTTCGCCACGTTGCGCAAGAACAATCCAAACCTGCAACTGTACGTTTTCGGCTCGTTAATGCGCACACCGTCGGCTGGCACGGTCGGCGACATTGAAGAGCCCGATTATTACGGTCAACACGGCGCGGATATTTTCAATTATACAAGATTGCTCGACAAGCAGGAAATTGACACGCTCACCTACGAAGAATATCGGACGCTCGACGAACTCAATAAAAAAATTCCCGCAGACGTTTTGGACGATTGGTTTGCCCGCCGTAAGAAAAATTTATCCGCCACGAAAAGATTAATTGACTTCGCCAACGACAACATCATCAACTGTTTCATTGTCGGGCGCGACGATAACGCTCCGCTCAGTCAAACTCACCGCGAAAATCGACAACTGACGGCTTACATGACTGAACTTGAAATTCCAAAGACAAAGGCGCAATCTCATGCGGGTATCGACGAATACGCAATGTTGTTGCTGGCTCGTGCCGTCAACGATTTGCGCGACGAATTCCCCGTTGTCTACGTGCAATTCAACAGCGGCGTTGGTGCCGATACGATTCCAGCCTATTCTGATGAGACGTTGGGGCAATCTGTTCGCGACGAAATTTTTATTGCCGGCGGACTTGTTGCCGAGAATCCCGAACGCGCCGATTTTGTCCTGTTCGTCAACACAGACGTCGACGGTCAAACTTATCACACGCACAACAGTTTTCCACCGATGACGTTGACTAAGAGCGAGAAGAAATTTTTACGGCGCAACGCAAGATATTTCGCGTCGCTGGTCGAATCTGCCGTCAAAAAAAAATATCCCGTTGGTGTCGCCGATGTCACCTTCGCGAACGGCGCGGACAACGAGTTGATGACTGCTTTGCGGAAAAAAAATTTACTGTTCAAGTTGCAAGCATACGGCGGCTGGAACACTGCCACGAACACTACGGGCTTTGTATTGGGGACTGGCATGTTGGCAAAGAGCATGAGCCGCGACGCCCGCAACAAATTGCTTGCCCGCCGTTATCTTGACGATTGGGCTTATCAAGCGAACGTCCGCACGCAAATCGCCGCTGAACTTGCCGAACGTCCCGACGGTCTGTCGATTTACATTGACTTGGGAGAACATGCCGCTGACATTGAAACGCGAGAAACTAAACTTATGCGCAAGTTTGCAGAAAAAAATTTGCCGCACTTCGACTTCCTGAAGAATTTCACCGTGACGAATCCTTATCGCCGAATGTTCGAGTGCGAAATTCACTTCGGCTCAAAGACAAGTAGATGAAAAATTTAGGTTTGAATTGACTGCCGAAATTTTTTATAATTGATTTGCGACAACAGCAACCAATTTTTCAGAGAGGTACAATCATGGCAAAACAACTTAGAATCGAAAAACTTCAAGAACTCATCAAGCAGGAAATGAGCAAAATGCTTCTCAACGACCTGAAAGACCCGCGAATCGGTTTCGTGACGGTGACGGACGTCGAAATGACAGGCGACTTGCGCGAGGCAAAAATTTTCGTCAGCGTGATGGGCGACGGCGATAAAGTCAAAAATTCGCTCGACGGACTCAACAGCGCACTCGGTTTCATTCGCCGCGAAATCGGGCAAAGAATTCGTCTGCGCTTCACGCCGGAAATTTCTTTTGCACTCGATACGTCACTCGATTACGGCGACCACATTCAAAAACTTTTGCTTCAAGTGGAAGGGGAACGTACAAATGTTGATAACACTTCAGCAAGCCGCGCAGAAAATCCGCTCGGTCAATAAAATTTTGGTGACGGCACACATTATGCCCGACGGCGACGCAATCGGCTCGACGCTCGCGGCAATGATGATTCTTCGCTCAATCGGCAAGGACGCTCAAGTTTACATTGACGACAGCGTCAGAAAAAATTTGCACGCGTTGCCGAGTTTTAACGAGATACGCCGACCGACAGCCGACGAAACTTTTGACGCAGAACTTCTGCTGATTCTCGACACTTCCGCCGAAAGGATTGGCAATGTCCGCAAGCTCACCGACGCGCCGACTTTGAATATCGATCATCACGTCACGAACAGCGGTGCTGAGGTCGACGAACTTTATCTTGAGCCCGACGCCGCCGCGACTTGCGAAATAATTTTCAAACTCGCCCGCGAACTCAACGCGACGATTACGCCCGAAATTGCAACGTGCCTTTACACGGGGCTTGCGACGGACACGGGCTTTTTTCAATTCAGCAACACCAGCGCGGAAACTCTCGCCATTGCCTCGGAGCTCATCGCGTGCGGCGTCAGTCCGAATTTCATTTCCGAACAGATTGAAAGCAAATCGCTTGCCGAAGTTCTCGGACTGGCTCACGCGCTCAGTACGCTCAAAATGTATTTCGACGACAAAGTTGCCGGCATGATGATTGACCACGAGGCTTCCAAGCAGTTCGAGTCGACCGAAGGCTTTATCGACGAAATTCGCGTAATTGATACCGTTGACGTGGCGTTTTTGATAACGGAGAAGGCACCGAACTTTTGTCGCGTGAGCATGCGTTCAAAGGGCGTCGACGTATCGAAAATTGCCAACGTGCTCGGCGGCGGCGGTCACATTCGCGCGGCAGGTTGTTCGTTAAAAATGTCGCTTGCGGACGCGGAAAAAACTTTGATTGCGGCGATAGGCTCGGCGATATGAACGGCGGCTTTATCAACCTGAACAAGCCCGCAGGTATGACAAGTCACGACGCCGTTAATCGCGTGCGGAAAATTTTTTTGACGCGGAAAGTCGGGCATGCCGGAACACTCGACCCGCAAGCTTCGGGAGTTTTGCCGATTGCCGTCGGACGCGCGACGAAGTTCATCGAATATCTTGCCGATTGCGACAAAAGTTATCGGGCGGAAATTTTGTTCGGCACCGCGACTGACAGCGGCGACCTTGACGGCGAAATCGTTGCTCGCGCAGAAAATTTCATCATGCCGAACGTCGACGACATCAACGCCGCGCTGAAATTTTTTGTCGGGGAAATTGACCAGACTCCGCCGAAGTTCTCCGCGATAAAAATTCACGGACGCAAAGCTTACGACCTTGCCAGAAAAAATTTGGCGTTTGAAATGCCGATTCGCCGCGTGAAAATTTTTCGCTTGGAACTCGTCGACCTCAACGAAAATTCCGCGACGATTGACCTTGACTGCGGCAAGGGCACGTACATTCGCAGCTTGGCGGTTGATTTGGGCGAACGGCTCCATTTGCCCGCGACGCTGAAAAATTTGATTCGGACTCGTGTCGGCGACTTCAACTTGAATGACGCGCTGACTTTCGACAATCTCGACCTGCGCGGACTTCTGCCGATTGACGCGTGCTTGAATCATCTGCCGATGTTTGAGCTTGCCGAACATAGAGTTCGCGCCTTCGTGAACGGTTTGCCCACGACGATTGACCATGCCGACGAAAAAAATCTGCGTGTCGTCTCGAACGGACAATTTCTCGGCGTTGGACGGATTGAACGCGGTGAGCTTCGTTCGTCGAAAATAATTTCCTGCGCCGATTGACAGCGACAAAATTTTTATGTTAGACTTTGCAAATCGTTGAGGCGTTCCTCTGCGTGCGGGCATGAACGTCGGACAAAGATGGGAGGACTTAACTTGAATATCATCGAACTCATTGAACGCGAACAACTTCGCGAGAATATCCCGCAATTTGCGCCTGGTGATACCGTTCGTGTTCACGCCAAAATCGTTGAAGGCAACCGCGAACGTATTCAGATTTTTGAAGGCGTTGTTATCGGTCGTCAAGGCAGCGGTGTCCGTGAAATGTTCACTGTTCGCAGAATTTCTTACGGCGTCGGCGTCGAACGCATGTTCCCTGTACATTCTCCGCGTGTCGACAAAATCGAAGTTGTTCGTCGCGGCGCAGTTCGTCGTGCGAAACTTTACTATCTGCGCAAACTCACGGGCAAAGCTGCTCGTATCAAAGAGAAGAAGCAAAAATAATTTCGGGCGACTGCTCATCAAAAAATCCCTCGGACTTGACGTTCGGGGGATTTTTTCAATTTGGAATTAGGAATTTGGAATTTGGAATGTGAAATTTTAATACTCGCCGGCAACCTCGATAAAGCCGAAAGTGTCCTCGACTTCGCCGACATGCAAACCTTCAATGAAATCGTACATCTTCTGCGCGAAGGCACCGATTTTTCCGTCGCCGATAACGTAATCATGATCTTTGTAGCGCAAGACGCCGACGGGCGAAATTACAGCCGCAGTGCCGCTACCGAAAACTTCTTCCAAGCGACCATCTTCCTGCGCGGCAATCACTTCGTCAATCGAAATTCTGCGTTCGACAACGGGCATTCCCCAAGCTTTTGCGATTTGATTGACAGTGCGACGCGTGATACCGTCAAGAATCGACGTCTGAATCTGCGGCGACGGTGAGACAATCTCGCCGTTAATCTTGAACAAAATGTTCATCGAGCCGACTTCCTCAATGTACTTGCGTTCGACGCCGTCAAGCCAAAGAACTTGGTCAAAACCGATTTCGTGAGCGACAAGCCCCGCGTGAAGACTCGCCGCGTAATTGGCAGGAGTTTTGGCAGCACCGAGACCGCCACGAACCGCACGGACGTATTTGTCCTCGACGAGAATTTTGACGGGCGCGAAACCGTGAGCGTAGTACGCCGCGACGGGCGACATGATAATCATAAACTTGTACTTTTTGCTGACGCTGACGCCCAAAACCTCATCAGTGGCAAAAACGAATGGGCGAATGTACAGGCTTTGACCTTTCTCGGTCGGTATCCAATCTTTGTCAATGTCGACAAGTTTGAGCAAACCTTCATGCGCAACGTCAAACGGGATTTCGGGAATGTCGAGAATTTTGGCGGAACGATTGAGACGTTGCAAATGGTCTTTCGCGCGGAAGATGACGGCTTTGTTGCCTTGACGATAAGCCTTCATGCCCTCGAAAATCGCTTGACCGTAGTGGAGCGTTGCGTTTGCCGGGTCGATAGAAATTTTTTCGTGTGGAACAATGCGGGCGTCGTGCCAACCTTGCGCGGTGTCATAATCCAAAACGAACATATAATCGGTAAAGTGCGTGCCGAATCCGATTTTAGAAACGTCAGGCTTTGTCTTGAAAGTTTTAGCCTCAACGAATTTGATGTCAGCCATTAAAAATTCCTCCTAAGTTCAAAAAAATTTTCTGCGTGAGCTCGGTCGCGGCTCAATGTACAGCGCGCGAACGCTTATGTCAACCGCGTGAACAATCATGCCCGTTGTAAATTCGACTGCCTCGCGAACTTTGCTTTGTGTCTGCCTAATCAGCGTCGGAATGTGGTTGCCGTAGCTCAAGACGACTTCGCAGGAGATTGTTAAGCCGCGGTCATTGTCGCCGTTTCGCAGATGTTTGACCGTCACGTTCTTCAAAGTCTTGACGAATTCGCGCGCCTTGATGATTTTCTCGACGATTAATTGAATAACTTTGTCGTCGATAATTAGTTTGCCGTAGTAGCTGAAGACGGGTCTGACGATTGATTTTTCACCGAGTTTGCGCCGACGAACGTTCGACTGCTTGAAGATTGATTGCAACGGATTGACAAGATAGCCTGAAAAGTGCGGCTTGAGTTCGATTGTCGGCACGGGGATGATGTGCTTGCCCTCCTTCAGGCGGTGGAATTGTGCAGTTGCAATTTCGGAGCGCGACGCGATGTCTTCAATGCGAATGATGAGTTGGATTGACGGGAGTTTAAGTTTCTCCGTGATTTTGCGAACCATGCTTTCGGACGTGCCGATGACTAAAATTCTGTGTGGCTGTATCTTTTGAATTGCTTCGCGAACGTCTTCGGCATGACCGGGCAGAACAAAGATTGCACGTCGTACCGCCATGATTTTACTTTTCTCCGTCTTCGCCGATTCGCCGGCGATGATGTGACCGTCTTTAATCAAAATGCCGTCGTCGATGATGGCGTCAGCGTTGTAGTCGCGGGCGACTTGCAGGGCGCGATGACTTTTGCCGGTGCCGCTCGGTCCGACCAATGCAATCACGTCCATAAGAACACCTCCCCTCAAAAAATATTTTGCCACAAAGTCAATTCAAATGCAATGTGGGGCGTGACTTGTGCAGTGTTTTCGCAAACGAAGCGTTGAAATTGAATTCAAATTTGATGATCAACTTTTCTTTTGCGTGCCCAAAAGAAAAGTTGCAAAAGAAAAAGGCACCTCGCAGGGGCGTTCAGTCGTAACGAATCCAATGTTGTGACTACTCGTGGCTCATAGTGCCGTCAAATGAAACATCCTGTTTCAGTTGCCGGCGGGGAGCCGACATCCCTGTCGGCTCCAAAGTTCGTCAATCAGTTCAAAGCGATTTTGAATTTTTTTGCCGACGCAATCATTTCGCGGGCGTTCTTCAATGATACAGCTGATTCTTCGCCCGAAGCCATGCGCGATATTTCGGCGACACGTCCAATTTCGTCAAGCGGTGTGATTTTCGTGACAGTGCGCCCGTCAAGCTCTGACTTGATTATCTGCAGGTGAACGTCCGCCATGCTTGCGATTTGTGCCAAATGTGTGACACACAGCACTTGTCGACCGCGCGCGACTTTGGCGATACATTCAGCGACTGTCTTTGCCGTCACGCCGCCCAATCCCGCGTCGATTTCGTCGAAAACCATTGTTGACGCTGAGTTTTCGCGACCAGCCGTCACTGCTTTGATTGCCAACGAGATTCTCGACAGTTCGCCGCCGCTCACGACTTTCGACAGGGAAAATTTTTCTTCGCCGATGTTCGCGCTGAAAAGTATGTCGACCGTGTCGCCGCCGCGTGATGATAATTTTTCTGCCGCCGTCACGACGATTTCAAATTGTGCGTGAGACATGCCCAATCGCCGAATTTCCCGTTCAATCGCCGTGCTCAACGATTTCGCCGACGTTAACCGCATTTGCAACAGGTTCGCCGCGCAGATTTTTGTTTGACGTTCGAGTTCGGTGATTGTCCGCTGTAGTTCCGAAATGTCCGCGTCGAAGTTTTCTGCCGAAGAAATTTCTTCGCGAATCGTTGTCAGCCGCCGCAAAATTTCGTTGACCGATGCGCCGTACTTTTGCTTGAGCTTGAAAATCACGTCAGCCCGCGCATGAAGTTCGTCGAGACGTTCGGGCGAAAAATCCAAATCCTCGCCGTAATCGCGAACTTCGTCGTAAGCCTCGCGCAACAAAATTTCAGCGTCCTCCAAAAGTTTTCGCGCCGAATTCAATTTATCGTCGTAACGCGCCACGTCGTCCAAATTCTTCGCCACGTGAGCCAATGCCGTCAAAATGTCGCCGTCGCCGTCATTGAGCAACTGCGCGGACTGTCGAACGTCCTCGGCAATTTTTTCGGCGTGCGACAACTTTTTAATCTCCGCGTCAATCAGGTCGTCCTCGTCAGGTTTAAGATGTGCCGAAGAAATTTCCCGTGCCTGCCAACGCAAAAAATCCAGTCGCTGAAGATTGTCCGTCCGCGCAGATAATTTTTTCTCCAACGTTCGCGATTGAGCCGTCAGCGCACGATAAAGCCGCCGAAAATTTTCAAGCTCGCGCAAAATTTTTTCGTCGTCAATCAACGCGTAGATATTTTCTTCGCGAAGGAGTGCCAAATTTTTATTTTGCCCGTGAACGTCAACGAGTGTTGCGCCGATTTTTTTCAGTGCCGCCAAAGTTATCGGTTTGCCGTCAACCGTGACGGAATTTTTCGTTGTGCGCGAAATCGTCCGCTCAATCGTCAAGCCCGTCGAAAATTTTGCTTCGACACGCAGGAAGTCTGCGCCTTTGCGAATTTGGTTGACGCCGACGCGATTGCCGAGGATTGTGCCGAGCGCGTCAATCAGAATCGATTTGCCCGCACCGGTTTCGCCCGTCAAGATGTTGAGCCCGTTGCCGAACTCGACCGTGACATTTTCAATCAGCGCGAAGTTTTCAACCGTTAAAGTCGTCAGCATTTATTTTTTGCCCGTGGAGCCGCGTTTGGTGAGCGGGACACCGTCTTTGCACAACGGACAATCTTCGGGCGTGTAAGTCTCAACGTCCATGTGAAGCAGCGCGAAACTCGGCACATCGTCGAAAGTGGCTTTGCCGCCCGACCTGTCAACTAACATCGCAACCGCAACGGGGACGCCGCCGAACTTTTTGACGACGTCAATGACTTCGCGAACCGAGCCGCCCGTCGTGACAACATCCTCGACGATAAGAACGCGTTCGCCTTCGTGCAACGTGAATCCGCGCCGAAAAGTCATTACGCCGTCGACGCGTTCAGTGAAAATCGCGCGGGTGCCCAAAGCTTTGCCGGTCTCATGAGCCAAAATTATTCCGCCCGTCACGGGTCCGACAACAGTTTCAATCTGTGCGCCTTTAAAATGTTCAGCAATCGCTTTGCAAAGTTTTTCAGTCATTTCGGGGTGTTGGAGCACGTTGAATTTCTCGACGTAATGCGGCGAGTGTCGGAGAGATGTCAGCAAAAAATGCCCAGTCATTATCGCGCCTGTCTCAACCAACAAGTCGTAAACTTCTTTTTCGGTCATGATAAAACGTCTCCCATCTCTGCCAAAATTTTTAAAGCCGCCTCGCGTGGATTTTGTGCTGCTCGAATCGGTCGCCCGATTACCAAATGCGTCGCGCCGTTTTGAAGTGCCGCTGCCGGTGTCGAAATTCTGCTTTGGTCGTCAATGTTCGCGCCTGCAGGTCTGATTCCAGGTGTCACGATTAAAAAATTTTTTCCGCAAGCGTCGTGAATTGATTTTGCTTCCTGCGGTGACGCTACAACGCCGTCAAGCCCCGCCGATTGTGCAAGTTTCGCGAACTCAACGACTTGCTCAGAAATTTTCAATGCACCGCACCATTCCGCTTGATTTATGCTGGTCAAGACTGTTACCGCAATCAATTTCGGTTTTTCGACGCCGCGACGTTCGGACTCGTCACGCAAAGCATCAGCGGCAGTTTTCATCATCGTGTAGCCGCCCGAAGCGTGCAGGTTCAAAATATTTGCGCCGAGACTCATCAACGAACACATTCCGCCCGCAACGGTATTCGGGATGTCGTGAAGCTTGAGGTCAAGGAAAATTTTTTTGTCTTGCGACTTGAGCCAATCCACGACGCTCGGTCCGACGCTGTAAAAAAGTTCCATGCCGACTTTGTAAAAGTTCACGCTGTCGCCGAGTTCGTTGACCAGATTTTTCACGTCGTCGAACGTGTGGAAATCCAGCGCGATAATCAATCTTTCGTCTGCCATGTCAGCACCTCCGCAAAAAAGTTTATCCGAAAAATTCTTTGCCGTGTTTTAAATTCCTGCGCGGCTAAAAATTTCGGTTCTGCATTCCCAATTCCAATGTGTGCCAAGCTAAAGTTGCGCATTTAACGCGGGCAGGCATTGTCGAAATATTTTTCAAAGCCGCAGCTTCGTCGAGGGCGTCAAGTTCGGTGTCATCAGTGACTTCGCCGTGAATCATCTTGATAAAAAGTTCCGCAAGGCGTTTGGCTTCTTCGACGGTCTTGCCGCGCATAAGTTCAATCATCATGTCTGTCGACGCCTGCGAAATCGCGCAACCACTGCCGCTGAACGCCGCATCTTTTATCACGCCGTCAACAACTTCAAGCTCCAAAGTTATTTCATCGCCGCAAGTGGGATTGTGTCCGCGTTCTTTAATCGTCGCGTTCGGCAACGTCCGCCGATTTTCCCGAGATTTGCTGTGTTCGGCGATTAGTTCGGTGTAAATGTCTTCAAGCAAAATAATCACTTCCGTCGAAAGATTTTTTGAGTTCGGGCGCGATAATCTTTTCGTCGCTCACGAAGGCGTCAATCCACGCGTCAACGAAAATTTCATCAATCGGCACGCGCAAAAGTATATCGCCGAAAATTTCCGTCACGTCGCGGCAAAAATCTTTCACGCCATCGAAAATTTTATTCGCCTCGTCGAAATGTTTTTGTCCCGCCGCAATGCAAATCGTCTTGAGCAGTGCGCGTTCGCTGATGTCAACGAGAAAAGTTTTGTCGTCAATCGACACTGACTCCGCGACCGCCGCAATCGGTTGAATGTCCAATTTTTCCGCGACGAATTGATAAAGTTGCAACAACGCTTGAGCCTCGCGCGGGAAGACGATTCGTTTGATGTTGGATTCCGTCGCGTGAATCAGTTGCAATGTGAACGTCAGCAGCGGCACGCCGTACAGCCAACGACCGAGTTCGCGGAAGTTCGTGACGATTAGGCGGTGAGTGTTCTCGGTGAGTGCGGCTCTCAATCGGAACGGGCTTTGAAAATTTTTCGCAAGCTCGACGCCTAAACAAATTCCCGCATAAAGTGACATGTCGCCGCCAATACTTTCAAGCAACACTCGCCCGAACGGAACATGCGAAAACAAATTCAACGCGCTCATCAAATGATAAATGCCAAAGTTCCTGTCGCCTGGAAATTGAGCGTCGCTGGTCTCGTTGCTGCCGACGTGAATCAATTTCCCGCTGAAGCCTTGGTTCGCAAGGTGATTCCAAAGTTCGGCGGTGTCTTTGCGTTGACCGGTCTCGCAGGAAATTAAAAATTTGTTGCAACCCGTGACGCCGCATTTTTTCAGCAGACGTTTCAAATCCGACGTGCGCAGGCAAGTATCCTCGATTAACCAAACTTCGTGCCCACGACGAACAATTTCGCGGAACCACTCGACAAGCTCTTCACGCGGCAGACAAAGCTTGAGTTCGGTTGAAATTTCAAGCTCGCGAATTTTTTTGCAGGTCACGTCGTCCAAATTGGTTAGTTCGTCAAAACTGCGGTAAATCTCCGTGATTGTTACGTCGCCGCCCTTTTTATGTCGTGCATGACGTTCGGCAGTCTCGCGCAGTGTCGGAAAGTCAAAATCGCGTCCGAGCAAATCCTCGACCTTGAAGCGGATAATTTCGTTAACGTGGCTTTGTTTGGCTACGTAACGCATGATCAGCGTATCGAACACGGCGAAACTGGTTATATCGCCCTGCGCAAGGAGCCATTCAAATTCGGTTACGTTGCAGTTGCGGGAGAAGAGATATTGCCAAATATTTTTGCTACCGAAGTTGACGGTATAAGCGTCGCTGTCGGGCGCGAATTCGTAATACTTCATGCCTTCGGACTTCGCCGCCAACAAAATCGAACGTTCAAAGGCGTGGGCAATCGTGCCGTCATTTTGAGCCAATTCGGGCGGGAAATCGTCTATCGTCAAATTCAGCGCGAAAAATTTTTTTAAAGCCCGCGTTCTTGCCCAAAACATCGTGCCGGCTGGGAAGTCGAAGTAATCGGTTTTGTTCGGCGAAATGCCCGCTCTGTTCAGCAACGCTTGACCGACGGCGCGATTCGACATCCACGTGAACGACGGATAAGGTATACTCTCCGACGGTCGCGGATAAATTACACCGACATCATCATCAGCAACGAACGCCGCAAAAATTTTCCCGACACGTTCCGGCGAACCGAGCAAAGCCTCAAAAAGATAATCGCGCCAAATTTTTTGGTCACTGCCCTTGTACAAAGATTTTTTCGAGTGAATGTGCGCAACGAAATCGTAAGCGGGAACCAAATCGCCGAAGCCGACAAGGAACGGCGCAACATCACGACCACGATTCGGCACGACACGCACAATGCATTTCTCGACGTTGGGGATTTTTTCAAACGCGGCACGAACATCATCAGCGGCGGTCTCATCGATTATCGAAATGAGCGCGTCGAATTTGTAAGGCATGTTCGCGCAGTAACTCGCCATGTCTTCAAGCAGGTCAAGATAAAAAATGTGCGCTTGAATTGCAATCTTGCCAGGCTGTTCGTGAAATTCGTCGACGAAAAATTTTTCATCGCCCAAAACAAAATCCTTCGGATCAACGTCACTCGGCTCAACCTGCCACAACTTCGTCATTTGCCAATTCCGATAACGCTGAGTGCCCTTCAACAGCGGCGCGAACGTCGTGTAAAATTTGTCCTTAAGTTCTGACTTCGTGTCGTCGGCAAGCGGCAACGCCTTGTAAAACAATCTGACAGCGGAAAGGGCTTTGTCGCGATTGTTGTAGTTGAGCCACTCGCGGAAAGCGTGAATCGGCGCGGACAACTTTTTTTCGTTGGCGGCGGTCAGCAAGTGATTCAAAGGTTCAATCGTCTTGTGGAGTTCGTCGTTGCGGGCGGCAAGCTGTTCGTTCTCCGCGACGAGATTTTTTATTTTGTTGTCGACGATTGGCGCGAAGCCTCGTTTCTTTTCGCCGAAGACTTCAAAAATCACGCGGTCGGACAAATCGTCAACGTCGAAAAAAATTTGCGGGTCGCTCGTCGTCCAAAAGCAAAGAAAATCGTCAAGCGTCTCGTCAGCATTACTGGCGGAAATTTCGTGAGCCACGCCGTTAATCAGCACGTGATTTATCTTGACGGCAATGCGCTTGATGTCGGGGTCGAAACGCAGACGTTTGACATGGCGATTGACGTTGAATTCGATTCGACCGTAAAATTTCCGCGAAGGGTCGACGCTGATAATTTTCGCCGCAACTTTTTCAAAGCCGTCATCGTCGCCAACATAAATTTCCGCGTGGAGCATCGACAGCTTTTGCTCAAGATTGAACACGTCGAAAGTCCCGCTGTCACGGAGAAAAGTTTTTTCGTCGTAGCCGTAGAGTTTTTTAATCTGCGCGGCGTCATCGGGCGAACTCAACAATTCTTTCAGCAAGCAGAGACCAGCCAGATTGAACGCAGCGATTGCGTTACTTTCGCGAGCAAGGCACATTTGCGCAAAGGCGTAGCGGCGATTGATTTGCCCGTCAACAACGAACTTTTGAGCTTCGGGGAAGACTTCCAGAAAAAATTCGTCGTCGGTGAAGTTGTCGGCGAATTCCCGCGCAATGAAGAAAAATTCCGTGTCCGCCCTAACGAGCCTGTCAAACGTCGTCGCGGAAGTGTTCTCTTGCCGTGTTCGCCGCAATCTGAATTTCGTCAAGCGTTCGGGCAAAATGAACAGTTCCGCATGAAAACACAGCCTAACCCACATCAAATAATCGGGCAGTTGCCAAAAGCCGTGCACGTCCAGCAATCGGAAATTTTCGTAAGCTTCGCGCCGCAACATCGCCGACGGGTGACAAAGACAATTCGCGTTGTAAAAAAAATAATTCAGCCACTCGGCACGCGAACGATTTTTTTGGTCGAAAACATTTTTATAAGCGTCGCCGCGAGCCAACTCCTGCACGTTACCGCGCTCATCAACGAATTCAGCCCACGTGAAACACGCCGCGTATTTCGGATTGGCTTCGAGAAAGGCAACTTGCTTTTCGAGTTTGTCGGGAGCCCAAAGGTCGTCGGAATGATGTACCGCGATATATTTGCCCCGCGCAGATTTGACGGCGTCGCGTATGGCGATAACCGGTCCGCGATTGACTTCGTAGAGAAAAGTTTTAATGCGCGGGTCGTCGTAAGTCTTGATTATCTCGCGACTGTTATCCGCCGAGCCGTCGTCGATTATCAGCAATTCAAAGTCCGCGAACGTCTGATTGAGCACGCTGTCAATCGCCGCCGCAATGTACGCCGCATGATTGTAGCTCGTCAAAATCACGCTGACCGTCGGGAGGTTTGAGCTTTTAGCTTTTAGATTTGAGGGCGTCGTGTCCGTAATCATTCCTAATTCCTCATTCCACATTCCTAATTCCCGAAAGGTCAGCGATACAACCCGCCCAGCTCAATCCGACACCAAAGCCCGCCAACATCACGCGCCGCAAATTTTCAGCACCGTGAGATTTGACGACCTGTTCAATCGCAAGCGGCACGCTACCCGAAACGATATTGCCCGTCGTCGTGATGTCGTTGTGAAATGGCACGTCGTTTAAGTCGGCTTTGTCGCGCAGGTACGTCATCATGAATTTGTTCGCCTGGTGGAAAATGCAGTAGTCCAATTCGGCGCGAGTGAGCTTTGCCGCAGTCAACACGTCGTCAACGAGCTTGGGCACTTCCCGCAACGTGAAATATGTTATCGCCATGCCGTCCATAAAGACTTCGTAATTGGAGCGGAAATTTTTTTTGTCGTCCGTCGCGAAGACTTCGGGATTGTCGCGCGGCATGAGTCGACTGCCGCCAACGGGAATTATCAGCTTGTCGAAACGTGAACCGTCACTGCCGAACACGAACGCGCTTAAACTCGGTTTATCGTCGTCGACAGCCTCAATCCACGTTGCAGTTGCTCCGTCGCCGAAAAGCGGTCGTGTCGACGTGTCGCGGACGTTGATATATTTCGTGTAGACGCTCGACGTGAGAAATAAAATTTTCCGTGCCAAACCGCTCTCGATAAAACTTTTTGCAACGGCAAGACCGTAAACGTAGCCCGAACAGCCCAACGCAATGTCCATTGTCCCGACGTTTTTGCCGAGCCCAAGGCGGCTTTGTATGTGCGCGGCGGTGTGCGGCATTTGATAATCGGGGTGTTGCGTGCACAGCAAAATAAAATCTGTCCCGTCACGGTCAAGCTTGTTTTCGGCGAAAAGTTTTTCTGCTGCGGCAAATGCCAAATCTCCCGCTGATTCGTCTGCTGTCGCGATGTGCCGACTTTTCACGCCGATTTTCTTCATGAAGCGTGAGTCAACGATTTCCGAATTTTTTTCAATCTGCGCGGGCAGGTAAGACGTTATCGCCCGTATCTTTGCAAACATCACGTCACCTCCTGCTAATGTCAATTCGCTTGCCGCCACGAAAATTCCTTTACAAATCAAAGAACCCCGAGTTTGCCGCTCGAGGTTCTTTTGTCGCTGTTAAGCAGTGTTCACGTTATGTTGGTTGTCTTATTAGACGTTTGAAACGTATCACAGCGCGAACAACTTGCAAGCCGTTTGCTTTGTAAAATATTTTCTTGTATACTTCCTTCGGCGTCATCAGACCCCAATCTCAAAAGAAAGGGGGTGATTGTCGATGTTCTCGACGTTCCTGGTAATGGTCGCGGCAGGTGTGGTTACTCACCTCATCTGCAAATGGTTGGACCGCCGCTTGTAAGCGATGACACAGCCTGAAGGTTAACGCTCACCCTGAAAAGCGCGCAACATCAAGAAACCCCCGATGACAGCCGGGGGTTTCTCTTTTTGTGATTGTCTTTGCTCTCGACGTGTGAAATGACTAACTTCACGTTCAAAATATATCACAGCGCGAATAACTTTGCAAGCCGTTTGCTTTGTAAAAAATTTTCCGCTAAAATGAACTCGTGCGTACTCTCCTCTTTACCCGCGGAAAGGAGGTGAAAACAGTGCTCACGATAATCGCGGCGACTGTCGCAGCAAACGTAGCCTCGGGAGTCATCCTGTACTTCGTTTACAAATGGCTTGACGGTCGAAAGTAAAAAAGCCTTATAGTTATCGTTAATCTTCAAAACGAATCAAAGAACCCCGAGTTCGCAGCTCGGGGTTCTTTTTGTGCGTACCACAATGCTCACGATATTAGTTGTCTTATCAGACGCCTGCAATATATCACAGCCACCGCGCTTTTGCAAGCCGTTTGCTTTGTAAAAAATTTTCCGCTAAAATATGTCCGCCACTGTTGACCTTCTCGTTTTTGAAGGAGGTGAAAGCAGTGTTTACGTTGTATTGGTTGTCTTATCAGACGCTTGAAATATATCACAGCGCGAAAATTTTTGCAAGACTCAAGTCATCGCTTTGACTTTGCTCTCGATAAATTTTATCTCGTCGTCGCTCAATTTGTATTTCCGATAAAGTTGCGCGTCTATCTCGGCAATGCTCACGCTCCAATCTATATCCGACGCCGAACTGAAATCTTGCAGCGGTACCTTCGACCACGTTGCGGGCGGATTGTGCTGTGTGACCTTCAGAATGCCCAACATTACGCGGCAAAACTTGCTCTTTATGTATGCTATGCAGGCGTCCGCTTCCGCACGCGTATCGAACGCTCCGACGCTGATAAACGTCTGTGTGCTGCCGACAAGCGGCGAGCCGACAAGCGGCGAGCCGACAAGCGGCGTACTAACCACTTCGCCCAATGCTCCGCTACCGTTGGAGTCGGGAACAAAAACTTTAAATTTCTCCAAACTCTCGTGGTAAGTTACATAATCGCGGCGCACCCATTTAAAAACGCGTTCATTATTTTTTCGCCCGTAAAGCTGAATATATTCGTGTCCGTCGTTAGGTTTGGCGTCAAAGAAAATTTCTGGCATTAAATCAAAAACGTTTGACGACACCTGATATTGGTTGCCCTTGCTGAAATTTTTTATCGCGTTGGGAAAATCTTTGTGAGCTTTTGGCGTCAAGCTGTAAGCCGTGCGTGAATACATAATTTTGCTGAGCGGTTGAAAGTTCGGATTGTCGACGACAACTTTTTGATGAATGCTTTCAAGCTCTTTAAATGGTATATGCGTGCCAATCGGACCTAATTTTTTCGTGGCGTCGAATTCAGTTATCGCAATGCCGCCTTTGATGTCAGACGTCGGGAAAAGTTCTTGCCCGTTTGGATAATATTTGTTAACGTTCACGTGCGGGTCGTTAAGAAATTTTTCGGCAAAGTCGCCAGGGGTCGCGCCTGCATTTGAAAGAAATCGTGCAGGGTGAATCAAGCTTGCGTTTTCGGTGAGATTTTTGTTGTACGCCGTTTGAATGAACAGATGATAGACTGGTGACGCGTAAGTTTTGTTATCGCCACTGCCGGCGGTTTGATATGGCGGATTGCCGACGACTCCGTGAAAAAACATTTTGCCGTCTCCTTTGTCCCAAAAAGATTTTTCGGTAATGCGGTCGATGAAACGCGAAGGAATATTTTTGAGTTCGGTGATCAAGTTGTCGTAACAACGCGCGTTGACGGTGCCGTCGCGGTAGCCTCCCAAAGTCCGACGAGTGATTTTCTCCGCCATGGGCGTCTTGCAGATGACAAAAACGTTTTCGGCAACTGTCATATCCCACAGCCGATAAAGGCGTTCAAAGTCGTAATTCACTTCGTCAAGTTTGAGCTCGGCAAGTCTTGCGCGATAAATGCTGTAGGCAACGTAAAGCGGATAAAGCCCCGTCTTCGAGTTAATCTCCAAAATTTTTTTGTCGGGCGTGAAAAGCGTCGTGGGAATTTGTCGCGGATTGTCGAGAATATCGGTGTGCGTTTCGTCGAAGAAATCGTAACCGCCGAAAACCGCGCTCAAATGCAGATTGACAACTCGCCACGGCGTGAGAACGGTTTCCTTGTCGGGATTTTTGAACGTTGCGAAAATCTCGGCTAATTTCTTGACGCGAGCGGTCGGCTTGAGTTCGTCGGCACGTTTGGCGAAATTGCGAATTCTGCGCCCTGCGGCAATGAAAACGTCTTTGTCGTAGTATTGAATGAATTTGGCGAAAAGTTCCTTGGTGATACCTTTCGGCATGAATTCAGCCCAGCTAGCGTCGTCGATAAGTTCGGCGAACTTGTCAATGCTGATGTCGTCGTCAAATGGAACGTCCGCACCGTAAATCAGTAACGGCATACGAATCGACAGTCCGCGCAGATTGGAAATTGCGGCGTCACGAAGTTTGCGTCGTCGACGAGCTTCAAGTTCTTCGGGCGTCGGTTCACGATTAAGTTCTTTGCCGAGTTGCTTACGTTCGGTGGGTGACAAGCCTTGGTTGTTGACGACAACATCCGCAGATTTCTTTTGAGCTTTGGAACTGCCGATAATCGCGTTGAGTGTCGAGAAGTCCGGCAGGTCTTCATCAGTGAGCGTCAACAATTTGTCGTTGTCGTAAAGATAATTGTCCTCGAAACCGTTGCGAACGACGCGTTCGGCTTGAGCGCGTTTAAGCTTCTGCATGAGATTGTTTGCGTTAATCGGATTCATGCGCGAGCCTTCGACGGCAATGACGGGGCAAAATTTCACGAAGTCGGCGACAAGTTCTTTGTCGGTCGAAGAAATATTTCCTGCGCGGGCGGAGATTTTGAGCGATTCGGCGATAACTTTCAACGTTCTGTCTGGCGCGAAGTCGAAGACGTAGCAATTCGTTTTGACGACGCCGCCTTTATCGCACGGGCTTTGAACGCGGAAAATCGTCTGCATGTAGCTCATCGCGGAAGTTTTGCTGTTGTCGCCATTGGAGCCGGTCAATATGAAGACAGCAGACCATTCGGGGACTGTGACGCCCGTAGTGAATCGTCCGCAAGACAGCGTAATTGTGTAGTCGTTTTCGCGGATGGCGTCGTGTACAATCTCAATATCTTCGACTTTTCCGCCGTCGCCGTCGCCCGCAACGTTGACGATTTTGAACGCGTGAAAAACTTTGTGATGTTGCAAAAGTTTGCTTAGCTCACGAGCCGCCTCGACGCCCGGCACAATCCAAAAGGTATGTCGGAACTGTTCGCGCCATTCGGGACGGGAAAACGGATAATTATTGTCGTCGCGCTTGACGAGCAGGTCGAGAAAACTTTTAACGTCGTCTTCGTGAACGAACCGTCCGCCGTCAGTATTGAAGAATTCGCGGAAACTGAAGGCAATTTCTTCCTCGTCGTCGAGATAAAATTTTTGCAAAATGTCGCCCAAGTCGTAAGTCAAAATATTCATCTGCGGCAATTCGGCGTAGGGGTTGTAGTCTAAAGGATATTTCTCCGCGAATTCGGCTTTGGCGCGTTGTTCGTCGACGTAATTCCACGTGTAGACGTTGTCGCTGTCGAAATCGCTGATGATGTTAAACGGCGTGCCGCTGAGCTTGAGAACTTTGCTGTTCGGCTTGACGAGCATTTTAAAAACATTCTCGCCGAGTTCAGTCTGTGTGCCTTCGTGCGCCTCGTCGACGATAACGCAATCCCATTTCGTCTTGAACAGCAAGGTATTCTTTTTGATATTGCCGCCAACGATTTCGGAGCCGCGCAGGTCTTGAATTGACGCGAAGTAGACGAAATTTTTTTTGTCGGCAAGCAGTTCATTGAGCGTCGAGCCGTGATTTTTGGAGCCGTAAGAAAAATTTTTATCGTCGCCAAAAATTTTGTCGAAGTCTTCAAACCAATTCTCGTCGACAACGGGGCGGTGCGTGATGATGATTGTCTTGGTGAAATTCATGCGGCGAACGACTTCCAACGCGCAAATCGTCTTGCCGAATCGCATTTTGGCGTTCCAGAGAAATTCTTTGCCGTGAGCGAAGTACGCGACGGTTTTGCTGACAGCTTCCTCCTGTTCGGGTCTCAAAATAATTTCTTCGCGAATCTTTTTGCGGTGGATAAAATGTTTGCCCTGCTTGACGGCGGCGATTGCGCGTTTAACGGTTTGCAAATCGACACGGAACCATTCGCGGGCAGTCGTATTATTCGGCGGAGTTTTTTTGATACCAGAACGTTCAAGCTGGTTGTGAACGTCCGTATCGCTGAAGGTTTTGCCGTTTTGGTCGACGGCAAGTTCTGTGTGCAAAAGTTTGAAATAAATTCCTGCGGTGCGCGTGTATTCTCTGATTCGTTTGTTGGCAGCGGCTTCAAGGTCGTTGCCCGTGAGCGTCGTCTCGCCGATTTTGAGCAGTCCACGATGTTCGCTGTCAGGTATCCCGAACACGTAAATCAATTTCTGCCGAGCAACTTGATAACTCATTTTCTCCCGCCTTCTATAATTTCTTTGAACGTTTCGACTTTGCGAGTGCGCCAATCGATTATCTTGCAGAGCTGAATCGGCTTTGGCGTCGAATTGTTTTCAAAATCAAATGAGCCTTGCGGATTTGTATCTTCGTAGGGAATTGTGCACTCCAAGCCGTCCATCTGCCAAAAATTCCACGAGATAATCTCGGCGATTTCAGTCCAAAAATTTTCGGGCGGCTTAATTGAAAATTTCATCGCAAAATATTCGACAACCGTATCGAAAATATTTCGTCGCGCCAAAAAAAGATTGTCGCCTTGAAATTCGTAGCCGTAAACGCTCTGCACCGCGCGAATCGTCAGTTGCGTCCAATCGTTGACGGTCGAATATTCTTTGCGGATAAAGTTCAGCTTTCTGTCGAGCAAACCGACGCGTTTGTCAATCGGGATGTATTCGCCCGTGACGGCGTTGTAGCGGCTTGTGATGTATGGAGCCTCGCCGCAAGTGATTTCCAAAAATTTTGCGTCAATGTATTCTTCGGGCACACCCGGATTTGCGTCAACCAAATCGTTTTGAATTTCGCAGACGTTCGGCGGCGTGAAAATTTCTGCGCGGGTTTTCGTGCGAAGTTTTTGCAGCTCACGATTTTTTTCGTGGCGCGGGACAATCAAATCAATTTGCTTAAAAAGAATCTCCTGCTGTCCGTGTTCGGCATTTGCCCAGAGAATATTTTTGCCGGTCGTTTGGTCGAGCAGGAGAATTTTTAAAATTTCATCAGTCATTGTAAATGTCTCGAATTATTTGTTGCGTCCACAGCAGTTTTTATATTTTTTTCCACTGCCGCAGGGACAAGGATCATTGCGCCCGACTTTTTTGCCGTCAGCAGTTTTGGCACGCTTATTGCTTTCGGCAGGAGAAGTCTCATCGCCGTGAGATGCCCGCGCAGTTTGCAGACGGTCGGCAACTTTGGCTTGTTCGCGGCGAACAACTGATTCAGCCTCGCGAACGTCTTTAGCAGTCGGTTCGGGCGGCGTGTCGTCGACTCTTATCGGTTGCAAGTCTTCGTCGGAATCGTCTTCGACTTCGGGCGGCTGTTCATTCTGCACAACTGCCACGTGATACATTGTCGCGGCGATTTGGTCTTGGATTTCGGCTTCCATTTCCTCGAACATTGCCAACGCCTCAATTTTGTATTCGACGAGCGGCGCACGTTGACCGTAAGCACGTAAATTGATTCCTTCGCGCAACATGTCCATGTGGTCGAGATGTTCCATCCATTTGTTGTCGACGATTCGCAGCATGACGACTTTTTCAAGTTCGCGCATAATCAGTGGTGTGAACATTGCCTCGCGCTGACGATAAGTATCTTCCGCCAATTTTTCAAGGTGCGTTTTGAGTTCGTCGCGGCTCATGTTCTGCAACTCTTCAAGCTTCAGCGAACCGACTGGCGCGAAAATTTTTTCTGCGTCCTTGATGAGCTCGTCAAGCTGCCACTCTTCGGGATAAAGTTTTTCGTTGGCGTACTGATTCATTTCCGCCTTGATGATGTGATTGACCATGCCGCGAATGTTGTCGCGAAGATTGTCGCCGCGAAGAATTTTCCGCCGTTCACCGTACATGATTTCGCGTTGCTGATTCATAACGTCGTCGTACTCAAGAACGTGCTTGCGAATGTCGAAGTTGCGAGCCTCAACTTTCTTTTGCGCGTGTTCAATCGACTTGGTTATCAGCGTGTGTTCAATCGGCTCGTCCTCTTCCATGCCAAGCTTGTCCATGATTTTGGCGATTGCGTCCGACGCGAACAGTCTCATCAAATCGTCTTCCAACGAAATGTAAAATCGCGATTCACCGGGGTCACCTTGACGTCCCGAACGTCCGCGCAACTGATTATCGATACGCCGCGATTCATGACGCTCCGTGCCGATGATGAACAATCCGCCGAGTTCGGGCACGCCGTCGCCGAGTTTAATATCAGTGCCGCGTCCAGCCATGTTCGTTGCAATCGTGACTGCATTGCGTTGACCGGCGTCCGCGACGATTTGAGCTTCCTTCTCGTGGAATTTGGCGTTCAAGACACTGTGCGGAATGCCGCGTTTTTTAAGGTAGCCGCTGAGTTCTTCGGACTGTTCAATCGACGTGGTGCCAATCAAAACGGGCTGACCTTTGGCGTGAACTTGTTCGACGGTGTCAGCGACGGCTTTGTATTTGGCGCGTTTGTTCTTGTAAACGACGTCGGGGTGATCGATTCGGCGGACGGGTTTGTTCGTTGGAATAACGATGACGTGCAACTTGTAAATCTTGATAAATTCGTCTTCCTCAGTCTTTGCGGTACCTGTCATGCCCGCGAGTTTGTCGTACATGCGGAAATAATTTTGGAAAGTGATTGTCGCCAAAGTCTGCGATTCGCGCTGAATCCGAACGCCTTCTTTAGCCTCAATCGCCTGATGAAGTCCGTCGGAATATCTGCGACCCGCCATCAATCTGCCCGTGAATTCGTCGACGATGATAATTTCGTTATCGCGCACGACGTAATCGCGGTCACGTTTCATGAGAGCTTTAGCACGCAACGCGGCGGTGAAGCAGTGCGAGTACTCGATATTTTCGGGCGCGTAAAGGTTTTGAATTCCAAGGAAACGTTCAATCTTCGGGATAACATCATCATTCGGCGCAACGGTCTTTTGTTTTTCGTCGACTTTGTAATCTTCGCCTTCTTTGAGATTTGCGACGGCACGAGCCATAACAGAATAAATTTCCGTGGACTTCGCGCCGGGTCCGCTGATGATTAACGGCGTGCGAGCCTCATCAATCAAAATCGAGTCAACCTCGTCGACGATAGCATAATGCAACGGACGCTGAACCATTTGTTCTTCGTGAACGACCATGTTGTCGCGCAGATAGTCGAAGCCGAATTCGTTGTTGGTGCCGAAAGTCACGTCGCAACCGTAAGCAAGCTTGCGTTCGGGAAAATCCATGTCGTGCAGAATCAAGCCTACCGTCAAGCCGAGAAATTGATAAAGTTGCCCCATCCATTCGCTGTCGCGGCGAGCAAGATAATCGTTGACGGTGACCATGTGGACGCCTTTGCCTTCGAGCGCGTTCAAATAGACGGGCAACGTTGCGACTAGCGTTTTACCTTCACCGGTTTTCATTTCAGCGATTTTGCCTTCGTGAAGACACATGCCGCCCATTAGCTGAACGTCGAAATGTCTCATGCCCAAAACTCTGCGCGACGCCTCACGACAGACAGCAAACGCTTCCGGCAAAATGTCATCAAGAGTTTCGCCCGCGGCAAGTCGTTCGCGAAATTTGTCGGTCGACGCGGTGAGCTTGTCGTCGGTGTAATTCTGCATTTGACTTTCCAGCTCGTTGATTTTATCGACAGTCTTCTGCAGACGTTTGATTTCCTTTTCGTTGTTGTCGCCCAAAAATCGTTTTAAAAAATCAAATCCGAATCCGAACAAGGCAATCACTCCTTTCAATTTTCGCCATGATAGCAAAAAAAAATCGTCGCCGCAAATTTTTCGACAACGTTAAGCTTTGCTGAAAAATTTTTGAAAAGTCGAAGACACGGAAAAAGATTCGTGATAAAATATCGGCGTCCACGACAACGACACGAGGGAGGGACTTTTTTGCAGAACAAAACCAAGGCGACGGCGACTTTGGCAACAAGCGCATTGCTTGCGGTTTCGACACTGCCGGAAATTTCGCCGCTGAAATTCATTTTGACGGGCGCAACGGGCGGATTCGTGCTCGGCTTGCTAAATCACGGATTTTTAGCGGCGACAATCGGCGGTATGGCGGACTGGTTCGGCGTGACGGCACTTTTCCGCAAACCATTGGGGATCGGCTTCCACACGGAAATTTTGCGTCGCAATCGCGCTCGAATCATGGACGCAATCGTCGAATTCGTCGGCACCGACCTTTTGAACACGAAAAATATCATGGAGACAGTCCGCGACGAAAACACGGCAAAACTCCTGATTGAATTTTTTGAGCAGAACAAAGGACGCATTAAAACAAAAATTCTCGTGCGGGAAATTTTGACCGAACTTTTCAGCGGACTCGACACGAAAAATATTGCCAAGGGCGTCGCGCCGATTCTCGAATCAGAAATAAAACATCTCGACGCGCAAAAACTTTTCGACGCTGTTTTAAAAGTCGTAACGAACGATCAACACAGTCGAAAAATTTTAATCGCGCTCCTCGACACGGGACATAAAATTTTGCGCAGTCAGCACATGCAAGCCGAAATTCTCAACAAGATAACCGAATTGCGCACGGCTTACGAAGGCGATTCGGCGGGACGCGCTCTCGTGCTCAGCTCAATGGATTTGACCGATGAAAAAATTTTGAAGATACTCAACGAGACGGTCGAGAAGAAAATCAGCGACGCTGAAAAAATTCTCAACGCTAGCGGCATGATTGACAGCGAGACTGCCAACGCTGCCAACGAAATGATAAAAACTTTCAGCGGATTTGTAAACTCGGCGGCGGGCACGCTCAACACCAAAAAATTTCTCGACGACCTCAAAAATCTTTTCATGCAGAAATTCGACGCGGCAAGCTTTATCAAAACGTGGCTTGATGTCAACGTCAAAGGCGAGACTGACCCGAAAATTTTGGAGAAATTGCGCCGTCAGCAAGCCGCTAATCCGAACGTCCCGCTGATTGTCGAAGTCGACCGCAAGCCCGTCATTTGGAAGGACGCTGTTGATTTTCTCGTCGACGCGAAGATTGACGAATTCATCAAGAGCACGTCGCAACAGAAGAAATTCGATAAGCTCATCAAAAGTTTTATCGAAAATCTGCTTGACGAGTACCGCGAACAAATTCCGGCGATGATTCGCGAACGGCTCGACAAATTCAGCGACGATGAGCTTACCGAATTTGTTGAAGGGCACGTGGCGGACGATTTGCAGATGATTCGTATAAACGGCTCGGTTTGCGGCGCGATTGTCGGCATGGCGTTATTTATCGTCTCGCAAATAATTGAGCATATCGTGAGCCGTTGAGGCTATAAAAATTTTTAGGAGGCTGTTTAAATTATGGCACAAGGTTTTTCTATTCCGATTTCGCGCAGAGACTTGCTGAAATTGGCGGGCGTGACTGCGGCGGGCGTCGTCTTGAGTGGCACACAATCTATTGAGGCGGCGGAAAAAATTTCGGGCGACTCGATAAAGTACGGCGACAAAAAAATTCCCGTGCTCTGTTCGGTTGATGTCTGTGTTTGCGGCGGCGGACCTTCAGGCACGGCTGCAGCTGTCAATTCTGCTCGCAACGGCGCGAAAACTCTTCTAATCGAACGCGGCATTGCTCTCGGCGGACTCGGTGTACTCGGTTGCGTTTATCCGTTCATGGACACGCACGCGCCCAACTCCGACACGCCTTACGTTGCCGAACTCAAACAGCGTCTTCGCGACAAAGGTATTGAACCTTTCGACGGCGTCACGCAACAGACTTGGCACAATCCCGAAACGCTTGCGCTGATTCATGATGAGATGTGCGAAGAGGCGGGCGTTAACATTCTTTATCAAACGGTTGTCGTCGACGCGCTGACTTCGGGCGGAAAAATTTCTGTGGCGATAATTCAGACCATTGCGGGACTTGCGGCGATTAAGGCGAAAACTTTCATTGACGCGACGGGTGACGCTTACCTTGCACGTAGCGCGGGCGTTGACCATGAACGCGGCTACGAAAAGACCGGAAACAATCAACCGCTGAGTTTCAGATTCGAGATGGGCGGCATTGACGCTGAACGACTTTATCAACACGTGGCGATTGAACTGCAGGAAGATTGGTGCAAGTCAAAGTTGCCTTACTTTGAAATTGCCGAAGCCATGCACCGTAAGCAACGCTACAAGTTGGAAGCGTTAATGGCTCGCGGCGTCGAAACAGGCGAAATTACTCAAGAAGAAGCCGAATATATGCAAGGCTACATGATTATCGGCAAGAACGGCGTCATGAGCATGAATTGCCCCGAAATTCCCGTCAAGTTCAGCGCGACCGACCCGATAAGCTACAGCAAAGCCGTCACTTTCGGACGCAAGATGATGCGCAACATTGCCCGCTATCTGATTAAACATTTGCCAGGCTTTGAGAACGCGTTCATCAGCCGCGAAGCCGCAATGCTCGGTGCCCGCGAATCGTGGCGTATCAAAGGCAAATATTATCTTGTCGAGGACGATTATCACGACCAAAGCCGATTTGCCGACGCGGTTTGTCGAACTGCTTGGTTTATCGACGCTCACGGCGAAAAAATTTCCGAAAAACTTCCCAAGGGCGGTTTTTATGAAATTCCCTATCGTTCGCTCGTCAGCGACAAAGTTTCAAATTTAATCGTCGTCGGCAGATGTATCAGCGCGAGTTTCATTTTGCAGGCGTCGATGAGAATTCAAGCTACTTGCGCGAGTATCGGCGAGGCGGCGGGAATTGCGGCGGCTTACGGCTTGAAAAGCAACGTCGCGGCTAATGCGATTGATTGGGCGAAAATTCCCGCCAAAGTTCGCAGTTACGTCAGCGCAGGTTAACTCCTTAAAGAAGGTGAAAATTTTTGAACAGATGGAACACGGCGGACACAACGCTCCTTTGTGCGGCAATGTTCTTTTTGGCGTCGGTCGGCTTCAAAATAGTTTTCCCAAGCAACATCATCGCGGAAGGCTTGCTGTTCGTGACGGAGGCGGCACTCGTCGGCGGCATTGCGGACTGGTTCGCGGTCACTGCGCTCTTCAAAAAACCGCTAGGCTTCCCGTTCCACACGGCAATTCTACCGCGTCGCAGAAAAGATTTCGTCAAGGCGTCGGTTCTCATGGTTCAGCAAGAATTTTTTTCACGTCGAACGATTTTCAAAAAGCTCGGTGACTTCAAGCTCATGCCGCGAATCACACGCTACCTTGCACGCGAAGAAACTCGCAAGCTTGTCACCACGGAACTTTTTAACGTCGTCAAGAAATTTGTTGCCGCGCAGGACAAGGAGACGCGTTCAAAAGCCGTTGCCAACGAATTGCGCCGAATTATTCGCGACATTCCTGCGCAGAGTTTGATTGACGATTTCGGCTCGCATTTCAAGCGCAACGATAAAGACAAGGAAATTTTCGTTGGTATCGTCCAGGCAATGCGCAAGACTGCCGCGAAGCCCGAAACTTGTGACAAACTGCAATCAATCCTTGAAGAATACGCCAACCAACGAACGCAGGACATGGGCGGATTCTCGATTTTGATGGCTGGTCTCGCGCAGATGTTGGACTTGGTGAACTTTGAAGAGGCGGCACGGATCATGCAAGTTCAACTGCTCAAACTCCTCGATGAACTCGCCGCTGATACGCCACTGCAACGCCGCACGCTCAACGAATGCCGCTTGAAAATTTCCGAACTGACCGGCACGCCCGAATTCAAAGACTTGGTCGAACGAATTCAAATCGACGCCGCAAAAGCTCTGCCGCTCGAAGAAACAATCGAACTTGCGCTGATTCATTTGGAAAATCAACTGCGTTCGCCCGACAAAAAAAATCTCGGCGGGCTGTTAATGAAAATTTTCGACGAAGAGTACAGCAGATTTCTAAAACTTTTGAGCGAAGACAGCAAATCAAAGCTCGCGTTTGAAAAATTTATCGACGAACTGACGGCACGCGCCGCGCTCCACGCTCAACCGCTAATCGGAACTGTCGCAAAGTCCGCGCTAGATCGTCTGACCGAAGAACAGCTGAACAATCTCGTCTACGACAAGGCGGAACAAGATTTCATTTGGATTCGGCTCAACGGCTCAATCGTCGGCAGCGTCGTCGGGCTTGCGATATTTATCCTAATCAAGGCGTCGGGCTTGAGCATTTAAATCAGCTTGTAGGTTTTAGGTTTTAGGTTTTAGGTGTTGGATTTTTAATTCCACATTCCTAATTCCTAATTCCTAATAAAAAAAATTCCCCGTTACTCGCAATGAGCAGCGGGGAAAATTTTTTTATGGTGAGACAAAGTGTCAGATGTTGGCTTTGATGAGCGCGAACAGCTTGGAATATGGCGTCACGCTCGTGAAATGAGTTATCGCGGCGTCAATGCCATTCGCCTTGATGAAGTCTTGAACTTCGACGGCTTCCTTGTCCTCGGCGTAATCGAACTTCAGCGCGGCGGCAATGACCTTCGCCAAAGCAGCGGGTTTTCTGCCACTCTCGATGAGTTGCGTTGCGGGACTGACCAGACGATCTGCGGCGGAAAGTTTACGTTTCGGACCACGAGCCACGCGCGTAACTTCGTCGCTGATTTCGGGATTCTTGAAACGCATTTCGGTCGTCATGACGTATTTCTGATGAACAATCGGGTCAAAGCCGTACTTGTCAATCAACAGCGCGGAAGTCTCAGCCCAAACGGCACGTGCGGCGGCAACAATGTCTTCGTCGCGCATGGCGGAACTGATGTCGGGCAGACCTTTTTGATAGGCGAGATAGGCAATCGACGCGTGACCCGTGTTGACGGTGAAAAGTTTGCGTTCGATGTATGCGCCGAGATTGTCGACAAGCGTCATGCCTTTGATTGCGGGCAGTTCGCCGACAACGCCGTTAGAATCAACGTCCCATTCTGCATAGGGTTCGACCTTGACCAAAAGTTTTTCGTAATTCTTCTGCAACGGGACAATCCTATCAACAGCCGCGTCGGGGAAGCCGATTAACTTGTCGACAACGGGTTTAACGTCGTCCGCCAAATTCTGATAGACGAAATTTTTCAGCACGGTTGAGCCGCCGACCATGTTTTCGCAAGCGATGATGTTGAGCGGAGTTTTGTTGACAGCAACGCGTTTCGTGAGACCTTTGGCGATGTTCGGCGCGATGAATTTCAAGATGTTCGGACCGATTGCCGTTGTTACAATGTCAGCCTCGACGATAGCGTCAAGTAGGGCGTCAAGGTTTTCATTGCTGTTGATTGCGCTGACGTTCTCGACCAAAGTTTTTTCAGCCTCGCCGAAGATTTGAACGTTGTATTTGCCGAGCGTGTTGATGTCGTCGACGAGCGGAGCCGCAACGTCCACGAACGCCACGTGATAGCCGGCTTGACTGAGCAACAATCCGATAAAGCCGCGTCCGATATTGCCCGCGCCGAAGTGTACAGCCTTTTTCATGATACGACCTCCCTTTTGTCAATTAGGAATGAGAAATTAGGAATTAGGAATTGGGACGCGGTTTTTAATTCCAAATTCCAAATTCCTAATTCCAAATTGAATTCAGCCTTTTGTGAACATGTCGAAGAGAACTTGCGGGTCTTTCGTCGTGTAAGCCTTCTTCAAGTCTTCCTCGGAATATTCCATGGTGATTGTCGCCAAGTTCGCGATAATCGCAAGATGATCATCGCCTTTGCCCGCGATACCAACGATAAGGTGCGCAGTGTTCTCGTCGGAGAATTTGACGCCGTTGGGATATTGCATGACGACGAGACCCGTTTTGATGACGTGTTTCTTAACAGCGTTTTCGCCGTGAGGTATCGCAATTCCTTGTCCGATGTAAGTTGAAATGTCGCGTTCACGAGCCAACATGCCTTCGATATATTCGCGTTCAACGTAGCCGCTCTTGAACAGGAGTTCGCCCGCCGCACGAATCGCATCTTCTTTGCTGACGGACTTCAAGCCGACTTTGACGTTTTCTTTAAGCAAAATACCTTCTTTGAGCGCGGTAGATTCTTCAACGCCGCCGGATGAATCAGAACTTACGCCGCCGCCACGGAGACGTTCGCTGATGATGTCGTAGACGTTGTTGTTCGTGAAGTCTTTAACCCAAATGTGTTCAGCTTGCGGAGAATCAGCGCGTGCACGTTCAGCAAGTTTTTCGTGACTGACGACGATTTGAGCGTCCTTGGGAATGTTGCCGATTGCGAAGTTTTTAACGGTGATATTCTTGTAGCCGTCCTTGTGAAGTTTTTTGCGGAGAGCAGCCGCGCCGAGTGCACTTGAGCCCATACCCGCGTCGCAAGCGTAAGCGATGAATTTGATGTCTTTGCCGGCAACTTGTTTTTCGTCGGAGGAAGCTTGACCTTTCGACGCCGCTTTCATGGATTTCATATTGGCTTGAGCCGCTTCGAGTGCATCTTCTTTTTCGGCATCAGCAGCCGCCGTTGCCTTGATGAAGACAGACGAAATCGCGAAACTTACACCTGCCGCCGCCGCGACTGCCGCAACGTTAGCGAAGTACGCGCCTGGTGCTGTCATTGCCATTATCGCGATAAATGAGCCTGGAGCTGCGGGAGCAACGAGACCGCCGTTAAGCATTGTCAACGTAAAGACGCCTGTGATACCGCCCGCCATAACCGCAAGAATCAGCGTGGGTTTCATGAGAACATACGGGAAATAAATTTCGTGAATGCCGCCGAAGAAGTGAATGATGACCGCGCCTGGAGCCGAGCCTTTTGCATTGCCGACACCGAACAGCGAGTACGCAAGCAGTACGCCGAGACCGGGACCGGGGTTCGATTCAATCATGAAGAAAACCGATTTGCCGACTTCCTGAGCTTGTTGCATACCGAGCGGAGTGAAGACGCCGTGGTTGATTGCGTTGTTGAGGAACAAAATTTTCGCGGGCTCAACCAAGACTGAAACAATCGGCAAAAGTCCCGCGCTGACGATTGCACCGACAGCCGACGCCAATCCGTCCGTCAAACTCGACACCAACGGACCAACGAAACTGTAAGCCGCGCAGGCGAGAATGCCGCCGATAATGCCCGCCGAGAAATTGTTGACCAACATCTCGAAGCCGCCGGGGATTGAGTCTTGCGCCGTCTCGTCGAATTTTTTAATTGCAACGCCGCCGATAGGACCCATAATCATTGCGCCCATAAACATGGGAATGTCCGTGCCGACGATGATGCCCGCTGTAGCAATCGCGCCGACAACACCGCCGCGGTGACCGTAGACGACTTCGCCGCCCGTGAAGCCGATAAGCGTCGGGAGCAACCATTTCGCCATTGGTCCGACCAATTCTGCCAGACCCTCGTTAGGAATCCAGCCTGCAGGGATAAAAAGTGCCGTGATGAAGCCCCAAGCAATGAACGCTCCGATATTGGGCATGACCATTGCGCTGAGGAAGCGACCGAATTTTTGCATCGCCTCTTGCATGTCAAACACCTCCAAAAAAATAATACCTTGTAAAACTTACGCTCATTTTAAACGCCCGACAGTACACTTGCAAGCTAAACACATTGCGCGGCGTCCGTTGGTTTTATGGACAATTTTTCACAGCACAACAACTAGAGCGAGTTGGTAAACTTGGAACTATCATGTGACGCGGAATTTTTTCGTATGACAAGGCGTCAGCACGCCGACGTAGTAAGCTACGTCAAGTGCGCAACAACGCAGTCAGACTGAAAAATAACCGTCACTGTTAAATTGTACTAACAGACTCTAGCCCGCCGTCCGTGACGAACTCAAAGTTTGACATTGCAATCTGCTTTTGCTATAACAAGCGGTAACTTTTACTAAGGAGGTCACTCGCTTGAAGTATCAGGAATTAATCTTCGCCCTGCAAAAATTTTGGGCGGACAAGGGCTGCATTTTAGCTGAACCCTACGACGTTGAAAAAGGCGCGGGCACAATGAACCCGTTTACATTTTTGCGCGTACTCGGTCCCGAACCGTGGAACGTCGCTTACACCGAACCTTCTCGCAGACCGGCTGACGGTCGTTACGGCGACAATCCAAATCGTCTTTATCAACATCATCAGTTGCAACTTATCATGAAGCCGTCGCCCGACAACATTCAAGAGCTGTACCTTGACAGTCTCGCCGCAATCGGCATTGAAGCTACTAAGCATGATATTCGTTTCGTCGAGGACAACTGGGAATCTCCGACGTTGGGCGCGTGGGGTCTCGGTTGGGAAGTTTGGCTTGACGGCATGGAAATCACGCAGTTCACCTACTTTCAGCAAGTCGGTAGCCAAGACATCAAACCTGTCGCCGTAGAAATCACTTACGGGCTTGAACGGCTTGCGATGTACATTCAAGGCGTCGACAACGTTTACGACGTCGAGTGGGCGGAAGGCGTCACTTACGGCGATGTTTTTCATCAAAATGAATTTGAGCAATCGAGTTACGCTTTTGATTTGAGCGATGAGGATTTGCTCTTCGATTTGTTTGAAAAGTACGAGGCGGAGGCTGTTCGCGTCATCAAGCTCGGTTATGTTCACCCCGCTTACGATTACGTTTTAAAATGTTCGCACACGTTCAATCTGCTTGATGCTCGCGGTGCAATCAGCGTCAGTGAGCGGACGGCTTTTATCGGGCGTGTGAGGAAGTTGGCTCGCATGTGTGCCGAAGTTTATCTTCAACAGCGCGAAAAGCTCGGCTACCCGTTGCTTAGAGAGGTTAATAGGTTATTAGGTCAAGAGGTTAATAGTAACGACACTACTAATAACCTAATAACCTATTCACCTAATAACCTGCTCCTCGAAATCGGCACGGAAGAAATTCCCGCTCACGCAATGCCCGCCATTCTCGACCAACTCAAAACTTTGGCAGAAAAAGCTTTGTCCGACGCACGAATCACTTTCGGCAACGTTCGCACACTCGGCACGCCGCGCAGATTGTCATTGCTCGTTGACGACGTGGCAACAGCTCAAGCCGACGTTCAGGAAGAAAAACGCGGACCTTCAACGAAAATCGCATTCGACGCGGAAGGTAAACCGTCCAAAGCGGCAATCGGTTTCGCACGCGGGCAAAAAGTCAATCCCGAAGATTTAATCACTCGCGACGGTTACGTTTACGCTGTGATTCGCGAACAAGGCAAATCGTCCGCCGAAATTTTCAAGACGCTCCTGCCGAAAATTATCTGTGATTTGAGCTTCCCGAACAACATGCGCTGGGGCAATCTCGATTTCAAATTCATTCGTCCGTTGCGTTGGATTGTCGCGCTGTTCGGCGACGAAATTATTCCGTTTGAAGTTGCAGGCGTCAAGAGCAGTAGAACTTCTCGCGGGCACAGATTTTTACATGCGGACGACGACGTTGCTTTGGCTGACGGCGACATTGCAAGCTCCGATATGCGCAACGACTTCGATTCAGCCGATAAGCCTTTGCCCGATGAAAAATACATTCTCCGCAACGATTTTGAACGCGACGAGGCTCAAGACACTCAATCGCCCGAACTCAGTCCGTTGCAATACGAAACGCGCAATGAAGTTCATCTCGGCGAATTCGACATCAAGACTGCGGCTGATTACGTTGCCGACTGCGAGAAAAATTTTGTTATCGTAGACCAAATCAAACGCCGTGACATGATTACCGCGCAGATTAACGCCGTTGCGGAAGCTCAAGGCGGTGTCGCCGAAATCACCGACGATCTGTTGGAAGAAGTTCTTTACCTTGTCGAATATCCAACTGCGCTTGCCGGTTCGTTCGACGAAAAATATCTTGCGTTGCCCGCCGAAGCCGTTATAACGCCCATGCGCGACCATCAACGTTATTTCCCCGTCAAGAACGCTGACGGTAAGCTCATGCCGCTTTTCATCACGATTCGCAACGGCGGCAAAGATTATCTCGACGTTGTTCAGCACGGCAATGAACGCGTTTTGAGAGCCCGACTTGAGGACGCGCAGTTCTTCTTCAACGAGGACAGAAAAAAATCGCTCGAAGCTCATCGCGACAAACTCAAGACCGTCGTTTTCCAAGAAGGTCTCGGCACTGTCTACGAGAAGACCGAACGTCTGGTTAAGCTTGTCGAAAAAATTTCCGCAATGCTCGGCGTCGACGCTACAAATGTGATTCGTGCGGCGGAACTTTCAAAAGCTGATTTGGTCACGGGCATGGTCACCGAATTCACGGAACTGCAAGGCATCATGGGACGCGAGTACGCCAAACTTGACGGCGAAGTTCCCGAAGTCTGCGCGGCGATTGATGAACATTACATGCCGAGATTTGCGGGCGACACGTTGCCGCAGACGACTGCCGGAAAAATTTTGTGCATTGCCGACAAAATCGACAACATTGTCGCGACGTTCAGCCGCGGTTTGGTGCCGACTGGTTCGCAAGACCCGTTCGCCCTTCGCCGTCAAGCGTTGGGTATCGTGAATTTGCTGACGAGTGCGCGTTGGTCGCTGTCAATCAGTGAAATTGTCGACCTTGCGATGAATTTGCTCAACATCACCGATAAAGTCGGGCGCGAACAAATTCAGCATGAAGTCGCGGATTTCATTCGTCTGCGTGTCAAAAATGTTTTGAGCGGCTCGACTCGTTACGACGTGATTGACGCAGTGCTTGACGACGTGGACGACGTTTTTGCGGTGACGTTGAAGGCGACGGCTGTCGAACAATTCCTTGCGACGCCAGACTCGACAAAGACAATTCAATCGTTCGTGCGCGTGAGCAACCTCGCGAAGAAAGCCGAATCAACCGAACTCAACGCCGAACTTTTCACGCTCGACGCGGAAAAAGTTTTGTCGGGAGCGTTCGCGGCAATCAAAGTCGCGGCGGACGAACTCATTGCCAAAAAAGATTTCCTCGGTGCGCTCGACGTGCTCAAGAAAATTTCCACGCCGATTGATTCGTTCTTCGATTCGGTTATGGTCATGGACGAGAACTTGACAATCAGAGCGAACCGCCTGGCGTTGTTGAAGTCGATTGACGATTTGACGGCGAAAATCGCGGACTTCGGCAAGATTGTATAAATCTGGAATTCAATTCCTAATTCCCAATTCCTAATTCCTAATTCCTAATTCCTAATTGCTAAAAGTGCGGCGATTCGTCCTGTGTTGTCGTGCTTATTTTTTTGCGCGTCACGATAAGAAAAATACCACGAACTTTCGCAACAAGTGCATTCGCCCGCCACGTCGATATTTTCTTCAGGAACGCCGACTTCAACGAGCTGAAGAACATTCGCACGCCACAGGTCAAGAAAAATTTTCCCGTCGCGTTCAAGCAAAAGTTCGCCGTGATTCGCGGGGAAAGCAGCCTTGCATTTGTCGACGACCGCGCTGCCGACTTCGTAGCAACACGAGCCGATTGACGGAGCAATTCCAATCAGACAATCTTGCGGACGCGTCCCGAATTCGTCAGACATCGTGAGCAGAGTTTTCGCGGCAATTTTTTTTAGTGTGCCCTTCCAACCGCCGTGAGCCAAACCAATCGCACGGTTCTCCGTGTCGACAAAAAAAATCGGGACGCAATCGGCAAAGCACAACATCAGCGGCAAATTGGGCGTGTTCGTGATAAGAGCGTCGGTTTCGGGAATCGAATCGGCGTAATTGTTGCAACCGCACCCGCGATAATTTTCGTCGACGCGAAAAATTTTGTCGCCGTGAACTTGATTGGGCGTGACAATATCCGCGACATTGAAGCCCAGCGATTGCACGAAAAGTTTGCGATTTTCGAGAACATCAGCGGGATTATCGCCGACATGCAACGCAAGATTCAAGCTGTCGAACGGCGGCTTGCTCACTCCGCCGAGACGCGTCGAAACTGCGTGCGTGACCAAATCGTCGGGGAACGTTGAAAATTTTCCCTGCCAAAGATTATTTTCCGTGCGTTTCAAAAAGTAGCTCATGAAATCGTTCCTTTCAAATGAATTCGCCGTCATCTTAACACAAATCTCAAAGCCGCGCAGAAAAAATTTTTCTACCACGAAAATTTCTGCTATAATCTTTACGAGGTGGCAACGTGACGTTGCATCCAATTTTCGTGCCGTGACGTTGTGACTTGTCGAAGTCAATCTCCGCGCTCATGCTCATAAAATTTTTGGAAGGATGATAACCTTGAAACTTATCGTGACAGTTGTCGGCAAAGACCGCGTCGGAATTATCGCCGCCGTGACAAAAATTCTCGCCGATAACAACGTCAACATTCTCAGCATTAACCAAAACATTTTGAACGGCTTTTTCAACATGATTCTTTTCGCGGAAGCCGGCGAAAGTAAAATTCGGCTCGTCGACCTGCAACAGAAATTGCGCGAACAGGGCGAAGCTATCGGCGTCGAAATTAAAACTCAGCACCAAGACATCTTCGACGTTATGCACAAGATTTGAGGTGGCGCGACGTTGATTACCATTGAAGACATTCTTGAAACGAATCAAATGATAACAGTCAACAAACTCGACGTGCGAACGATAACAATGGGAATTTCTCTGCGCGATTGTGCTCACCCGAACCTGCGCGACTTCTGCCGCAACGTTTACGACAAAATCACTCGAACCGCAGAATTTCTCGTCAAGACCGGCGAAGAGATTGAGTCCGAATATGGCGTACCGATTATCAACAAACGAATTTCCGTCACGCCCATTGCCATTGTCGCTGAAAGTTGCAAGGCTGAAAGTTACGTGCCGATTGCCGAGACTCTCGACCGTGCCGCTAAAGAAGTTGGCGTAAATTTTATCGGCGGATTCAGCGCGCTCGTTGAAAAAGGTTACACGTCGGGCGACAGGATTTTGATTGAGTCGATACCGCAAGCTTTGGCGGCGACCGATTTGGTTTGCAGTTCGATTAATCTTGCGTCGACCAAAGCGGGAATCAACATGGATTGCGTCCGTGAAATGGGCGAAGTCATCAAACGTACCGCCGAACTTACCCGCGACAAACAGGCTATCGGTTGCGCGAAACTCGTTGTCTTCGCGAACGCGCCGCAAGATAATCCGTTCATGGCTGGAGCGTTCCACGGTGTCAGCGAACCCGATACCGTCATCAACGTCGGCGTCAGCGGTCCCGGCGTCGTCAAACACGCGTTGGAAGACATGAAAGGCGCGAACTTCACCGAGATTGCCGAGACGATTAAAAAGACTGCGTTCAAAATCACCCGCGTCGGTCAACTCGTTGCTCAAGAAGCGTCGCGGCGATTGGGCGTTCCGTTCGGCATAATCGATTTGTCGTTGGCACCGACTCCCGCTGTTGGCGATTCTGTTGCGAGAATTTTGGAAGAAATGGGTCTCGAAGCTTGCGGAGCACCCGGCACGACGGCGGCACTTGCCTTGTTGAACGACGCTGTTAAAAAAGGCGGCTTGATGGCGAGTTCACACGTCGGCGGCTTGAGCGGCGCGTTTATCCCCGTCAGCGAAGACGAAGGCATGATTGCGGCTGTCAAACGCGGCTCGTTGTCGATTGAAAAGCTTGAGGCGATGACGTGCGTCTGTAGCGTTGGACTCGACATGATTGCTGTCAGCGGCGACGTGAGCGCGTCGACATTGAGCGGAATTATTGCGGACGAAGCGGCAATCGGCGTCGTCAACAACAAAACAACCGCTGTGAGATTGATTCCCGTGCCTGGCGCGAAAGTCGGCGATATTGTCGAATACGGCGGTTTGCTCGGCTACTGTCCGATTGTCCCAGTGAATAAGTTCAGTTCGGAAGCGTTCATTGCTCGCGGCGGAAGAATTCCCGCACCCGTCAGAAGTTTGACGAATTAATTTCAAAGATACAAATCAAAAGCACCCGCCGAATTGTCGGAAGGTGCTTTTTTGTTTGCGTATGTTGAGTAATCAGCGGCGGCGACGGAAGTAGAGCCAAGCAATAATCACGACGCTCACCGCAATGAATGCCAAGCTGAATTCGTGCCCGATTTCCAAGAGATATTCCCAGTTGTCGCCGAGCATCCAGCCCGCCCAAAGTATCAGCGCAGTCCACGGCAACGAGCCTGCGAACGTGTAGAACAGAAATTGCTTGAAGTTCACGCGAGCGAATCCTGCCGGCAATGAAATGAACGTTCGGACAACAGGTAACATGCGGCTGAAAAATACTGCGCGGATACCGTACTTGTCGAACCACTTTTGCGCCAAATCGACGTGAGATTTTTTTATGAAGAAATATTTTCCGTACTTGTCGACGAATTTCCGACCACCAGTCGCGCCGACGACGTAAGCAAAGATTGAACCCGCCATGCCGCCGATCATGCCCGCAATCATCGCGCCGGTGAACGTCATTTTGTCCGCGCTGACCAGATAACCTGCGAAACCTAAAATCAATTCACTCGGAACAGGAATGCAAGCATTTTCCATTGCCATTAAGACGCCGACCGCGAAATATCCCCACGCGTCAATAAAATTCAGGAAAGCTTGAGAAATTTGTTCCATGCGTCAAAAATCCTTGAAGTTGTCGCCGTAGCCGTAATGTTCGATAACGTAATCGACATCTTTATCGCCGCGACCGCTCAAGTTCACGAGAATTGAACCTTTGCCCATCTCTTTGGCACGGCGCATTGCGTAAGCGAGTGCGTGCGAACTTTCGAGTGCGGGAATAATTCCTTCGTAGCGACTGAGTTTGAAGAAAGCGTCGACAGCCTCCAAGTCCGTCGCGGTGTCGTAATTGACGCGACCGATTTCGCGCAGAAAAGCATGTTCGGGACCAACTGACGGATAATCGAGACCGCTTGCGATTGAATAGACTGGCGCGGGCTCACCGTCGGGATTTTTAAGCATAATCGAATCAAAACCGTGCATGACGCCTTCCGAGCCGTAACTCATTGACGCGGCATGATCGCCGAGTTTATCGCCACGACCGAGCGGTTCGACGCCGACAATTTCCACGGGGTCATTGATGAACGGCAGGAAGAATCCGATTGAATTGGAGCCGCCGCCAACGCAGGCAGTCACGACATCAGGCAGAAAACCCATCATTTCTTTGAACTGTTCGCGAGCCTCTTCGCCGACAACCATTTGAAAATCGCGCACCATCATCGGGAACGGATGTGGACCGACAGCCGAGCCTATGCAATAAATCGTGTCTTTGTAATTCTCCATGTAGTCTTCAAACGCGGCGTCGACAGCCTCTTTGAGCGTCTTGAGACCTTTCGAGACTGGAACGACCTTTGTGCCGAGAATTTTCATGCGGGCGACGTTGGGGGCTTGTTTGGCAATGTCGACTTCGCCCATGTAAATTGTACAGTCAAGACCGAAGAACGCAGCGGCAGTCGCTAAAGCAACACCGTGTTGACCTGCGCCCGTTTCGGCAATGATGCGTTTCTTGCCCATGAATTTCGCCAGAAGACCTTCGCCCATGCAGTGATTGAGTTTGTGCGCGCCCGTATGATTCAAGTCTTCGCGTTTGAGGTAAATTTGACAGTTGCCGAGCATGCGGCTGAGTCTTTCGCAATGATAGACGGGAGTCGGGCGACCTTGAAATTCGCGACGAATGCGGCGGAGTTCGCTGATGAATTGCGACGAGTGGCAGATTGTCAAGTAAGCCTGCGTTATCTCTTCCATTGCGGGAACGAGCTGTTCAGGCAGATATGCGCCGCCGAAACGTCCGAAACGTCCCGATTCCGACGGATAATTTTTCAAGTAAGTCGAGTAGTCCATTTATAAAACCTCCGATAAAATTTTACGTGTGATTGATTTTGAGCGTCACCAAACTTTCTTGGGTGCCGAAGCACCCCACGTAAAATATTTCTCGGAGAAAATTGCGTAAATCATGATTGTGATACCTCCTAAAACAAACTGCGCGGCAATATTCGTCAAGCATGATTTAAATCCTGCAGGCGGCGAAAAATTTATTCGTAGCGCAGTGCGTCAATCGGGTCGAGACGTGCGGCTTTTCTCGCGGGCAACAGTCCGAAAAATACTCCGACAAACAATGCGAAGCCGAAACTTATAATAATGCTTTGAACGCTGATAACCGTGTTGAAATTCGCGAACTTCGTTATGAGTTGCGCGGCACCAACGCCGATTACAATGCCGATTATCCCGCCGATTACGCTAATCATTGTCGACTCGATGAGAAATTGCAGCATGATGTTGCTGTAGGTCGCGCCGATTGCTTTGCGGATACCGATTTCGCGAGTGCGTTCCGTCACGGAAGCAAGCGTGATGTTCATAATGCCGACGCCGCCGACGAACAGCGATATTCCCGCAATCGCGCCGAGGAACAGCGTTATCATTGTCGACATTGACGACATTGTCTCCATTATGCTTGTTAGGTTGCGCACGTTGAAATCGTCTTCCGCGCCCGAACGAATCCTGTGCCGTTGCCGCAAAAGTTTTTCGATGTTGCTTTGAACTTCGTCCATTTTGTCAGCGGCGGCGACTTGCACATTGATACTTTGAACGTAAGTTACGCCGATTAAACGTTCCTGCGCTGTCGTCAGCGGAATCAGAACAACGTCGTCTTGGTCTTGCCCGCCGCTGGAACTGCCTTTGCTGTTGAGGACGCCGATAACCGTGTAAGGCGCGTTGCCGATACGAATTTTTTTGCCGACTGGATTGACGCTCGCGAAAAGATTTGCCGCAACGGTCGCGCCGATGACTGCCACGCGATTGCGAACGTCAACGTCGTGTTCGCTGAAAAAAAGTCCGCTCTTCAGCTCCAAAGATTGAATCGCGACGTATTCGGGGACAACGCCCGTTATTGACGAATTCCAATTCTCGTGACCGTAGACAACTTGAGTGCTCGTGCGCACGGTCGGCGAAACGTAGGAAATATCTTTGATTTTTTCTTTGATTGCCTCGGCGTCGTTGTAAGTTAGCGTTGTGATTGAACCTGCCGCGCCACGTGGTCCGCCGCGATTGGAACTGCCTGGCATGATTATCAACATGTTCGAGCCCAGTCGCGAAAACGATTCCATCATATTTTTCTGCAAGCCCATACCAATACTGACCAGCGCGATGACGCTCGTCACGCCGATGATAACGCCCAGCATTGTCAGGAACGTGCGAAGCTTGTTCGCCGTCAAACTCAGCCACGCCATTTTTAAAAGTTCGGTGAAAAGCATTTGAACCTCCAAAATTTTTCAAACGATGTCGATAACTTCGTCGCTGTGCGCCGTCAAGATGTCTTTGGTGATTTGCCCGTCCTTGACGAGAATTTGACGGTCGGCGGCCTGCGCGATGTCGGGTTCGTGCGTCACTAAGATTATCGTTGAGCCAGCGGCGTGCAAGTCGCGGAAGATTTGCATTATCTCCAGCGTCGATTTCGTGTCGAGATTGCCTGTCGGTTCGTCTGCCATGAGTATTGCCGGTTTCATTGCGATTGCTCTTGCGATTGCGACGCGTTGACGTTGCCCGCCAGAAAGTTCCGTGGGCAGATGTTCCGCGCGATCCGACAACGAAACTTTTTCCAAAGCCTCGCGTGCCAATGCAAGCCGTTGCTTTGAACTCAAGCCGGCGTAGACTGACGGCAACGCGACATTTTCTAAGCTCGTGAGACGCGGCAGCAGGTTGAAGTTTTGGAAGACGAAGCCAATAGTTTTATTTCTGATTCGCGCCAATTCGTCGTCCGAAAGCCCGCTGACTTCTTGTCCAAGTAACTTGTATGAGCCGGAAGTCGGGCGGTCGAGGCAGCCGAGAATATTCATCAGCGTTGATTTGCCCGAACCCGAAGGTCCCATCAGCGCAACAAACTCACCCTCGTCAATCCGCAAGTCAACGCCGTTGAGCGCGGCGACAGTTTCCGAGCCCATTTTGTAAAGTTTTTTCACGCCCGTGATTGTGACGACATTCGCCATAAAAATTTTCTCCTTGAAGATTTTTCCAAGCAACGTGACAACAACGTGACGTTGCATCCAATGGTCGCGATTCAACGTGTTGACTTGTCGAAGTCTTTAACCGCGCCTAAACGTTTTGCCGATGATAGCAAAAAGCAACGTGACGTTGCATCCAATGGTCGCGATTCAACGTGTTGACTTGTCGAAGT
>CAMUZG010000015.1 GCA_947165145.1 uncultured Selenomonadales bacterium
CGCAACCTCGATGATTCAGGAAGCTCCCGCCTCTTCAGGCGGCGAGTAGTTCACTGGCGATGGATTAGAAATGACTTGGAACGCGGCTATGAACTTTGAACAGTCGCAACGTTGAATCGCGACATCTGGGTCAAGCGTCACGCTTGCACGAAATAATTTTCGGATTCTTGATGGTGGTAGAATGAAACAAAGACTCGACGTGCTCTTGTTTGAAAAAAATTTTTTCGACAGCCGCGCCCGCGCCAAAGCAATGATTATGGCGGGCAAAATTCTCGTCGACGGTCAAAAAATCGACAAGGCGGGAACACTCGTCGCGGAAGATGCTCAAATTCGCGTGCTCGGCGAGGAAATGCCTTTCGTCAGTCGCGGCGGTCTCAAACTTCAAAAAGCTCTCGACGTGTTCAAAATTATTTTGAGCGGACGAATTGCGATTGATGTCGGCGCATCGACGGGCGGCTTTACCGATTGCATGTTGCAACACGGCGCGAAGAAAGTTTACGCTATCGACGTCGGCTACGGTCAACTCGCGTGGAAACTGCGCAGTAATGTCCAAGTCGTCAACATGGAGCGCACGAACATTCGCAACGTCACGCGTCAAGATTTTCTCGACGAGCCGGACTTCGCGTCAATCGACGTGGCGTTCATCTCGCTGGAAAAAGTTTTGCCGATTGTCTTCGACGTGCTGAGCGATTCTGGTGAAGTCGTCGCGCTGATTAAGCCGCAATTCGAGGCGGGTCGCGAACACGTCGGCAAACACGGTGTCGTCCGTGACAAAAAAATTCACGTAGCGGTCATTGAACGTATCTTGAACTTCGCAACGGAGCTCGGCTTTGCTGTCAACGGCTTGAGTTTTTCGCCCGTCAAAGGTCCCGAAGGCAACATCGAGTATTTGGCGCACCTTGCGAAAAATTCTGCGGCGGTGGACGTCGATATTTTATCTGTGGTTAATTCGGCACATGGAGAACTTGACTAATGGCGAGACAAAACGTTTTCGGCACGGTGTTCGGTGTCGACGCCGGCATGATGCAGTTGGCGGTTTTCCCGAACATGAGCAAGCGGCGGGCAGGCGAAATCGTCGACCGCATTTTTAATTTCTATCACAACAAGGACGTGCGATTGGTTATGCCCGCGACCGAAGCTCGTCAATTCCGCAAAGAGGAATACGGTCTGCCCTGCGTCGAACGCGTTCACGTTGACATGGCGTTGAGTATCGGCGGCGACGGAACTTTGCTCGGCGTCTGCAGAAGATTCGGCAACCAAGGCGTCCCCGTCTGCGGCATCAATCTCGGCACGTTGGGATTTCTCGCTGACATTGAACCCCGCGAACTTGAAAGTCGTCTTGCAAAAATTTTGGCGGGTCAATATCGCGTCGAACAACGATTGCTTTTGAGCGGCTACGTTCGCAACGAACTCGGCGAAAAATTTCTCGGCAACGCAATCAACGACGTGGTCATCACGAAAAGCGGCGTCGCTCGCATGTTGCGACTCGGTCTATACGTCAACCAAACACACCTCATGGACTACAAAGCGGACGGAATCATCGTGTCAAGCCCGACCGGTTCAACGGCGTATTCATTGAGCGCGGGCGGTCCGATACTCAATCCGATGATTCGCGCGTTGCTGTTAACGCCGATTTGTGCGCATACGTTCCAAATGCGACCGCTCGTTGTCAGTGAAGACGACGAAGTTTTAATCAAAGTTTCCGCCATGCAGGACGTTATCGTCACGCTCGACGGGCAGGTCAGTCACAAAGTTCAGCCCAACGACGAAATCATCGTCCGCAAAGCCAAAACGACCGCGCAGATTGTCAAGTTCGACGACAAAAATTATTACGACGTGCTCAAGGCAAAAATGTGGAGCGGCGGCAACTGAACGGAGGCAATCCCTTTGAGAGACGACATTATCGGCAAGCTCACTGCGCAAATTAATGAGTTGCACTTTGCGGAGAATACGACCGCGCAGATTGTCAAGTTCGACGACAAAAATTATTACGACGTGCTCAAGGCAAAAATGTGGAGCGGCGGCAACTGAACGGAGGCAATCCCTTTGAGAGACGACATTATCGGCAAGCTCACTGCGCAAATTAATGAGTTGCACTTTGCGGAGAATTTGCCCGACGAAATTGACGGCTTCGCGGTGAAAAAAATCTGCGCGGCGGTCGAAGATAAATTTATTCTGTTCACATGCACGAACGAGGCGGCTCACTGCGCGTTGACGACGTACTTTCACGAAGAGACAATGGAATTCAAAGTAAGTCAACGAATCGGCTTGACGGAATTTTGTCTGACGAAATTTTTTACGGAGGACTTCGCGCACTTCAAAGAGCTGATTGACGCTGAACTTAGCAACGTCTTGAAAAATCTGCGCAACATTCGCGACGGCAAGCTCAATCGTTTTCTGCGCGAAAAAAATCTCGACACGTGGGTTTACGGTTCGGAACTGCCCGACACGCTTGAAGGCTTTGAACTGTTCATCAAGCCCGCCGCGCCCGTCAGAGTCACGAACGGTTCGTTCATCGTCATCAATTACGCCGACTTCAGCTTGAACAGCGACTTCGTTCTTTACTGCAACATTTACACCGACGAATTCAGCGGCGAGTCTCGAATCAACGGGGCACCGCACGTCACCTACGCTTTCGACGCCGTGACGCTCAACGAATTGGAAGACAAGCTCAAAAAAAATTTAGTCGATGAGTTGCGCGAAATTCGACGGCTCTCGACAAATACGATTTATGGAGGAATTCAACAATGAGCTTGAAAACAAAATCAATTCTCGCGGTCAATGCGATTGTCATTGTCGCCTGCGTGCTCACTGGCGTTATCGGCTGTCTTCGCGCCGAAGAAGGCTTTGCACGCGCTTTGCAGATGAAAGCCGCCGCTGATGTTCAATCGCTGACCGAAATTCTCAACAGCCGTTACGACGGCGATTGGTATCTGCAAGACGGAATTCTCTTCAAGGGCGATCAACAAATTGACGGTGTCAACGAAATCGTCGATTTTCTCAGCAACATTTGCAATGCAAAGGTCACGCTGTTCAACGGCTCAACTCGTGTCGCCACAACAGTCAAAGACGCCGCTGGCAATCGTCAAGTCGGCACCAAAGCTTCCGATACCGTCATCGACAACGTAATCAATCGCGGCAACTTTTTCGTCGGCAAAGCGTCCGTCATGGGCGAAGATCATTACGCCGCTTATCAGCCGCTCAAAGACACGTCGGGCAAGACAATCGGCATGTTATTCGTCGGTGTCAGTGTGCACGCGATGGACGACATTTTCCGCAATCTGATTCTGTCAATCGTGCTGGCGGTCGTTGTGATTGTAATTGTCTGTATATTAGCGTCGAACTTTTTTATCGGCAAAATGGTCGGGCAGCTTGACGAAGTCACCGCCGCAACGAAAAAAATTTCTTCGGGCAACCTGCGAATCAACGACCTTGAAATCAAATCGAAAGACGAACTCGGCACGCTTGCCGTCAGCGTCAACGATATGAAATTCCGCTTGAAAGCCCTGCTCACGAAGATTGCTGATTGTTCGGAACGCGTCGCGGCGTCGAGCGAGGAACTCACCGCCGGCACACAACAGACGAACGAATCGCTTGCCATGGTTGCCGACAACATGACTGTCTTGACGAGTTGCACCGCTGAACAGGAACAGACTGTTCAGTTGCTTGAAGATGAAATTAACGACGTTCGCACCAAGATTGACGGCTTGCGCGATAGTGCGGCTCAAATGTCGACTGCGGCTCAAGAGAGTGCGAATAACGCGGCAATCGGCAAATCGAAGGTCGACGCGGCAATCAAGCTTATGGAGAACATCGCTGAACAGGTCGACGAGTCCGCGCAGATTGTCGGCGAACTCGGCAAACGTTCCGACGAAATCGGGCAGATTGTCGAGACGATAAGCGGCATTGCTGGACAGACGAATTTGCTTGCGCTGAACGCGGCGATTGAAGCGTCGCACGCTGGCGAACACGGGCGCGGATTTGCAGTCGTCGCGGAGGAAGTTCGTAAGCTTGCCGAACAGTCGAGCATTGCGGCGGAGAACATCACCAAGCTTATCACCACGATTCAGCGCGACACCGATTCCGCCATCAAGTCAATTGAACAGAGCACGCAAAACGTCAAGAACGGTCGCGAAGCTGTAATTCAAACGGGCACGGCTTTTCGCAACATTGAAACGCATGTCGGGACTTTGACGGCGAACGTTGCCGCAAGCGTGGAACATATCGGCGCGGTTGATTCGGGCAGCAAAGAAATTTTGACGGCGGTCACACGCGTCAGACAATTTGCGGTTAAGTCAAGCGAAAATGCGACTTCAGTCAGTGCCGCGACTCAACAACAATCCGCCACGATGCAGGAAGTTGCTGACGCAGGCAAAACGCTTGCTGAACTTGCCGACGATTTGCGCGGTGAAGTTTCGCAGTTCAAACTTTAAGCAAAGGAAAAAGCCCGACGGTCGCAAAACCTTCGGGCTGTTATTTTTTTAGTTGGTGGAGATGAGGAGAATCGAACTCCTGTCCGAAAATGATGCCGCAAGACTTTCTCCGAGCGCAGTCATTGATCGATTTCAGTCGTGCAAAGTTCAATGACAACCTTTGAACGACCAAGCACTTTAGAATTTCCCGACGCTTTACAGTGCGCTCAAGCGTGGTATCCCGTTGTTGGCGTCGACTCCGACCTGACGGGAAGAATCAGTCGGGCGACGTGGCGTTAAGCCGCCAGTGCGTACTCTTCGTTCGCAGTTATGTTTTTCAATCCGCGCACCTTTATAGGGTGCGAAGCATTCCGCTTGTTAAACCGGTTAACGGAGCCGGTGCTCGCTTATCAAACTTCATACATCCCCGTCGAAACCATTACATCCCCTTTGTTGAAAGTTAAAACAATTTACCACGCGGGAAAATTTTTGTCAAGCAAGCGTGGCGTCGAACTTCTCAATCAGCTTTATTGGACGGTAAGATTCTTTTGCCTGCCGCAAGCCGTCAATGCCCATGTCCTCTTCGCGATTGACGAACGTCATATCGGACCACTCGTTGGCGACGAAACTTTGATTAATCGCGACGTAAATTCCGCGCACGTTTGAATCAGCCTTTTCGACGTGGATAACCGCCGTGTCGGAATTGAGCCGCTCGCCGAATGTGAACGCCGCAACTTTGCCGCCAATCAGAATCGCGCCGCCCTTGAGTTTGAATTTGTCGAAGTGGTCAAAAATCTCGTGAATCGCCGCTTGCTCGTAACAAATGAACGGGTCGTCCGCGCGTTTATGATTTTCGTACCAAAGATTAAGTTGCTCACGACATTGCGGGATAATTTCTTCGGTTATCGGCCGATAAACGGCGTCGGGATATTCTTTGCGGAAGGCGTTGAGATGATTTTTTTTGCCGTGAAATTTTCTGCCGGAAAGATTAATCAAATCGTGCGCGAGATAAACGTAGTCGAAGTTGTTGCGCTCGGCTGTAATGTTAAATTTCGCATGCGGATAATTCGCCAATTCGTCGGCAAAAATTTTTTCCACGACGACGAACTTAAATTTTCTGTCACCGCGATTTTCTTCAGCCATGCGCAAAATTTTTGTGATAGCGTCCTGCATTTTTTCCTGCGAACAAATTGGTTGCCACGCCGCGAAAGTTTTATCGTCGGATGAAAAAATATACAGCACGTCGTCTTCGACCGCCCAAAGCGGATTGATTATCTTGCGCCACATGAAAAGATTCGTGAACGTGAACTCGGCGTTTTCGCAGTAGCGCGAGCCGAAAAATTTGTCGAACGTTTCTTTGTCGTTGCAAGTCAGTTTCCGTAAATTAATATTGTCCACTCTCCTCGATTAACAGTTCCGCAAATGAAAAGTAGTTGTGGTATCTAATTTTAGTTCACGAATGCATTAATGGCAACATGCTTCTACTCAAATCAACTGTCTGATGTCGCTGACGAAGTTATTTAACGGTCGAACGTAATTTTTCATGCCCGGGTGCGCAGAACATTTCTTGTAAGTTTCGCTTGTGTCGGGCAGATAAAAGATTTGTCCCTGTTCACCAAGTCGAACGATTTTGTCGTCAGATAAATCTTTGTCGAACGTTATCAAATGCCAAAGCTCGCGGATTTTGAAATGCGACAACGTGCCCCTGTCGGCTTGACTCAACTGCTTCCAACGCTCCCGCAATGTCCGCTTGCAACTGATGCCGACAACCCAACCGTCACGACACTTAAACCATTTGTCAACCTCAATGTCTTGGTCGAAGTGGCTCGGCTCGTTCGTCGATTTAAATTCATAGTAATTGAAGATGAAATCCGCAACCGTCTCCAATGATGCGCCGCCGCGAGCTTTTCGTTTCTGCCCGAGTCGACGCTCAAATTCTTGCACGAAAGCCGTCATCATCATGGCGTCATCAAGTTTGCTGTGAGAAATTTTCAGAGACGACAAATTCCTCAAAAATTTTATAAAAGACTCGACGACGGAAGTACGTTCGGCGTCAAGACAACCTTTAATGCCCAAGCTGTCCCACGTTTCAATCAATAAAGCGATTTTTTCCTCGCCGAAAGTGTCGAGAATATTTTTAGCCGCCGTTTCGCAGAATTTTTTGTCATCGGAAGGAATGAGTGACAACGCGTGATTAATCGGTGCGACAACATATTTCATCGCCACACAGAAAATAATAACGTCCTCGACTGTGCGAATGTCATTATCAAGCTGTTATACGAGATTAAGCGCAAGGACGTAAGTTTTGGTGCCCGGTCGCGCCAAATTTTTAATTTCGGTCAGCAAAGTATTTTTCATCAGCAAAAATTTTTCGTCGGCAGAAAGATTTTCTTGCGTCGACAAATTCTCCAACAGGGTGACGAGTTCAATCAGTTGCTGTTCTTTTAATTTGCCGGGTGCGCCGAATTGGTCAGTGTTCATCAAATAGCGGGAGAACCAATAAATGTTCTTGAACGGGCTTTTTTGAATTTGTGCGTGAATCGTTGAAACCATTGCGCCAATCACCTCCGTCAATCCGAGTACGTGCCATTTCGCAATATTTCAGTGACTTCTCAATCAAAATAAAATTTCTGCCGAATTTTTTCGCACAGACGCCTGTCGTGCCGGAACCTGCGAACGGGTCAAGGATAATCGCTCCGGTCGTGCTCGAAACAATTTTGTCGATTAACTCTTCGGGAAACGGCGCAGGGTGAGGATTTTTCATCTCCTGCTTGACTTCCCAAACGTCGGTGAGTTTGTTCGCACCTTTCGCAAGCTTGAAAGCTTTGCCGCACAACAGATAAATTTGCTCGGTCGTCGGCAGAAAGTAGCCTGCGTTGAAATTTATCGCGCCGCTCCGCTTCCAAATGATGATTTGCCTCAACGGAAAGCCGCGCAGAATTTCGCCGCGATCTTCAAGCAAGCCGTTCTGCACGCGATTTTTGTTGTTGTAGAAAATTGCGCCGTCGTCCTTGATGAGCCTGCACATTTCAGCGACACACGTCCTTTGCCACGCGATATAATCGGCGTAGGGCATATTGTCGTCATATTCGGCGTAACCTTCCTTGATAGCGGCGTTCTTCCACTTGCCGCAATTGGTATTGCGTTTCAAACCGTTGCCGGTGGAATTGAGCAGATTGTACGGCGGCGAAGTTATGACTATGTCAACGCACTTATCGGGCAAAGCTCTCATGACTGCAAGGCAATCGCCGTGAATGATTTTGTCTCGGCAACCGTCAAAATCGACAGCTCCGTTAAATTCAACAATCTCCGTCATATCAACTGAAATATTCAACGCCTGCCTCGAAAAGGTGCTGATTTTTGTTGTCGTGAATGTTTTTGGCGACGTTGGAGCCGATTCGTTCGGAGTGACCCATTTTGCCGAAAATTTTGCCGCTCGCGTCGGTAATGCCTTCAATCGCCCAAGCGGAGCCGTTCGGGTTGAAAGGTAGCTCGCTTGTCGGCGCGTCGTCGAAGTCAACGTATTGCGTGGCGATTTGTCCGTTGTCGGCAAGTTTTTTGAGCCAAACATCATTGGCGACGAAACGACCTTCGCCATGCGAAACTGGAATTGCGTGAACATCACCGATTGAATTTTTCGCAAGCCACGGCGACAAATTGCTGGCAACGCGCGTGCGGACGTATTGGCTGACGTGGCGTCCCAAGCTGTTGTGCGTCAAAGTCGGTGAATCCTCTTCAAGTTCGCGAATTTCACCGTATGGCAACAATCCAAGTTTAATCAAAGCCTGGAAGCCGTTGCAGATGCCGAGAATCAAGCCGTCACGTTCGCGCAGGAGTTTCATGACTTCTTCGGCAATGCGTGGATTTCTGAACGTCGCCGCGATAAATTTGCCAGAACCGTCAGGCTCGTCGCCGCCGCTGAAGCCGCCTGGCAACATGATAATCTGCGCCTCACGAATTTTTTTCGCCATGACGGAGATACTTTCTTCGACCGCTTGAGGCGTCAAATTCTTCACGACGAAAACATCTGGGACGCCGCCGGCATTGCGCCAACATTTCGCGCTGTCGAACTCACAATTCGTGCCGGGGAAGACGGGAATAAAAATTTGCGGACGCGCAAATTTTAATGTGGAATTAGGAATTAGGAATGTGGAATTATTTTTCGTCGGGATAGTTTGTACGACGGACTTCGTGCATGTCGGGAAAATTTTTTCAAGCGGCTCGGAAAGTGCGCGTTTAACATCGTCGAGAGAAATTTTTTCGTCTGCAATTTTTATGCAAGGCTCGGAAATCGTCTCGCCAATCAACGTGAAGTCAAGCTCGCAAGTCGACTCGACAATCAAACTGCCGTAATTCGTCGCGAATAAATTTTCCACCGCCGCGAATTTGAATCCGAAATCATTGCCGATTGACATTTTCGAGACCGCCGCCGCAATACCGCCCGCTTGAACACTCATCGCCGCAACAATTTTGCCCGCCGTGATGAGCTTGTGAACTTTAGAAAAATTTTTCTTGAGCGCGTCGAAATCGGGGACGTTGTCAACATCGCGCGGACATTCAACGAGATAAACTTTGTGACCGGCAGCTTTGAATTCTGGCGAAATGACTTTATCGGCGTCGACGACAGCAACCGCAAAGCTCACAAGCGTCGGGGGCACGTGAATATTTTCAAACGTCCCGCTCATCGAATCTTTGCCGCCGATTGCCGCGACACCGAAATTTTTCTGCGCAACGAATGCTCCGAGCAATGCCGCCAACGGTTTGCCCCAACGAACGGGATTGTCGCCGAGTTTCTCAAAATATTCCTGGAACGTCAGATAAGCTTGAGAATAATCCGCGCCAGTCGCAACCAATTTTGCCAACGAACTCGTCACAGCATCAATCGCGCCGTGAAATGGACTGTGTTCCGAAATATCCGCGTCAAATCCAAATGTCATTGCTGTTGTCGTAGAAGTTTCGCCGTCGCAAGGAATTTTCGCAACCATCGCATCGGGCGGAGTGAGCTGATTTTTTCCGCCGAACGGCATTAGAACAGTCGCCGCGCCGATTGTCGAATCGAATCGCTCAACCAAACCTTTTTGACTGCAAACATTTAATTCGCGCAGATTTTCGAGCCACGAAAAATTTTTCTTGTCCTGAAAACTGACGGCTGACACCTGACAGCTCACATGCCGCTTGACGCCGTTCGTGTCGAAAAATTTTCTGCTGATGTTAACGATTTGATTGCCGCGCCACGTCATAATCATTCGCCCGCCGTCAGTGACCTCAGCGACTTCGTAAGCCTCAAGATTTTCCGCGTCAGCAAGCGCAATGAATTTGTCAACGTCGTTTTTGTCGAGGACAACCGCCATACGTTCCTGCGACTCGGAAATTGCAAGTTCGGTGCCGTCGAGCCCGTCATATTTTTTGCGTACGGCGTCGAGATTGATTTTGAGACCCGCCGCCAATTCGCCGACAGCAACCGCCACACCGCCCGCGCCGAAGTCGTTGCAACGTTTGATGAGCCTTGCGGCAGTCGGATTGCGGAACAGGCGTTGAATTTTGCGTTCGGTCGGAGCATTGCCCTTCTGAACTTCCGCGCCGCTTTTCGTGAGTGATTCGGTCGTGTGAACTTTGCTTGAGCCCGTCGCGCCGCCGATACCGTCACGTCCGGTTCGTCCGCCGAGCAAAATGACTTTGTCGCCCGCGCAGGGACGTTTTCTGATGACGTTCGCACTCGGAGCCGCCGCAATCACCGCGCCGATTTCCATTCGTTTGGCGAGATAACCTTCGTGATAAATTTCGTGAACTTGTCCCGTCGCCAAACCGATTTGGTTGCCGTAGGAGCTGTAGCCTTGAGCCGCGCCGCGAGTAATTTTTTTCTGCGGAAGTTTGCCTGGCAACGTCTCTGAAAATTTTTTACGAGGGTCAGCGGCACCTGTCACGCGCATTGCTTGATAAACGTAACTTCGTCCGCTCAACGGGTCACGAATCGCTCCGCCGAGACATGTCGCCGCGCCGCCGAACGGTTCAATTTCGGTCGGGTGATTGTGCGTCTCGTTCTTGAACATCACAAGCCAATCTTCGTCGTGCCCGTCAATCTTTGCGGTGATTTTGATTGAGCAGGCGTTGATTTCCTCGGAAACGTCAAGATTCGCGGGCTTAACGATTTTCGCGCCGATTGTGCCCAAATCCATGAGCGAAACGTCTTTGTCGGGATTGTGCGCAGACAAATATTCTTTAAAGGCACGTTCGACAACTTCCGCGCCCGCGTCGAAGGTCACGCTGTCAATCGCCGTCGTGAAGGTCGTGTGGCGGCAATGGTCGCTCCAATACGTATCAATGACTTTGAGCTCAGTGATTGTCGGTGGACGTTGCTCAGTGTCGCGAAAATATTTTTGGCAGAACTTCAAATCGTCGAGATTCATGGCAAGCCCGCGTTCCGTCAAAAAATTTTTCAATGCGGCGTCATCGCTGTCGTTGAAGTCGTTCAAAATTTCCACGTCAGGCGGATTGTCGGCAGAAATTTTCAACGTCGCGGGCAAATCAAAAGTCGCCTCGCGTGATTCAATCGCGTTAATCGAGTACGCTTTGATTTTCGCGAAATCGTCAGCAGAAATGTCGCCGCTCAAAGAAATTATTCGTGCGGAATGAATCATCGGCAATTCGCCACCCGTGACGAGCTGAACACATTGCGCGGCGGAATCGGCACGTTGATCGAATTGACCAGGCAGATATTCCACGGCAAAAGTTTTCGTCGCGTCGAGTTCGTCGGGCAGTTCGCAGTAAAAATTGTCGACGTTCGGTTCGCGAAAAACAATATCTCGCACGCGCAGAAAATCTTCGTCGCTCAAACCTTCCACATCGTAGCGAACGAGCAATCGCACGCCCGAAAGATTTTTGATGTCCAAAGTCTCGCGGAAATCTTCGAGCAGTTGACGGGCGGGAACGTCGAACCCCGCGCGCTTCTCAACGTAAATTCTCTTAACCATGACAGCCTCCCGAAATTTTTTGAAATTATTCTATCACAGCGCGTCAATAAATGTTAAGCGTCCCGCAAGCTTGACCGTGCGCGGGCTTTGCAATAAAATTCTTTACGAGGTGAGTGCTATGAAAAAATTTTTTATCTTAACGCTGATGTTGATGATGTTCTGCGCAACGACGTTCGCCGCAGAAGTCAAGCCGCCGACAATTTCCGTGAGCGGTGAAGGTGTCGTTGAAGTCGCGCCCGATCGTGCCACAATTACCGTCGGTGTCGTCACTCGCGAAAAAACTTCGTCTGCCGTTCAATCAGCCAATGCAAAAGCCGCAACGTCCGTCATCAACGCGATTGTCGCGCTCGGCATTGAACGCAAGAACATTTCCACCGGCAACTACAATTTCAACCCGACGTATCGCCACTTCGACAACGGGCGCAGTGAAATCGACGGCTACGAGGCATCGAACTCCGTCACGGTTATTGTCGACGATTTGAATTTGGTCGGCAAAGTTATCGACGCGGCGTTAAGTCACGGTGCCAATCAAGTCAACAGCTTGAATTTCGGATTGCGCAACAGGACTGCTTATCAAGACGAGGCTTTGAAACTCGCGATTCTCGACGCCAGACGCAAAGCTGAAGTTGCCGCCGCCGCTTTGGGCAAAAATATTCTGGGCGTTTACAGCGTTTCGATTAACTCCGCGTCAGTGAATTCGCCCCGCAATTACAAAATGGCTCGCGGTATGGCGGAAGATTCCTTGAGCGTCGATACTCCGATTGAAAGCGGAACGTTGCAATGTTCGGCAAGCGTTCACGTCGAATTTGAAATCAGTCGATGAAAAAGCCGTGGCTTGATTCAATCGAATACATTCGCGGCGTCGCAATGCTCGGCGTCGTGGCAATTCATGTCGGCTCGCAATATCTGCTCAACCCAACGCCGAACACGCATTTAGTCGCGCTGTTCGAGATCGTCTCGCGGTTCAGCGTGCCGATATTTTTTTTCGTGTCAGCATTCGGATTGTTTTATCGCATGGATTTGGCTGAGCCGTTCGACTACGGAAAATTTCTGCGGCGGCGATTCAAAGCTGTACTTGTGCCGTATTTGCTCTGGTCGACGCTGTATTTGTTGCACGACAGATTTTTTTACGGCTACGCGATAATCGCGGACTTCGGGCACGCTGTGGAAATTTTTTTCTTCGGGCTCGCGAAATATCATCTGTACTTCCTGGTGATTTTGATTTGGTTTTATCTGCTGATGCCGCTGTGGATTTTCATTGTCAAGCGCATGACGCCCGCACGATTAATTTTCTTGCTCGCCGCGCAGATTTTGTTTGATTGCTGGTCGAGTTATTGCGTTGGGGCGACAGAAAATCTTTTCGTAAAATGGCGCATGAATTGGCTTGTCTTGCATTACGTGTTCATCTTCGTTTTAGGTGGAGTGTTGGCGGTTCATTCGCAGAAATTCTTCGCGTGGTGTTCGTCGCAAAAAAAAATCATCAGCGCAACATTTTTCGTCGCGCTGACAATTTTGCTCGGATACTATCATTTTTTATTGGCGGTCAGAGGATACACGCCACTTGAGGCGGTCAACACTGCTCATCAACTGTCGCCGCCGGGAATTTTCTACACAATCGCCGCGTCAATATTTTTGTTCACGCTGTTTCAATTCGGACGATTGCCCGCGCCGTTGAAAAAATTTTTGAGCGTGCTCGGAAAAAATTCATACTTCGTGTATTTGGCGCACCCGTTGGCGATAACGTGGTTGTCGCTCGGTTTAGGCAAGCTCGGTTTATTGATGACGGCTCCGAACGCGCTGATATTTTACACGTTGACGGTCGCTGTGACGTTAGCGGCAAATTTCATCGTCAATCAATTACGCGGGCTAGTGTTCCGTTCGGTCGACGGCGGTCGCGGCGCGTAAATCATTCTCTTACCGTCAATCTCGTCGACAAGATAAATCGGGCGGTGTTTGCTCTCGTAGAAAATTTGTCCGAGATATTCGCCGATAATTCCCAACGCGAGCATTTGCATTCCGCCGAGGAACAACATCACCGTCAACAGCGTCGGGTAACCGGCAACGGGGTCGCCGTAAAGCAACGCCATTGTCAGCACGAAAAACATATACACCATTGCGCCGAACGACACGGTGATTCCGAGAAATGTCATCATGCGGAGCGGCGCGGTCGTGAAGGAAGTCATGCCGTTCATCGCCAAATTGAACAGCGCGGCGAAATTCCACGTCGTTGAACCGGCGGCACGCGGTTGCACTTCAAACGGAATTTCTTTCTTGCGGTAACCAATCCACGTGAAAAGTCCCTTCGTGAAGCGTTGGTTTTCGCGCATGAGTTTCAACGCCTCAATACATCTGCGGTCGAGTAAACGGAAATCTCCAACGTCACGTTGCATTTCATAAGACGTGCTGAATTTTTTCATTACCGCGTAGAAGATATTGGCACATTGACGCTTGAGCCACGTCTCGCCTTTACGGTCGATTCTCTTTGCACAAACGTCGTCGAAACCTTCGCGCCACCACTTGACCATTTCAGCGATACTTGACGGCGGGTGTTGGAGGTCGGCGTCCATGATTATAACGGCGTCACCGTCGGCATAGTCGATACCCGCCATCATCGCGGATTCTTTGCCGAAATTGCGCGACAAGCTGACGTAACTAATTTCGTCGTGCGCGGCGGATAATTGTCTGAGTTTGTCGAGCGTGCCGTCGCGGCTGCCGTCGTTGACGAAAATGTAATTGAACGTGCAGTCGGGAATTTTTTCAACGTGTTTGTGCACGGCGGGATAGAACAGGTCGACGACTTCCTCTTCGTTGTAGCAGGGCACGATTATCGTAATTTTGTCCATAAGTTCTTGCGTTGCGGTCTCCCGTGAAATTTTTTCTGCGATTATATCAAAGGCGCGGGGATTGTTCAATCACAACGCGGGCGGCAGGCTCGCATGATTTTTGGAGGAGACATGGAAAATTTTATTGTGACGACGACGCGCAAACCCGACGATACCGCCGAAATTTTTGCTACGGAATTGGCGACGAAACTCGGTGGAAATTTTGTTGAACGTGAAGATTTTTCGTTCGACATGCTCAAAAAAATTCACGGCGTGGAAAATATTTTGCTCGTCAAAAAAAATTCGCTCAGCGTCATAACGGCGGAGGGCGAACTTTTTTTTCATCCGAACACGGCACATCTGCGAATCAAAAATCTGCGCGGCGGCGACGGCGATCGTTTGATTGACGCGCTGAAAATTTCGGAAGGCTCGACGGTTTTGGATTGCACGCTCGGTTTGGGCAGTGACGCGCTTGTTGTAAGCTTCGTTGTCGGCTTGAGAGGCAAAGTCGTTGCGCTTGAAATCAATCCGCTCATTGCCGAAATCGTCCGCCACGGTTTGAAAAATTTTTCCGAAGACAGCCCGCACGTTTTGGACGCCATGCGTCGCGTCGAAGTCGTCAACGCCGATTGCAAAGACTTTCTAAAAAATTGCGCCGACAATTCGTTCGACGCGGTGTATTTTGACCCGATGTTCCGCCGTCCCGTCAAAAGCAGTTCGGGGCTCAATCCGATTCGTCCGCTTGCCGATAATCGCCCGTTGACGCAGGAAATTATCCGTGAGGCTTGTCGTGTCGCAAAATGTCGCATCGTCATGAAAGAACATTCCGACAGCGCGGAATTCGACAGGCTCGGCTTCACAATCGCTGCGGGCGGCAAATACAGTTCCGTTGCCTTCGGCGTGATTGATGTTTAAAATTTTTTATCTCGGCGTTAAACTCCTGAGCACGTTAAAAATTCGTGTCGGGAGATTTTTTTTCGTCTTTAACGTGATAAAAATTCGCTGTGAACTCTCGATGAATTTCAAATCGCGGCGGAAGATTTTCGACAGCTCAAGCAAGCCTGACGCTGAAATGCTCGACACGTCATCAAAAATAATTTCCACGCGCAAATTTTGTTCCCGAATCGAACGCACGCCCAAATTCTTCGCGGCAATACGAATTCTGGCGACTTGCAACAAATTTTCGACTGGCTCGGTGATTTGGCCGAAACGATCAGTCAATTCGTCGCGCAGGTCACGAACTTCCTTGTCTTCGCGCATAACGGCAAGTCGACGATAAATTTCAATCTTGTCGCCCGCATTTGAAATGTAATCGCGGTCAATGAACGCCTCCGTCGGCAGGCTGATAATCGGGTCGGGCTCCTTAACGTCCGCGACGGATTTGTTCTGCAACTTGTTAACCGCTTCTTCCAAAAGCTGACAGTACATCTCGAAGCCGACGCTGGCAATGTGTCCGTGCTGTTGTGAACCGAGTAAATTTCCCGCGCCGCGAATTTGCAGGTCACGCATGGCAATTTTGAATCCCGCGCCGAGTTGAGCGAATTCCCGCATGGCTTGAAGACGTTTTTCGGCAGTCTCGCTTAAAATTTTTTCCGCACGATGAACAAAGTACGCAAAAGCCATACGACTGGAACGTCCGACACGTCCGCGCATTTGATAAAGTTGTGCCAAACCGAAATTGTCCGCGTCGTAAACAATAATCGTGTTCGCGTTGGCAACGTCAAGCCCGCTCTCAATAATCGTCGTCGTCAACAGCACATTGAACGCGCCCTCGTAAAAATCCATCATCACGCTTTCAAGCAAATCCTCCGACATTTGACCGTGAGCAGTGCGAATTTTGGCTTCGGGCACAAGTTTCATCAATCGGTCGCGCATGATGTCGATTGTGTCGATTTTGTTGTAGACGAAGAAAACTTGTCCGCCGCGACGAATTTCCCGCCGCAGTGCCTCGGCAATGATTGCGTCGTCGTCCTCAATAATGTAGGTTTGAACGGGGAAACGTTCCGAAGGTGCAGTTTCAATCAAACTCATGTCGCGTGCTCCGACTAATGACATGTGCAACGTTCGCGGAATCGGTGTCGCGCTCAAGGTCAAAATGTCGACGCCCGCGCTCATCGAACGAATTTTTTCCTTCTGCTTGACGCCAAATCGTTGTTCCTCGTCGATAATCAGCAAGCCCAAATCTTTGAACTGAATTTTGCTCGAAAGGATTGCGTGCGTGCCGATTAACACGTCGACTTGACCTGCGCGGACTTTTTGCAAAGTCAAACGCTGTTCCTTCGGACTTCTGAAGCGGCAGATAACGTCGACGGTCGGCAAAAATCCTTTGAAACGCTCGGAGAAAGTTTGATAGTGCTGTTGAGCCAAAACGGTCGTCGGGACGAGAACTGCGCATTGTTTGCCGTTCATCGCCGCCTTGTACGCCGCACGAATCGCAATTTCAGTCTTGCCGAAGCCAACGTCGCCGCAAATCAGCCTGTCCATCGGCTCTGCGCGTTCCATGTCGCGTTTGATGTCGGCAACGGCACGAATTTGGTCGGCGGTCTCTTCGTATGGAAAAGCGTCCTCGAATTCGCGTTGAGTGGCGTCGTCCTCGGCGAAGGCAAAACCTGTTGCCTGCTGACGTTGCGCGTAAAGCTCCAAAAGTTTTTCGGCAATGTCCTCGACTGCGGCGGAAGCTTTGGATTTGGCACGTGCCCAATCGCCTGAACCTAATCGCGACAATTTCGGAACCGCGCCGTCATCAGAAATATATTTTTGAAGATATTGCACCTGGTCAACGGGAATGAACAACTTATCCGCGCCGCCGTATTGAATATGCAGAAAATCTTTGCGCACGCCGTCAAATTCCAAAGTCTCGACGCCGAGATATTTTCCGATACCGTTTTCGATGTGCACGACGTAATCGCCTGGGTGAATGTCGCTGAAGTGACGGATTTTCTCGCCGCTGACGGATTGAACGTTTTGCCGCTTGTGATGAATTTGTCCGCCGAAAATATTTTGCTCCGTCAAGACAGTCAGCTTGGCGTTGGGCAGCGTGAAACCGTCGCTCAAGTTGCCGAGTTGTAGCGCAATGCCCGTTAAACCGCGTTCGTAAAGCAATTTCATCACGCCGTTAAGTTTGGCTTGGCTCGCGAACAGGATAAAAATATTTTGCCCAAACTCAAGCAGTCGCGCCAATTCGTCAAGGAAAAATTTCGTTTGCCCCTGAAAACTCGTGACGTTCGCCGCAGTGATTCCGATTGATTCCGTCGGTTTGACGCCGCGAATTTTTTTCATCATCAACTCGAAGTGAATTAACGTGCTTGAACGCGCCGCCTCGACGAGTTGCTCGAACTTGAAAATTTTTCTCTTGAGCACGGGATTTTCGGCAGTCAGCGTGTTTATCGCCTCGAAAATTCGCGCCGGTTCGTCGAAAATTATTGTCGCGTTGTCGCCCGCGCAGGTCAAAAACGGTTCCGCAAACGCGCCGAAATTTTTTATCGGGATAATCGTGACGAAACAAATTTTTTTCTGCGAACGCAACGTATCAAAATCGACGACGCGAATCGACTCGACTTCATCGCCGAAAAATTCTACGCGATAAGGTTGAGGCTCATTGACGGGGAAAACGTCGACAATGCCGCCGTGCACGCTGAATTTGCCGATTGCGTCAATTTCGTCAGCGCGTTCGTAGCCGAATTCGTCAAGTTTGCTCAAAAAATTTTCCCGCGACAAAGTTTGACCGTTCTCGACGCGCAGTTGAAGTCGCAAAAAATCTTGGCGGGAAAAATCTTTTTTGACAGCCGCAACCGCCGTCGCCAACACGATTATTTTTTCGCCGCGCAGAAGTCTCGACAAAATTCCCAAACGTTTTGCCTGCCGCTCAATGCCCACTGTGCTTGCTTGCACGTCGATTAAATCGAGTTCGGGCAATTCGACGACTTCGACGTTCGGCAACAATTCCGCAAGGTCATCGCGCCACGGGGAAATTTTTTCTCTGTCGCTGAGCAAAATTATCGTCGGACGCGGATTGAGTGCGTAACCAGCCGCCATCGGCAAAATTTTTTGCGAACCCGATACGCCGTAAATCAGAAATTCGCCGTGCAGTGAAAATTTTTTCGCCGCAACGGAAATCATCTCGTCGCGCAGTGCTTCTTCCAAAATTTTGTGCATTTAATCACCCCGCGCTGATTATACGAAAAATTTTCGTTTGCCGCAAAAAAAAGCCCGCTCCAATCGGAACGAGCTTTGAAATTCGTGAGTGAATTTATTTTGCGAGAGCCTCAAGAATTTTTTTTGCAGCTTCGAACATCTGCGGGAGACCTTCAGGATTTTTGCCGCCTGCTTGAGCCATATCGGGACGACCGCCGCCGCCGCCGCCTACGAACTTGGAAATTTCTTTGACGATTTTGCCGGCATGAACGCCCGCTTTGACCGCAACTTTGTCCGCTTTGACGACCAGCGAAACTTTGCCGTCATTGACCGCCGCGAGCACGACAACGCCGCCGTCGAGCTTGTCAATCAGCATGTCAGCCATATTGCGCAAATCGTCGGGAGTTTTCGTCTGCACAACGCCTTTAAGATATTTCAAGTCGCCAACGTCTTCGCCGCCGACCAGAATTTTTTGAGCCTCGGCACGTTCTTTGAGTTTTTGAACTTCGTCAAGCTGTTTGCGCATCGATTTATCTTCCGCCAAAATTTTTTCAATCTGCGCGGGCAAATCTTCGGCACGAACTTTCAAAAGCGCGGAAACTTGATTGAGCAATTCGGCTTGATGATTGGCGTCCTTAATCGCCGCGCGACCCGTGACGGCTTCAATTCGACGAACTCCCGCCGCAATGCCGCTTTCGCTGACGATTTTGAAACGACCGATTTGCCCGACGTTCGTGACGTGCGAGCCGCCGCAAAGTTCGCAACTGAAATCTTCGACGCTGACGACGCGGACAATGTCACCGTACTTTTCGCCGAACAGAGCCATCGCGCCGAGTTTTTTAGCTTCAGCAATCGGCATTTGGCGAATCGTGACGTCGACGCCGCGCAGAATTTCTTCATTGACGAGTTCTTCAACGTCCGCGAGCTGTTGAGCGGTGACGGGCTCAAAATTCGAGAAGTCAAATCTTAAACGTTCGGGCGTGACGAGCGAGCCGGCTTGATTGACTTGGTTGCCGACAACTTTTTTCAATGCGGCTTGAAGAAGATGTGTTGCCGTGTGATTGCGTGCGGAAGAAAGTTTTTTGTCGCGGTCAATTTGAATTTGAACAACTTCGCCGACTTTAAGCTGACCTTCCTCGACGTAAGACTCGTGATAAATCGTGCCGTCGGGAAGTTTTTTGGCGTTGAAGACTTTGATTTTGCCGAGTTCGCTGAACAGCTGACCTTCATCGCCGACTTGACCGCCGCCTTCTGCGTAAAACGGTGTGCACTCCAAAATAATTCCCGCTTCGTCGCCGTCATGCAGTTCGTCAACAATTTTGCCGTCTTTCCAAATCGCAAAGACTTTCGAGCGCGTGCAAGATTCGTCGCGGGTCAAATGTTCCGTGTCTACATTGAGCAAATCGGGCACATCAAGGCGTTCGTTTGCGGCACGAGCCGAGCGTGCGCGTTGACGTTGATTTTCCATTGCCGCGTCGAAACCTTTTTTATCGGGCGCAAGATTATTTTCCTGCAAAATTTCTTCCGTCAACTCGAACGGGAAGCCGAACGTATCGTAAAGCTTGAAACAAATTTCGCCGTCGAGTTCAGTTTTGCCCGCCGATTTTGCAACGTCAATTTCGCGCGTCAAAACTTCAATGCCCTGTGCGAGCGTCGCGGCAAATCGATCTTCCTCAAGGCGAACGACTTTTTTGATGTAGGAAATGTTCTTGGCGAGTTCCTCGAAGTCAGGCATGTCCGCGTAAATTTTCGCAACGGTGTCAATCGCGCCCTCAAGGAAAGCGTCTTTGATGCCGAGCATGCGACCATGACGAATTGCACGACGTAAAATTCTGCGCAGAACGTAGCCGCGTCCCTCATTCGACGGCAAAATTTTATCCATAATCATAAACGCCATTGACCGCGCGTGGTCGGCAATAACTTTCATGGAAATGTCGCGCTTAGCGTCGACGCCGAATTTGAGCCCGCTGATTTTCTCAACGTACTCGATAATCGGGAACAATAAATCGGTCTCGAAGTTGGAATTTTTCTGCTGAAGGACGCTTGCCAGACGTTCAAGCCCGCAGCCCGTGTCGATGTTTTTATGTTCAAGCGGCTTGTAATCGCCGTCCTCGGTCTTGTCAAATTGCGTGAAGACGAGATTCCAAATCTCCAAAAATCTATCGCAGTCACAGCCAGGCGAACAAGTATCTTTGCCGCAACCGCGTTCTTCGCCCAAGTCGATATAAATTTCGCTGTCGGGACCGCACGGACCGGGACCAATTTCCCAGAAATTATCGTCAAGGCGGACAATGTGTTCGGGATTCAAGCCAGGCTGTTGCAACCAAATTTTCTCCGCCTCGTTGTCGTTGGGATAAATCGAAACCCAAAGCTTTTCGCGCGGCAATCCACAAACTTCCGTTAAAAATTCCCACGCCCAAGGAATTGCCTCCGCTTTGAAGTAATCGCCGAATGAAAAATTACCGAGCATCATGAACGCCGTATGGTGTCGCGCAGTTCGTCCGACGTTTTCGATGTCACCCGTTCGCACGCAACGTTGATTCGTCGTCACGCGCGGACAAGGCGGTTTGAGTTTGCCTGTAAAGAACGGTTTGAGCGGTGCCATTCCCGCGCCAATCATCAGCAATGTCGGATCGTTTTCGGGTATCAGCGAGAAACTGGGCATGACGAGATGTCCTTTGCTCTCGAAAAATTTCAGCCACGCTGCGGCGATTTCTTTGCCTGTCATGTATTTCAAATTAACTACCTCCAAAAAATTTCATGCCGCGAATTATAGCACAGTGACTTGATGTTGTCGAAATTTTTTTCACGGCGTGCAGGAAATTCTACTTTTTCTTTAGGCTTGTCGCCGAAAAGTTTTCTGTTATATAATCGCGGCGAAATAACTTTGAAATCGGGAATTGATCATGAAAAATTATTCAGCATGTTGGCGGGCAACAATCTTCGCGGCGATTGTCCTGCATATCGTGGCGGCAATGATTTACTCTTACGTCGTGCCGATGTTCGCGCCCAAGCCGAAAATTGAAACGCTCGTCGAACTTGAGTGGGTTGACCTTGACGCCGCCGAAGAAGTCGTAATCATCGACGCGGAAACAATCCCGTCCGACGAAACGGAGCCTGTGCCGACCTTCGACGCGGAAGCTTTGCGTGTGCCCGAATTGCCGACGCCCGAACCGATTAAGTTGCCGGAATTGTCGCCGCCAAAACCAATCGAGAGACCGAAGCCGAAACCTAAACCTGTCGAGGAAAAACCTGCCGTTCAAAAGCCCGAACCTAAACCAGCCGACGAAAAACCTGCTGACGATAAGACCGATAAAAATCCCGACGACAACGATACTCGACGCATGAAAACGCCGCCCGTCACGCTCACGGAAGTTTTCCCCGAAAAAGGCGGCTCCGACTTCAAAGGCTACGTGTCGCTCGCCGTGCGTATCGGCAAGGACGGCAAGGTCAAATCGACTGAAATTCTTCAAAGCTCCGGACAAAGCGCAATCGATGAAAGTTCCGTCAAGGCGGCGATGCAATGGACGTTCCGCCCCGCGCTCGACCAACTCGACCGACCAATGGAGTGCGACAAAATTATCACGTTCGACTTCAAAAAAATTTCGTGAGGGCGTGTCATGCTTAACGTAAAAATTTTCGGTATCGTGCAAGGCGTGGGCTTTCGACCGTTCGTCAGCAAAATCGCCGTCGCCAACAAAATTTTCGGCACCGTAGCCAATCGCGGCTCCTACGTCGAGATTTTCGCGCAAGGTTCACGCGATGACTTACAAAAATTTTTGACGGCTCTGCAAACGGAAAATCCTCCGCGCTCAACAATTCTGAACGTCACGATTGCTGAAATGCCCGACGAAAATTTTTCCGACTTCCAAATCGTCGACAGCGTGCACGAAGTCGGAGATATTTTTGTTGCGCCCGACATTGCGATTTGCGACAAATGCGCCGCTGAACTTTTCGACCCGACCAATCGCCGATATTTGCACCCGTTCATAAATTGCACTGCTTGCGGACCACGGCTGACGATTTTAAAGAACATGCCTTACGACCGCGAACGGACGGCGATGGCTGATTTCCCAATGTGCGACGATTGCGCCGCAGAATATCACAATCCCGACAGCCGACGTTTCGACGCCCAACCTATTTGCTGTAACGATTGCGGTCCAGAAGTTTACGTGCTCAATTCAAATCTGCGCGGACATGCGGCAATTCGTCACGTGCGGAAAATTTTGGCGGCAGGTGGTATCGTAGCGATTAAAGGTATCGGCGGATTTCATTTGGCTTGCGACGCGAGAAACTTTGACGCGGTTGAACGTCTGCGAAATTCCAAGACTCGTCCGACGAAACCGTTTGCCGTGATGTTCAGAGACATTGCCGCCGTCGAACGCGAATGTTTCTTGACCGCCGCGCAGAAAAATTTCCTCGACACGTCGCAAAAACCAATTGTCCTGTTGCAAAAAAAAATCGGCTCAATCGCCGCGAACGTTGCGCCCGATATAAACAGACTCGGAGCAATGTTGCCGTATACGCCGCTACATTTGTTGCTATTCAACTTCCCCGACAACGAAAATTTCCCCGACGCGTTGGTGATGACGAGCGGCAATCCTTCGGGCGTGCCGATTACGATTGACGACGATGACGCGCTGACAAATTTGGAGTGCGATGCGATTTTAAGCCACAACAGAAAAATTTTGCTCCGCGCCGATGATTCGGTCATGGACTTTATCGACGACGTTCCGTCAATGATTCGACGTTCCCGCGGCTATGCTCCGTTGCCGATTTTTTATGCCGGCTCAAAAAAATTTTCGGCGTTGGCGATTGGCGGCGAACTCAAGAACACTTTTTGCCTGTCGAAAAATGATTTGCTGTACGCCTCGCCTTACGTCGGTGATGTCGGCGATTTGCGCACGATTGACGTTTTGAAGTCGTCGATTGCCCGCATGAGCGAATTGTTGGAGATTTCGCCCGAAGTCATTGCTTGCGACCTGCACCCGCGCTATCACACGACGATTTTAGCCGAAGAGCTTGCCCGCGAACTTCAAATCCCGCTCGTCAAAGTTCAGCACCATTACGCGCACGTTTTGAGCTGTCTTGCCGAAAATAATTTTAGCGGCGAAGTTATCGGTGTGGCGTTCGACGGCACCGGCTACGGCGATGACGGCACGATTTGGGGCGGCGAATTTTTTATCTGCGACGAAAAAAATTTTGAGCGTGCGGCGACAATCAGTCCGTTCAAGCAGGCGGGCGGCGACAAATCTGCTCGCGAAGGCTGGCGAATTGCTCAGGCGATGATCGGCGACATTGACATTGCTCGCGAATTGAATTTGGCAAGCGACGCTGAACTTGTCGGGCAAAAATTTCTGCTTGAAAAAAATTTCAACTGCGTGACATCGACGAGTGTCGGCAGACTTTTCGACGCGGTATCAGCCATGCTCGGCATTTGCAAAGTTTCGACGTACGAGGGCGAAGCGGCGATGAAGTTGCAAGCTTTTGCCGAACGTTCGACTTTTGAATTACGCGGGAACTTCGCGACGACTGCTGAACTTTTTGCTGAACTGTTGACGCGTCGGCTTGCGGGCGAAAATATTTCTGACTTGGCGCGATTTTTCCACGTGAATCTTGCCGCATTGACAGCCGACATTTGCGCGGAGTTAAGTCGCTCGACAAAAATAAAAACCGTTGCATTGAGCGGCGGAGTTTTTCAAAATTCGCTGTTGAGTTCGCTGACGATTGATGAGTTGCGGCGACGCGGCTTGATGGTTTTGCGCCACATGATGATTCCGCCGAACGACGGAGGCATTTGCATTGGACAAGCCGTTCACGCACGAGTCGCGCGGTAAATCATTTTGAACAAAAAAAATCGGCAAGACGTTTGATGTGCTTGCCGTAAATTTGTCGAACGTGTAAGTTATTGTCGAATCAGAATTGACCCCGCGCAGGACGATGTTTGCCGAAGCAATCGCGGCAGTAGACGGGGCGATCGTTTCTCGGCTCGAACGGAACTTCAGTTTCTTTGCCGCAATCGGCGCAGACCACGGTGAACATTTGACGTTGTTCGCCGCCGTCACGATTGCGTTTGCGTTTATCGCGGCAGTCGCGGCAACGTACGGGTTCGTTCTCAAAACCGCGTTCTTTGTAAAATTCCTGTTCGCCCGCGCTGAAAGTGAATTCTTTTCCGCAGTCCTTGCACACGAGTGTTTTGTCTTCGAAAGCCATTAAGCAAATCTCCTTACCAACCAAAAAAATTCTTTTTGAGTCTGTTGACAAACCCCAGCAGCGATGGTTCTTTTTCCGCCTGACTGCGTTACCGCGCACTCGACGTAGCTTATTACTACGCCTTCGCGCCGACGCCTTGTCATACGAAAAAATTCCTCGTCACGTAATGGTTTTAATTTATCAACTCGCTCTGGTGCGACGTAGACATTGCCCACAATCGACACGCCACGAATTATATCACGCTTTACAAAAAAAGCAAGACGGCAATAAATCGGGCAGATTAAAGCAAAAGAGACGCGCCGTTTGACACGTCTCTGATTTTTCGATTGGAGCGGGCAATGGGAATCGAACCCACCTCTCAAGCTTGGGAAGCTCGCGTTCTACCGATGAACTATGCCCGCAGAAGTTTATTGAAACATTTTCACAGCGGTTGCGTTAGAGTTTGTGTTTTGTTCAAGTTGCATTCTCAGTACCGCCAACGACAACTGTCCTTGAATTTGCTGATTTCTTTGTAAGGTGACTTGCTTGTGCAGGTCGGCACCGTTTATCGTCGACTCCGTGTAAAGCATGTTTTCTTCCTGAACCTCATAATTTTTTTCTTGAAGTTCAAAACGTTGAGATTGCGCACCTTGAGTAGTTAACTCGTCGAGTGCTCTGTCTAACGCGCTGTCGTTGTCGGCTAAGCTTTGGGCGACGTCCAGCGAATCGCTTTGATACTCTGCGGTATCAAGCGCACTGTTGACGACGTCAAGAGATTCGGTTGCCGCCTCGGGTGTCGACGTGTCGATTGTAACATTGCCCTCAGCGTCCGTCAAGCCTAATGCTTTCGAGCTCATATCGCCGAGCTGAAAATTTTCGTAGCCGTCAATGCCCGCCAAAGTCAAATCGCGTTGCGAGCCGTCAAGTAGACGTTTGCCGTTGTATTCGGCGTTAGCGTTCTCGTTAATCTGCGACACGAGCTGATTGATGTCTTCTTGAAGAGCACGGCGGTCGAAAGAGTTGTTGGTGTCGTTCGCTGCGTTAATCAATCTTTCGCGGATTGAATTCAACGCGCTGACCGTGTTTTGAGTTGCGCCAGAAGCAGTCTTTATCATATCGCTCATATTGCGCGTATTTTGAATGGAACGTTGCGCCGCCAAAATGTTGCTTCCGAGGCGAACTGATGCCGCGTATCCAGAAGGATTCGCAGAAACATTCGGAATCATCGAGCCCGTCGCGATTGTAAGAGCCGTCCTTTGTGCGGCGGCGTTGTTGCGGTTGAGGGAATTGATGTAAGACATACCCCAGTTTACTGCCGACATAATTATCACCCTTTCTTCCATGACGTTAAAATTTTCCCTAAAACTTTCGCGTAAATGATAGCACAAAAATTTTTTCGGCACAAGAATTTTTTTATTGCAACGGAAATTTTTTGTGGCAATGTTTTTCGCCGCGTGATAAAATCTTCGCGCAAAAATTTTTTCAAAGGTGGTTAAGGCAATGGTTCATATCGTCGGAGCGGGACCGGGCGACCCCGAACTCATCACGATTAGAGGACAAAAACTTTTGAGCGAAGCTGACGTTGTGATTTATGCCGGCTCGCTCGTCAACGAGGCAATTCTTCAATTCTGCAAGCCCGAAGCAGAAATTTACAATTCCGCGCAAATGATGTTTGAAGAAATTATGCATGTCATATCGTTGGCGGAACGTGCCGGCAAAATGACAGTTCGATTGCACACGGGCGACCCGTCGATTTACGGCGCAATTCAAGAACAAATGGACGCAATGCAGGAACGCGGCATCGAATTCGACGTAACGCCGGGTGTGAGCTCGTTTTTGGCGGCGGCGGCGGCTCTCAAGCAAGAATACACTTTACCGGGCATTTCGCAGACCGTCATCATCACGCGGCGCGGCGGACGTACTCCCGTCCCCGACAGCGAATCACTCAAAAAATTGGCGCAACATCAAACGACGCTGTGCATTTTCCTTTCCGTCAATTTGTTGGCGGAAGTCAAGCAAGATTTATTGTCGGCGGGATTCAAATCGTCGACACCCATTGCCGTTGTTTATAAAGCGTCGTGGCCAGGCGAAGAATTAATTCTGCGCGGACGCCTCGACACAATCGTTAATCAAGTTAAGGAAGCGAAAATTGAGCGCACGGCAATCATCATCGTCGGGCACTGCTTAAACACAAAAAAAGAAGATCGTCAAATGTCCAATCTGTATTCGCCGCGATTCAGTCACATGTTCAGGCAATCAAACTTTTAACAAGCAAATCAATTCCTAATTCCCAATTCCTTTCCAAATTAAATTCGGGCAGGCGAGATTTAAAATTGAGAACAGCAATTATTTCATTGACGGCGAACGGTGCCCGCATTGCCGATAAAATTTCAGCAAAGGTCGGCGGACAAACTTTCGCTAAAGGCAAAGAATTCGAGAACCTTGCCGAACTCGTCGCGGAGATTTTCAGCAGGTTCGACGGACTCATTTTCGTTTGCGCGGCAGGTATCGTCGTGCGCATGATTGCTCCGCACATCGTCAGCAAACTCAGCGATCCAGCTGTTTTGGTCGTCGACGAACGCGGGCAAAATGTCATCAGTCTTTTAAGCGGTCACGTCGGGCGGGCGAACGAACTTGCGCTTGACATCGCCGACGCACTCGACGCAAACCCCGTCATCACCACGGCAACGGATATTGTCGGGAAATTTTCAATCGACGCAATCGCTTCAAAACTCGGACTTGTTCCCGAACCTAAAGAAGTCATCAAGGCGATTAACTCGGCGATTCTGCGCGGCGAAGAAGTTTTCGTGACGGCGGGCGACGTGCGCTTGAATCTGATTCCGCAAAATTTAATCGCGGGCGTAGGTTGCAGACGCGGCACATCTTCCCTAAAAATTTTCGAGGCACTGCAACGAGCTTGCGCAATGATTCATCAGCCGATTGAACGCGTGAAACTTTTGGCTACCGTCGACGCCAAGAGCGATGAATCCGGACTTATATCGTTGGCGGAAGTCATGGATCTCAAAATAAGATTTTTTTCCAACATCGAGCTCCAAAGAAAAATCGACGAATACAAACTCGTCGAATCAAAATTCGTCACTCGGACAATCGGCGTCGGCAACGTCTGTGAAGCAGCGGCATTATGTTGCGTGGAAGGTGCGCGTTTTGCTCTGCCGAAAACATCTTTCAAAGGCGTGACGGTCGCTCTGCTTTGGGAACGTTGACTTAAACGCCAATCGGAGGAATTATTTTTATGTTAAAGAAAATTTTATTGGGCGTCATAATTCTCATCGTGGCGGGAATAGCTTTGTTCGGCATCGGCTCCTACGCAGTCATTGACGACGCTATCAAGAACAAGGAACCGCAAATCCGTCAATACGTGCAGCTCGACGAGGTGGCGCAAGACAAATTCATCATGGACAACGTCGGCGAATTGTTGGACGGCATTGACATCGACGAGGACGGTACACCTGAAGATAAAGAACAGTTAGATTTGCTGAAACGGACTTACAATCACCCCGAAGTTCAACAGGCTTTGACCGAACTCGGACGTTCTTTTATGGCTGTGATGATTTTGGCGTCCGACGCAATCGTCACGGAACTCACCGCTGACGCAAAAGCAAAGTATCATCACGAGAAAGACCAATTTAAAGCGCGACTCGAAAAGTACGGTGAACTTTTGGAGAAAGCCAAGAACGATATAAAATGAACGCAATCACCGTTTAACAATCGACGGCATGACGATTGCCAATATGACCAAAATTATCCCGATTGATTCGACTAAATCGAACGACGTCCCGAAAATTATCCAACTGATGACGACCGAGGCTACAGGTTCCGTCGTGGCGGTTATCGAGGCTTCTTCAGGCGTCAAGAATTTTAAGCCCGCGTTAAAACTCAAAAATGCCGCGACCGTCCCGAAAACAATTATCCAGCTCACGTCGAACAAAACATTCGTCGCGAAGAACGGCAGCCAATTCCGATTGTCAATCAGCGCGAACGTCGACAATCCGCCGATAAACATTCCTACGCCCGTCAAAAAGTACGGGTCTATTTTTTTTGCGAACAAGTGCTTCGGGAATATCGCGCTGAATGCAAACGCCGCGCCGCTCAACAACGACCATATCACGCAACCGAGCGGTACAAGCATTTTCGACGGATTGCCACCTGTCACCAATAAAAATACGCCGCTCATCGCCAAAATTACCGCAAGCACTTCGCCACGTTTCGGAAATCGTCTGTGATAAAAACTTTCCCACATCACGACCATTGCTGGACAAGCGTAGGTTATTACCGTTGTCGCCGCCGCGCCGCCGATTGAAATTGCTTGAAAGTACGTGAATTGCATGAACATCACGCCGAGCACGCCGTAAATCACCAAGTCGAGCCACAAACGCGGTTGACCGTTCATCAGCTTCAGCGACCGCCAAAAATTTCTACGCCGCGTTGCAATCAATATCAACAGCAAGCCCGCCGTGCACATGCGGATATTCGTCAGCTCCATTGCCGACTTCGACGAGTGCGCGAAAAAATCTTGTACCGCAACGCCCGAACTCGCCCAGAATATTCCAGCCATTCCGACGAAGATTAACGCCAAGCTCCTGCTCAAAATGTCACCTGCTTTTATCGTTCACTTGAAATATTTCGTCACCAGTTCGCCGCGCTTACGAATCAGTTCTTCGCGACGCGTCCGCGCAGATTTTTTCATTGACTCGCAATTCGTCACGTATGCCGCAAATTCTTCCTGCAATTCAATCGGCGGCAACGGAATTTTTATCCTTAATAGATTTGTTCTGTTTATTCCGCCTTGCGCCATTCCTGTAATTTTTGATTTGAGTTGTTGCTGTCCGTCCTTAAAAAATAAGTAGTGAAACAAACATAGTTGTAATGTCTTGGATGAATTTCTCAAAACAAAAACATGTTCATTAGCCAGAGCCTCTACATCTTCCAATTCGTCTCGTACAAGTGCAACTTTTCCACTCAATGCGCCGTCTTTGCAAATCAAAATATCGTTTCTTCCGATTTTGCCTGAAGTAGCCGTGTCAAAAAAATCTTTCGGCACAAATTTTTTGTTCTCTAAGTTCAAGTATCCTGTTGTATTATCTATGTGCTCGCCGCCTAAACTCAAAATTCCTTCTGTAAATTCTGAAACGCCACCTTTAGGACGCGAACCTGTTTCGATTGATTGAAATATATTTTCCAAAGGAATGTTATCGTTTAATCCATCGAACAACGCGGTGAATTTTTTTTGAATATCAGCGTCAAGATTTTTAATCGTTTCGACCTGCGCGGCAATCTCGTCGTCAATGGCACGGAATTCGTCGACGATTTGATGTTGAATGTCAACGGGCGGCAACGGGAGCTTATAACTTTGAATTTTATTTTTGTCTCCGCGTGGCATTTTCATTCCCTTAGCCGTCGACATAGCAAACGCAAAGAAATCATCTAATTTCAAAGTTTCCATGAGATATTCGGGCAACAAAATATTTTTGTCGCGACTACGAAAAACTAAAACGTCAGGTGAACAACCGCCGTTACGGTCGGCAAGCCAAATTTTCTTTAGATAGGGACGAATATTTGATACAAGCACATCGCCGACAGAAAATTTTATTAAGCCGGAAATTTGCGGTACTCCGTCATAAGTTTTAATTCCACGTTTGTCCTTGAGCATGTTATCGGTAGTCACGAAGTCGGCAATTTGAATTTCGTCAAGCGTTGTGCGTTCATTAACAAATGGTGCAACATCGCCGAGCTTTACTGTTGAGAAGTTGCCGCTATATTCGTCGGGCTTATAGTCGGAGCTTGTGACAGTGATTTTTTTTGTGAAGTTATCGGTGTTGAAGTCAATCAAATCGGCAAGCGTTGAGTAATGGAAATATTTTTCGAGCTTGGGCATTTGAATTTGTTCGCCACGATATGCGGCACGAACGACTGCGGCAAGAGTGTTATCGGCGGCGCGATTGGCGTTGTCGAAGAGCAAACCTCCGCGTTTCTTGTGAACGATACCTTCGCGACCCTTGGCGTTCGTCCAGCCGTAGCCAAGAAAAGTTTCTTCGTCTTTGTCGACGGTCGCAGAAATGACAAGCGTCGTCTGCCGAAAAGTCAATCCGAAGTAGAAAATTTTTTCGCGCTCAAGGTCAAGAATCTTGTCGTTGGCGGCGGCGATGAAGTTGCGGTAATCGTCTTCAGACTTGCCGATTTTTTTCAAGTAGGCGTCAAAAATATCGCGGCTGAATTTCCTGCCGAGCGTCTTGCCGGTGATGATGCTTTCTGCCACGTCTTCAAAATCGGCGGTGAACAGCGGCGGCTCATCAAATCTTTCAAGGAACATAATCACGGTATTGGTGCCTGTCGCGCTGAAAGTTTTGCTGCCGAGCTGAACGATTGCCTTGATAAAAAATTTTTTCAACAGCGATTCGCGTGCGGCGACGAAACTTTTACCGTCCTTGTTCAAAATGGAGCTTGGCAGAATTACGGCGGCGACACCTTGAGCCTTGACGAGCTGACCGATTCTTTCGGCAAAGAGCGTCTCAATTTCCGAGCCTTGATTTGAAATTTTGTCGAGCACGGAAAAATTTTCTTCGTTCGCAAGCTTGAGATGTTGCTTGAAACCTTTGACGGAATAAGGCGGATTGGCAACGAGCACGTCGAAAGTCGCGGGTGAAATTTTTTCGTCGGGATAATCTTCGAGACCGTCGCCGAATTTGATTTTGCCTTCGTTGGCACCGTGCATGAACAGAGAAATTTTTGATACGCGAGCCAGCCGATAATCTTTTTCCACGCCAAAAAGTCTGTCACGTTCCCAAAGATACGGCGGCGTCAAATTTCTTTGTGCATAGAAGTCGTTAATTGCTTTGAAACCTTCGGTTAGGAAATGACCTGCACCGCAAGCGTAATCGATGATTTTTGGCGGCGTGTCGACGATAAGCCTGTCGAGCGGCAAACTGTCCCAAATGAATTGCGCAATCGGTGTCGGCGTGAAAAATTGACCGGCGTCCTGCTTGAAGCCCTTATCAAGGAGCTGTTCAAACATGTCGCCGAGCGTCTGCAAATCCTTCGAGCCGATGATTCGATAGCCGCGCAGAGTGTCGACGACTTCTTTTAGAATTTTGGCGTTGAGATAAAAAAGTTTGTCGTTGTTCACGTCGACAAAGGCAAAGGCGTTGTTCGTGTAAAATTTGAGCTTGCGAAAATTCTCGCGCAGATCACGAATTTGATTGTCGTGATTTTCTTCGTCAATGAAGTTTTCAAACAGCCTGTCGGGATAATCTTCGGGCAGATAAAAAATATCTTCGCCCATAAATTTTTTCATGCCGTCGGCGTAAAGTTTCTGCAACTTGTCTTGAAAAGTCTCGTGAGTATCGGAGCCGACTTTGAATTGAAAAGAAACTTCGTCGTTGTCGAGAGCGCGACTTTCGTCGGCGAGTTTGCAGATGAACAGCGCGACAAGCCGATTGAAAGCGTTTTCCTTGTCGGAAACTTGATTGTGGCGTAAAATCTCCTCGAACTTATTGACAAGGCTCGTGTCGTCGAAATCTTTAAGGTCACGTTTGCGCAACGGTTTTGCGCCGATTTGATAGGCAACGGTCTCGTCATGGAAAATTACATCGCCGAGAAAATTTTTCTCGTAACGGTCGCGCCAAATTTCAAAACGTTCTTCAACGGTGGTTGCGTCGCTGTAAAATTTTTTTCCGCAAGGAACACTTGCCGTTTTGAAAGTCAAATTGCCGTCGTCAAAGTTTGCGGCGTACAAAATAAGCCATTGACAACTTTGTTCCTGTTGCCAATACGAAAAGAGTTGCCCGCCGTCAGCGAGCATATTTTTAATTTCTTGATTGAATTCTGCTCCGAAAGTTTTGCACTCGATGATAAAAAGCGTTGAGCCGTTCGACGAGACGCAAATATCTGCGCGACCGCCTTTTGGCGAATGACCGAGTTGCCAACGTCGCTCAAGTTCAATATCTTCGGGCTTATAACCTTTATCCAGCAACCGATTGACGCACTCGAAGACAACGAGATTTTCTTTGTGCGATTCGTCGAAAAAATTGTTTCTGTCACGACCTTTGAGTTGCGCAGGATAGAATAACTTCTTTGCGGACAAATCGGCACGCATTACGACACCTTCAGAGAAAACTTTTTCGTAGTGATTGCCGTTTGCGGTGAAATTCATGATCTTGAGAGCGTCGGCAAAATTTTTTTCGGTGAGCAAATCATCACTTCCCTACTTGACAAAGCAACGTGACGTTGCATCCAACGGTCACGATTCAACGTTGCGATGAGTTCAAGGCATTAACCGCGCTTGAAATCATTTTATGAATCTTGGCTTGAGAATCAACGTCACGAAGTACACGACCGCCGCGCAGACTACAATCGTTGCACCCGTAGCCGAATTCAGTTCGTAAGACAAAATTAAGCCCGTGAGCCCCGAACTCAACGCAATCAGCACGCTCAACACGTGATAACTTTTGACCGAATTCGTGACGTTGCGAGCCGCCGCCGCTGGTAAGACTAACAACGCATTGATTATCAAAATTCCAACCCATTGAATGCTTAACGCGACGACGATTGCCAACATCACCGCGAAAATTGATTCGATAAACTGCGTGCGTATCCCGCGACTGCGTGCCAACGTCTGATTCACCGACAAAATCAACAGCCGATTGAATAACAACGCCCAAGCCGTCACGACGAACACGAACACCGCCGTCAATGAAAATAAATCGTCGCGAGTGATGCTCAACAAGTCGCCGATTAAAAATCTCGAAAATTTATTGAATTGCCCGCCCGCCGACATCAACATCAATCCGAGAGCAATCGCCGTCGAACTGAACACGCCGATAACCGTGTCCGCGCCCGCGTGCGATTTGTTCTTTATGTAAGTGATGAGCAACGCGAAAATTATCGAGAAGCCGAGCAAACCGACGATTTCCGAGCCCACACCGATTAACACGCCCAAGGCAATTCCCGTGAACGCGCCGTGACCTAACGAGTCCGAGAAAAACGCCATGCGGTTCGACACGACCATCGTCGACAGCAAACCGAACAGCGGCGTCACCAGCAAAATCGCCGTCAAGGCGTTGCGCATGAATTCATATTCAAACAAATTTATCAACCCGCCAAAAAAAATTTTAACGTTCAAACGCGGTAGTAACGTTTGACTGTTGCAACGTTGAATCGCAACCATTGGATGCAACGTCACGTTGCTCACCGCGCAAATTTTATCAGCTGATAAAATATTTTCAAGCCGAAAGGAATTTGATCGTCATGAAAAAAATTTTACTCGCAATCGTGATGTCGGCGATGTTGTTCGCGTTGACAAGTTCGCCAAAAATTTTTATCGGGACTGAACACGCCACGGTTGCCGTCGTCGACGCCACAGAAAATTTACCGCTCACGATTGAATTCACGCATTCCGTACAGAAAACGCCCGTAATCGAGGAGCTGACCTTCTGCGCGGGCGAATTCGTTTTGTGTCGAACAAAATACAAATCTCAAGGCGTCGGATTGCCTTTCGACGCGTCGGACGGGAATTTTCGTCGCGAAGGCGAGTGGTTTATAATGGACGACATGAATCGCCACTTTAAAAATCTTGAATTGCGCACCGGTAAAGGTACACGCTTGACTCTCACGCTGGACGGTCGCAAATTTGCGCTGTATAAAAAATTTCCCGTCGGCACAAAAATTTTTGTGAAAACTTTTTGATTGACAGGAGGCGGACACCATGAAAAATTTTTCCAATCACAGCAATGAGCGGGTTCGTCGGGCATACGAGACTGCTTTGACTGCTCATCGCGGACAAATCGACAAAGCAGGCGTCGATTACATCAATCACCCGCTGACAGTTGCGTCTAACGTCGGCGAAAATGTTTCGGCGATAATTGTCGCACTGCTTCACGACGTTGCGGAGGATACAAACTTGACGCTTGCCGAGCTTCGTGAAAAAATTCCGCTCACCGACGAAGAATTTCACGCGTTGAAACTTTTGACGCACGATAAATCAATTCCTTACCTTAAATATGTCGAACGAATCAGATCTGATGAGTTGGCACGCGTCGTAAAAGTTGCTGACCTTCGCCACAATTCGGATTTGTCACGCATAAAAAATCCTGCGCCGAAAGATTTTGCCCGCGTCGAAAAATATTCGGCGGCACTAAGGCTGTTGGAGAGCTGAAAGTTTTTTCCTTCACACGCCCGAATAAAACTGTTATAATCGTCGCAAAGGCAAAGGAGGCTTTAACATGAGCGAAAACCATCAGCTGTTCGGATTGAAAGATCTGCGTGCGAAATTGTCTGAGCGCGGCTACAAAATGACACCGCAACGCAAAGAGATTTTGAAAATTTTCGTCGAGCATCCGAAAATTCACCACATGAGCGCGGAAGATGTCTACGATTTTCTCCGCAAGAACGACTCGGAAATCGGTTTGGCGACGGTTTATCGCGCCTTGGATTTGTTGAGCGAATTGGGAATTCTCGTTCAAGTCGATTTCGGCGACGGTTGCGCCAGATACGAACTAAACACCGCTGATCCGAACGTTCATCATCATCATCATTTGATTTGCCTGAAGTGCAAGCGCGTTATTGAGTTCGAGGAAGATTTTTTGGACTATTTGGAATATACAATCGAAAAACAATCCGGCTTTCAAATTGTCAATCACGAAGTGAAATTTTTCGGCTACTGCAAAGATTGTCGAGCTGACGATTGAGCGGAAGGAGACGAAGATTTTGGGCATCAAGATAAAAAAAATCACGCTCCTGGGCGTGCGCGACTTCTCCAAAATCGTCGGCGAAGTTTTACGGTCGTTGAAAGTCGAAATCTGCGCGGACAACGGAGACATTGACGGCTTGGAAATTTTTAACGAGGTCGTCGTTAATCGAATCTTCACGCGCTTGAAAATCACATCGGACGGCGAAAATTTATTCTTCCGCAAAAGTTCGCAGGTTCGTCGCGAAGAACGTTTCGGCTCGGAAGTCAATCGGCTCGTCAAAAAAAATCTTTACACGCTATTAGTCGAAGCGTTCGGCTTGAAAGCGGTTCCTTACGGAATTTTGCATGGCGTGCGTCCGACAAAAATTATCCAGCGTTGGCTTGATGACGATTTCGGCGTGACAAGTCAAGGCGTTATTGACCGCGACAAAATTTCACGACGAATTTGTTCCGATTTCCTGACTGACCGCGACAAGGCGACGCTTTTGACGGAAGTTGCCGTTCGACAGCTGCCGATTATCCGTTCAAGCACCGATAAAACCGTCGGCGTGTACGTCGGAATTCCGTTTTGCAAGACGCGCTGTCTGTACTGTTCCTTCCCGTCGAACGTTTTGCCTGCCGATGAAAAAGTTGCGGAATTTATGGCGGTTTTGACACGCGACATTAATGCGGCGTCCGAAACAATTAAACGTTTCGGGCTGAACGTGCAGACGATTTACGTTGGCGGCGGTACTCCGACTGCTTTGCCCGAAAAATTTTTCGTAGAAATGCTCGCTCAAGTTCACGACAAATTCAACGGCGCGTCTGTCGAAGAATTCACGGTCGAATGTGGTCGTCCCGATACAATTACGCCCGAAAAAATTTCTGCCTTGAAAAAATTCGGCGTCACGCGAGTCAGTGTCAATCCGCAGACAATGCATCAGCGCACGCTTGACATTATCGGTCGCAAACACACGGTTGAAGACGTGATTCAAGCTTACGATTCGTTGCGGGCGGCGGGCGATTGGAAAATCAACATGGATTTGATTGTCGGCTTGCCTGGCGAACATTTTGACGATTTTAAAGTCACGTTGAACAAAATTATTGCGCTTACCCCCGATGACGTGACGATTCACGCTTTGGCAATTAAACGCGGCTCCGAATTGCAAATGCGACTTGCCGATGAAGTCAATCGATTGGAAGATTTTAATTTGCCGAGCGACGCCGAAGTTCGCAAAATGTCCGAATACGCCGCCGAAATTCTACGCAAGAAAAATTATTTGCCGTACTATCTTTATCGGCAAGATTACATGAGCGGGCAGATTGAAAACGTCGGTTGGTGTCGTCGCGGTGACGAAGGAATTTACAACGTTCAGATAATGGGCGAACGACAGACGATTTTGGGCGTTGGGGCAGCGGCGTCGACGAAAGTTCCCGATAATTCCGCGAGAAAAATTTTGACTGCCTTCACAGCGAAAGATTTGCCGACTTACCTGCGCGACATTGACAAATATATTGAGCAGCGTGAAAAAGTTTTGGCTCAAGTCTATCAGCCTGTCGAAGTCGCAGAGATTGAGCCGTTGAACGCGATTGATGATGTTGTGACGATTGAACAGTCGCCCGCAGATGATGTCAAGACGATTGAGCCGTTGCCAGCGATTGATGACGTTGTGACGATTGAACAATCGCCCGAAAAAAAAAAAAGTCGCCGACGACGACGAAAACAAATTTCCCAAGCGAAGAAAGGAGCGCAGATTGATGGCATACGTGACTAAGAACGAGATGATTGAGATTTTCCGCGACACTGAAGAATTTTACCGCAGCGATGAAAATTTGCGGCGTGCGATTCAGGATTCGATTAAAGCCACGGCTTTTTACGGTGCGGAAGATTATCCGTCATTGTCCGAACGTCGATTCAAGAAAACGAAAATTTCTGTTGTCAGGCGACGGACATTCGACGCGGCGATTGCAATGCAGAAACGTCACCTTGAGCTGAAAATTGCCGTACATAATTTTGCTTCGGCGACAAATCCCGGCGGCGGCGTAAAACACGGTTCGCGGGCACAGGAAGAGGCACTTTGCCGTTGCTCGACGCTGTATCCCGTGCTCAACACCGAAGAGAATTGGAACCGCTACTACAACGTCAATCGGAGAAGTTTTAATCCGCTTCACGACGACGCTTGCATTTACACGCCCGAAATTATCGTCTGCAAAAGCGATATTGATAAACCTGCGCGGCTTCCGCGTGACAAATGGGATTTGGTCGACGTGATAACGATTGCCGCGCCAAATTTGCGTGAACATGCGTCGAACATTTACAATCCGAACGAAAGCGAATCAAAATCCATCACTGACGAGGAACTTTTTGCGTTGCATGAAAGTCGACTTCGGCACATGTTCACAGTTGTCGCTCATCACGGCGCGGAAATTTTCGTGACGGGTGCTTTCGGTTGTGGAGCATTTCAAAATAATCCCAAAGTCGTCGCGCAGGCTTATAAAAAAGTTTTGCCCGAATTCGACGGCTACTTTAAGGAAGTTGTTTTCGCGATTTACTGCCGCCCGCAAGAGACGATTAACTTCGACACGTTCAAAAATATTCTTGAGTGACTTTGAAAATTTTAGGAGGCTGAAATTTTGCTGACGAATGCGCCGAGAGGCACCAAAGACATTTTGCCGGAGCAGACGATTAATTGGCTTTGGCTTGAAAATAAAATTCGCGAACTGTGCGCGTTGTACGGCTACGACGAGATTCGCACGCCGACTTTTGAACACACGGAACTTTTTCTGCGCGGCATCGGCGAAGGCACTGACGTCGTCGACAAGGAGATGTACACGTTCACTGACCGCGGCGACCGCTCGATAACGTTGCGTCCCGAAAATACTGCGTCGGTTGTGCGTGCCTATCTGCAGAACAAACTTTACGCCAACGTCGGGCTCGTGAAACTTTTTTATATCGGCTCGATGTTCCGCTACGACAGACCGCAAGCAGGACGTCTGCGCGAATTTCATCAATTCGGAGTTGAAGCTATCGGAGAAAAAAATCCTGCCGTCGACGCTGAAATAATTTTATTGGCGTGGGAATTTTTGCGGAGTTTGGGGCTTAACGACTTGACGCTGAAGATTAACACCGTTGGTTGTCCCGCGTGCCGACCGATTTTCCGCCGCAAACTCACCGAATACTTTACTGAGAACGCTGAAGATTTGTGCGAAGATTGTCTGCGTCGATTGGAGAAAAATCCGTTGCGAATTCTCGATTGCAAAGTTGATGCTAGCAAAGATGTTCTGGACGACGCGCCGAGAATTGAAACGTGCCTTTGCGACGATTGCCGCGAGCATTTTAATTCGCTGAAAAAATTTTTAACGTCCGCAGGCATTGAATACGTTGTTGACAATCGGCTGGTGCGTGGGCTTGACTACTATACCAAGACGGCTTTTGAGATTCAATACGCGCCATTGGGTGCTCAATCTGCGGTTGCGGGCGGCGGTCGCTATGACGGGCTCATCAAAGAAATTGGCGGCGACGATACTCCGGCTGTCGGTTTTGCGGCTGGTCTCGAACGAATTCTTCTTGCGTTGGAACTTCAAGGCATGTTGCCTGCTCAGACAAAAAAAATTGACGCGTTCGTGGTGAGCGGCGGTGCTGCTGCCGAAGTTTACGCGTTCAAACTGCTGACTGACTTGCGGCGACAAAATATTTCTGCGGCGATGGACTTTGCCAAAAAGAGCATGAAAGCTCAGATGAAGTCTGCGGCGAAATCGGGTGCAAAGTTCGCGCTGATTGTTGGCGACGACGAGGTTGCAAGCTCGACCGTCACAATAAAAAATTTGGAGACTGCCGCGCAGGAAAACGTTGCCTTTGCGGAAGTCTCCGAAAAAATTTGCGGTGAGCTTTGAGGTTATAGCTGATAGCTGATAGCTTATAGGTTTTGTAATTCCAAATTCCTAATTCCCAATTCCTAATTGATTCAGCAGATTTGCCATTTCCATTGCGGAAATCGCGGCGTCAAAGCCTTTGTTGCCCGATTTTGTGCCGGCACGTTCAATCGCCTGCTGAATGTTCTCGGTTGTGACGACTCCGAAAATCGTCGGGACACCGCTTTGAAGTCCGACTTGAGCCACGCCCTTTGAAACTTCACTGCAAACGTAATCGTAATGAGTAGTTGCACCGCGAATCACTGCGCCGAGACAAATTATCGCGTCGAAATTTTTGGTCGACGCCAATTTTTTTGCGACAAGCGGAATTTCAAATGAACCAGGCACCCACACGACAGAAATATTTTCGTCGGGAGTTTCGTGGCGTTTGAGAGCGTCAATCGCGCCGCCTAAAAGTTTGCTCGTGATGAATTCGTTAAACCTGGCGACAACGATTGCAAATTTCAAATCGCGTCCGCTGATAATTCCTTCGTAAGTTTTCATTCTGCTACCTCCAAAAAATTTTTCAAACATGACGATATAAGCACATGAACCGACAATTAATTCCTAATTCCTAATTGAATACGTGACCCATTTTGATTTTTTTGACGGCAAGATAATTTTTATCGAACTTCGTCGGCGCAATGACAATCGGGACGCGTTCAGTTATCGTCAAGCCGTGACCTTCAAGCCCTGCGCGTTTGGCGGGATTGTTCGTCAGCAGGCGAATCGTCGTCAAGCCGAGATCAGAAAGAATTTGTGCGCCGATACCGTAGTCGCGAAGGTCGGGTTTGAATCCGAGAATGATGTTCGCCTCAACGGTGTCATTGCCAGCGTCTTGCAGAGCGTACGCGCGAATTTTGTTCGCCAAACCGATTCCGCGACCTTCTTGCCGCATGTAAAGCAAAACGCCTTCGCCAGCCGCATCAATTTTTTTGAGAGCAGTGGCAAGTTGATCTCCGCAATCGCAACGTAATGAGCCGAGAGCGTCGCCCGTCAAACATTCCGAATGAACGCGCACGAGAACATTTTCCTTGCCGGCAACGTCGCCTTTGACAATCGCGAGATGACATTTACCGTCGAGAGTGCTTTCATAAGCTTTGAGCCGAAAATGACCGTATTTGCTGGGAAAATCGACGTCGGCAATTTTTTTTACGAATTTCTCCGTGCGTTTGCGATATTCAATCAGTGCGCGGACGGTGATTATGCTCAAACCGTGTTTGTCGGCGAATTTTTTTAAGCCTTCAGTGCGCATCATGTGCCCGTCGTCGTCCATAATCTCGCAGCACAGTCCTGCAGGATAAAAGCCCGCCAGTCGTGCAAGGTCAGTCGTCGTCTCAGTGTGTCCCGCGCGCCGAAGTACTCCGCCTTCGACAGAACGCAAAGGAAAGACGTGACCGGGTCGCCTGAAACTTGACGGTTTGGAATTTTTGTCGAGAAGCAACTTAATCGTGTGACAACGTTCGTAAGCCGAAATTCCAGTCTCCGTATCGAAGCCGTCAATCGACACCGTGAAAGCCGTTTCATGATTATCAGTGTTATTGACGACCATTTGCCCGATTTCGAGTTCGTCAAGGCGTTTACCGTCAATCGGCGTGCAAATCAAACCTTTAGCGTGCGTTGCCATGAAATTTATGTCTGCTGGCGTGACGGTCTCCGCCGCGACAATCAAATCGCCTTCGTTCTCGCGGTCTTCATCGTCGACAACGACAATCATTTTTCCGCGTTTGATGTCGTCAATCGCCTGCTCAATCGTTGCAAAATCGCTCATAAAAATCCGTTCGCCTCCAAAAAATTTTTATTAATTGTTTCCGACGCTTTGAAGTTCATCAATCGGTCGACGTACTTCGCCAAAACGTCCGTTTCAATGTTGACGGGGCTGCCGACGCGTTTATTTTTGAAATTCGTGACTTCGCGGGTGTGCGGAATCATCGACACGCTAAATTTGTCCGAATCGGCGTCCACAACCGTCAAGCTGATACCGTCGAGCGCAACGGAGCCTTTCGCCGCGATTTGTCGGAGCAAAAAATTTTCCGCCGCAATGTCGATAATCAATGCGTTGCCTTCGGGGCGAATGCTCAAAATTTTTCCGACGCCGTCAATGTGTCCGCTGACGATATGCCCGCCGAGCCTGTCACCGATTTTCAAAGCGCGTTCGAGATTGACTGCTCCGCCGCGATTGAGTTCGGCAAGCGAAGTTTTGCGGAAAGTTTCGGGCATGACGTCCGCCGCGAAAAAATTTTCCCCAAAGTCAACGACCGTCAAGCAAATTCCGTTCACGGCGATACTGTCGCCGATTTTGATGTCGTCGAGAATTTTTGAGCAGGAAATTTCTATTTGACCGTCGCTTGAACTTTTGAGCCGCCCGACTTCCTCAATAATGCCCGTGAACAATTTTTCACCCCCAAAAAAAATTTAAACCGCCGCGAAATTTCGGGCGGGAAAATTCAAATTATGTGCGCCAAACTTTTTCGTCCGGACTTTAACCGTCGGTCTCGGAATTTCGCCGAGTCATGCAAAATTGCTCGCGGACTGTCACCGCCGGTGGAGAATTTCGCTCCGCCCCAAGTTTCACGCGTCAACGATAGCACGATTAACGTTGCCTGTCAAATTGCTTGAGCGCGGCGAACAACTTCGATTTATAATAACGTCACGGCGCGACATCTGGATGCAACGTCACGTTGCCACGTCGACGATAACACGATTATCTTGCGCTGTCAATTTTTTTAAACGTTCGCAAGCGTCGTGATTGAGCTTGTAAAAATCTTCGCGGCTCATCGTCTGCGACAAAAATTTTTCGTAGTAAGCGTCGACATTGCAGAAAATCGGGCGTTCGGCATAAATCCTGCAAAGATTCGTTGTCTCGTCGAAATTTTTGCAAACGCCGTCTCCGCGGTCGAGTTCGTGATTAAAATTCGCCAGCCGAATATTTCTGCAACACAATCCGCAACGGTCACAATCAAACAAAATTTTCACCTCCAAACGCGGTGAATGACTTCGACAGGTTACAATGTTACGGCGCGACCGTTGGATGCAACGTCACGTTGCCGCCGCAACAATCGCAATCAAATTTCAAAGAGAATCAGCCCGCCTTTCCGAGAGTAGCCCGTGTTCCACAGCGTCGCGAAATCAAACCAACGTCCCACGCCGTATGACACGGCTTGAACAAAAAATTCTTCGTCGCGCAGTTCGTAGCCGTTCAAAATAAACCAGTGCCAAACGTAATCCTGCAACGATTGCGCTTGATGATTGAGCGTCAGGCAGGGAATCGGATATTTCGCGTCGATTTGGCGGCGAATAACTTCCTGCGTATCATCAAAATAATTTTCGCCAGACCAGCCCGACAACTTCAAATCAACGTTGCGGTCGCTCAAAAATTTTCCGAAGCCGTCAAGATAAATTTCCAGCTTGTCGACGCCCGACCAACGCGGATAAAGATACGGCTCCATAATTTTGCCGAAACGCAAATAATCTTCCCGCGTGACATTTTGCGAATCGAACGGGTACAGCCCGCGCAGTCCGAAATATTTTTCAAGGCAGATGGCGCAATCGCACGCCGTAATCGCCGCACAACCGCCGACGTGCATTCCGAAATCGGTGATTCGCGAATACCAATCCTGTTGCCCGCCAAGCGAGTCGCCAACGTAAAAATGCGGCAAAATTTTTTTGTCCAAGTTCAAGCCTCCGTGTAGCCGCTCAACAGAAAATCATCGCCGAGTTTTTGAGCAGTGAAATTTTTCAGCGTGACGGCGTCGGAAATTTTTTCAAAGCCTGCGCCTTCGACGGCAGTCAACGCATTCGACCCGCCGATGATTTTCGGTGCAATGAACGCCAAAATTTTATCGACGAGCCCAGCTTCCAACATGGAGAAATGAATTTGTCCGCCGCCTTCGACTAAAACGGAAGTTATCTCACGAGCCGCAAGTTCGCTCATCAAAATTTTCAAGTCGACACGTTGACCGTCACCCGCCGTGATGATTTCGACGCCACAAGCCTTAAGTGCGGAAATTTTTTCGGCAGGAGCGTTCGTTGTCGTCGAGATGATTGTCCGCGCAGATTTATCGGTCACGACGTTTGAATCAAGCGGCGTCCGCGCGTTGCTGTCAACGATGATTCGCACGGGATTTTTGCCGTCAACAAGCCGCGTCGTCAAGCTCGGATTGTCCGCCAAAACCGTGCCGACACCGATTAAAATTGCGTCGTTGATGTCGCGCAGTCTATGCGAAAATTTCCGCGACTCTTCACAGCTTATCCATTGCGATTCACCCGTTGACGTGGCAATTTTCCCGTCGAGCGAACAGGCGAATTTCAGCGTGACGAACGGCAATTTTTTAGTGACCCATTTTAAAAAAATTTCGTTGAGCCTGCGAGCTTCGTCTTCCAAAATTCCTACTTCGACTTCAATGCCCGCCGAACGCAAAATTTCAAAGCCGCGACCTGCAACCAAGGGATTCGGATCGCTCATTGCGGCGACGACACGTTTAATGCCCGCGTCGACAATCGCACGAGCACAAGGCGGCGTTCGACCGAAATGCGAGCACGGTTCAAGCGTGACGTAAAGCGTTGCGCCGTGAGCAAGTTCGCCGGCCATGTTCAGCGCGTGAATTTCGGCATGAGGTGTTCCGGCTTGACGGTGCCAACCTTCCGCGATGATTTTCCCGTCACGAACGATAACAGCTCCGACCAGCGGATTCGGCGACGTGCGACCTTCAGCGTGTTGAGCAATCCGCAAAGCCTCGCGCATAAAAATTTCGTCAGTCAAAAAATTCATCTCCCGATTGCTTGAGTTGCCGACGCTTTACACGTCGACGCCGCCATTATATCATAACGCAAAACGATTTAAGGCAACGGAGGATTTATCATGCTTACCTGTGAAATTTGTCCGCATCATTGTCGCTTGAATGTCGGAGAAATCGGCAAATGTCGTGCGCGAATCAATGACGGCGAAAAAATTACCGCGCTCAATTACGGGGCGTTGACTTCCGTCGCGCTTGACCCGATTGAAAAGAAGCCGCTGTACAGATTTTTTCCTGGCAGTCGGATTTTGTCGGTCGGTAGCTACGGTTGCAATTTGAACTGTCCGTTCTGCCAGAACTTTGAAATTTCCATGGCGGATTCAAATTTCCCGACACGCAACGTTACGCCCGCTCAACTCGTCGCCTTGGCTCAAGAACTCGTCGCACAAAAAAATATCGGCGTCGCGTTCACATACAACGAGCCGTTCATAAGTTATGAATTTGTCCGCGACACGTCGAATTTGCTCAAAGCTTGCGGCTTGAAAAGCGTCCTCGTCACCAATGGCACCGTCGCACCCGCCGCGCTCAAAAAAATTCTGCCGCTTATCGACGCAATGAACATCGACCTTAAAGCTTTCAATCAGACGGTTTACGACAAACTCGGCGGAAATTTCGAGACTGTGCGCCGAACGATTGAGCTTGCCGCGCAGAGTTGTCACGTCGAAGTCACAACGCTGATTGTCCCGACAATGAACGATTCGCCCGACGAAATGGAACTTGAGGCTCAGTGGCTTGCGTCACTCTCAAAGGATATTCCGTTGCACATCAGCAGATTTTTCCCGCGCTACAAAGTCACGAACTTGCCGCCGACACCCGTAGCGAAAATTTATGAGCTCGTCGACGTGGCGAAGCGTCACTTAAATTTCGTCTACGCCGGCAACTGCTGAGGGTTATTTTTTTTCAAGCAGGAAAATTTTTCACAACGCAGAAAATTCGAGTGCACGTTTGCAATAAAAAATTTTCACGAAAAGGAATTGTGATTTGTATGGAAATTACCGAATCGTTGCCAAAATTTCTTAAGCGCGAATACTTTTCCGAGACTGATGAAAAAATTTTTCGCCCGCAATGTGTGAAGGCAGAAGACTTGAAGATAAGCGAAGTTTGTTTTTACAAGGTAAATAGGCTGACTTTTGACGAAGAATATCCGCACCGCGAGGCGTTTGAAAATGTTTTGCAGGCACTCAACAACAACGCGTTCAATTTCGTCTATATTTTGGACGGAGACAAGAACGGCGTTTCATTGTATATCGGAGTGGTTAAGAATCAGCATGAAAACAAGCCCGTTCTCGGCAAGCTCATGAACGCTGTAAATTGCGGCAAAAATATTGTCGGCGCATTCGAGGGAAACTTCGGAGGCAGTGTTTTAGAAAAACTCACGAGCCAAAACTTAGTCGAAACGGTTTTCGATTCAGTACAAAAATTTCGGAATGCGGGCGTGATTCTCGGCATTCCTTCCGTCAACAAAGACGACAGCAACGGGAAGTACGGCTTTCAAGGGATTGACAGGCTGATTAACAGTATGCTCGGCTTGAAGTGGCGATTGGTCGTTGTCTGCGAACCAGTTCCCAAAAACGAAGTCGCGACTGTTCGGGATAACATTTACGAGATTTATAACACCGTGTCGCCTTATGCACAACGTTCGGTTCAACGCTCGGAAAGCAGCGGTCAAAGTTTCAACCGTTCTGAAAGTTCTTCGACTGCCAAAGGCACAAACCGTTCCGAAAATAAATCGCACTCCGACACAAGAAATAGACAATCCGACGAGAGTAGCAGTGGTTATTCCGACCAAACGGGCGATTCTTTTGGCGAGAGCACGACGAAAACTTCCGGTTCAAGTCAAAGTTTCGGAACAAATAGCGGCAAATCTTCATCACTGACGACAGAAATTGTCAACAAGAAAGCAAAGGAAATTCTCGACTATATCGACAAGGAACTTTTGGAGCGCGTGAAAATCGGTTTTGCTAAGGGACTGTTCAAGACTTCGATTTATTACATGGGCGAAAAGCCGACCGATGCCGAACGCTTGAAAGTCGGGATAATGTCGCTGTTTCAAGGAAACAATTCTTCTTACAGCCCGTTGCGAGCTTATCCGCTGGACGTGGATCGCGACTCCAGAGTTTTGACGGCGTATCAAAGTTTTTACGTGAACGAAAGCAATCTTCCCGCTGATAAATTGACGTTGCTCAGTCGCCCGAATTTTGACGGCAGAGTCGGGCTCACGACTTACTTGACGGCGGGCGAAGTCAGTTTGATTGCTGGTCTTCCTCAAAAAGAAGTGCCGGGTCTTGCCGTAAAAGAAAGCGTTGATTTCGGCTTGAATTTCAATCGCGGCGACGGCAAAATTTTTTTGGGCAACCTTATGCAACACGGGCGACAACTTGAAACTGTTCCAATCAAAATCAGCGACGCCGTTTTAAACAAGCACATGTTTATTGCGGGCGTGACGGGTTCAGGCAAAACGACGACTTGCCACAAAATCTTGAAAGAAACCGCGCTACATTTCTTGGTTATCGAGCCGTCGACGACTGAATATCGCAACTTTATCAACTCACCACATTTCAGCGACGTTGTTGTTTTTACTGTCGGAGACGAGACGACTGCGCCATTCCGACTGAATCCGTTTGAACTGGTTCGCGGCGAAAGTGTTTCCGCTCACGCCGACATGCTCAAGGCGACGTTTACTTCCGCCTTTCCAATGGAAGCGTCAATGCCGCAGATTTTAGAAGAGGCGATTTACAAAGTTTACGAGGACAGAGGTTGGGACATTGACAGCAACAGAAATCACGTCGTCGAAAGCCGCGCAGATTACAAAGATGGCGATGAGTTCCGCCCCGAAGCCGACGCCTTCCCGACGCTTGCCGACTTTCTTAAAGCGTTGGAAGATATTGTCGACACGAAAGGTTTTAGTGACAGACTGCGCGACGATTATTGCGGCTCGCTCGTTAGTCGTTTCTCGAACTTGCTTAAAGGCTCCAAAGGCGCACTTTTTAATTGCAAGCAGTCGACGAATTTTGAACAGCTCATTGATATGAACGTCGTCATTGAAATGGAAAACTTGAAGTCCGCCGAAGATAAAGCGTTGTTTATGGGTTTTGTCCTAACACGTTTGACGGCTGTTATCAAGCGGCGTCATTTGCTTGACAAAAATTTTCGGCACATCACGCTTGTTGAGGAAGCACATCGTCTGTTGTCGCGCGTGGAATTCGGTGACAGCGGCTCCAAACGAACGGCAGTTGCGACTTTTACCGATTTGCTCGCCGAGGTCAGAAAGTACGGCGAATCTTTTATTGTCGTCGATCAAATTCCCAACAAGCTTGCGCCTGAAGTCCTGAAGAACACGAACACGAAGATAATTCACAGGCTGTTTGCCCGCGACGATAAAGAATCCGTCGGCGACACAATGTTAATGGACGACAAGCAAAAATCATTTCTGTCCGCGTTGGAGACAGGTCAAGCGATTGTCTTTTCCGAAGGCATGGAACGTCCCGTCCACATAAAAATTCAACCCGTCACCGACACGAGCGAAGGCGTTGTTTCCAATGAAATCGTCCGCGAACGGTTCATGAAATTTTTCGGACGCAATTATCGCGTTTCTGAACTCGTGCAAAAATTTTATTTGCCCGCGCAGATGCTTTTGAAAAAAATCGCGGAAGAGTTCACGGCAAATCAAATTTTGTCTTTGGACACATTGACACTCGGCGAAAACTTCAAACGCGAAGCTACACGGTATCTCGAAATTTTGCAGACAGAATTCGGCGACGAAGCGACAGAATTTTTCACGGAAAACTTGTCGGCGGAATTTGTCCTTCGACATTCGCGTGATAGAATTTTCGAGGAACGATTGAAAAAATTTTTGTACAGCTTGCTGACGGGCAAAAAAATTCTCAAAGACTACGAACAGTTCCGCCTGCTTGATGATGTCAAGAAAATTTTAAGGAGGAGTTAAAATGTTTGGTTTTCTCGGAGTGATTGTTTCTGGTTTGAGCAGTGCGCTGAGCGTCGTGGCAAAGCTAGTGCCGGCGATAGTTAAAATTGTCGGAAATGCGTTGGAAAAACTTAGCACGGAGTTGGAGACTTTCTTCAAAGGATTGAATTTGCTTGAACCGAACGAAACAATGGAAACGATTGGCGACAGGGCATTGCAGGCGGAACAAGACGAACACGAGCCGATTAAAATCGAAAACTTCGACAGCCACGAAAAATATTTGGCGGCGATTCGCGAATACGAGCTTGACGCAGAAAAATCCGCGTTCACTTCCCAAGACGACAAACTTCACAAGGCGATTGAGGTTATGCTGGCAACGGCAATGTCGCAGTACGGTCAGCCGATGAGCGAATTTGCTCAAATAATTGTTAATAATCCCGACTTTTACAGCAAGGCAGGGCGTCTTGCCGAGTTCGCGAGTATTGCCCGCAGTGATCCGCAGACCTTCGCGGAAATCGTCAACTACATTGAAAACAAGAACATGAGTACCGAAAAGAACGACGCCGCCTTCGACAAACTGGTCGACATGGAACGCAAAGTCAATCCCGACGCGCCCGATACGGAAATTTGGTCGGCAGTCAGCGGCATGAAAAAGTGAGGTGTTTTCAACGTGACGAAATTTTATCTGGCGGTTTGCAAAAATAAATTTTACGTTTACGACGAAGCCCGTAAACCGTTTCACGTTGAAGGCGAACCGTTCTTTGCCTACAACGTGAATAAAATTCGCGCGGCAGTTGCAAAGTTGTGGGAACAAATTGCCGACGAACAAAATCTTGACAAAAACGAAATAAATTTTCTCATCGTGTCGAACAGCGACAACGTCCGCAACGAAAGTTTGAGCAAGGAATTAGGCACGGCGATTGTCAAAACGTACGCGCTTGACGAACTTATTCGGAGTGCACTCACGGAGCTTGCCAAAAATCCAAAGCTTCACATCAACGAATTCGGTCTCAACTATGACGGCGAATGCTACCACTTTGATAACGGTCTGTTGATTCACGACGATTTCAGTTTGCTTGCCCTGTCGATTGAGCCGTCGGAACTTTTGAAATTTGTCGGCTGAACCGCCAACGGAGGCAATGTCATGAAAAAAAATGTTTGTAGCAAATGTCACTTTGAGAACAACGCCAATCGCAATTTCTGTGAAAAATGCGGAGCCTTCCTGCACGCGGCGGACTTCGATGAAAGCGTTTACAATCTGCCCGAAGTGAAAATGATGCGCGTCGTCGATAATCTTTTGCACGTTCCGCACGAGCCGATAAGTTGGGACAATCTCATCGACGCTTACGCCATGAAGATTGAGAAACTCAACGCACTGTTCAAACTTCCTGGCATGGGCGCGGAAAATAATTCGGCGATTGTCCAAAAGATTACCGACTTTCTAAGCTTGTGCAGGAATCCCGATTTTCAAATCGCGTTCGTCGGCACGATAAAGACAGGCAAGTCCACGCTGATTAACGCACTTCTCGGCAAGAATTATGCATCAATGGCAGTGACGCCCGAAACCGCCGCGTTAACGAAATTCCGCGCAAGTCCCCGCGATTACGTCAAAATAACTTTTTACACGCAGAGCGAATGGGATAAGCTTTGGGCGTCGCGAACGAGTGGAGCCGAAGCTTTCATGCGCGAATACGAGGAGCTTGACGGCGATAAGCACAAAGGCAAATGGATTAATCACGCGCCGCTTAACAAATTCATGGCGAACGATGAGATTCAAGAAGAGTTGAAAATTTGGTCGAGCTCAAAGCGTGCGGAGCATTACTTCGTTAAAGAAATTGAGGTTGGCATATCGACGTTGGGAAAAAATTTCCCGCCGCAAGTTGTCTTCGTCGACACTCCTGGACTATCCGACCCCGTCGCCTATCGTTCCGAGCTGACGAAAGAATATATCCGTCGCGCCAACGCGGTTTTCGTTTGCATAGACGCGCGGAAAGTTCAAAGCGAAGAGATTAAAACCATCTCGTCGGTATTTTCGTTTTCGTCGGACGCCAAAGACAAAGTTCACATTATCGCCACGCATTGGGACATTCTGAACGACCCCGAAAAAGATTGGGATGAACAGAAAAGTTATCTGGTCAAGCGGCTGACGGGCAAGGCGTTCTTCGACACGCAAGAAACTGCGGCGACAAATATCATGCATTCGGCGGCATATATCTACAATCTCTGTCTCGATTTTGATTCTTTGAACAGCGATGATGAACTTGCCGACCTTGATAATTTCGCGCGGCACGTCCATATTATCGGCAGGAGAGAATTTGTTGCTCGTAATCATTTACCTGCAATCAGCGAAAAGACTAATATCAGTAAAATTTTGCGCGTGATTCGTGAGAAGCTTGTTGCCAATTACAAAAAACTTTTGGCGCAAGAAATTCAAAGCAAATTCCTGGACGCTATCTACAACCTCAATCGCGTGACGAAAGAAAAGAAAGACAGCATGACCGAACTTTTAGCGGCATCACGTTCGACTACTTCTGAACTTGAAGAAAAACTTCGTGAACAACTTCAAAAATGCGACGAAGTGCGAACAACGTCTGACCAGCTCAAAGAGATCATTAAAAAAGTTAAACAAAAGACAAACACTCGCGCCGACGTTATCTGCGGCAAGTTGCGTTATAAGTTGAGTCAGCGATGAAAACTGTCCGATTGAACGAACTTGCGGCAAAGTTGGATTTGGGTTTGGCGGGCGATGCGGAACTTGAAATTTCTTCAATCCGATATGCGCACGAGGCTGACGAAAATTCTTTGGCAATCGCTCACAACGACAAAGACATTTGCCGAACGTCCGCGCAGGCTGTCTTGACTGAGCCGCGTATTTTGCCCGTCAAAAAAAGTTTTCTTTACAGCGGATTTGGCGAATTGAGCGAGACGGCAGTAAAAATCGCACGGCTTTTCGTTGCGACAGGCATTTATTCCGACTACGACAAAAATTTTCCGCAGACTTCACGCGGCGGTTCAATGTTCGGAGCAAACGTCGAAATTGGCGAAGAAACTTTTATCGCGCCATTCGCCAGCATAGGCGAGAATGTTTGCGTCGGCAAGAACTGCAGGATTGAATCGGGTGTCTTCATCGGCTCCGGTACACATATTGGCGACGGTGTGAAAATTCTTTCAGGCGCACGTGTTGGCGTAAATTGCCATTATCATTACGACGTTGACGGCGGGCACAAAAGTTTTTGCGGAATCGGGCGGACGATTATCGGCGACGGCGTGGAAATCGGTAGCAACACTGTTATTCAACGTGGCTCGTTTTCGGATACGGTTATCGGTGCGGGCACGATTATCGGCAATCTTGTCGAAATTGCGCACGACGTGAAAATCGGCGCGGATTGTTTAATCGTTTCGCAGGTCGGCATTTGCGGCAACGTCACGATCGGCAACCGTGTTCAGATTTTCGGGCAAGCGGGCATTTCAAATCGGGTGACAGTCGGTGACGGCGCGATTGTTTTGGCGAAGTCTGTCGTTACGAAAAATCTTCGTGCCGGTCAAAAAGTTTCGGGCATGTTTGCTCGCGAACACAGCGACGAATTGAAACATCTTGCCAAACTCAGAAAGATTATCGGGAGGGAATGATATATGGGCGGTTGTTGCATAGGAGATTGTTGCGTAGCAAATTGCGGCTTTTGTTGCGTCTTTGATTGTTGCATAGGAAAAAGTAATTGTTGTGTTGGTGAGCACGCAACGCCTTCCAGCAGTAGTTCAAGCAAAAAACATCAAGAAGAAGATCATGCGGCAATGATTGCTAATGAGCTTGCGGAGATGCGTTCGCGGTCAGCGTCGGAGGCTCGGAGGCAGGAAGAAGAAGTTATCGCCGAAACGAACAAAACTATGGAAGAATTTATCAAGTGGATTCAAGACGAGAACAAGAAGCAATACGGCGGACGCAGCTTGAACATAAACATTGAGCGAATTAAGGAGCTCAACGAGAACTTGCGGAAAAAAATCGTCGGCTTTATCGGCAAACGTCTCAATGATAAAATCGTCGACACGAATCCGGAAGTCTCAACGATTCTCAACGAACGCGACAACAGTAAACGCAAGAAAAATTTTGACGAATTCTATCAGGCTCGAATGCGTGATGCGATTCGCGAACTTATTGTTGCCATTGAAATTTCCGTCCGTGAACAATCCGACAGTATAGAACGCGAAATTCAAAACCGAATCAAAGAGCTCAACAACACAATGACGGAAGAAACTCGCGCCCTGGAAGATTTGAAACGTCTCAAGGAACAGGAAAATTCGCGTGTCGCCGAAAAGCAGGTCGAATACATGTACTATATCAACCTGTGCGACATCATGTACGACGAGCTGAAGATAAGCGGCTTGGATATCGGCAGGTGAAACGGCATGGAGACGCTTATTTCGGGAAATGAAAAAATTCTCGCGTTCATGTATGCGTTGGGCGGCGATTTCAATTTGAGCGGCACGAAATTTGACGAGATAGAAAAAAATTTTCGAACGACGATTGAAAATGCCGTAGCAGTTCAACCGTCAACTTTCAATTATTCTTTCGAGACGCCGCAAAAAATTTTGGTTTACAACACGCTTTACAATTCGTTGGTGAAGTTGACGCCCGAAGAATTTTCGGAGCTCGGTGGCGAAAAAAATTGCAATGAAGAATTGCGGCGGAAATTTTTGGAGGCAGGTCTCCTCGTTGCGGCGGGAACTGATGAACGCGAAAATTATCGGCGGTGGCGATTGGAATCACTCAAGCACAAGGAACATCTTTCAATCAACGTGACGACAACGCTCAAATGCAACGCCCGCTGTCCTTACTGTTACGAACGCGGCGTCGAACATGTTGACTTCGACGAAACGAAAATTGACGCGCTAATAAATTTCATCAAGCGGCACAAAAAAAATTTGCCCGTTCAACTGAATTGGTTTGGCGGAGAGCCATTCCTCAATCCGAAAATGATTGACGCGGTGACAACGCGGCTCGGCGAACTGGGCTTTGAATTCGAGTGTTTTGCGATAACCAACGGTAGCTTAATCACGCGGCGGCTGATTGAAAGCAAATTCCCGAAATGGCATCTGCGCGGTGTGCAAATTACACTGGACGGGACAGCGGAGCAATATGAGCGGCGCAAAGCTTATGTCGACGGACAACGACAGGTTTTCAAAAAAATTCTCAACCGTATCAAATGGCTTGCCGAGGCGGGAATTCACGTGGACATTCGCCTGAACATTGACCGCAAGAACATGAACGACATTTTGGATTTGGTGTACACGTTGCAGGCGCGTTTCGACGGCAACACTCACGTTGTCTATTATCCCGCGTTCGTCACGGGTTTGAAAGATAAATTGACCGATGCCGAAAAACTTTCCTGCGTGAAAAAAATTTTCGAGGCTTTGGCGAATCCAGACAAGATGAGCATAAATAATCGTTTGTATTCCTTCCCGCGAGATATGCCTTGCATGAGAAATGACCCGCAAGCTTTTTCCGTCGACGTTTACGGCAGAGTTTACAACTGCGAACATTTGGTAGGGCGCAAAGAAAAATCTTTGGGCACTTTGAAACGTCTGCCGAAAAAAATTAATGAGGCGCGGCTTGATGAACCGTTGCGTGAAGAATGTGCGACTTGCGTCTTTCTGCCGAAATGCATGAGCGGTTGCTCGTCAAACTTGCGGACGGGCGACGCCGCTTGCATGATTGAACGCTACTTAATTTCGGCTTACTTGGAATTCATCAGCGAATAACGGAGGATTTCATGGAAAAACTTTTGGAGCAAATTTTGTCTCAACAGGAATTGATACTCAAACAACAGCAGGAAATTTTATCGGCGGTCAATCGCCTGGAGAATTCGGCGAACATGATGAATTTCAAAATGCAACGGCAGTACGACGAATTGAACTCACGGCTTGAAATAAATGAACGTTCGACGCGGCAAATAGATGAGCAGTTGGCATTGGCAAACGAATTGCGGCGCGACGAGCTTAAAGACTTGCAACCGACATTGAAACAACTGCAGGAGCTGGAAGAATTTTTGCGGCTTGATATGGCGACGCATCTTCTCAGCACTTTGGAGGAATAACACATGGAAGAATTTTTTCTTAAGCTCGGTTTGATGACGCAAAAAAATCACGCGGAAATTATTCGGGAGATTGACGGCTTACGAACGAGCGTTGAGGCATTGACGGCAGAGATTGCCAAACTGAATTCGCAAATCGCCGAATCGTTTTCACGGGTTGAGACCGCTCAAGCTGATTCAGAGAAAAAAATTACTGCGCTTG
>CAMUZG010000016.1 GCA_947165145.1 uncultured Selenomonadales bacterium
CGCCCGCCGAACATCTTTGCTTGCCGACGATTGAGGACGTGCACGACGGAGTTATTGTCTCACGGATTGCCGCTCATGCCGCCGATTTGGTTAAAGGTGTCAATGGTGCCCGCGATTGGGATTTGAAGATGGCTCGCGCCCGCAAAGTACTTGATTGGGACGAACAGCTTAGCTTAGCGATTGATCCTGAACTTGCACGCAAAAAACGTGGTGCCCGCAACAAAATCGGTGAAACTGCCTGTTCAATGTGCGGAGACTATTGCGCCGTGAAAATCGTCGGCAAATATTTCGACGCGCCGATTTGTCCGTGCAATGATTGATACGAGAAAATTTTTCTTGCCGCAAAAATTTTTTTGCTTTACAATCAGCAAAAACAAAGGAGTGGTTCTTGTGCGCCAGAAAGGTTTTGCAACGCTCGAAGTCATCTTGATGGTTGTGGTTATCGGCATTCTTGCATCGATTGCAGTGCCGCGATTCACGTCCGTGACGACCGCCGCCAATACCGCAAAAATTCAATCCGACTTGTCGACTATCGACACCGCCATTTCGATTTACTACATGGAGAAAGGCAGCTACCCGACGACACTCGACAACTTGTCCGACTATCTGAAGGACGCCGCCAACGTCAAGCCGCCTACGGGCAAAGCTTACATTAACGGAACCGCAACGGACATTTCAGCGAAGACTTACGCGATTAAAGCCGCAACTGCCACCGACGAAGCTCGCGCAACTCTCGACGGACACACGGCAGGCGAATTCACCAACAAATCATCAACCTAAAGCAATTACCGGCTCAAGGTGAGCTGCAACTCGACCGTCATGGATGACGGTCGCCCCGTCGCTCGTTCAAGGATTGAACGAACGCGGGGGTTATGCGCCTTTTCTTTGCTTACTTTCTTTTGGCGCAACAAAAGAAAGTAAGATAAAAAAATTTAATTCAAATTCAACGTCTCGGACGTTCACGAAGTGCACGACAACAAAATTTTCCCGCGACACTACTTCGATTTTTGTTGACGTGACGCCACTTTATTGATAAAATCCTGCCAACGAAAAAAATTTTTTTCAAAACTCTTAAGGTTGTACAACCAAACTCCGATACTGTTTTCAAGAAGGCAATCAGCGGGTTACAAGTTGCGGCACTCGTTACGCGTGCGAGGCTCGAAGTCCCGACGACGGTCGGGATTGCAACGAAACTCGTTCGTTTGGCGGCGGTAAGGAAACCGTCGCGAATAAGGAAATTGTTCTAAAATCAAGGAGGAAATTATCATGGCAATGGTAGTAAAGAACAACTTGTCTGCGGTTCGTACGCTTAACATTCTCAACAGCAACAGCTCCGCTCTGCAAAAGGGTATGGCTAGAGTCTCCAGCGGCATGAAGATCACCGGTGCCCAAGACGACGCAGCAGGTTTTGCAATCTCTGAACGCATGCGCGTTCGCATCCGTGCTCTCGATCAAGCTAACCAAAACTCCCAAAACGACTCCAGCTTGATGAAAACCGCTGAAGGCGCGGTTGGCAACACTATCGATATCCTCAAGGCTCTCAAGGAAAAGTGCATCAACGCCGCCAACGATTCCAACACCGACGAAGATCGCCAGACCATCCAAAAGGAAATCGACCAGTACATCGACCAAATCGATGACAATGCTCAAGTTACCTTCAACGGCAAATCTCTCGTTGACGGCACCAAAAACAACGCTGCTGTCGCAACCAAGACCATCCTCCTCAACCAAAGCTTGAAAGTCGGCACTTTGGCAAGCGATCTCCTTACCTCTTACAAGAATCGTGTGGGCGACTCTCTCGGCATTCAAGAAACCGACTACTATCAAGTTTCTTGGGTTGAGAACGGCAATATCCACACCACCAGCGGTCAAGTCGGCACAAAATCCCTCTCAGATATTTTGTCAACACCTGATGCCAATGGTGCTACTCTTCAGGCCACTGTCGCTGCAACTGGCACCGACGGCAAAATCGGAACGACAGAGACAAGTCGAACTGCGGGCTATACTTCGGCGTTCACGTTTGAAGAGCAGACGGAACTGTCTTCTGCACAAGTTATTAATAAACTGGGTGCTTGGGGCATAAATGGTGGTACCGATTCGGCTATTGATATTGCTCTTGCACCAGGTAGCTTAAACGCAACAGATTTGACGATTACCGGTTACAAAGCGAACATTCCTGACTCCGAAGGCAACCCGAATCTTGTCGATGCGACTATAACCGTTAAGCAGACTGACAGCACAACAGGATATGAGAAATACTCCATCACCATAACGGACGCGAACGGCGATCCGCTCAAAGATGCAAGCGGCACAGTTGTTGAAAAGCCTACCCTTTATAAGGCTGTGGATACGGCGGCAAGTAAAACGGCAGTCGATTCTACGGGAACGCCGGTGTCGGCCGCAGATGCCGGTTCCGGTTACCTCGATGCTCCGACAGCGGCAACAAACAAACTCAACAATACTTCCTATCTCTATGCTTCCGGTAGTTGGCCGACAGAAATTCAGAATTTTGCTGATGAAGTAGGTTTTACTATTGCGGCTAATGCGACGTTTGATATGTCCACTTCGGGCTACTATATAAAGAGTGGCAATTCGTACGTAGCGGCTACGGGAACAATATCAATTGACGCTGGCGGGAACACTGCTACCGTAGGATCAAACAACTTCGTCGGTCAGCAACTCTATAAATTCAACACCGAGACGCCCGGTGAAATTGCCACCATTTCCGGCGGTGCCAATGTTAACAGTAAGTTAAGCTACAAAGTTCCTGGCACGATCACTGTCGACACGATTAGCGATGAAAAAGAAGTCGCTGACAAGTACAACAAAGACGTCTACACTCCCGACAATACGCAAGGTTTGGCTGTTGTCGCTAAAACGGCCGGCGTCGACGAGCAAATTTCCGGTCTTACGATCAGCATCCTCGACCAAGACCTCAACGTCAAAAAGTCGGCAAACGCGGCTCTCGACCAGTTCAAACAGTATCAGCGCGCAGAGAACAAGACGGGCGATAATGCTCTGAACTTCCATCTCGGCTCCGAAGCCAACCAGGCAATCAAAGTTGGCTTTAGCGATATGCGTGCACAGGCTCTCGGTCTGAAAGGCGCAGACGGCACCAGAATCAACGTCTACACGAAAGAGAACGCCAACGCGTCCATCAACGTTATTGAAAACGCGTTGACCAAAGCTCTTGACCAGCAGACCACGATCGGCGCAGTCGAATCCCGCCTCGAATACACCAGCGCGAACCTCACGACTGCGAGCGAGAACGTCCAAGCATCGGAGAGCACGATTCGCGACGCGGATATGGCGAAAGAAATGACCAACTACACGAAGGCAAATGTCCTTCTGCAGGCGGCACAAGCCATGTTGGCACAAGCGAACCAGAGCAGCTCCTCCGTTCTCAGCTTGCTCCAGTAATATTCAGCGTCCGCAAGGGCGCAGGTTGTTCGATACTTACAAGATCGTCGACTTCGGTCGGCGGTCTTTTTTTTAATTAGGAATTTGGAATTAGGAATTTGGAATTAGAAACCTATAACCTATAAGCTAAAAGCTAAAAGCTAATCCTCTGGTAAAAGTCGGCGGCGTTTGCTATAATGCATAAAATTTTCCTGCGAGGTCATGTGATGAGAAAAAATTTAACGCCGACAATCGAAAGCGGACTGTTGGCGGCAATGACGGTGATATTGGGGCTCGTGACGGTCTATGTTCCGCTGTTGGGAATGTTGACCGAATTTTTCTGCGCGGTACCGTTGGCGGTGCTGACGGCTCGACACGGTGCAGGCAAAGGCTTGAGTGCGCTTGTAGTCGCGACGCTCGTTTTGTCGATGTTAATCAGCCCGATATTGTCGTTGCGTCTGGCAATGAGTTCGGGAGTTTGCGGCGTGATATTGGGTTGGTGCGTGTGGAAAAAATTCGGTGCGACAAGAATTTTCTTTACGACATTGATTGCGGCGTCAATGGCTCAGGTTGTGACGTTGGCATTGTTGCTTGCCGTCTTGGACTTGAACTTCATCGAAACGCAAATTGAAATCCTGCGCGAAGCTTTCGACGAATCGTTCAAAATGTACGAATCAATGGGCGTCGACCCTGCACGAATCGCCGAGACAAAAAGTCAAGTCGATCCGGCATTGCAGTCGCTGATGATTTTGATTCCGACGCTCTTGATGTTGTCCGCGCTGATGAGCACGGTTGCGACGTGGCTGACTTCGCGTTGGATTTTCCCGAAATTGCGGTTGACGTTGCCGAAACTCCCGTCCTTCGCCGAGTGGAAATTCCCCGCAATCTTCCTGTACATGGCGGCATTCGGCGGTATCGGAATATATTGGGGCTTCACGCGCGGTTGGAACGTCATTTACGAAATTTCGCTGAACTTGACGATTGTCGCGATGATAATCGGTTTGATTCAAGGTTTGTCGCTGATGTCGTTCATCTTTGACCGCTATAAAGTTTCAAAGTTCGTGCGGCGATTTTTGTACGTGCTGTTGATTCTGAACATGTTCCTGTTGCAACTCGTGGCGATAACCGGTTTGATTGACACGCTCTTCGACTATCGCAAACGATTTTTCAAAGATTGAACGGCTCCTAAGGAGATGATGACGTGCCGAGAAATTTGTCCTCGTGGCCGGACGCGCTGATAAATTTGGTCGTGATATTGGTCATGGCCGCCGTGATTTTCCACTACAACGAAATTTTGGGCGCGACGGCTTTTTTGGCGGGTTTTTTGCTGATTTGGTTTACTTACGAACGCCAGATCGATCGCGACAAAAAATTCAAGGAGTACTCCGAGAACGTAATCGGCAACTTCAACGACATGATGTATTACGCTATGACGAAGTTGCCCGAAGGTATCATTGTCGTCGACGAGAACGGTCGCTTGCAATGGTGCAATACCGTCATGCAGAATTTTGCCGAGGTCGATCCGCAACAGGGCATGGACATTGACGAATTTTGGGAAGGTCTCATTCCCAAAGAAATTTTGTCGCTTGCACCGCAAGGCACTGAACCTGCGCCAATGGAAGGCGAATATCCTGTAAAAACACTGCGTCGCAAGACTGCGAAGAACGGCACGGTTGAGGAATTTTATCGTCATTTCAAAGTCAAATATCGCCACCTGCAAGCCAATCAAGATTATTCGCGGATGATTGTTCTGTTCGCGCGGGAAGTCACGCCTTACGAGGATTTGAAAATCGAATACCAAAACAGTCGCACGGCACTGATTTACGTGCAAATCGACAATTACGACGAAGTTACGCAAGGTCTCAGTGAGGCTGAAAAAACGTCGTTGCTACTGTCCGTCAGCCAAATCCTTGAGGAGTGGGTCGCGTCACTGAAAGGCTTTATGCGGCGCGTGGCAAGCGATTTGTACATCGTCATTCTGGAGCGGTGCTCACTTGAACAGGCAATCGACGAAAAATTTATCGTGCTCGACAAAATTCGCCAGCTCGTCAACAAAAATCAACTGCAGGTCACGCTGTCAATGGGCGCGGCTGTTGCCGATAAATCTTCCAACGAACAATCGATTGGCGAACTCGGCGAAAAAGCTCAAGCGGGACTTCAACTGGCACTCGGTCGCGGCGGCGATCAAGTTGCTGTCAACATCGACGACAAAACACAATTCTTCGGCGGACGTGCCAAAGCTGTCGAAAGAAATACCCGCGTAAGAGCCCGCGTGATGAGCAGTTCGATTCACGACATGATGGAAGCTTCCGACGAAATTTTTATCATGGGACACACCCGCGAAGATTACGACGCGTTCGGGGCGGCAATCGGCGTCGCGGTTATGGCGAAACATCTCGATAAGCCCGTCCACATTGTCTTGAGTAATTGGCTCGACAGCATTGAAAAAATTTTGGAGCTTTTCCGCAAAGACGAAGACTACAGAAAAATTTTCGTCGAAGAGAAAGATATTTTACTTATCCCCGCGATTGACCCGCTACTTGTCATCGTCGACACGTTTATTCCTCACCTTGTCGCCGTGCCGAGTCTCCTTGAACGCATCAAAAAAGTTATCGTCATCGACCACCACCGCCGTAGCGAGAACACGATTAAAAATCCCGAACTGATTTATCTGGAGCCAGGCTCAAGCTCGACGTGCGAGATGGTCACTGAATTGCTGATGTACTTCGACGAAAAAATGCGTATCGGCAAGCTTGCGGCGACAGCGATTTATTCCGGCATTGTCGTCGACACGAAAAATTTTTCCATACAGACGGGTGCACGAACTTTTGAGGCGGCGGCTTATCTTCGTCGCAGCGGCGCGGATCCCGTCGCGGTCAATCATCTTTTCAAGGCGGATTTCGAGACGATGCTGTATCTTGCCAAAACGCAAGCCCGTTCCGAATGCTACGAAGGCGGGCTCGTCGTGTCTTACATCGAAAGAATCATTCCGAACGTCCAAGTCATTGCCGGTCAATCGGCGGATTCACTGTTGCGCGTCGAAGGCGTTCGCATGACGATTATCCTTTTCCAAATAAAAAACGATACGGTCGGCATCAGTGCGCGGTCGACGGGCGATTTGAACGTGCAGGTCATCATGGAGAAATTCGGCGGCGGCGGTCATCAAAACGTTGCGGGCGCACAGGTCAAAGACGTTCCGCTTGCCAATTTGAAAAAATCCGTCGTCGAAGTTGCACGCAAATATATTGCCGAGACCGATAAGCGCGATAAGTAGGTTGGTAGATTGTTGAAGACGGGCACGCCGATATTCGCGGTGATGCTCGTTTTTGATTGCAAAAAAATACGTGATGCGTCGCGATTGACACACCACGTATAAAATTTTCCGTTCAGTTTCAGAACGCGGGAACGATTGCGCCTTTGTACTTGTCCTCGATGAATTTTTTAATCTTCTCGGATGTGAGCGCGTTCAAAAGTTTTTTAATTTCGTCGCGATTCTCGTCGCCGTCGCGAACCGCAATGATGTTGACATACGGCGAAGTTTTATCCTCGATGAAAAGCGCGTCCTTCATTGGGTTGAGGTCGGCATTCATTGCGAAATTCGTGTTGATAATCGAGATTGTCACGTCTTCAAGTGTGCGCGGAAGTTGTGCCGCCTCGACTTCCTGAATCACCAAATTGCGCGGATTGCCGACGATGTCTTGAACAGTTGCAGTTTCGTTGGCATCATCCTTGAGCTGAATAAGTCCAGCCTTTTGCAGCAGAAGCAAAGCGCGTCCGCCGTTAGTCGGGTCGTTGGGGATTGAAACGCTGTCACCGTCGGTTATTTCGGTCAAGTTCGTGATTTTCTTGGAATAAATGCCCATCGGCTCGACGTGCACGCCGCCCGCGTTCTTGAGCTTAACGTCAGTGTGTTCCTTTACGAAGTTGTTGAGATACGGCTCATGTTGGAAAAAGTTGGCGTCGAGTTCCTTGTCGTTGAGCGCGATATTCGGCTGAACGTAGTCGTTGAACTCTATGATTTCGAGATTGACGCCTTGCGCTTGAAGATCGGGCTTGATCTGCTCCAAAAGTTCGGAGTGTGGAACAGGCGTCGCACCGACTTTGAGCGTGACTTCCTGCGCGGGCTTGTCGGATTTTGCGGGAGTATTGCCGTTGTCGCCACCGCAACCCGTCAGCAACATTGTCGCCGCAAGAGTTATCATTGCAAAAAATTTTCCTCGCATAAAAATTTCTCCTTGTGATGTGTTACGCCGCGCATTATATCAGACTGAAAAAGAAACGCAAGCTTGCCGCCCGACGCTGTAAAATTTTTCGTTGACGTGATACAATCCTAAAAGCTATCAGCTATCAGCTGTCAGCTGTCAGCTAACAAAGGAGGTCGTCACGTGAATTTGAAAAAATCTGCCGCCGCGTTTGCCGAAGCCAAACAATTCATGCCTGGTGGCGTCAATAGCCCCGTTCGTTCGTTTTCAAGCGTCAATTCAAATCCGCCGTTCATTTCGCACGGCTCAGGAAGCCATATTTTCGACATTGACGGCAACGAGTACATCGATTACGTTTTGAGTTGGGGTCCGCTGATTCTCGGTCATGCTCACGAAAAAATTGTTGTCGCGCTGAAAAATGCTGTCGAACGCGGCACCAGTTACGGGGCTCCGACTTTGCTTGAAACTCAACTTGCGCGGCTCGTGCAGAAAATTTTTCCGTCAATGGAAGTCATGCGCATGGTAAATTCGGGCACCGAGGCCACGATGAGCGCGTTACGTGTCGCCAGAGGTTTTACTCGTCGCGAAAAAATTGTCAAGTTCGTCGGCTGTTATCACGGTCACAGCGATTCACTGCTCGTTAAGGCTGGTAGCGGCGCGGCGACGTTCGGAGAACCGTCAAGCCCAGGTGTCACGCGCGGAACTGCTCAAGACACGATAACTTTGCCTTACAACGACATTTCCGCTGTCGAAAAAATTTTTGCTCAATGCGGCGAAGAAATTGCGGCGATTATTGTTGAACCTGTCGCGGGGAATATGGGTCTTGTCTTGCCGAAAGAAAATTTTCTGCGCGGACTTCGCGACATCACAAAAAAATTCGGCGCGTTGTTGATTTTCGATGAAGTTATGTGCGGCTTTCGAGTTGCGCTCGGTGGTGCACAGGAAAAATATCACGTCACGCCCGATTTGACTTGTCTCGGCAAAATTATCGGCGGCGGCTTACCGTGTGCGGCTTACGGCGGTCGCGAAGACATAATGCGCAACGTTTCCCCCGACGGAAAAATTTATCAAGCGGGAACGTTGAGCGGCAATCCGTTGGCGATGACTGCAGGCATTGAAACGTTGACAGTTTTGCTTGAAGACAATTTGACCGAAAAAATTTCCGCGAAGACTTCAAAGCTCGTTGCTGGTATCCGTGACGCCGCGCAGGTTGCAAACGTGACGATTCAAACAGCTCAAGCCGGTTCGATGTTCGGAATTTTTTTCAGTGCGCAACCCGTCACGAACTTCGACGAATCAGCCGCCGCCAATCAAGAGCAGTTCAAAAAATTTTTCGTGTCGATGTTGGAGCAGGGAATTTACCTTGCGCCGTCGCAATTTGAAACGCTGTTCATGTCGGCAGTTCATTCGGACGAAGACATTGCACGAACGATTGACGCGGCAGGAAAAGCTTTCGAGGTATGCAGATGATTGACGAACTGAAAAATTTTGTCGCAAACGATATGAGCGCGTGCAAAGTTCTTGTCGTCGGCGATGTCATGCTGGATAAGTATTATTTCGGCGAAGTTACGCGCATTTCGCCAGAAGCTCCCGTCCCGATTGCCCGCGTCCTCAACGTCAAGGAAACTCTCGGCGGCGCGGCGAACGTCGTGCACAATCTGGCATTGCTCGGCTGTCAAACGTCGATAATCGGGCAAATCGGCGCGGACAATCACGGCGAAATTTTTTTGAGCAAGCTGAACAAACTCGGCGTTAATTTTTCCGGCGTGATTGAAACGTCAAAGCCCACGACAACGAAAATCCGCGTGATTAGCGGTCATCAGCAGATGCTTCGGCTTGACTTCGAGGACGCGACCGAAATTGACGGCTCCGCGACTGAACAGCTGTTGGAAAATTTTTCTGCGCAGTTGCCGAACGTCGACGCGGTGATTGTCTCCGATTACGGCAAAGGCGTCTGCACGAAGAAAATTTGCCGCGAAATTATCGGCGCGTGTCGTGCGCTGAAAAAATTCGTCGTCGTCGACCCGAAAGGCGATAATTGGCAGAAATATTTCGACGCAAGTTTCATCACGCCGAATTTAAAGGAACTCAACGCTGTTCTGCCGAAAAAAATTTCCAACGACGACAATCAAATTGCCGAGGCGGCTCAAAAAATCGTCGACGAATTCAATCTGCGCGGACTGGTCGTGACTCGTTCGGCGCAAGGATTGAGCTTGATTGACGGCGAAAAAATTTCCCACATCAAGGCGCGTGCTCAAGAAGTCTTCGACGTGTCCGGCGCGGGCGACACGGTCATTGCAGTATTCGCGTTGGCTTTGGCTGGGAAATTAAATTCTGCGGCGGCGGCTTACCTTGCGAACGTTGCGGCAGGCGTCGTCGTTGCAAAAGTCGGAACCTACGCTGTTGCCCGCGAAGAATTGTTAAACGCTTTGTGAGGAGGAATATTTTTATGGAATTCAATGTGAGCAACAAACAGCTGACGATTTTTCTTGACGGGCGAATTGATTCAAACAACGTCGCGGCGATTGAAAAGGAAGTTGCGGCGATTGCGGCTGATAATCCCGATTGCGAACTGATTTTCGACGCTGACGCCTTGATTTACATTTCAAGTGCTGGCTTGCGTTTTCTGATGAAATTCCGCAAATCTCGCGGGAAAATTACCGTCACGAACGTCTCGAAGGAAGTTTTCGATATTTTTGACATGACGGGCTTCACGAAACTTTTCGACGTGCAAAAGAAGTTGCGCAACGTTTCAATCGACGGCTGCGCGGAAGTTGGCTCCGGCTTGAGCAGCAAAGTTTATCGAATCGACGCGGACACGATCATCAAGGTTTACGACAAAAAAGTTCCCTACTACAAAATCACGCGCGAAATTGATTTGGCGAAGAAAGCTTTTCTTGCGGGCATTCCGACGGCGATTTCCTATGACATTGTTCGTTGCGGCGAAAATTACGGCGTGGTCTTCGAAATGATTGCCAATGCCAAAAATGTCGGCGAATCGCTCGTTGCTGACGGTGGCGCAAATTTCGACGTCATCATGAAAAAATTCGCCGCGATGTTGAAACTCATGCACCAAACCGAGGTCAGCGACGATTACGGCTTGCCTTCGATAAAGGGCACGTGGCTCGATTGGGCGGAAGGCATGAAGCAATTTTACACCGCCGACGAATTCAAGCAACTTGAGCGGATGATTTTGGCTGTCCCCGACAGGAAAACGATTGTCCACTGCGATTTTCATTCGGGCAACACGATGTATCAAGCCGGCGAGATTGTCGTTATCGATATGGCTGATGTCGGCTACGCGCACCCGATATTTGATTTCGCGGCGGGCTCATTCCATAATATGGTTCGCAATCAGTCGAACGTTCAGCGGGCATTGAGCTTATCGGCGGACAACATTGCAAGATATTGGGACGCGCTACTCGTGAATTACTTTGAGACGAACGACACGACCAAACTTGACGCGTTGAAGGAAATTTTCCTGGCGTTTGCGTATTTGAGAGCCGCACTCTTCCCGATGAAACACGTACAAATTCCCGACGAGAGCAAACAAAATTACGTGGCGAGTGCACGCAAAAATTTCTTTCCAAATATCGATTGGGCACTCAAACAAGCCGCGCAGTTGCAGTCTTTAGAGTTGTGAGCGATTGAAAGGAGATTTTTTGTATTGGATTTGAACATTCCGCTTTCAAGGCGCGATTTCATGAAGTTGGAAGGATTTACGACCGCGGGAGCAATTTTGAATCCTTCTTCTGAAAACGACGAGCTTATCAGCAGAAAGGAAGTTTCCAACATGGCATCAATTCACATTGCGGCTGAAGTCGGCGAAGTTGCCGAAAAAGTTTTATTGCCCGGCGATCCCGTTCGCGCAAAAATTATCGCTGAAAATTTTTTGACCGACGTGCACCAATACACCGCTATAAGAAATATTTTCGGCTTCACGGGCAAATACAAGGGCGAACGCGTCTCGATTCAGGCGACGGGCATGGGCATTCCGTCAATCTCGATTTATCTGCACGAACTGATTGAGGTTTTTGGCGTGAAGAAATTGATTCGCGTCGGGACGTGCGGCGGCATGAACGAAAATATTCGTCTGCGCGACGTGGTTATTGCTCAAGGCTCGTCGACGGACTCTTCAATCGTCAACCAAGTTTTCGGCGGCGTCGTGAACTTTTCGTTGCTTGCGGATTTCGATTTGCTCAGAAAGTCGGTTGAAGTCTCGGAACGTTTGAATTTGCCCGTGAAGGTCGGCAACGTCATCTGCGTGGATTTGTTCTACAACGATTACGATGACGTTAACGGCACGTTCAGCGACGGCAAGCACACTTTCAACGACAAATTGCGCCGTCACGGGATTTTGGCTGTCGAAATGGAGAGTGCGGCACTTTATCTGCACGCGGCGGCTGCTAACGTTCAAGCTTTGGGCATTTTCACGGTCAGCGATGATTTGTGGCGCAATGAACGTTGCACGGTGTCGGAACGCGAAAATTCTTTCAACGACATGACTACAATCGCGCTGGAGACAATTATCTGTTGAGATGACGACATGAAAAATTTGGTTATGGGCGTGGCGAAGAGCTACGCCTGGAAAGACTTGGAGCCGTTCGTTGCGTCTTGCAAAAAAAATTGCCCCGACACGGAGATTGTTATGTTTGTCGACGACATCAGCGACTTCACCCGCGCACAGTTGATTCGTGAAGGTGTAAAGCTTATTGACATCTCCTCAACCTTAAAAGCCGTCATGATAATTAATTTGCGCTGGAAGATGTATTTGGATTTTCTTGAACAATTCGGCGACAATTACGCTCAAATCTTTGTTGCCGACACCCGCGACGTTGTCTTTCAAGGCGACCCGTTCGCGCCGTTCAAAAATTTTTCAAAATGGCTGGGCTATCCGACGGAACTGGAAACGATTGGCGGAAGATATAAGGTGAACTACAATTGGCTTGTCAGTCGTTTTGGCAAAGCGGAGGCGGATAAACTTGTCGACAAGCAAATTATCTGTTGCGGCACGGTCATTGCCTCTAATAACGAGATGAAAATTTTCTGCCGCATGATGTGGGACGCTTTGCAAGATGACACCGTTTGGGGGCACGAGCAAGCTGTGATGAATTATCTCGTCCACAACAACCTCCTGCCGATTGAGAACCTGATTGAACTGGACGTTAACAGCGGCGCGATTTTTACCAACGCTCAGATTAAGAACAACAAAACTCAGGGCGATTTCATTCTGCGCGGCGACGGCGGCATTCCAGCTGTAGTACATCAATACGACCGTCATGCAGAATTGGTCAGACTTGTCGACAAAGTCTATCGCGACAAAAATTTTTCTGCCGACGAACGCTTCACTGACCCGCGTAGCGTCTTGGAGCAAGCGGAACATCTTTTGTTTCTTGGCAAAATCAACGACACGGCGCGGTTGTTCCTGAATGTTGACGATAAAAACTTTGGCGAAGAAATCAATCGACTGTCAAAACTTTGGGAGCGAATTTTGAGCAATGTCCTTGTGCCCGCAATCGGCTACTTGGAATTTTCGGTGCAAAACGCGTTGCTCACCGCGCGGAACATTTCCTTTCAGCAGTTGAACAAAATCTGTATGCTACTGATTCATTCGGTAAAAAATCGCCGCGCCGTGTTGCCACGATTCAAATTGGTCATTGCTCAACATCTGGTAACTGTCCTTGAGCAAACTGTCAAAGCAAACTTAGCCGAGCCGTCGTTTCAGTGTATTGACTTTGTCAACGCCTTGGATGTGCCGCCGAACAAAAATTTCTACTTCCTTGCGGCGGATGCGTACAAAACTTTCGGGCGCAAGGAACAAGCACTCGCGGCTTACAAAAAAGCTCTCGAACTCGACTGAAGCCGACCGCCGCCAAAAAAAATTTTTGCCATGAAATGATTTTCTGATATAATTTCCTACGGAATTTAAATTAGTTAAGCATTTTGGTGGTGATTTTGTTTGCAGATAAAAGTTTTTAAAGCCGGCAACATGAAAGACGCCATGACTGCAATGAAGGCGGAGCTCGGCGATGAAGCTGTTATATTGCACAGCAAGAAATATAAAGAAGGCGGACTGTTGGGCATTGGTAGCCGCGAAGTCGTCGAGATAACTGCGGCGGTCGAAGAAAATTCAATGCCGAAAAAACAGGAGCCTCAGCGAACGACTGCGCCCGCCTCCGTTGTGAATCGTTACAAGACCGACGGAACTGCTCAAGGCGTGGCTGAAGCTGAACAGAACGTCGAACAGAGCAATCAGATTGATTCGCTCGTTGAAAAAGTTTCTGCGCAAAAAAATTCCGACGTCGACGAAAAATCTGAATCTAAACCTGCTGAAGAATCTAAACCTGTCGATGAATCTAAGCCCGCTGGAGAATCTAAGCCTGTCGATGAATCTAAGCCCGCCGAAGAATCTAAGCCTGTCGATGAATCTAAGCCCGCTGAAGAATCTAAGCCCGCTGAAGAATCTAAGCCCGCCGACGAATCGCAACCTGCTGACGAATCGACAACGCCGCAACCAAACGCCGCATTCACGCAGGAACAAATGGCTCAGACGCAGGCAATGATTATGGCGCAGTTCAATCAAATGCAGATGATGCAACAGGCGGCAATCGCTCAAGCACAGGCAGCCGAACAGCTCCGCATTCAACAAGAACAGTCCGCGCAGTCGCCGCCGAACGAAGACAAAATCCGCCGCCTTGAAGACGAAATCGCGCAGATGAAAGCATTGCTCGCCGAAGTCTTAGGTCGCGACTCGAAACGCGGCACGCTCTCTCTGCACGAGGCAATGAAACTGCAAGAAGTCGACGAAGAAATTTTAACTGAAATGGCAACGCAATCGAACCCTGGCGACACGCTCGTTGATGTTCATTCGCCCACTGCAAAAGCGACGCTGACAAAATATCTGACTGATCACATGCTCTTTTCGGACGGAATAAAACTCAATCGGCACGGCGTGAGGATTGTCGCATTGCTCGGCACAACGGGCGTCGGCAAAACTACAACGCTCGCCAAAATCGCCGCAAAATTCGTCTTGGAACAACGCACAAACGCCGCACTAATCACCGCTGACACTTACCGCATTTCCGCCGTCGAACAGCTCAAAACTTATTCGGACATTCTCGAACTGCCGCTGGAAATCGTTTACAATCCGCAGGAGCTTAGCTCGGCAATCGAACGTTACCGCGACAAAGAATTGATTCTGATTGATACCGCCGGTCGCAGTCAGCACAACGAATATCAAATGCGCGAACTGGAAGATTTCCTGCGAGTCAATCCGCGTATCGAAAAACATCTGGTCATCAGCGCAACGACCAAATTAACCGACGCCCGCCAGATTATGAATAAATTTTCGCAAGTCAATCCCGACAAAATCATTTTCACGAAGACCGACGAGACAAGTAGCCTGGGCATGATTATAAATCTTTTGCGCGATACAAAATACGCGCTGTCATACGTCACAACGGGGCAAAGCGTCCCCGACGACATTGAACGCGCGACCGTCGACGTGCTGACGAATTTTCTGATGAGAAAAGTCGACGAGTTGTGAAGAGGTATTGAATTATGTCTGATCAAGCATCAAGGCTACGTGATTTAGTTGAGGAGATGGCTGAGGAAGAAGCGCAATCGAAGAGAGTCGGCGAACTTTCTTTTGGATTGTCGGAAAATACGCGTGTCATCGCCATAACGAGCGGCAAAGGCGGCGTCGGCAAAACAAATTTGGCGGTCAATCTTGCTGTCGCGTTGCAGTTGTCGGGCAAAAAAGTTATGGTAATCGACGCGGATATTGGCATGGCGAACGTTAATATTCTTATGGGCTCCGTCACGAACCGTAGCTTGATTGAACTTCTCGACGATGATGTTCAGCTCGAAGACGTGATTGTTGACGGTGCCGCCGGCGTGAAATATATTTCGGGCGTTGCGGGCGTCGAAGCGGCTTTGAATCTCAATCGCACCGAACAACGTCGACTGCACCGCAAACTCGGTCGTTGCTCCGAAATGGCGGACGTTATCATCATCGACACGGGCGCGGGCTTGAATCGCAACGTGATTGAATTCGTGCTTGCCGTCGAAGAAGTCCTGCTCATCACCACGCCCGAACCGACTGCGCTTGCCGACGCCTACGCCGTCATCAAAGCCTATTCGACGTACACCGAACGCCGCAACATCAAGCTTGTCGTCAATCGAATTCGCGACGAAGAAATTTGCTACGAGGTCACCGAAAAAATAAATCAGACCACGAAAAAATTTCTTGGTCTGACGATTGATTATCTCGGTTACATTTACGAAGACAAAGCCGTTCTTGAAGCCGTGCAGAATCAAGAGCCGTTCGTTCTTTCGAAGCCTGATTCACCTGCGGCGCGTTGTATCGTTGAGATTGCAAACGGTCTGCTCAGCGGCGAAAAGATGAATTCCGTTTCCAGAGGTTGGCGCGGTTTTCTCGACCGATTGTTTGGCTATTGAACACAAGTTGCCCGCTCAAGGGCAACTTTTTTGTGTGTGACGGTTATTTTTCCGCCTGACTGCGTTGCCGCACGTTTGACGTAGCGAACTACGCCTACGCGTTTGCGCCTTGTCAGCCGAAAAAATTCCTCGCCACATTGCATTATCAACGCGTCCTAAATATTTTCGGCGACGGGAATTTTCAGCGTAAAGGTTGTGCCTTCGCCGAGCGTGCTCGCAACGTCAATCGTGATGTCGTGGCGGTCAGCAATCCATTTCGCAATCGACAAGCCAAGCCCGCTACCATTCGCCGCGTTGACTAAATCTTCGCTGTCAATGCGGAAGAATCGGTCGAAAATTTTTTCCAGATTGTCTTGAGCAATGCCGATGCCCGAATCCGAAATGCTCAACAAAATTTTTCCGTCAACGACAATCGACGCAACCCGAATACTTCCGCCTTTGGGCGTGTATTTTTGCGCGTTGTCCAGAAAAATTCTAATCATCTGCCGAATCGTCGTCTCGTCGCCGAAAATTTTCACGGGCGGGTTGCTCACGAGCTCAACGCGGTGTGTATTAAGGACGTTCTTCATCTTTTTCATCACGTCGCCGACAATGTCGTCCAAGTCCAAAATTTTTTTGTTGAGCCGCTGACGATTTTGATCCGTGCGCGAAAGGAACAGCAGATTCTCCAGCAAGTCTTGCATATTTTTTACTTCGGAGGCGATATATTGAAGATTTTCTTTCAACAAAGCCTCGTCACCAGTGCCGTATCTTTCGATTAAATCTATGCAACCTTTGATGACGGTAGCAGGCGTCCGCAGTTCGTGCGAGGCGTCGGAAACAAATTTCTGCTGTCGTTTTATGCTGCCTTGCAATCGGTCGAGCATTTGATTTAACGTCGCGGCTAGGCGGTTCAGTTCGTCGTCAGCGGTGCCGATTGGAATTCGTCCTTCCATTTTCTCGAAGGCAATTTCTCGCGCCAAATCGTTCATTGTTTTTATTGGCTTCAAAATTTTTCTGCTGATGAAACTGCCAACCAACAGCGCGGCGAAAATTCCCGCAATGTCCAACAGCAACAGTAGTTTCGCCAAATCGTCTAGCAATGCCGCTTCGGAAGTTATCGTTCGGAAAAAGTAGAGCGTTGCGGTTTGATTGTCATGCGTGTAAGGCATTTTGCCGCAATAAACCAGCGCGGAACCCAGTCTTGCAATTTCAAGCTCATCGTCGGCGAAGAACGGCGGATTTACCAGCAGTCCCGCGTAAAATTGCTCAATCGAAGGATAATTTTCGTCGGTGTCGATAAAAACTTCCCCGTGTTCATTGACGACGCGCAGGACAACGCCCGTGACGAGTGATCCGTGAAATGCGTTTGGATCGTATTCGGCGTAATTCTCTTCGAGTTCGTCGAAAATTTCTTTAACCTTCTCCATGCTGTAGTAGATTGTTTTTTCGGCGGGGGAATAAAGCGCGCTCATGACGCCAATCCACATCGCGGCGTTAATCACGAACAGCAACAGGAAGAAGCACAACGAATAGCCGAGAGTGATTTTCGTGGAAATCTCGAAGCCGTTGAGCTTGCGCTTGATTTGTTCAATGACGCTCATTAAAATTCTCCAGGTTGAGCTTTCAGCTATCAGCTGTCAGCTTTCAGGTTGATTATTCCTAATTCCAAATTTCTAATTCCCGATTCTACCACGGCGGCGGGTAATAGGGAACAATCGCTATCGAAAAATTGTAGACAAGCGAAAATCTTTGTGCTATATTCTGCAAACGGGAGGCGATAGGTTGTAATGAGTGCGACGAATGAAATCCTAACCGGCAAAGTTGCGTTCGTGACGGGCGCATCACGCGGCATCGGTCGTGCCATTGCCGTACGTTTGGCAGCGGACGGCGCAAAAGTCGCGTTGAATTTCGCAAGCAACAGCGCGAAAGCCGAGGCGGTCAAATCCGAAATCGAAGCGGCTGGCGGTGAAGCTATGCTCGTTCAAGGCGACGTATCTAACTTTGAAACGGTCACAACTCTCATCAAGCAGATTGTCGACGCGTGGGGCAGAATCGACATCTTAGTCAACAACGCCGGCATCACCCGCGATAATCTCCTGCTCAAAATGAGTGAAGACGACTTCGACAAAGTTATCGCCACGAACTTAAAAGGCGTGTTCAACTGCACCAAAGCCGTTACAAAGCTCATGATGAAGCAACGTAGCGGACGTATCGTCAACATGTCTAGCGTCGTCGGGCTCAAAGGCAATATCAGCCAAGCAAACTATTCGGCGGCAAAGGCGGGCATAATCGGGTTCACAAAGTCTGCGGCACGGGAATTGGCGTCGCGCTCTGTGACTGTCAACGCAATCGCCCCGGGCTTTATCGACACCGACATGACTGCCGCGCTTTCCGAAAAAGTCAAGGAAGTTATGTTGCAAGAGATACCTGTCGGGAGAATGGGTACTCCCGAAGACGTTGCCAATGCAGTGGCGTTCTTGGTATCGGATCAGGCGGCGTATATCACCGGTCAAGTCCTGTCGGTCGACGGCGGAATGACCATGTGACGCAGCTTTGAAAGGAGGTGACTGTAAGTGTCAACGTTTGATCAGGTTAAAAAAATCGTCAAAGAGCAGCTTGGAGTCGAAGAGGATGAGATTCAGATGAGCTCAACTTTCGTCGACGACCTCGGTGCCGATTCTCTCGACATTGTCGAACTTATCATGGCGTTTGAAGAGGAATTCAACATCGAAATCCCCGACGAGAAAGCCGAAAAAATCAAGACTGTCGAAGATGTCGTTAAGTACATAGACGGAGAAGGCAACGCTTGAAAAGCAATGAGGAATTAGGAATTTGAAATTAGGAATGATGACGCGCTTTTCAATTCCTAATTCCCGATTCCTAATTCTTTTTGGAGAGGATTAATCCGTGAAACTTCCGGAACTTAAGATAGGCAACAAAACAGCAAAAATCCCAATCGTGCAGGGCGGCATGGCAATACGCCTATCAACGGCACGGCTCGCGGCTGCAGTCGCTCAAGAAGGTGGCATCGGGCTCATCGCGGCTTCGGGCATGACACACGACGAACTGCGTTACGAAATAAAATTGGCACGCTCATTGACCGACGGAATAATCGGCATAAACATAATGGTCGCGGCAAGTGATTTCGCAGGGATTGTTCATACGGCAATGGACGCCGGCATCGACCTAATCGTTGCGGGTGCGGGATTTTCACGCGATATTTTCGGGCTCGGCAGAGAATCTGGCACACCGATAGTCCCGATCGTTTCCTCCGTCAAGTTAGCCAAAATCTCACAAAAACTCGGCGCGGCGGCTGTCGTCGTCGAAGGCAAAGAAGCAGGCGGTCACTTGGGCACCGATACTTCCGTTCGCGAACTTATCGCACCAATTCGTGCCGCAGTCCAAATTCCAATCATCGCGGCGGGCGGCGTGCTCACTGGCAAAGATATTGTCGAGGTGCTCAAATTGGGTGCTAACGGCGTGCAAATGGGCTCACGATTCGCGGCAAGTCTCGAATCAAACGGTGCGCCCGCTCTCAAAAATTATTACCTCAAATCTAAGCCCGAAGATGTTGTCGTCATCAACAGCCCCGTCGGTCTGCCTGGTCGTGCTGTGCGAACGCCATTTTCAAAACGCGTGATGGAAGGCAACGTTCCGCCAAAAACCTGCGATTCATGCCTGAAAGCTTGCAAGCACAATTTCTGCATCGTTCGAGCGTTGACTCGTGCTCAACAGGGCGACTTGGAGACGGGCTTAGTCTTCACCGGCGAATTCATGCCGCGTATCGAAGAAATTTTGCCCGCCAAAGAAATTATCCGACGCCTTGTCACCGAGGCAGAAGAATTTTATAAGCCGTAATCAAAAATCCCCGACAGTCAAAAACTATCGGGGAAATTTTTTTTAACGTGAACTTATTGACGTTTGCGAATTGCTTGAGCGTGAGCCTTCAAACCTTCAGCTTCGGCAAGCCTGATGATGTCGTCCGCCGCGTCGAGAAGATCTGCTCGCGTGTAAGAAATTAGACTCGTGCGCTTGAGGAAGGTCTCGACGTTGAGCACGGAATAAAATTTCGCGGTTCCACCCGTCGGCAAAACGTGATTCGGTCCAGCAAGATAATCGCCGAGCGGTTCGGGCGAATATTCTCCCAGGAAAATCGCGCCGGCATTTTTAATTTTCGGCAGAAGTTCAAACGGATTGTTCGTCAAAAGTTCGAGATGTTCGGGCGCGGAAAAATTCGCGAAGTCAACCGCCTCATTCAAATTTTTGGCGACTACAATCAAACCATTGCGCTCAATCGACGCGGCGGCAATTTCTCGACGTGGAAGTTTTTCAAGCTGAATATCAACCTGCGCGGCAATTTTCTCGGCAAGCTCCGCACTCGTCGTGATGACAATGCTGCAGGCAAGCGGGTCGTGTTCGGCTTGGCTCAACATGTCGGCGGCGGCGTAGACAGGGTCAGCGAACTCGTCAGCAATAATCAAAATTTCGCTGGGACCGGCAAGCATGTCAATATCGCAGTGCCCGTAGACTTCCTTTTTGGCGAGCGTGACGAAAATATTTCCAGGTCCGACGATTTTGTTGACGCGCGGAATTTTCTCCGTCCCGAAAGCCATCGCCGCAATCGCTTGAGCACCACCGATTTTAAAAATCTTGTCGACGCCCGCAATTTTTGCGGCAACAAGCACATGCGGATTGGTGTTGGGCGTGCACATGACGATTTCGCGAACGCCCGCGACTTTTGCGGGGATAACGTTCATCAGCACGCTTGACGGATACGCGGCAGTCCCGCCGGGCACGTAGACACCGACGCGTTCCAACGGAATAATCGCTTGACCGAGCAATGAATTTTCGCCACGCCACGTCATCCACGAACGCGGCAGTTGTTCAGCATGATAGCGACGAATATTTTCTGCGGCATGTTCGAGAGCGGCAAAGACTTCGGGTTCGACGAATTTTTTTGCCTCGTCAAATTCAGTTTCCGCGACGGTGAAATCACCCGCAAGTTCGACGCCGTCAATTTTTTTCGTCCAATCAATTAAAGCCGCGTCGCCGCGTCTGCGAACGTCATTGACAATTCGACGAACAATTTCAATCGCGCTGAGGTCTTCGCCGAAAATTTTTTTATTGACTTCGCGAATTTTGGGCGACAATTCCACTTCGTCGAAAGATTTTTTTGTCAAGAGCCGCTCAATTTCGCCGCGCTCAATGTTTTTGCTGTCGATAATTTTCATGTTGTTTCCTCCGAAAAAAATGTAACTTTGGAGCCGACAAGGATGTCGGCTCCCCGCCGGCAACTGAAACAGGATGTTTCATTTGTCGGCACCACGAACTACGGTTAGTCTCAACGTTGACTGCATGAAGACTGAGCCGCCCCTGCGAGGTGTCTTTTCTTTTTGTTACTTTTTCTTTGGACACGCAAAGAAAAAGTAAATCTAAAAATTTTAAATTGAATTCAACGCTTCAAACGATCTCAATGCCCCTGCACCACAAACTTTAACGCAAAATTTTCAAGTTGACAAGTTCGAGGCTTTGAACTACGATTGACGGGAAATTTTTCGCGAGAGGTGACGGTCGTTGTCGTTGAAGGACACGAGCAAATTTTTGAGCCTGCTCCTGCGCCACAAACCGCAACTTGTCGGCTTGCAACTTGATGAGCACGGTTGGGCTGACGTTGAGGATTTGATTCGCCGCGTGAATCGCAAACGCCCGCTTGACTTGCCGACACTTGAACAAATCGTCGCGACGGACGACAAGCAACGCTATTCATTCAGCGCGGACGGCAAATTGATTCGCGCCAATCAAGGGCACTCAATCCCCGTGGACGTGGAACTTGCCGAACTTGAACCGCCCGAAATTTTGTATCACGGCACAAGCGAGCGATTCGCGGCGTCGATACGTGATCAAGGGCTGATTCGCAAATCGCGGCTGTACGTCCACTTGTCAAGCGACATCGACACCGCAACGAAGGTCGGCAAACGTCACGGCACCCCGAAAATTTTTCTGGTCGAAAGCGGCAAAATGTTCGCTGACGGTCATAAATTTTTTAAATCAGTCAACGGCGTATGGTTGACCGAACACGTCCCCGCAATTTACCTAAAGGAGAGATTTTGATGACTGCATACACTTTTGAACCGCAACGCGTCTGTTCCAAGCGTATCGATTTTGCTTTGGACGAGGCTGGACGTTTGCATGACGTGAAATTTTTGGGCGGGTGTCCAGGCAATCTTCTCGCAATCGCCAAACTCGTCGAAGGCAAGGACGCCAAAGAAATCGCCGACATTCTGCGCGGAAATCTTTGCGGAGCACGTGGCACCAGTTGCGCTGACCAACTGTCAATCGCGATTGATGAGGCGTTGAAGTCGCGCACGGCTTAAATTGACGAATTAAGAGGCCGACAGGACGTCGGCCGCCCGTCGCCCAGAAAACAGGATGTTTTCGAAGGCGACAACCACGAGCTACGGTTGGTCTCAACGTTGGAATCGTGAAGACTGAGCCGCCCCTGCGAGGTGCCTTTTCTTTTGCTACTTTTCTTTGGGCATGCAAAGAAAAGTTGATCATCAACTTTTTGGGAGGCTGATAAATTTGTTTCAAGAAAATAGAGTTGTCGTCACAGGTCTCGGAGCTGTCTCGCCAATCGGTATCGGCAAAGAAAATTTTTGGTCGGCACTGATTGACGGCACCAACGGTATCGGGCGAATCACGCTGTTCGACGCCACGGATTACACTTCGCAAATCGCCGGTGAAGTTCTTGACTTCGACGCCGCGCAGTTCATCGACAAAAAAGAACTCAAGCGCATGGATCGTTATACGCAATTCGCGCTGGCGGCAACGAGACTTGCCTTCGACGACGCAAAACTTGACGCTGACAAAATCGACAGTGACCGCGCAGGTGTTTTCGTCGGCACAGGTATCGGCGGCATGAGCACGCTACACAGCCAATATCAAAAACTTTTCGAGAAAGGTCCGAGCCGAATTAGCCCGTTCTTTATCCCGATGATGATTGCCAACATGGCGGCGGGCAACATTGCCATTACCTTTAAACTGCGCGGACCGAGTGAGTGCATTGTCACGGCTTGCGCGTCCGGCACAAACGCCATTGGCGACGCTTACCGTGTGATTCAGCGCGGCGAGGCTGACATCATGTTTGCGGGCGGCACCGAGGCGGCAATTTCACCTGCGGGAGTGGCGGGCTTTGCTCAAATGAAAGCTCTTTGCTCTGACCACAACGACGATCCTGCGCACGCGTCCAGACCGTTTGATAAAAATCGTAGCGGCTTTGTCATGGGCGAGGGCGCGGGCATTATCGTCCTTGAAAATCTGGAACACGCAATCAATCGCGGTGCGCACATCTACGCGGAAATTGTCGGCTACGGCTACAACAACGACGCCTATCACATCACGACGCCTGCGCCCGGCGGTCACACTCAAGCCAAATGCATGAAACTTGCGCTTGATGACGCGGGACTTCAGCCTGAAGAAATTGACTACATCAACGCGCACGGCACTTCAACGCAATTCAACGACCGTGGCGAGACTGAGGCGATTAAAATTGTTTTCGGCGAACACGCGTATAAATTGGCTGTTTCGTCGACGAAATCAATGACGGGGCACATGCTCGGCGCGGCTGGCGGCATTGAGGCTGTCGCGACGATTCTGTCGATTGAAAATAGTATTGTGCACCCGACGATTAACTACGAGACGCCCGACGACGGCTTGGATTTGAATTACGTTCCTAACACGGCACAAACGCGCACGGTCAATGCGGCTATCTCGAATTCGTTCGGCTTCGGCGGGCATAATGCTTGCGTTGCCTTTAAAAAGTTCGTCGACTAAAAAATTTTCCGCAAAAAAAATCTCCCGCGACTGTCGGGAGGTTTTTTTGTTGGAACGCTGATTATTTGCTTGACGGTGCCGCGAAAATTTTAAAACTCAATTCGCACGAAAGAACATTATCGCCGCTACTCATCACGGAAAAATTTTCTAAGCTGACCATTCGTCCGCCGTCGATTGTTTCACGAATAAAATTGAGCAACGAGACGTAATCCGCTTCCAAGCTCACGTTCACGACCTGCGATTGAATTTCCGCCGCCGAAGTTACTTCGCCCGCCTGCACAGATATTAATCGCGCACGATAAAATTCTGCCGTTCGATAAAGTTCGTCGATGAATTTGTCCTGCGCGGGTGTCGTCGGCAAAAAAATCCGCGCCTCGTCGAGCTGATGTTCTTTCGTCGACAACAAAGCCGTCAAGTCGTGTCGTGCTTTGAGCGTCGTAATTTCTCGTTCGAGTCCGCGCAGGCGTCGAGTTTCCAACTGCATTGTCAAAATTTCGCGCTGAGTTGTCTCGTAAAAAAATTGGTGCCAAATAACAACGACCGCCGTCAACGCGACGAACGTCATCAGCGGCAAGAAAAATTTTTTGTTCATGCCAAGCCTCCGAGCCGTAAATTTCCGCCAATTATAAAGCATGTCCGCCGAAAAAGAAATTCCGCTTGACATAAGCCGACTGCAATGCGTTATAATCATAAAAAATATTTCTGGGAGGAATTTTGCAATGGCTACAGTTCCGAAGAAAATTTGGCAAAACAGTTACCAACTTTACATCGGCGGGCAATGGCGCGACGCTGAGGACGGCAAGACTTTCAACGTGTACAATCCCGCGAACGGCGACTTCATGGCGAAATGCGCTGCCGCAAGCAAAGCCGACGTTGACGACGCAGTAAAAGCCGCGTGGAGTGCGTTTCCCACGTGGAAGAAAACTTCGCCAGCCGAACGCGCCGCAATTCTCCTCAAAATCGCTGACATCATCGACGTAAACAAAGAGTATCTCGCAATGATTGAGACGCTCGACAACGGCAAGCCTATTCGCGAAACAATGAACATCGATATTCCAATGGGCTCCGACCACTTCCGCTACTTCGCAGGCGTCATTCGTTCGGAAGAAGGCTCCGCAAGCATGATAAACGACAACACGCTGAGCATTATCCTCAACGAACCGATCGGCGTCGTCGGGCAAATCGTGCCGTGGAATTTCCCGTATCTTATGGCGGCGTGGAAATTAGCTCCTGCGTTGGCGGCGGGCGATTGCATTGTCTTCAAGCCGTCAAGTGCCACGTCGTTAAGCGTCCTCGAACTCATGAAGCTCATCGAAAACGAACTTCCTGCGGGCGTCCTCAACATCGTTACGGGTTCGGGTAGCAAGACGGGACAATTCGTTCTTGACCACCCCGACATCCGCAAGCTTGCGTTCACCGGCTCGACCGAAGTCGGTTATTCCGTCGCGAAGGCGGCCGCTGATAAATTGATTCCTGCGACGCTCGAACTCGGCGGGAAGTCTGCCAACATTTATTTCGACGATTGCAACTTCGACAAGGCGATTGACGGCGCGTGCGTTGGTATTCTGTTCAATCAGGGTCAAGTTTGCTGTGCGGGCTCAAGAATTTTCGTGCAGGAAAAAATTTACGACAAATTCCTCGCCGCGCTGAAGACTAAGTTTGAAAGCGTCAAAGTCGGATTGCCTTGGGAACCGGATACGCAAATGGGCAGCCAAATCGACAACCGTCAGCTTGAAAAAATTTTGAACTACATCGCAATCGGCAGGGCTGAAGGTGCGCAAGTCATCACGGGCGGCAAACGTGCGTTCGTCGAAGGCGGCGAGAACGGTGCCTTCATGCAACCGACGATTCTTGCCGACGTGAACAATTCCATGCGCGTTGCCTGCGAAGAAATTTTCGGACCCGTTGCCGTCGTTATCAAGTTCCGCGACGAAGAAGAAGTCATCAAAATGGCGAACGACAGCGAATACGGCTTGGGCGGCGCAGTATGGTCGCAGGACATCAATCGAGCGATTCGTGTCGCTCGTGCAATCGAAAGCGGAAGAATTTGGATTAACACCTACAACGAATTGAGCGCGGGCGCACCTTTCGGCGGTTACAAAAAATCGGGCATCGGTCGCGAAACTCACAAGCTCATAATGAATTCTTACACGCAAAAAAAGAACATCTACATCAGCCTGAACGAATCACCGACAGGATTTTATTGAGTTTGGAATGTGGAATGTGGAATTAGGAATTAAAACCGCGTTATCATTCCACATTCCTAATTCCACATTCCTAATTCTAACAGCGGGTGATTAAAATGGACGACAACAAATCAAAAACTTATTACGCCGAACAACGCGAACTTCTGCGCGACACCTTCGCTGAAATCGGACAAAAGACTGAGCTGATTTTGTCGGTCGGGCAATTATTGATGGAGAACGGCGCAGACACAAGCCAAATTTCCCGCGATATGAAACGTGTCGCCGCGTACATGGGCATCCCTTCCGAAAAATTTCACCTTCACATCATGTATACCACGCTCATGCTCAATATCAGCGATGAGACTCACTCGCACACGTCTTTCCGCAAATGTCCTAAGCACGGCGTCGACATGCGGATAATTTCTGGCGTAAGTCGGCTGACGTGGCGGGCAATGCGCGAACATTACACGCTTGACGAATTCCGTGGCGAACTCAAAATCATTGCTGAACGTCCCCGAATGTACAACAAATGGCTGACTGCCTGCGCGGCGGGCACAGGTTGCGGCGCATTCTGCACGCTATTTGGTTGCGACATCAACGCGGCACTTTATACGGCGGTTAGCGCGATTATCGGCAAGCTCGTCCAAATGCAATGTCACGACCGTTTCGGAATCAATCCATACGTTTCAATGACGTTTGCGGCATTCGCGGCAACAATCGTCGCGTACTTCACACATCTCCTGCCGACAACAACGCCCTGGCACCCGCTGATTGCTGCGGCGTTATTTTTGGTGCCTGGTATTCCGATGATCAACGCCTTCAGCGACATGCTCAATACGTATCTGATAAGCAGTTCGGCGCGAATCATGCACACGTCGATTATCGTCGGCGCAATGACTTTTGGTATCGTCTTCGCAATCGGCATGGCGGATTTCGACTCGTTCACGAATCTCACAATGTCGCCCGACAGCAATTACATCATCTTCGCATTGGCGGCGGCTATCGGTGCGGCGAGTTTCGCGGTATTCTTCAACATGCCGACAAGGTTATTGTTCGCGGCGGCTATCGGCGGTATGTTGTGCGTTTGCGCGAGAAATTTTTTCGTTTTTGAGCTCGGATTTAGTTCGGCAGTCGGAACGCTCGTTGGCGCGGCATTAGTCAGCATTGTCGCGGTCAAGGCGATTCATTGGTTGCACACGCCGTCATTAGTGCTCATCGTGCCCGCAGTAATTCCGCTCGTGCCTGGCGTGCTCATCTATCGCTTGCTGTTCGCGATAATCAATATCCGCACTATCACGCTTGAAGAATTGCTCTCGGCGGTTCAATCGGGTGTCGACGCACTGCTAATCATTTTGGCGATAGCAATCGGCGCGTCACTGCCGAACATCTTCGCGAGCCGCTCATTTGCTCAACAGAAAAAAGACAAGCAAGAGAAATTGCTTAACGAAATTTACGAGACCGATTTAAAAGATTGATTCGCGCCCGCAACTTTCAAACTAACTTTAGAAATACTCTAAGCCGTTGATGATTTTAGTTCGGGTCAAACTTGACGGTCTCAAGAATTTTATCGCGCCGCTCCTTCGACTTTGCAAAGTAATCGTGGACGGCTTGACGGTCGTGATTGTCGATAGCGGTGATGACGTCGCCCAAAATGTTTTGCAGTTCGCGAAGGTGCGCGGAAATGGCGTCGCCGTTCGTCATGCAGATGTCAGCCCACATGTCGGCATTCGAGCTGGCGATTCGTGTCGTGTCCTTGAAACCGCCGCCGATTAACTTCAAGCACGAATCAAGGTCATCGCCCGCATTGTTGAGCAACGTAACGAGAGCCGCCGCCGCCAAATGTGGGACGTGACTGATAATTGACGCGCAACGGTCGTGTTTGGCGAGTTCAATCTCAAAAAAATTCGCTTCGGTCAGGCGCAGGACGTTCATCAATTTTTCTTTGACGTCAACGGGCGCGACGCTGTCTTTGACGATAACGTAAGCCTTGCCCTTGAAAAGATTTTTGTCTGCGGCGTCAACACCGGATTTTTCGCGACCGGTCATAGGATGTCCGGCAATGTAAAAAATATCGGGCGGAAGAATTTTATCGAGTTCCTGCCGAATGAATTGCTTTGTACTGCCTGCGTCGGTGAGAATCGTTCCAGGCTTGAGGTGCGGCAAAATTTTTTTTACCATAGGCACAATCTGCAAGACGGGCGGACTTAGGTAAACAATATCCGCGTCGCCGACAACTGTTTCAATGTCCGAAGATGCCACGTCAACCGCGCCGAGTTCTTCAGCACGCCGCATTGATTCCTGCGAACGACACAGCCCCGTTATAAAAATTTTGTCGCCGAGCTTGTCTTTCAAACAAAGTCCCAACGAGCCGCCGATTAAGCCGACGCCGATAATTGCAAGCTTCATATCGTCCTGTTCATCACCTTTGCAATGCCGTCAAGATTGCTCATCAGTTCGCGGAAAGCTTTGGGCGTGAGTGATTGGTCGCCGTCGGACAAAGCTTTTTCGGGGTGCGGATGAACTTCGATTATCAAGCCGTCAGCACCCGCCGCGATAGCCGCACGAGCCATAGGCGCAACCATTTTCCAACGACCAGTGCCGTGACTTGGGTCAACGACAATCGGCAGGTGACTGAGCTCTTTGACAGCCGCGACTGCCGACAAATCCAACGTGTTGCGTGTGAACGTCTCGTAAGTTCTGATGCCGCGTTCGCAGAAAATGACTTGCTCGTTGCCGCCGCTCATGATGTATTCCGCCGCGTTGAGCCATTCGGAAATTGTCGCGCTAAGTCCGCGTTTCAAAAGAACGGGCTTTGAACATTTGCCGAGAGCTTTGAGCATTTGGAAATTCTGCATGTTTCTTGCGCCGACTTGCAGAATGTCCGCGTACTTGGCAAAAATGTCGATGTCGTCTTTGTCGACAATCTCCGTGACGACGCGCAAATCGAATTCGTCAGCGACCTTGCGCAAAAGTTGCAAACCTTCTTCGCCGAGACCTTGGAAGTCGTACGGGGAAGTTCTAGGCTTGAATGCACCGCCGCGCAGGAATTGAGCACCGCAAGCTTTGACCGCCTGAGCAGCCTCGCGCAACTGTTCAAGACTTTCGACAGCGCAAGGACCCGCCATAACGACGATTGAATTGCCGCCGATTTTCACGCCGCCCGCGTCGATGATAGTATCTTCGGGGTGGAAGTCGCGACTGACGAGTTTGTATTTCTCCGTGATGCGAACGGTTTTTTCAACGCCCGCCATCATTTGCAGTTCGAGGTTGGCGATAATTTTTTTGTCTCCGATGACGCCGACGATTGTGACTTCCTCGCCTTTGGAAAGATGTGTGCGCAGACCAGCCGCTTCAATTTTTTTGACGACTGCCGCCAAATTTTCTTGCGTCGAGCTAGGTTTCATAACAACAATCATATAAAAAACTCCTTTTGTGTTGATGTTGGTGAGAATAGCACAAACTGCACGCGACCGCAAGCGACAAGTTGCCGTAGCGATTGTCATTGCAAAATTTTCGGCGCGTGTTATAATCGTCATAACAAAATTTTCTGGAGGTTTGCAACATGATTATCGGCGTATCGAAAGAGATAAAGAACAACGAAAATCGCGTTGGATTGACGCCCGCAGGTGCCGATGCTTTCGTTAAGGCTGGTCACACGGTTTTGATTGAGCAAAGCGCGGGTATCGGTAGCGGCTTCGACGATGACAGCTATTCGGCGGTCGGGGCTCAAATCGTCGCGGACAAGAAAAAAATTTTCGACGACGCGGAGATGATCATCAAGGTCAAAGAGCCGCTCGAACCCGAATACGAACTTTTCCACGAAGGTCAAACGTTGTTCACGTATCTGCACCTTGCGCCGGAACCTGAACTTACAAAAGCATTGCTTAATAAAAAAGTCACGGGCATTGCTTACGAAACGGTTGTTGGTCGTGACGGCAAAAGTTTACCGTTGCTCGCACCGATGAGCGAAATTGCTGGTCGTATGTCGATTCAACTCGGCGCACAATTTTTGGAAAGTCAATACGGCGGACGCGGCGTCCTGTTGGCTGGTGTTAGTGGCGTTGCGGCGGGACAAGTCGTCATAATCGGCGGCGGTGTCGTCGGCACGAATGCGGCAAAAATCGCGCTCGGTATGCGTGCTCGTGTCACGGTCATTGATTTGTCGATTGACCGGCTCCGTTATCTCGACGACATTTTTGGCGGCAAAATCAACACCGTCATGAGCAACAGCTACAATATCGCGCAATGGGTCAAGCAGGCTGATTTGCTTGTCGGCGCAGTGCTCGTACCCGGTGCGAAAACTCCTCAGCTCGTCACCGAAGACATGGTTAAAACTATGCGGAAGGGCTCGGTTATCATCGACGTTGCGATTGACCAAGGCGGCTCGATTGCCACATGCGACCACGTCACCACGCACGACAATCCGACATTTGTCAAGCACGGCGTGATTCACTACAGCGTTGCAAATATCCCAGGTGCGGTTGCAAGAACGTCGACGCTCGCGCTCACGAACGCCACGTTGCCTTACGCGTTGCAAATCGCCCGCAAAGGTTGGAAAGTTGTTTGCAAAGACGACGCGGGACTTGCCAAAGGTCTCAACACGATTGACGGCAAATTGACTAACAAAAACGTTGCGGAGGCTCTCGGTCTCGAATATGTCGACTACTCAAATTTTCTTGCGTAACAAATGGGGCGACACTCCCCTATAAATATCCACGGTAATCCGTTTGAATCAGCAGTCTCGTTTATTGACGGGGCTGTTGATTTTTTTTTCGCGTTTGAATTGTCAACGCTGTCGGCTCATGAAGTCACGCAATTTGTCGCCGAGCAAATTGAACGTCGCAACCGTGATGAATATCGCTGTGCCTGGTGCAAGAATCACCCACGGTGCGGTTTGCAACATTGAGCGACCGTTGTTCATCATCGCGCCCCATTCGGCTGTCGGAGGCATTGCGCCCAATCCGAGGAACGATAAGCCTGCTAATTCCATGATGATTGTCCCGATGTCCAAAGCCGCCGTCACTAGCACAGGTCCCGCGATGTTCGGCAGGACGTGCACAAATAAAATTTTCGTCGAACTTGAGCCCGCCATTTTCGCCGCGTCGAAGTACGGCATTGACCGAATCGCCAGCACAAGTCCGCGCGAAATTCTTGCGTATTTAGTCCAGCCGATTATCGCCAAAGCAACCGCCGCGTTCAAAAGTCCGCCGCCCAATGCTCCAGCCGCTGCAATCGCGAAAACCATTTGCGGGAAGGCTAAAAATACATCAGACAGCCGCATCAGGAACGTATCGAGCCTGCCACCGTTGTAGCCGCAAATCGCGCCGATTAAACTGCCGACGGTCGCAATCACCGCCAACAAAATCAGCGACGCGCACAACGTCGTTTGCGAGCCGACAATCACACGCGACAAAACGTCTCGTCCGTAACGATCGGTGCCGAGCAAATTTTTTGAATCGGGCGGAGCAAGTGCATTCGACAAATCCTGCGCGTATGGGTCGAACGGCGTTAGAAATTCTGCGAAGACCGCGATAAAAATCAACGTTCCCGCCGCGATTAAAAACGGTAGTAATGGACGATAACAATCCGTAATGCTTAGTGGGTAGGTAATTTTCATTGTTCATTTCCCCTGGCTTTGATGTGATAGAATAAGTTTAGCATAAACAAATTCTTTCTTTCAAATTATTATTGGAGATTTGCTTATGCTTTCTATCGTCATGCGAGGTGAGCAAAATGAAACCGTGTGAACTTTGTCCGCGCAGATGTCGTGTTGACCGCGTGAACCGATTTGGATTCTGCGGTGCTGGCGAAAATTTACGTGTCGCTTTGGTGAGTCTTCATCGTTGGGAAGAACCATGCCTTGTCGGGAAATTTGGCGCGGGCACAATTTTTTTCTCGAACTGCAATTTGCGTTGCGTCTACTGCCAAAATTTTTCAATCAGCCACGAAGGTTTTGGCGGGGAAATTTCGATTGAACGGCTTGCAGAAATTTTTCTTGAGCAACAACGACGCGGTGCCGCAAATGTTGAGCTCGTGACGCCAACGCATTTCACCGACAAAATCTGCGCGGCAATCGACGTTGCAAAAGCTCACGGGCTGACGTTACCGATTGTCTGGAACTCGAACGCTTACGAGAACATTGAGACGCTGGAGATGTTGCGCGGACGAATTGATATTTTCCTGCCCGACGTGAAATACATTGACGACGACGTAGCTAAAAATTTTTCTGGCGCACCGAATTATTTTGCAGTTGCGTCCGCCGCCGTCAGCAAGATGTTTGAACTTGTTGGAGCCGCGCAGTTCGTCGACGGGCAGATGATTCGCGGGGTGATCGTCCGTCATTTGATTCTGCCGAATTTTCGACGCGACGCCATGCGCATTGTCGATTGGCTTCACGAAAATTTTGGCGACGAAATTTTTATCAGCTTGATGAATCAGTACACGCCGGTTTATCGCGCGAACGAGTTCAAAAAAATTAGCCGCCCGCTCACAACATTTGAGTACAATTCCGTCGTCGAGCACGCGACTAACCTTGGCGTTAAAAATTGTTTCGTGCAAGTCGGCAAGACTGCTGACACGAAGTTTATACCGAATTTCAATTTGGACGGCGTATAGTTAGAGCGTGTTAATAAACTGAAACTATTACGTGACGAGGAATTTTTTCGACTGACAGGGCTTAACGTCCGAATGGTTAACCGAGAGTCCCTAATTTTTTTGCCGCATTGAAGGAACTTTATCAAGTCAAGCGAATAGTAAAGTGATTAATTGCAATGTAACGGCAGACGGCGCGAGTCGTCGACAAAAAAAATTTTCAGCTGAAGGGGAGGCGTCCAAAGTGATTCGTATTTTGATTGCTGATGACTCGGCTTTTATGCGAAAAGTCCTCTCTGATTTGTTCAACAGTCAAAACGACTTCCAAGTTGTCGGCACGGCGGTTAACGGTCAAGACACCATTGAAAAAGTCAAGCGACTTCAACCAGACGTGTTGACGCTCGACGTTATCATGCCGGTGATGGACGGTCTCGAAGCGTTGGCAATCATCATGGAGCAATGCCCTTTGCCCGTGATAATGATAAGCTCGACGACGCAGAAAGGCACCAACGAAACAATCAGAGCATTGGCACTCGGCGCGGTAGATTTCGTCAGCAAGGCAGGCGGCGCAATCTCCAAAATCGACACGATTAAAGACGACATACTGATGAAATGCAGAATGGCGGCCAAAGCTCGTGCACGAAAAAATTTCACCGCGAGCACGCCAATCGTCTACAAACCAAAATTGTCAAGCGAAGAACCTACCATGCGTCGAATAGAAGTCAAACGCAGAACAGGTTTTATTCCCATGCCAAGACCAACGCTCACTCGACAACCCGCAACGGTTGAGCCCGTCAAAAAAATTATTCCAGGCACAGGCAAAAAGCTCGTGGTTATCGGAACATCAACGGGCGGTCCGCAAGCACTGCAAGCCGTCATAACGCGTCTGCCCGCAAATCTTCCCTGCGGCGTCGTCGTCGTGCAACACATGCCCGCCGGCTTCACAAAATCGCTTGCCGAGAGATTGAACTCAATCAGCGAAATCGCGGTCAAAGAGGCTGAACAAGATGAAATTATCCGTCCTGGTCAAGTCTACATTGCGCCAGGCGATTATCATTTGAGAATTTTCCCCGCAGGTGGCGAACGGAAAATTGTGTTGAGCCAAGAACCGCGTGTCGGTAATCTTCGTCCAACCGTCAATTACATGTACGAATCAGCCGCGCAATTCGGCAGAGATTTAGTCAGCGTCATAATGACGGGCATGGGTAGCGATGGTTGCGAAGGTATGAAAAAAATTAAAGCGACAGGCGGCTATTCAATCGCGCAAAACGAAGAAACTTGCGTCGTGTACGGAATGCCGAGAGCTGTAGTTGAAGCGGGGCTCGCTGACGAAGTAATCCCCTTGAATAAAATTGCCGAGGCTATCGTCGAGGCAGTGAGGAGATAGGCGATTTTATTTTGCAGATAAATTTACAGGAGGCTTTTGCATGGAAACCAATCAATACATGGATATGTTTCTGGATGAGTCGCATGAACATTTGCAGTCGCTCAATGACGGATTATTGGGCTTGGAAGACAACGCAGAGGATCTTTCGATTCTGAACGAAATCTTCCGCAACGCCCACACACTAAAGGGAATGTCCGCCACAATGGGCTACAACAAAATCGCCGAACTCACTCACGAGATGGAAGACGTTCTCGACATGCTCCGCAAGGAACAGCTCAAAGTAAATGGCGACATCATCGACACCCTTTTCAAGTGCATTGATTCCCTTGAGCAGATGATTAACAACGTTGCCAATGGCGACCCAGAAGATCTTATCGATGTTTCAGATTTGGTTGCCAAACTCTCCGCAATTCTGCGCGGCGAAGATCCTAATGCAATGTTGACTGGTCAAGCAGTCCCTGCGGCATCAGCACCTGCTCCTGCGGCAACAACTTCAGACACGTCAGCGGCAGCTGTAAGCGCAGATCTTCCCGTCGAAATTTCCGACACGGAAAAAAATCTCATTCTCGAAGCGCGCAAACGCGGTATGCGCGGCATTTATCTCAAGGTCACGCTCGCCGATTCTTGTCTGCTCAAGTCAGCACGCTCTTACATGGTTATGAACGCACTCGACGAAATCGGCGAAGTTATCCGCACAATTCCTTCCGCTGAAGACCTTGAACAGGAAGCGTTCGAGTTTACGTTTGAAGTCATTCTTATCACCGCGTCCGAAGAATCGGCCGTTCAAAACGCGGTCATGTCAATTTCGGAAATCGACAAGGCGGAAACAATCGTTATAAGGTTCGATACTCCTCAATCCGAACAAGCTCAACAGACTGCCGCACCTGCGCCGCAACCTGCTCAACCGTCAGCGTCGACCGCGCCCGCAACTCAACCGAAATCTTCTTTACCGGTCAATAAACCTTCCGCATCGCCGCCACCTACTCAATCCGCCGCCGCAGGTAAAAAATCTCACGCAGGACAATCAGTCCGCGTCGACATCGATAAACTCGACAACCTCATGAATCTCATGGGCGAGCTCGTTATCAATAAAGTTCGTCTGGAACAAATCGGGCAAACACACAGATTATCCGAACTCACCGAGACTTTGGAGCAAATGGACCGCGTCACCACAGACCTTCAAAATATCGTCATGAAAGTCCGCATGGTTCCCGTCAGCCAAGTCTTTAACCGTTTCCCGCGCATGGTTCGCGACGTTACCAAGGAACTCAACAAGGAAATTAACTTGACAATCGAAGGCGAGGACACCGAACTCGACCGCACCGTTATCGACGAAATCGGCGACCCCATCATGCATCTGCTGAGGAATTCGCTTGACCACGGTATCGAAATGCCTGACGAACGCGAAGCCAAGGGCAAGCCTCGCGTCGGCGAAGTCGGTCTTATCGCGCGCCACGAAGGCAACAACGTCGTTATCATGGTTACCGACGACGGCAAGGGCATTGACGCCGACATTATTCGCCGCAAAGCTGTCGAAAAGGGGCTGTACACTCAAGACGAAGTCGACTCAATGGACGACTCCGACGCTGTCCGAATCGTCTTTCTGCCAGGCTTTTCCACGGCGGAAAAAATCAGCGACATTTCGGGACGCGGCGTCGGTATGGACGTTGTCCGCAGTAAAATCGAATCGCTGTCGGGACAAGTCGACGTTGAGACGCACGTCAACGAAGGTTCCGTTTTCAAGATTAAGTTGCCGCTGACGTTGGCGATTATTCAAGCGATGTTGGTACAGGTGCAAGACGAAATGTACGCCATACCGCTCGCGTCAATCGACAGCACGTTGAGCGTTCAGCCGACCGACATTCGCACCGTCCAAAATAACGAGGTTATCGTCCTGCGCGGCGAAATCATTCCGATAATCCGCATGGAAGAAACGCTTATGGTTCCGCACGTGAAAGATTCGCATGAACTGTTCGTGGTTGTCGTGCACGCGGGCGACTCCAAAGCCGGTATCGTCGTCGACAAGCTTATCGGTCAGCAGGAAATCGTTATCAAGACGCTGGGCAACTTGTTCATGGGCTTGAAGATGTTCTCAGGCGCGACGGTGCTCGGCGACGGTCGCGTAGCTCTGATTCTCGACGTGGCAACCATGCTTAACTAAGGAGGAATTCTAATGGCTAAAGACAGCGCGGCAAATAAAAAGCGCACCCCGGTTGACGACCTCGACGGCGAGGAACAGATTGAGGCTATGCAAGTCGTCGCGTTCAAATTGCGTGACGAAGAATACGGCGTAAATATTTTTCACGTGCAAGAAATTCGCAACCTTGTCGATATAACGCGCGTCCCCTTCGCGGCAAGCTTTATCAAGGGCGTTATCAATCAGCGCGGCTCGGTTATGCCCGTTATCGACTTGAAAAAGCGGCTCGGCATTGAGGAGACGCCTTACACCTCCTTGACCCGAATCGTTACCGTTATCGTTGACGACCTGCAAGTCGGCATGTTGGTTGACGCCGTCACCGAAGTTTTGACTATCCGCACAAAGCTCGTCGACCCGAAAAAAACCGTCAGCGACAGGGCTATGGAAAAATTCTTGAGCGGCATTGGCAACATCGACGGTCGCCTTGTCACCATGCTCAATCTTGAAGAAATCGTCAATGCTAACTAAGGGGTCAGGTTAGTAGGGAATTAGGTTAATAGGTTATTAGAAAAGTCTTTCACTATTAACCTACTAACCTATTAACCTATTAACCTACAAAGGAGGTTTTGAAATGCTTGATGAATTTAACTTGTCAGCGAATCAGCTCGACGCTCTGCGCGAAATCGGCAACGTCGGTGCAGGAAATTCGGCTACTGCACTGTCACAAGTCATCAACAAAAAAATCGATATGAACGTCCCGAAAGTTTCGATCATCCCGATTGAAGACGTGCCCGACCTCGTCGGCGGTCCCGATGCGTTAGTCGTCGCAGTATTTTTGCGTGTCTACGGCAGAGCACCAGGAAATATTCTTTTCCTCATGCCGAAAGAAAACGCGTTCTATCTCGTCGACGATTTGATGGGCAGAGAACACGGCACAACACAAAGTTTGGACGAAATGGATGTTTCCGCGCTGAAAGAAGTCGGCAATATCTTGACGGGCTCATATCTCAACGCGTTCTTCCACTTCACGAATATTTCAATGATACCGTCAATCCCGTCGTTAGCAATGGACATGGCGGGCGCAATCTTAAACGTCGTGTTGGTGCAGCTCGGACAAATGGGCGATCACGCTTTGGTTATCGAAACAAAATTCCTAGCGGAAGATGACAGCGTCAACGGACATTTTTTCCTCGTGCCCGATCCAGGCTCATTGGGCACTTTGGTCAAAGCAGTGGGGGTTGAATAATTATGGCAGACCTTATCAAAGTCGGCATGGCTGATTACAAGGTCGGTCGTAGTCCGTCCACGCTAATAAGTTACGGTTTGGGCTCGTGTATCGGAATTTCGCTTTATGACCCGCAACGTAAAATCGGCGGTCTTCTGCATATCATGTTGCCCGACAGCACGCAAGCCCGTTCCAGCGATAATCCTGCAAAATTCGCCGATACAGGTATTCCGCTGATGATTAACGATGTCATTGCGTTGGGAGCGTCGCGTTCCAGGCTCGTCGCCAAAATCGCGGGCGGGGCTCAAATGTTCGCCTTCTCCAACGCTACCGACATTATGCGCGTCGGCACACGCAATGCCGAAAGTTGCAAACAAATCCTAAAACGCAACGGCATCAGAGTTATCGCCGAGGACACGGGCGGCACATACGGGCGCACAGTTTCTATCGATTTGTCGACTGGTGCCTACAAAGTCAAAACCATTGACCGCGGCGAGAAAAATATCTAGTGGTGATTGACTGTGACAGGATTTTACAACTATCTTGAAAGCATCATGCCCGTCAAAAGAGTTCTAATCTCGTTGGCAGTGGGCATGGTGTCATTGTTTATCGTGCTTATTTCGGGGCTGACAAGTGAGTTCGTGCGCAGTGAAACAATTGCGTCGCGAACTTTTTCAGCCTTTTGTTTTACAGGCTCGCTGGCATTTATTTTGATGATGAGTTGCGAAGAATACGCCATTTACAAAACCAAACGGGAGCTTGAACACTTTATTGACGACGCGCCAATCGAAGAGAGCGACGAAGATTTCAACCGCGCGGAATATCTTCACGAGGACGAGGAAGAACCTGTTGCCGACAATGAATCTGCCAACGCTGAACCTGCTACCGACGACAACACTTTCCGCCCGATTGACTTTGCTGGACATCAAGCGTAATTTGAGGCCGTCAAGGATGACGGCCTCCCCGTCGCCTCTGAAAACGTGATGTTTTCACAGGCGACAACCACGAGTCACGGGTAGTCTCGACGCTGGAATCGTTTGGACTGAACGCCCCCGCGAGGTGCCCTTTCTTTTGCAACTTTTCTTTGGGCATGCAAAGAAAAGTTGATCATCAAACTTAAAATTAACTTCAAACAACGGCTGAAACCGAAACCCAAAACCAGACGGACGGTGAACCGACTATGGAAATTGACGCCAAGACAAACGACATGACGACGCTTTGGCTCAAATACCGCGAAAATAAATCCGTGGAGTTGCGCAACGAAATTGCCGAACATTATTTGCCGCTCGTCAAGATCGTCTGCGGAAGATTGGCAGTCAGTCTGCCGCAACATCTGGACAAAGACGACCTGTTGAGTAGCGGCTTTTTCGGCTTGCTTGACGCGATTGACCGTTTCGACATCACGCGCAACATAAAATTCGAGACCTATGCCGGCGTGCGAATTCGCGGCGCAATGATTGATTACCTCCGCTCAAAAGATTGGATACCCGTTTCCATGCGCCAAAAAATCCGCCGCTACGAACAAACCGTTTGCCGCCTGGAAAACGAACTCGGTCGTTCTGCCACGGACGAAGAACTTTCCACCGCCTTAGAAATTTCCAACGAGGAACTGCAGACGCTCATCGGGCAATGCAATTCGGCAACCGTCATTCCGCTTGAAGAATATCTCAAAACCGACGTGAACGAAGCCGTCGACACGAATCCCGCCAACTCCACCGAGCTATTTGAACTCAAAGAAACTCTGGCAAGCGCAATCGACCGCCTGCCCGAAAAGGAACGCATCGTCGTTTCGCTTTACTATTACGAAGAAATGACGCTGAAAGAAATCAGCATGATACTCCACCTCACCGAGGCGCGAATTTCCCAGCTGCACACAAAGGCGATTTTCCGTATGCGCGGCTATCTGGCACAAAGCAAAGAAGATTTGGTTTAGGAAAGGAGGTCGCCTGATGAGCGAGAAATTAACTTTGGGCGGACCGGCAGACGGCTATAAATACGAATTCAAAGCGGACGGGGTCTACTTGACAATATATCCCGCTGCGGACGGCGAGCGGCTATTTGAACTGTCCGATATGCGCCAAATCCTGCGCGATTGCAAAGTGCTCGATTACGACGTCGGAATTTTATCGCGGACAATGCGCGAGGCAAATGGTCGCCCGCAAAAAATCGCTGAACCAATCGAAATCACGGCGCAAGACATTGAACTTTTGGCGAACGGTGAAAAACCCGTCGAGCAAACAGAAGAACCCTACGCGCGAATGATAGTCGAATTGGCACGCGACAAAATGAAGGCAACAATCCGCTACGACACCCGCGAAGGCGCACGTTTGCCGACAAAAGAAATGGTTATGACTGCCCTTGAAGAAGCCGGCGTTGTCTACGGTATCGACGAAGAATCAATCGAAATCGGTATCCGCAGTTTGAGTCCGTTTGTTGCCGCCGAAGGTCTTTTGCCGGTTGCGGGCGAGAACGCTTACATCGACAGAAAATTTGATTTGGGCGTCAAAGGTCGTCCCGTCGTCGACGAATACGACAAAGTTGACTACAAAGATTTAAATCTGTTCGTCCTTGCCAAAGAGAATCAGACGTTGGCGATAAGAGTTCCGCAGACGAAAGGCACGCCTGGCAAAAATATTCTCGGCGAAGTCGTTCCCGCGCAAAACGGTCGTCCCGTTCCCATGCCCGAAGGTAAAAATACTAAAGCGGTCGGCGACAGGCTTATCGCGACTGTCAACGGGCAAATCGTCGACAAAGGCAATCGAATCAGCATTGACCCCAAACTTGAAATAAAAGGCTCAGTTGGCGTATCGACGGGCGACGTTGAATTTGACGGCTCGATTAAAATCAATGGCGACGTGGACTACGGCTTCACGGTCAAAGCGACAGGCGACATTGAAATTAAAGGCTCGGTTAACGGCGCAATCGTCACTGGTCGCAATGTCTACATCAGCGGAGGCGTCACTGGTGCAGATCGTGCCAAAGTTTTCGCTGAACACGACGTTCGAACAGCTTTTGCCGAAAACGCTTTCATCGAGGCTGGCAACGATATTTTCATTTCGGATATCGCTTTGCACTCTCACATTCGCGCGGGCAAACGTATCATCATGGAAGACAAGCACGGGCAGATTACGGGCGGTCATGCTGTGGCTGGCGAATCAATCAGCGTGAAAATTATCGGCAACGAGGCGTTTGTTGTCACGAGAGTATCCGTTGGCGTTGATCCGACTTTGCAGAAAGAATACCAGGATTTGAAGAAGTCTTACAAAGAATCGCGCCGCCGATTGACGCATATCACGCAGACGCTTAACACTTTGTCGAAGATTGATATAAACAAGTTGCCGCCGGAACGCGTCGAGTCGATTAATGCTTTGACTCGTTCGCAATTCCCGTTGGCTGGACAAATTAAGCGCGACGAGAAACGAATTTTGGAGATTGAAGCGAAACTCGCCGAGATGAAGAACGGTAAAATTCGCGTCAGCGACATAATTTATCCCGGCACGCGACTTGCCGTTAACAGCGTCTTGAAGAGCATTCAGTCTGATTACAGACGTTGCACCATTTCTCTGAACGACCTTGGCGAAATCGAAGTAGGACCGTACTGACGTTAATTAGGAATGTGGAATTATAATTCCTAATTCCTAATTTCCAATTCCAAATTGATAGAACGGAGTGATCACGATGGAAATTGCGCCAGTTGGAGTGCAAATGACCTACGCCAATGCCAACAACGCCGCGCAGGTTCAACACAACATGAATCACGCCGCAGCACTGCAACAAGATTATGATGCTTTGCGCGAAAAGCTCGACGCCTCGCTTAAACAAAAACAAGTTCGCACCAAAGACGATAGCGAAGGCGGCAAAATCAAAGATGACCCCGACCGTCGCAACAGACAGGGCGGTCACTACTACAACAGCAAGCGGCAGAAGCAGGAACCTAAACAGGAAGAAGAAAATTTCGCCGTCGACCCAAGACGCGGACATTTCTTAGATATTTCTTTGTGATTGAGGCGCAACAATGACGATTGAAATTTTTGACGGAGCAATGGGCACAATGCTCCAAGCCGGCGGTCTCAAAGCTGGTGCTTGCCCCGAATTGATGAACGTTGACGCTCCCGACGTCGTGAAGAAAATTCATCGCGCGTACATCGAAGCCGGCTCAACGATTATCACGACAAACACTTTCGGCGCGTCGCGAATCAAACTTGCTCACTACGGGCTTGCTGACAGAGTTCGCGAACTAAACTTTGCCGCCGTCAAAATCGCCAAAGAAGTCGCTGGCAATCGAATCAAAGTTGCGGGCGACATCGGTCCAACAGGAAAATTTATCGAACCGCTCGGTGATTTGAGTTTCGATGACGCTTACAAAATTTTTTACGAACAAGCTCAAGCATTGGCGGAGGCTGGCGCAGATTTTCTGATTATCGAGACGTGCATTGATATTCAGGAGATGCGTGCCACGTTGCTTGCCGCCCACGACGCTTGCAATCTGCCTGTGATTTGTCAGCTCAGCTACAGCGAAGACGGACGCACCGTCACGGGCACCGACCCGCAATCTGCCGCCGTGATTCTCGACGCAATGGGCGCGAACGTTATCGGCGTTAACTGCTCGCTTGGTCCCGAACAGCTTGTTCCCGTCGTGAAAATTTTGGCGGAAAATTGTCGCGTGCCCGTCAGCGTTCAGCCTAACGCAGGTATGCCTTATCTTGAAAACGGCGTCACGAAATTTCCCATGGACGCGAAAACTTTCGGCAGTTGGGGCAAAGCTCTCGTCGAAGCGGGTGCGACATATCTCGGTGGTTGTTGCGGTACGACGCCCGATCATATCCGCGAATTGTCTGCGACTGTGAAAAATCTTCAACCCGCGCAGAGAAATTTTAATCGGCGATTGATGTTGTCGAGTCGTTCAAAAACCGTCGTCATCGATAAAAATTCCACAACGCTCATCGGCGAACGGATCAATCCTACGGGGCGAAAGAAACTTGCCGCTGAAATTCGCGAAGGTTCACTGCTCGGCGTCAAACGCGACGCGCTCAACCAAGTCAAAGCGGGCGCACAAATTCTTGATGTCAACATGGGCGTCGGCGGTATCGACCAATCTCAAATGATGGCGAAGTCCGTCCGCGAAATCGCGCAGATAACTGATGTGCCGCTGTCGATTGACACGAGCGATGTTGCCGCGTTGGAGGCGGGCTTGAAAAATTTCCCTGGGCGTGCACTGATTAATTCGGTCAGCGCGGAGCCCGAACGTCTCGAAAAATTTTTGCCGCTCGCCAAACGTTACGGTGCGGCAATTTTAATTCTCCCGCTCACAGAACACGGCGTCCCGAAAACTGCGGTTGAACGCGTTGCAGTCGCGAAAACGATTATCGACGCGGCAAAAGCTCACGGACTCGACGACGGAGATTTTTTGCTTGACGCGCTCGTGATGACGATTTCCGCCGACAAAAACGCTTGCCTCGAAGTTTTGCGCACACTCAAACTTTACGGTGAAATGAACTTGCCGACAACAATGGGATTGAGCAACATTTCATTCGGGCTGCCGAATCGCCCGCTGATTAACTCGACGTTCTTCGCGATGTGTTTGGCGAACGGGCTCGACGCGCCGATAATGAATCCCTACGACGAACTGATGATGAACGCGCTTAAAGCGTCCGCCGCGCTACTTGCTCACGACCCGAACGGTCTGCAATTCAGCAAACTCGGTCAGTTAAGCGGCACGCTGTCATTCACCGCAGACAAGTCGCAAAAAAAAACTGCCCGTGACACCTTGAGCGCGATAAAACTTGCCGTGCAGGAAGGTGACAAGGACGAAATTCCCGCGCTGATAAAAAAAGCTGTTGACGAAAATTTTTCCGCGAACGAAATCACCGAACGCGCACTAACCGCCGCAATGAACGAACTTGGCGAAGACTTCGGCGCAGGAAAAATTTTTCTCCCGCAAGTGCTGTTGAGTGCTGAAACGATGCGGCTTGCCTTCGACGAGCTCAAAAAAAATTTCCCCGCGCAGGAAAATTCTACGCAGGGAACGTTTGTTATTGCGACTGTCAAAGGCGACGTGCACGACCTCGGCAAAAATATCGTCGGCGCGTTGATTTCAAACAGCGGCTTTAAACTCGTCGACCTCGGCAAGGACGTTGATTCCGCCGAAATTGTTCGTGCCGCCCTTGAACACGACGCCGATATTGTCGGGCTGTGCGCGTTGATGACGACGACGATGGTGCAGATTGACAAGGTTATCGCGGATTTGCACGCGGCTGGATCTTCGGCAAAAGTTATGGTCGGTGGCGCGGCTCTCACGCAGGAATATGCTGACAGTGCCGGTGCCGATGCCTATGCCCGCGACGGTGTCGAAGCTGTGCGTTTGGCGAAAAGTTTAGTCACGAAATAAATTTTGCCTCACTGCCCGTTTTGGTCTTGGAAATTTCAAGCCGAACGGGCATTTGATTTTTCAGCTCCTCGACGTGAGAAATTATCCCGACGAGCCGTCCGTCGCTCTGCAGTTCAAGCAAAGTTTTCATCGCGAAGTCAAGCGTTTCCGTGTCGAGCGTGCCGAAGCCTTCGTCGATAAAAATCGTATCGAGCTTGATACCGCCCGCGTTATTCTGCACGACAGCCGCCAATCCCAACGCCAAACTCAACGACGCCAGAAAACTTTCCCCGCCACTGAGCGTTTCGACGGCTCGCGCCGTGCCGCTGTAATCGTCGACAATTTCCAAATCCAAGCCCGCCGAATATCTGCGGTCGGTGACATTTTCCTTGCGTTGAAAGCGATAACGTCCGCCGCTCATCTTTTCAAGCCGATTGTTTGCCTCGCCGATAATTTCTTTGAACATCGTCGCCAGATAGTAGCGTTGGAAAGAAATTTTCGAGACTTGACCGTTGGCGGCGTCGCTGAGCGTCTTCCACATCAAAAAATTTTTTTCGGCAACGTTCAAATCGTCGGACAGCGCGGAAATTTTTTCAGCAATGACTTTGAGCCGTTCGAGACGTGCAGACAAATTCGCTTGAGATTTAATCGCCGCAACGTGAGCCGCGTTTGTGTCGTCACGATTTTTTTTCAGCGCGGGAAGGTCGGGTTTGGTCTTGTCCGCAAGTTGCGTCGCGAGTTCGTCACGATTTTTTTGCGCCGCGTCTACTGTCGACTTTTGAGCCGCTGCCCGATTGTTCAGCTGATTGAAATTGTCCTGCGCCCGTTTGAAAGCCGCATTGAGTTCGGTGAGTTGTCGGTTCGTCGCGGAAATTTCATCGTCGAGCAAAGTTTCATCTGCCGAATATTTTTTGTCAACGTCGCGTTCCATTGCCGCAACTTCGCCGCGCAAAGTGTTCGCCGCGTCGGAAAATTTTTTGTCGTCGGATTGTGCCGCTTCCAAGTCCGCGACAGTTTCAGTAGTTTTTTTCAAGCCGCGTTTGATTCGTTCGCGATGGCTCTCCAAAGTTTTCACGTCCGCCGAAAGTTTGTTGAAATCGGCTTGAGCCTCAGCAACAGTCATGAACTGCGCGGACTCTGCCAAAGATTTTTCTTTCTCGACGAGTTTGCCTTTGAGACCCGCCAAAAGTTCAACGGCGGAATTTTTTCTGTCAGCAAGCGATTTTACTTCGGATTCGGCGTCGGTGATTTGTTCATCGGTCGGGATTGCGGAGTCGGACGTTGCAGGCTTTGGGTGATGAATCGCGCCGCACACGGGACAAGGTTCGCCGTCAACGAGTGTCGCCGCTAGACGTGTCGCACTGCCTGAAATTTGTCGTCCGCGCAGTTCAGAAAGATTTTTTTCAGCCGCCTCGTGATTTTTGGTTGCCGTCGATAAATTTTTTTCCGCCAATGAAATTTTTCTGCGCAAGTCGTTGAGTTCCGCCGAAAGTTCTTCGCGGGCTTGAGCGTCCTTGAGTTTCTGTTTGGCGACTGCAAGTTTCGCGGGCGCGTCTTGAAGTTGTTCGGCTTCCGCAGTGAGATGCGTCATCGTCTCGTCGCAGGATTTTTTGAGCTTAACAAGCCGTTCGACTTCCGCCGCAGATTTTTCCGCCGCATTGATTGCCTTTTTGAGTTCGTCGCGTTTGGCTTGCAATTTTTTGAGCGCGAGCCTTTTTTTATCGAGTTCGTCGGCAAGTCTTTGCAATTCTTTGAGCTGCGGTTCTTCAGCCGTTCGCTTGTCGAATTCGATTTGAGCCGCTGACAGTTCGTCACGAATTCTTGCAAGCAAACGTTGCGCGTCGTCGAGTTCCTGCGATTTCGTTGCCAAATCCGCGAAGAGCTTGGATAAATTTTGGGCGTCGGAGAATTTTTTTTGCGCGTCGAGTGCCAAAGATGCCAACGAATCGATTTGCGTTTGTGCCGAGTCGAATTCTGTGGCAAGTCGATTTATCAGCGCGGGCAATTCGGCTTCGGTGCAAGCTGCTTCGTCGAGAAAATTTTTTTTGCGCTCCGACAGTTCGTCGGAAATTTTTTTTGCGTTCGACGCTTTAAGTTTGAGTTCGTCTTCCACGCGCTTGAAAAATCCTGCGTTGAACAGCGTGTTTAAGACGCCTTGTCGCACGTCGGATTTCGCCAGCAAAAATTTTTGGAACGCACCTTGCGGGAGCACGACGACTTGGCGGAATTGGTCGCATTCAAAATTCAGCAGGTCGCGCACGTATTCCGAGACATCACGCGTATCGATTTTTCTGCCGTTCTCGAAAATTTCCGCCGAGGCTTTTTCCTCCGTCAAACCGCCGCCGCGTCGACTTGCGCGAAGATATTTCGGGTTGCGTCGGATTCGATAGGTCTTGCCGCGCAGGGTGAACGTGAATTCGACTTCGGTCTTGTCGGTGGGCTTTGACTGTTCGGAACGCATCATTTCGCCCGTCCGCGAGCCGCCAGAACTTTTGCCGTACAGCGCGAAACAAATCGCGTCGAGAATCGTCGTCTTGCCGGAACCAGTCGCGCCGTGAATCAGGAAAAAATTTTCGCCGCCGAGTCCGCGTTCAAAGTCGAGCTCAACGGGATTGACGTATGGTCCGAACGCCGTCATCTTCAATCGAACAGGTCTCATTGTTCACGCCTCTCTTTCGTCGCGGGCAATTTCAATTAGCAATTCGCGCATCGCCTCGCGGTAATCGTCGCTCAAAATTTCGCCGGTCTGTTCAACAAAAAAATCCGCGAAATAATCGAGCGTCGAGCCTTTAGCGCGGGCAGTCGGCATTTCGTCGGTAGTCGCCAAATTTTTCTGCGGCATGAATTCAACGCTCAACAGTTGCGGAAAAACATCGGCGAGCTTGTCTTGAACGTTGATGACGCGTTCGGTCAATCGTGCGTGAATGTAATCTTCTGTGCGCGGGAATTTTTTCAAATCGGCAAGCGTGCCCGTCACAATGCGAACATCTCTGCGCGGCGTCAAGGGAATTTGTTCAGCGCGAACGGAGCCTTGAGCGTCAATGTCGACAACCGTAACGGATTTTTTGTGCGTGGACTCGTCGAAGGAATATTTCAGCGGCGAACCAGCGTAACGGATATTTTTCGGTGCGCCTTTCGGTGTGTGTGAGAAATGCAGGTGCCCCAACGCAACGTAATCGTAGCCCGAAAAAATTTGCGCGTCGACATTCGCGGAGCCGCCGACAAATTTGCGTTCGGATTCAGACTCAATGCCGCCCGTCAAAAACGCGTGAGCAATCGCGACACTTCTTTTGCCAGCGGGAATTTTTTGTCGTGCAGACTTTATCATTGCGGCAAGCGTGGCGGGTTCTGCGTACGGAATCGGCGTGAAAAAAATTTCTCCAAAGTTGTCAGCCAAAACAACCTGCGCGGGCTCATCGACCTTCGCCGCAATGAAAATGTTCTGCCGCTCAAAAATTTTTCTACCGAAATTCAAACGTGTCGCGCTGTCGTGATTCCCCGCGATAATCAGCGTCGGCAAATTTTTTTCAACAAGTTTTGTGAGCGTCTCGTTGAACAGGTCGACGGCTTCGGGCGGCGGAATTGCGCGGTCGTACACGTCGCCAGCAATCAGCAACACGTCGATTTTTTCGTCGGCGATGATTTTGAACATCTCGTCGAGAATAAAAATTTGGTCGTCGAGTAGCGGTTGACCTTTCAGCGTTTTGCCGAGGTGCAAGTCCGCCGTGTGGAGCAGTCTCATAAAAAAAATCGCCTCCAAAGTTTTTGAGACGATTATATCACACATTGTGAAAATTTTTATGGAAATTTATTTTGCGAGCGACCAATTTGCTCCACTGTGAATGTCGACGACGAGCGGCACCGCTAGCTTTACGACGTTTTCCATGGCTTCGCGCAAAATTCGTTCGGCGTCAGCAAGTTCAGCGTTCTTTGCCTCCAAAACAAGTTCGTCGTGCACCTGGATAATTATTCGGCTCTCCAGCCCGCGAAGATTGTTTTCGGCACGAATCATCGCCAATTTTATGATATCCGCCGCGCTGCCTTGAATCGGCGTGTTCATGGCGGTTCGTTCGGCGAAAGATCGCTTGTTAAAATTCCTGTCGTTAATCTCCGGCAACAGCCGCCGACGCCCGAACATCGTCGACACGTAGCCGCAATCGTGAGCTTTGGCAACGGTCTCGTCCATAAAATTTTTCACGCCCGGATAACGTTCAAAGTAGCGCGAAATGTATTCAGCCGCCTCCTTGCGCGTGATGTTCAAGCTTTTCGACAAGCCGTAATCGCTAATGCCGTAGACGATGCCGAAGTTGACAGCCTTTGCCTTGCGCCGAAGGTCGGGCGTTATCGTGTCGAGGTCAATGCCGAACACTTCAGCCGCCGTCCGCGAATGAATATCCTGCCCGCGATTGAACGCGTCAATCAAATTTGCGTCGCCGCTCATGTGCGCCAAAAGTCTCAATTCAATCTGCGAATAGTCAGCTGATAGAATGCAATCGTAGCCGTCGCCCGCCTTGAACAACGCACGAATCTCACGACCTTCACGGGTGCGCACGGGAATATTTTGCAGGTTCGGGTCGGAGCTGGACAATCTGCCCGTCACGGTCACGGTTTGATTAAAATTCGTGTGAACGCGTCCGTCGCTGCCGATGAGTTTGCCGAGTCCGTCAAGGTACGTCGACTTAAGCTTTGTCAACGCGCGGTAATCGAGAATCGTCGCGACAATCGGATTGCGCCACTTGAGTTCCTCCAAAACTTCAGCGTTGGTCGAGTAGCCTGTTTTAGTCTTCTTGACGGGCGGCAACTTGAGCTTGACGAACAGCACGTCAGCCATTTGTTTTGGCGAATTGATGTTGAAAATTTCGCCTGCCAGCTCGTAAATCTTTTTTTCCAGCGCGAAGATACGACCAGTCATTTCGACGGATTTTTTTCCGAGCCCGTTCACGTCGATGAAAACGCCGCGTTCTTCCATGCGTGCAAGGACTTCGGTCAACGGCAATTCAATTTCTCGATAAAGCCGCGTCAAATCGTCGTCCAAAAGTTTTTCGTAGCTTGCGGCAATTTCTTCGAGCGTCATCACGTCGCTGGTAAGTTCGGCGTCACGAATCGCCTTGTCGCGTTCGGGATAAAGCAGATAGGCGATAAGCTCCACGTCGAAAATTTTTGTCGGGGCGTCGATGTGGAATGTGCGCAGATAAATTTTCACGTCGCTCAAAATAATTTTGCCGCCGAATTCGTTGAAGACGCGCTGAATATCTTCGTGGGTCGCCGAAAAAATTTCTCCGCCGAAAATTTTTATCGCGAAATTTTCCGTATCACGGCGGACAATCGTCACTGTTTCCGCCGAAAAAATTTTGTCGAAGTCAATCGCGTTAATGTCCTGCGCGGGCGGCTGAAATGTCGGCTCAATGTCGAAAAGAGTTATTTCGCCGAATAGCTCATGAATCTTCGTCTTGATTTTGTTGAGCGCGTAACGTTTGCAGAATTTGTCGGCACGAATCAAATCGGGCGTGATTGCAAAATTTTCCGCGTCGAAGATGATGTTCGGCACGTCGCGGACGATTTGCGCAAGTTGCTTGCTTTTGAGCGCGTCATCAGCGTGAATCGTCAATGCGTCGCGAATTTTTTTTGACGTGAGCTCATCGCGTCGGGCAAGAACATTTTCCACCGTGCCGAAGTCGTGAATCAGTTTCAAAGCAGTCTTGTCGCCGATACCGTGCACGCCTGGGATATTGTCGGATGGGTCGCCGCGCAGACCTTTGAAGTCGACGAGCAGTTGAGGATCGAATCCGTATTCAGCGAAAAATTTTTTCTCGTCGTAAAGTTCGGTACCATCTTTCTTGTTGAGCAAAACGCTAGTCGTCGCGTTGATGAGCTGCAGAGCGTCTCGGTCGCCCGTCAGAATCTTGACGTGAAAATTTTCGGACGCCTGTGCCGACAACGTGCCGATAATGTCGTCCGCCTCGTAGCCGACAGCCGCGCAGGTTTTCAAGCCGATAACGTCAATGAATTCCTTGAGCAAGTCGAGTTGAGCCGCAAGGTCGTCGGGCATTTGTTGACGCGTCGCTTTGTAGTCGGAAAAAATTTCGTTGCGGAAAGTTTTCTTTGACGTGTCGAGAGCAACTGCCGCCAAGTCGGGTGATTGTTCACGCAAAATTTTCAAGATGATGTTCGCGAAGCCGACAACCGCCCCAGTAGGTTCGCCGCTCGGTGCAGTCAAGCTCGGCATGGCGTAAAAGGCGCGGTAGAAAATGCTGCTGCCGTCGATTATCAGAAACTTTTTCATACTTGTGCCGCCTCGTCGGTCTTAGAACGTGTGTTCATAGAAAAAAAGTAGTATAATGAGCTTACTATGAGAAA
>CAMUZG010000017.1 GCA_947165145.1 uncultured Selenomonadales bacterium
CCTCACATCCCACCGCCTACAGAGGCGGGGGAATTCTCGCACTTTTAGGTTAAAAGCGGGCTTAATAGTCAACGGGCGATGTGCTTGCTTTAGAGTGTGGATTATGCTATTCTCAATGCCAAAAATTCTATCGCCACAACGTTGGGAGAAAATTTTTATGATGATTGAATTGATGTTAATGCTGATAGCCGTGGGCATAGGCATTATCTTTGTCGCTTGGATGAGCAGCCGCCGACGCAAGCAAGACGCTTTGGAACGCCGCGAAGTCGCCGACTCGACCGGAAAATTAAAACAGGAGCTTGAACGCACCGCCAACGAGATTATCGCGCGAATGGAAAATCACGTCACGCACCTCGAAAGTATTCTGGACGAATCCGAACGCAATCGCACACAGCTTGAAGGACGCGTCATTGAGCTCAAAAAACTTCTCAAACGCACGGAAGGTCAATCGGGCGAAATTCGTGACTTGCTAGCGCGGTTGGAAGACGCTGGCGCGGAAGTCAACACAATGCAACGGAAAATGGAGAACGTCGAACGCAGATTGAATCTCATCATGTCGACGCCGTTCCCGCTTCAACAGCAAGTGCCAATCCCGCAAATCAATCAGCCGCTCGTCACACCGATAACACCGACGCCAATAACACCGACGCCGATAACACCTACACCAATAACTCCAGCACCGATAACTTCAGCACCGATACGCACACCGCCAGTAACTCAAGTGACTGCGCCGCCTGCCGCACCGCTCAATCCGCTCGGACCAATTTCAATGCCGTCAATGGTACGTTCCGCTGCGCCGACACCAAAAGACGAAGTCGACAAAGTCGCGACGATCCCGAACAACGAATTCGACAAAATTTTGGAAGAGACAATCGCCGAAACGCCAAAAGAAAAAATCGCTCAGCCGCGCAACTCAATCGTTCTGTCGCCCGAAAACAAACAGCCGATGCAGGTCGTCGAAGGTGACCCCGTCAAAATCGAGGCGACACGCAAAAAATTAACCGAGGCTTCCGCGAAGATGGCAGAGGCTCCGTCCGAGGAACCGCCCGACAATCAAGCCAAGTCACTGCGCAAAAAAAGAAAAAGTTCACGTTCGGGACGCGACGTTCGCAAGGCAGCACTCGACGCAATCCGCGAGGCTGAAAAAAATTCCGCCGCCGAAGACAAACCTGCCGAAAAGCCGCGACCGACTCCGCCCGAAAAAGAAATTCTGCCCGAACGCCGCGACCTCAAGCTAGAAACGACCGACTCGGCGATAATCAAGGAAATGCTTTTGGCGGGCATGTCAATCGAAGATATTTCGCGCGAAACTGGTCTCGGACGCGTTGCAATCGAATTGGTGCAGGAATTGACACGTCGACAACTCAACCGAAAATAAATCACGTCGCTCGGCAACGGGCGGCAATTTTTTTTGCCAACTTTTTTTGCACGGATCAAGTTACTTGTGATAAAATTTTCGCGAAAAAATTTGTGGAGGTGTCGGGTATGGCTTTCCCGAAAAATTTTCTGTGGGGCGGTGCAGTTGCGGCTCACCAGCTCGAAGGCGGCTACCTTGAAGGCGGCAAAGGTTTAAGCGTCGCTGACGTGCTGACGGCTGGTGCTCACGGCGTTCCGCGCGAAATCACTGACGGTGTCGTTGCGGGCAAAAATTATCCCAATCACGACGGCATCGACTTCTACCACCGTTTCAAAGACGACGTGAAACTTTTCGCTGAACTCGGCTTTAAATGTTTCCGCACGTCGATTGCTTGGACAAGAATTTTTCCTAAAGGCGACGAGTCCGAACCCAACGAGGCGGGCTTGAAATTCTACGACGAACTTTTTGACGAACTGCACAAGTACAACATTGAGCCGGTCATCACGCTGAGCCATTTTGAAATGCCGTTGCACCTTGCCAAAGAATACGGCGGCTGGACGAATCGCAAGCTGATTGAATTCTTCGTGCGCTACGCCGATGTTGTCATGCGCCGCTACAAGGACAAAGTCAAGTATTGGATGACGTTCAACGAGATTAACAATCAGTCGACGATTGGCAACGACTTTTTCAGCTGGACGAATTCGGGCTTCAAATTTACCGAGTGCGACAATCCTCATGCCGCAATGTATCAATCGGCGCATCATCAGTTCGTGGCGAGTGCTTTGGTCGTCAAGTGCGGTCACGAAATTAATCCGAACTTCAAAATCGGCTGTATGGTCGCGTGGATTCCCTGCTATCCGTACAGCTGCAATCCCGACGACATGATAACTTCCGTTGAGGAACTGCACGGCAAGACTTATTTCGCTGATGTGCAAGTTCGCGGACATTATCCCGCCTACGCGAAAACTCTTTGGGCTGAAACAAATTCCGCGCCGAAGATTGAGCCTGGCGACGAAAAAATTTTGGCGGAAGGCACCGTCGATTATATCGGCTTCAGCTACTACATGAGCTCGACTGTCAAGGCGGACGGTCACGCCACGGACAATCAATACGGGCAATCCGAACACACCGTTGCGAATCCTTACATCAAGGTCAGCGATTGGGGATGGTCGATTGATCCTGTCGGTTTACGCTACACTCTCGCGACGCTTTATGAACGCTACGAAATTCCGCTGTTCATTGTCGAAAACGGCTTCGGAGCGATTGACGTTAAAGAGGCTGACGGCACGGTCAATGACGCCTACCGCATTGATTATCTGCGCGCACATATTGCAGAAGTCAAAAAAGCCGTCGAGATTGACGGCGTTGATCTTATTGGTTACACGCCTTGGGGCTGTATCGATTTGGTTTCGGCGACTACAGGCGAAATGAAAAAACGTTACGGCTTTATCTACGTCGACAAGAACAATGACGGCTCCGGCACGCTTGAACGCAGTAAGAAACTTTCGTTCGATTGGTACAAGCGCGTCATTGCGTCAAACGGCGAAGAACTTTAACGTTCCCGTGATAATTTTTTAGATTGGTCAGCGGTGATGAGCGCGGCGATTATCTCGTCAATGTCACCGTTCAAGACTGCGTCGAGTTTGTGAAGAGTCAAGCCGATTCGGTGGTCGGTAACGCGTCCTTGCGGAAAATTGTACGTGCGGATACGTTCGCTCCTGTCGCCCGAACCGACTTGGCTTTTTCTGTCTGCGGCAATAGCTTCGTTCTGTGCACGAACAGCCACATCTTTCACGCGGGAACGCAAGACACGCATCGCCTTTTCCTTGTTCTTGAGCTGTGACTTTTCGTCTTGGCATTGAACGACGATACCCGTCGGCAAGTGCGTGATTCGGATTGCAGTCTCGGTGCGATTGACGTATTGACCGCCCGCGCCGCTCGCGCAGTAGGTGTCGATTCGCAGGTCAGCAGGATTGATGATAACGTCGACTTCCTCGGCTTCGGGCATGACGGCAACAGTGACCGCGCTTGTGTGAATTCGTCCACCGCTTTCGGTGACGGGGATTCTTTGCACGCGATGAGTACCGCTCTCGTATTTGAGCTTGCTGAAGGCTCCCGCGCCGTCAACAGTGAACGAAATTTCTTTGAAGCCTCCGATTGTCGTGGCGTTCGAGTCAACAATGTCAACGCGCCAACCTTGACGTTCAGCATAACGCGTGTACATTCGGAAAAGGTCGCCCGCGAATAGTGTAGCTTCTTCGCCGCCGACGCCGCCGCGGATTTCCATGATGACGTTTTTATCATCGTTGGGGTCTTTTGGCAGAAGTAAAATCGGCAACTCGGCATCCAATTCGGCTTTCGATTTTCTAAGTTCGGCGAGTTCTTCAGCCGCCAAAGCTTTAAGTTCGTCGTCGCCCGTTTCGAGTAAAATTTTATCTTCGTCGATTTGTGCGAGGATTTTTTTGTATTCGCGGAACTTCATTACAATCGGTTCGAGTGCGGCGAGTTCGCGGGTGAGTGCGGTGAATTTTTCTACGTCCGCAATGATTGACGGGTCGCCCAATCGCGATTCAATCTCCCCGAAATGTTCTTCGACTTTCAGCAATTTGTTAAGCATGAAAACCTCTCAGTAAAATTATTTTAGTTTCTGCGTAGATTAACATGCGAGCCGCGCAGCGTCAACGATTAAAATCAAAAAGACACCGCCCCGCGTTCGAGGCAGTGCCTTTATAGTCGATTGTTAAGTTGCCGACGAATTATCTGCCGACCGAGCGATTGAGAAGCGGTGCGCGCTCATAAACAGCACATTTGCCGAGCTCTTCTTCGATACGAATGAGCTGGTTGTATTTTGCCATACGGTCTGTGCGGCTGAGCGAACCGGTCTTGATTTGACCGCTGTTGGTTGCGACAGCAATGTCAGCGATTGTAGCGTCTTCGGTCTCGCCGGAGCGGTGAGAAGTAACGGTCGTGTAGTTGTGGCGATGAGCCATTTCGATTGCTTCGAGAGTTTCGGTAAGCGAACCGATCTGATTGACTTTGATGAGGATTGAGTTTGCCGCGCCCATTTTGATACCTTTTTCAAGGAACTTGGTGTTGGTGACGAAGAGGTCGTCGCCGACGAGCTGGCATTTGTGACCAATCTTCTTGGTGAGTTCGACCCAACCTGCCCAGTCTTCTTCTGCCAAGCCGTCTTCAATGGAGTCGATGTAATAGGTATCAACGAGTTTTTCGAGGAACTCGATTTGTTCGGGAACGCTGAGTTTTTTGCCGTTGGGGTCTTTCAGAATCGGGTGTTTGCCGTTGAGTTGTTTGTAGTCATAGAAGTATTCGTCGCCTTCTTTGACAGCGAATTCGGACGCCGCGCAGTCCATAGCGATTTTGACGTCAGCACCAGGTTTGTAGCCGGCAGCTTCGATAGCCTTGACGATGGTTTCGAGAGCATCTTCCGTGCCGTTGAGGTTGGGAGCAAAGCCGCCTTCATCGCCGACAGCCGTGGAAAGTCCGCGACCTTTGAGGATTTTGGCGAGGTTGTGGAAAACTTCTGCGCCCATGCGGATAGCTTCACGAATGCTGGGTGCGCCGACGGGACGAATCATGAATTCTTGGAAAGCAATCGGAGCATCGGAATGCGCGCCACCGTTGATGATGTTCATCATCGGGACAGGCATTTTATAGGTATTGCAACCGCCGATATAGCGATAAAGGGGCAGTCCGACAGCTTGGGCACCGGCTTTGGCAGCGGCGAGCGAGACAGCGAGAATTGCGTTTGCGCCGAGTTTGCTCTTCGTGGGCGTGCCGTCGAGTTCGATCATCTTGTAGTCAAGCGCACGCTGATTGAGGACGCAGTCGCCGACGAGTGCCGGAGCGATAATCGTGTTGACGTTGTTGACAGCTTTGAGAACGCCTTTGCCGAGATAACGACCTTTGTCGCCGTCACGCAGTTCGAGAGCTTCGTTAACGCCGGTGGATGCGCCGGAAGGAACAGCTGCGCGACCGACAATGCCGCCCTCAAGAACGACATCAACTTCAACCGTCGGATTGCCGCGGGAGTCTACGATTTCACGACCGATAACTTTCTCGATTTTTGCCATTAGAAATCCCCCTTACCATTAAAAACGAATTAAAAACTATCTGCGGTGCATTATATCATTTCGGGCGAAGTTTGCAAGTATTTTCTAAAAACTTTTCTGAAATTGGCGAGACGGCAACGTTTTGATTTTGTTGATCAACTTTTCTTTTGCGTGCCCAAAAGAAAAGTTGCAAAAGAAAAGGGCACCTCGCAGGGGCGTTCAAGTCGTAACTGTTCCAACGTTAAGATTACCCGTAAGTCATGGTTCCGGCAAAACGTCCTTTCCGTGGACGTGTTGCCGGCGGCCGTCATCCATGACGGCCTCAAATTCCCGCAACGTTCAGAACAAGCCGCTGATAACTCCGTCGGCTGTGATGTCGATTTTTTCTGCGGCAGGACGTTTCGGAAGTCCAGGCATTGTCAAGATTGCACCCGACAACACGACGATAAATCCCGCGCCTGCAGAAATTTTCAGCTCGCGAACAGTGACATTGAAATTTTTCGGGCGACCGAGTTTCGCCGCGTCGTCTGATAACGAATATTGCGTTTTGGCAATGCAAATCGGGAGCTTGCCGAAGCCGAGCCGCTCAATTTCCTCAAGCTGTTTCTTCGCGGCTGATGTGAAGTCCACGCCGTCCGCGCCGTAAATTTTCTTCGCGACCGCAGAAATTTTTTCGGCAATGGTCTCGTCGTCGGAATAAGTCAGCGTGAAATTCTTCGCGTCGTTGAAACTGTCCTCGACCGCTTTGGCAAGTTCAATGCCGCCCGCGCCACCGTCAGCAAAAACTTTCGAGCGGGCGAATCGAACACCTTTAGCCGCACAGATTTTTTCAACCGCAGAAATTTCTTCGGGCGTGTCAGTCGGGAAGTCGTTGAGCGCGACAATCGCCGGCAATCCGAAGCCTTGGATGTTCTCAATATGTTTTTCCAAATTTTCAAGTCCGCATTCGACAGCCGCAACGTTCGGTTCGGCAAGATTTTTTTTGTCAACGCCGCCATGCATTTTGAGTGCGCGAATCGTGGCGACGATAACAACCGCGTCGGGTTGCAAACCGCTCATGCGACATTTGATGTCCAAAAATTTTTCCGCGCCGAGGTCAGCACCAAAACCCGCCTCCGTGACGACGATGTCCGCCAATTTGAGCGCGTAACGTGTCGCCGTGACGCTGTTGCAACCGTGTGCAATGTTCGCGAAAGGTCCGCCGTGAATCAGCGCGGGAGTGCCTTCCAACGTCTGCACGAGATTCGGTTTGATTGCGTCCTTCAACAGCAGTGCAAGTGAGCCCGTGACGTTTAAATCGTTCGCCGTGACGATTGAGCCGTCGACAGTGTACGCGACGATAATTTTGCCGAGCCGCTCTTTGAGGTCAGCAAAATCTTTCGCAAGGCAAAGAATCGCCATCATCTCCGAGGCAACCGTAATGTCGAAGCCCGTTTCGCGCGGAACGCCGTTAGCTTTGCCGCCGAGTCCGACAATCACATTTCTAAGCGCACGGTCGTTGAGGTCAAGGACACGTTTCCACACGACGCGCCGCACGTCAATTTTTAACTCGTTGCCCTGTTGCAGATGATTATCGAGGACAGCCGCCAATAAGTTATGCGCCGTCGTTATCGCGTGAAAGTCGCCCGTGAAGTGCAGGTTAATATCTTCCATTGGCACGACTTGAGCATAACCGCCGCCAGCCGCACCGCCTTTGATTCCGAAGCACGGACCGAGACTGGGCTCACGGAGCGCAACGCAAATTTTTCTGCCGAGATGTGCGAATGCGTCCGCCAAGCCGATTGAAGTTGTCGTCTTGCCTTCGCCCGCAGGTGTCGGAGTTATCGCCGTAACGAGAATCAATTTGCCGTCGGGATTGTCTTTGACGCGGTGCCAAACGTCGGGGGAAATTTTTGCCTTGAACTTGCCGTAAAATTCCAAATCGTCTTCCGTCAAGCCGAGCTTATTCGCCGCCACCGTAATCTTGTCAATCTGCGCGGACTGTGCAATTTCAACGTCGCTCAACATAAAATCGCCTCCAAAAGTTCAATGCGGGCAACGACGACTTGAACACGTTGCCGCCTCCAAAAGTTTTTTGTCGCGGAAATTTTAAACGGTTGCCGATAAATTGACAAGCCGCGCAGTGCATAATATAATCGAAAAAATTTTAGCGTCGCGCCCCGAATGCCGATAAACTTTAAAGAAAAATTTTTAGGAGCGTGATTACGATGAAAGTTTTGGACGTCACAAATCTCGCGACATCTAAAAGCGCGTCGCAGTCTTCATACAAAGGCAGCAACGGCATCGCTTCGGAATATTCCAAAATCCTTGCCGAAAAAATTTCCAACGTCAAAGCCGATGTTCGCGCAATGGCTGAAGTTCAAAGCCAACTCGACGAGATTGCCGACCTGCAAGAGGATTTAACCGGCACTGTCAAAGTCGACGAGGATTCCGGCAACGCCAATCGCGACGACGCTCCAAGCATTTCAATTCAGCCGACCGAGACGATTAAGCGTTTCAGACCAGACGGCTCGATTATGGTGACGACTTACAAAGGCTCGCGGATTGTCGAACAAGTCAAGCACAAGCCGAACATGATCGTTGTTCCCGATTACACCGCGCCGCCTAAACCCGACGGCTCAACCGCAACGAAATTGGAAGCTCGGCAGAATTTTGAAATGGAAATGTTGCTAATGATGTAGTTCACCGTGATTTTTTCAAGGAGGTTTTCAAAATGTCTAACATGGACGTAACCAATTCAAGCGCAGTGCAATCTTACGGGCTGTACTCGACGCAAACCACAGGCACCAATTCCAAAGGCACCGACAAGAATCAATCGACGCAAACGCAATCTTCGGAACCGAATTTCGGCGACGCGTCTAACGTGAACATTTCAACCGAAGGCATGAACGCTCTGCAATCCGTCGACAAAGCGCAAGAGACTAAAGGTTTGCCCGATGATCAAATCCGTGCGCTCAACGACGAAGTTGCCTTGCACGAACAGACGATGCTTAATCTGATGATTCAAGCGTTGACCGAGCATAACCAAAAGCGTCAAGTCTGGGCTGATGAAGGCGTCGAGAAATTGAACTTCGGCGACACGCAGATTGACGTTTCAAGCTTAGGTCTGCCTGAAGTCGCGACGACTCCCGAAGAGGCGGCAAAAGCTGTCGGCGAAGGCGGCGATTGGTCTGTTGATGCTGTGGCGACACGTGTTTTCGATTTGGCGAATGCGATTGCTGGCGGCGACCCCGAAAAACTTTCCGCAATGCGTGTTGCCGTCGAGGACGGTTTCAAACAGGCGGGACTTATGTGGAAGGACGCAACCGGCGAAGAAGATATGCCACAAATCACAAAGGACACCTACGCCGAAATCATGCGTCGCTTCGACGAACGCGCTCAAGAACTCAATCCTACGGAAGTCGTCGAATAATTTTGAGCGGCTCATCGCTCACCGAACATAGAAGTAAAAACCTCTCGTCAAATGCGGCGGGAGGTTTTTTCGCGACGAAATGTTTTATTCGCGGGCTGTGGAAAATTTTTTTGCTGTGTTGTAAAATATCCGCGCTACTTTTGAGCTTGTAGCTTATAGGAATTTATCAACAGCCACTAAAAAAATTTTGGAGTTAACGAAATGCAAATCATCGATATTACCGCGAAGGTCGAGAAAATTATTCGCTGGTTACTCGTCGCAATAATTGTGCCGGCATTGCTCATCGGTTACGCCGAATTCAAATATTGGCACAAAAGCGAAACTATTCAGCTCACCGACGCCAAAGTTGTCGGGACAATGGTTTCAGTGCGCGTGCTCGCTAACGGCAAAGTCAAAGAACTGTTGTTCGAAGACGGCGCAGAAGTCAAGGTCGGTGACGTGATTGCCCGCCTCGAAGTCAACATAACCGAAGAAGAAATTCAACAGCTCGAAAACACCGTTCAGCTTGCCAAGGACAATTACGCCACGCTTGCGGAAGGTCAATGGGTCAAAGTGCCCGTTCAGCGCGAACGTGTCATTCAACCTGCGCCCGTGTACACTGCACCTTCAGGCGGTGGTGGCGGCGGCAATTTGGCGAAACTTGAGGAACGTGCGAACCGCATGGAAGAATTGTTCGAGATGGGTGCGGTCAGTGCCGTTCAACGCGACGCCGCTCGACGTGCCTACGAAAGCGCACTTGCCAATTCTCAACCAGCAACGGGATCTTACACTCAGCCCGCGCCGATTATCGAGTATTACACCGAGTATGTCGACGAATTCAGACCGACTCCGCCCGAAGTTTTGGCTGGTGCTGAACAGGCGATCAAGCAAGCGGAATTGTCGTTGAACGTCGCCAAGCAGGAAGCTCGTGAAACCGACGTTATCGCGCCTGTGAGCGGAACGATTTATTACGGCGTCGAAGTCGAACAGGATTTATCTGCGGGCGACGGCGTTGCGCGTATCGGCGACAGTCGCGAACTTTGGGTTGAGGCTGAAGTCAGCGAAGAAATTTTTAACAAAATCGCGCTCGGCAAGCTTGCAAGCTGTTCGATTGGCGGCAAAGAAATTTTCGGCACCGTGATTGAAAAGCTCAAGCCTGACGAAAAAAAATCCGTCGAAGCGGAGCCTGTCGAATTGCCCGACATTCCGACTTCGACGAATCAACCCGCCGATTTGATTGGTCAACAACCTGCTGATGCTCAGCAACCCGTCGACGCTCAACAACCTGCCGACGCTCAACAACCTGCCGATTTGATTGGTCAACAACCTGCCGATAGTCAACAATCTGCCGACAGTCAACAACTTGCTGACGCTCAACAACCTGCCGACGCTCAACAACCTGCCGACAGTCAACAACCTGCCGATAGTCAACAATCTACCGACAGTCAACAACCTGCCGACGCTCAACAACCTGCAGACGGTCAGCAACCTGCCGACGCTCAACAACCTGCCGACAGTCAACAATCTGCCGACAGTCAACAATCTGCCGACAGTCAACAATCTGCCGACAGTCAACAATCTGCCGAAGGTCAACCGCCAAAACTTCCCGACGGCACCGAAGGGCAAGCTCGTCCCAACGACAAATTTATCATAAAAGTTTCGTTGCCCGCCGAACGCGACTTTGATTGCCGCCCGAACACCGCGACCGTCATCACGATAAAAATTTAGATTATGTTCTTTTCGTAAGCGTCATAAAGTGCTTTGAGCTCCTCAATCTTCTCGTAAATCTCAACCTGCAAGCGCGACGCCGTTTCATACTCGCCAAGGTTGAGAGCGATTACAAGTTGCGTGAACAGCGACTTTTCGTCAATCGAATCCTTTGCCAACGCGGCACGCAGTAAGAAAATTTTGTTCCAATTATAGGCGTCGAGATCCGTGACAAACTCGGCGTCGATTTTTTTTGCCTTGCGGACGATTGTGCGCAATTCGGGCAGAATACGCGAGATAAGCTCCGTCTTCCAACGCAAAAGTGCACCGTCGCGGAAACCGTCAATGATTCGTTCATGCAACGCGCCGCCGCTCGAAATGACTGCAACTTTGTCGGGATATTTGCGCAAAGCCTCCATGTTCTCCCAAACGGTTGCGGGCGGTTTGCCGAAAAGTTTGTCGCGTTCAGTCTGCGTGTAATCCTCGAAAACGTCGCGCTCACTGCGATAAGCTCGGTCGCGTTCAAGATAAAAACCGTCTTGCCCCGCGTCTTTGCTCAGTTCAGCCAAAAGTTCGCTCGTCTTGTGATTGACCGCCATTTTCACGCCGTCGAGAATCGCCGAATACGACGCCGCGAGTACAAGATAAATGTTCGTGTACGGATTGCAGCCGCGCAACTCGAAACGTGTCGCCATAGGATTTTTCAAGTCGCGAATCAAGCTGACGAGAATTGTACGGTTGCGGGCGGGGATTTTCGGCGAATTGCCCAACGAAGTCACGATACAAACGGGTGCCTCAAAACCAGGCTTTAAGCGGTTCAAAGAATCGTTGGTTGCGCTGACAAACGGATTGATGACTTCGTAGTATTTGAGTAAGCCCATCAACGCACCGTAGCCGACCGCGCTCATGTAGTCGTTGAGCGGATTTTTCGCGGCAAAGAGATTGTGAATTTTTCCGTCCGCCGTGACTGCCGCAAGCCCAATGTGCGTATGTTCGCCGTTGCCCGCAAGCCCGATCATCGGTTTGGCTTTGAAGGTGACTTCGAGACCGTTGACGCGGAAAATTTCTTTGACGACAGTCCGCACGATAATTTCGTTATCGGCAGCTTGCACGGCGTCCGCGAACTTCCAATCAATCTCAAGCTGTTCGCAAACGTGAGTTAAGTGACCCGACTCGTCAATTTGAGCTTTGAGCCCGCCGACTTCTTTGTGACCCATTTCGACCTGCAAGCCGTATTTGTCCATCTCGATTATCGCCTGCTCCAACGCGCAACGAACCGCGCCGTGCGTGCGTTCCCAATACTGTTCTTGCATGATTTCAGCCGCGCTCATTTCTTCGAGTGATGCTTCTTCAAGCGGAGTTTTTACCCAAAATTCAAGTTCAGTGGCGGAAGTGAAGACAATGTCGATAATATCCTTGCCGCTCACGTCTAAGCCGTCGATGTCGGGGTGGCGGTGAAACAGATTGACAAGTTCGCGTTTGACATTGACAAGCGTATCGGTGAGCACTGCGCGGCTGTCGACGCGTTTGCCTTCGTGAATCAAAAAGCCTGGGATTCGTAGCGTGCCGACGGGACGATTGGTGACGTTGTCGTAATGCTCGAAATTGTAATCGACGAACCAATTAACATTCGGGTCAACGGGCATATCGACCTTTGCGTTGTTGAGCGTGGCGATACCCGGCAGGACGACACTTGAGCCGTCCGTTTGAACAGCATTGCCCGCGTAAAATTCGTCGATGTCCTTCAAAAAGATTCGCACGGGAATTTTCTCGTCAGTGTCGTTGCCCGCCAAGTCAATGCCGATAAGAGAAACGAATTTTATTTCGGGGTGTTCGCGCAGTTGTCGAATAATTTCTTCCTTCGGCGTGTTCGCTTTGATTGTGTAGAGTAAATCTGCCATGATAATCGCTCCTTCGCGTGAAGTGCTCGTGTTGAGCCGCGCACAATTTACCACAAAAAAATTCCCGCGTCGACAGGCGGCGGGGAAATTGTCAATTTGGAATTAGGAATTTGGAATTAGGAATTAGAAGCCTAAAAGCTATAAGCTATAAGCTAATGTCCAACGACGTCGAAAATTTCGCGCGGTTTCTGCGGTAAGTGTCGTTGTCTTTTTGGCGAAGTTCGTCTTTAATCTGCGCGAGTTGACGTTCCAAATTTTCATCGGGATTTTGCGTCGAAGAAATTTTTTGCTCCAGTTTAGCCTTTTTATTCTTGAGCAAAGTAATTTCGGCGTCAACCTTGTCGGTCGAGGCGACTGTCGTTTTCGATTTGTCTTTCGTCGGCAAACGACCTGCAAGACGTTGCTTTTCGTCGTCCGTGAAGTGCATAAGCGACCGAGTTTGTTTGTTGTCGTCGAAAGTGCCGATACTCCACATGCTGAGTTCGCCTTTGCTGTCGATAACGAAACCTTGAGCCTGCAAGCCGGGGCGATTCGCTGAACTTTTCAAGACGTTTTCGCAATCGTAAATCAACGCTTCGTACTCCAAACGCTTTTCTGGGTCATTAGCCATTTGCCGCAAGATATTGGGCGCGATAGTGATATTGTTGGTGCCGCTGCCTCCGAAAGGTTGAGTTCCGACGCCGAATTTTACATCCTTGAATTGCTGAGACAAATCGCTGAGAACGTTATCGGACTTTTCGTCGATACGACTTTGCGCATAGGCGTATGCGGCTTCCGAAACGTAAGAATCACCGATTTTCACTGCCATAATAATCACTCCTTTGCCTGAAATTTTCGAGCCGATTATATCACAACGCGGGACGTTCAGCAGAAAAAATTTATTGCGTGACGGAGAGTTTCTATTTTAAGTGGCAAAGTGTCGCCGACTTCCCCGTCAAGGTCACTCGTCAACGCGGCGGCTGATTTTATCTCGAATGTTCGCGCCTGCAACGATAAAATATTTTCGTCCGCGTCGACTGATTCGCCCGCCAAAATTTTTTTCGCCAAAGTCACCAATGAGCGCGGCGAACTTTTTTTCAGCACGAGCAAATCCAATTTACCGTCGTCAATCTGCGCGGCGACCGAAATTTTTTTGAAACCCGCAACCGATGACGAATTCAGCACGAGAAATAAAAATGCGTCGACAGAAAATTTCCGCCCGTCAGCAACAATTTCAAGTGGCACCGTCTTAAAGTTCTTCAATTCGCCGAGCCCGCGCAGATAGTAAGCACTCTTGCCGAGAAAATTTTTCAGCCGCGAATCGACTTCGTGAGCAATCGACGTGAAAACGCCCGCACTCGCCACGTTAATAAAAAATTCTCTGCCGTTGACGAGCCCCAAATCAATCGGACGCGTTCGTCCCGCAGCGATGATGTCGAAATAATTTTCCGCGTCAATTTGAAGATGAGCGGCGAAATCGTTTGATGTGCCCGAACCGATAACGCCAATCGGAACGTCAAGCGAATTTTTTTTGAGCCAATTAATCACCGCGTGAAGTGTACCGTCGCCGCCCGCCGCGATAATTCCTTCGGCTTGAGAAATTTTGACGCAATCGACGAAATCGGAGTTGTCGCCCGAAGAAGTCCTGTAAATCGATAAAAAAATCCCGCGTCGCTGGAAATTGTCGATAACGGCGTCCAAACGATTTTTGAATGCCGCGTGACCCGACACGGGATTATACACGAGCAAAATTTTTTTCATCGCGCCAAAATTTTTGACAGGTCGCCGACAAGCCCGTTAATGCGCTCAAATTTCAGCTTGTAGCTTACACGGTTTGCAATGAGCCGAGCCGTCGCGTTCATAATCGTGACGATCTCTTCAAGATTATTTTCGCGGAGCGTCGTGCCGGTTTCGACAATGTCAACGATACTTTCCGACAAGCCGATTAACGGACCAAGTTCAATCGAGCCGTTGAGTTTGATGTATTCCATTTGCATGCCCTGTGCGGCGAAAAATTTTTCGGCAATGTGTGGAAATTTCGTGGCGACACGCGTGTTGTTGTAATCTTCGAGTTGCGGACGACGTTTATCTTTGGGCACCGCCATCATTAAATGACATTTGCCGAAGCCGAGGTCGAGCAACTCATAAACGTCTTTGCCCGATTCGAGAATGACGTCCTTGCCGATAATGCCGATGTCCGCCGCGCCGTATTCGACGTAGGTCGGAACGTCAGCAGTCTTCGTGATGATGAATTTGAGCCGCGCCGTCTCGTTGGTGATGATGAGCTTGCGAGACTTTTCGCTGAGCCCGTCAGCCGTCCAACCGACTTTGCCGAGCAATTCAGTCGACAAGCTGAAGAGTTTACCTTTCGGCAACGCAATCGTTATAAAATCTTTATCTTGCAAATTAATTCCTCCAGATGTTGACAATTCCTAAAAGCTAAAAGCTCACGAATTTTATAATGCACGCCGAGCAATGTCAAAGCAAATTTTCCTTGAATATTTTGCCGCAAATGTGGTATCATGCGCAAAGGGAGGTTGATGTTAAATGATTAAGTACGAAGTTAAAATGACGAGTATCGGCAAAGACGCGCAAACCTATCTTGAGAGCAACAGCAGTTTCATTCTGATTGACGAGAAAATTCGTCCGGCATTGGCGGATATGGTCGTTGAACACAGCGTTGGCGAACTGGCGGCTGACATCGTCGCTGGCGACAAACTCAAGGTCGGCAAAAGCGAATTCGAGGTCGTCAAAGTCGGCGACGCCGCCAATAAAAATCTCCGCGAAGAAGGTCACTGCACTATCGTCGTCAACATGGACGCTACGATGCCTGGTCAAATCGCGGTCAAAGGCGTTCGTCCGCCGCGTCTTCGTTTCGGCAATGTTGTTCAATTTTACACTGAGGAATAATTTTTCGGTGGCGCACAAAAAAAGAGTACTTCGGCTTCGGCAGTCGAGGTACTCTTTTTGATTGCACGATGTCAGCGCACGCGATTAATCTTCGCGGCAAGAACGCCCGCTCCAAAGCCGTTGTCGATGTTGACGACGCTCACGCCCGCCGCGCAGCTGTTCAACATTGCCAGAAGAGCCGCCAAACCGTTGAACGACGCACCATAGCCGACGCTCGTGGGCACAGCAATCACGGGACGCGCAGTCAATCCGCCGACGACGCTAGCCAAAGCACCTTCCATGCCCGCAACAACAATCAGAACGTTCGCCGAAGTAATTTCGTCAATATGCGCGAAGAGCCGATGAATTCCCGCAACGCCGCAATCGTAGCACGTGTCGACAGCATTGCCCCAAAGGTACGCCGTCAATCGCGCTTCTTCGGCAACGGGAATGTCGCTTGTACCCGCCGTCACGACTAAAATTTTTCGGCTAACGTCGCGTTCAAGAGTTTTGTCGCGGTCAACGTAAATCATTCGGGCAGTTTCGTCGAAGACAGCTAAGGGAATTTCTTCGTGCAGAAAATCGAATTGTTCGCGGCTCGCACGACTTGCAATCAAATTGCCGTTGCTCCGTTCGTACAGGTTCTTGAAAATAATTTTGAGCTGCTCTTTAGTTTTGCCGGGCGCGTAGACAACTTCAGGGAAACCTTGACGAAGTTCGCGGGCATGATCGATTGACGCAAAGCCGAAATTTTCCACGGCATCGAGTGAAAGATTCTTCAGCTTAGCAAGCGTCGCCTCCTCCGTGACTGCTCCAGATTTGTAGCCGCGCAGAAGTTCAATCAAAAATTTTTCCGTCATGCAAATCACCTCGCCGCAAGGATAAATCTTAAATCGCACTCCATGTCAATTCGCGCCGTCGTCGAAATAGTAGCTACGAACTTCCGCAGCAATGCGTTCGACGTTGTTCGGCAGAAAGTGAATGTTGTAGCCGACGAAATATGGCGACGTGGCATTTCGAGACATGACCTTAGCGAAAATTTTTCCCGCGCGATGATAGAAAAAAATGTTGTAGCTCGTCGTGCGCTTGCTGAAAAAGTTCGAGACGTAATGCACGGCGATTTGCAGGAAGTCCGCCAACGTGTCGAGTGCGCCGTCAAAATCCGTCACGATGTTAAATTCGCCGAAGCCGACGCGTGGACAATTCGAGATGTTGAGCTCCACGCCGACGCGTTCAGCTATCACAATGCCGCGCAGTTCTGCCTCGTCGAAAAGCAATTCGGATTTCAATCGCGGGAGACCGACAAGTTGCATGTGCGGATGTCGAATCGTGCCGCCGCTCATTGGTCCGTAGTTCTTGAAAAATAAAACTTCCTCGTATTTGCCCGAAGCCAACAGCTCGCGCCAATGACGAATGCCCATGCCGATGACGCGCCGCATTTTTTCTGTCGAGTAGTTCGGCATGTCTATATTGCAATTGCGCCCTTCAATCAGAACGAATTGGTCAGCACCTTCGACGACGTGATATTTGTTGCGCAGAAAGATGATGTCGCCGTCAGTGTCGATGATGTCGGTCAGATGTTCCACGTCGCAGAAAGGGCAGGCGTTTTCGGCGTGAATCATATTTTCCGGCTTCGTCCTGCCGATGTCCGTGTTGAATTTCAAAAGGTTTATGTTCACGTCGATCGCCTCCGCTGGCAATTTAAGTTAATCGGCAAAATGTTCAGCCCACTTCTTAGACACTTGCGGCAACTTCGTCACCGTCCTCGCGAGCAATCTCCCAAATCAAAAAAGCGTTGGTTTTGGCGTAATCCAAGAGCTCAATCAATTCCTCATTGCTGAATCCAAACGACTTTTTGACGTTCAACATTGGCAAAGTCGATTCCAAAAAGTCAAAGCCGTTTTCGTTGGGACGCTCGAAATAAATTCTGATGTACTCCATGCCGTAGCGGTTTACGTGAATGTCGCTGAAAGTCAAGGTTACTTTGTCTATTTCGGAGAAAAAGTGTTTCATGATTCTTCACTCCTCGTTAATTTGCAATTCCTCTGAAAGGATTATACCACACAGCGGCGAAGATAGGAAAACACTAAGCGGCGGTTAAACTGCTAGCGGAATAAGGTGCGACACATAGATGGCAGAAACCAAATCAAGTGAAAAATTTATAAAGGGCACGTTTATCTTGACGGTGGCAAGTTTCGTCGTCAAGGTTATCGGCTCGTTGAATTGGATATTTGTATCGCGAATCCTCGGCGGCGAAGGCATCGGGCTTTATCAAATGGCGTTCCCGATTTATTTTTTCGCGCTGACAGTTTCGCAAGCGGGCGTACCCGTAGCAATCTCAATCATCACAGCGGAACGAGTCGCCTTACAGGACATTTACGGCGCAAGACGCGTCTTCCGAATATCATTGGGGCTGATGTTGTTCACGGGAATATTCTTCTCCGTGCTGACGTATTTTTCGGCGCAATGGCTCATCGATTGGCAATTCATTCGTGACCCGCGTGCTTACATGTCAGTCGTGGCGTTGGCTCCGACAATTTTTTTCGTGACATTTTTGGCGTCGTCGCGCGGATATTTGCAAGGTTGGCAACGCATGACACCGACGGCGGTCAGTCAAATCGTCGAACAAATTTTCCGCGTGATAACGATGATTGTCTTAGCGGATTTGTTCCTGCCGATGGGTCTCGATTACGCGGCGGCGGGCGCAAGTCTCGGTGCATTGGCGGGAGCAGTCACGGGCTTAATCGTCCTCGTCTACTTCCACATCAAATTAAATCGCGACATTGAGCTACAGTACGGCGCGAACTTGAAACCTTCGCCCGAAACCGAACACGAGCCGACATTTGCGATCATCAAGCGAATTTTCAAGCTAGCGTTGCCCGTGAGCGCGGCGTCAATCATGTTGCCCGTCGTGTCGAATTTGGACTTGATGATCGTCCCGCAACGTTTGGAAGTCGCGGGCTACTCGGTTCATCAGGCGACGGAACTTTTCGGCTACTTGACGGGCATGGCGGTTCCGTTGGTGAATTTGGCGACAATCTTAACGGCGTCGTTAGCAGTGTCAATCGTGCCGGCAATTTCGGAGGCTCGTGCGCTCAAGGACACGTCACGAATTTTCCGTAACACGGCGGCGGCAGTCCGAATCTCGAACTTCGTATGCTTCCCCGCGTTTGTTATCGTATTTTTTTTGGCGACACCGATTGCAAGCTTGATTTACAACGCACCTGGCGCAGGTCCCGCCGTGATGATTTCCGCAGTGTCGATTGTCCTGCTCGGCTTGCACCAAGTCTCGACGGGCGTCCTGCAGGGTCTCGGTCACACAACAATTCCAATGGTCAACATGGTTTTGGCGGCAGTCGCGAAAGTCATTTTGAACTGGACGTTGACGGCGATTCCGACGCTCGGAATTATGGGTGCGGCTTGGGCGACGGCGGCTGATATGGGCGTTGCGGCGTTCATCAATCTTTACTTTATTCACAAGTACATCGGCTACAAGCCCGAACTCGGTCAGCTGTTCAAGACGATTTGCGCGTCAGCTGTGATGGCGTTCGTCGTGAAATTTTTCTACGACTTGACAATGGCGGAATGGCAAATGGAAATTTTCTCGACGTTCGGCGCGATATTCGCGGGCTGTGTGGTCTATGTTGCAACGTTGGCATTAATCGGCGGCTTGCTTGAAGAAGATATGGAGCGAATCCCGCTCGTTGGCAAATTCGGCATAAAACTTTTCCGCAAGCTCGGACTATTTAAAACAATTAGGAATTAGGAATTTGAAATTAGGAATGATGACGCCAAATAATTCCAAATTCCTAATTCCACATTCCAAATTGAATTAGTCGCGCTTGAACAGGTCGCGGGTGTAAACTTTGTCCTTCACGTCGTCGAGTGCGCTGTCGTAGCGGTTAGCGATAATACAGCGGCTCAAGCGTTTGAACTCGGCGACATCATTGACGACGCGGCTGCCGAAGAACATTGACCCGTCAGGCAACGACGGCTCGTAAACAATGACGGTGACGCTTTTCGCCTTGATTCGCTTCATGATGCCTTGAATCGACGATTGACGGAAATTGTCGCTGTCAGTCTTCATTGACAATCGCCACACGCCAACGATAATTTCGTTCTCGTGTTCGACAGAAAAATTTTCGCCGTCAATGTAAGTGCCCGTGCGCTCCAAAACTCTCGACGCGATAAAATCTTTGCGGGTGCGGTTGCTGTTGACGATTGCTTCAATCAAATTCTCTGGCACGTCTTGATAATTGGCAAGCAGTTGCTTAGTGTCCTTGGGCAAACAGTAGCCGCCGTAGCCGAACGACGGATTGTTATAATGGTCGCCGATACGCGGGTCGTAGCAAACGCCTTTGATGATGTCCTGCGTGTCGAGCCCTTTGACTTCGGCGTAAGTGTCGAGTTCGTTGAAGTAGGCGACGCGCAAGGCAAGATACGTGTTTGCGAAAAGTTTGACGGCTTCAGCCTCAGTTGTTCCCATGATGAGCGTGGGAATATTTTTTTTGAGCGCACCGTCCTGCAACAAAGCGATGAATTCTTCAGCGGCAGTGAGCTGCGCGGCGTCGTCACGATTAATGCCAACAATGATTCGCGAAGGATACAGATTATCGTAAAGAGCTTTGGATTCGCGCAAAAATTCGGGGCTGAACAAAATTTTTTCGGTGGAATATTTTTCACGCATAGCTTTGACGAAGCCGACAGGGATTGTGCTTTTGATGATCATGTAAGCATTGGAGCCGCTCGCCAAAACCGTTTCAATCACTGCGCGGACAGCCGACGTGTCGAAGAAATTTTTCTTCGGGTCGTAATTTGTCGGCACGGCGATAATCACGAAGTCAGCTTGAGCGTAGGCACCGTGAGCGTCCGTCGTGGCAGTCAAGTTTAGTTGACGTTCGGCGAAAAATTTTTCAATGTATTCGTCGCGGATGGGCGATTGCCGATTGTTGACCATGTCGATTTTTTCTTGAGCAACGTCGACTGCCAACACACGATTATTTTGCGCAAGTAGCGTCGCTAAAGATAGCCCGACGTAGCCGAGCCCTGCCACTGCGATTGTCTTCAAATGTATCTCTCCTTTTGTAGGGAACTTATCACGGACTGAACTGGACTTTGACGGTCGTGCCCTTGTCGACGATTTCACCCGCGCCAATGCTTTGACTGACCGCGAAGCCTGAGCCTTCAGCCGCAAACGATATGCCAGCCTCATTCGCCAGCCGCGCAGATTCACGAATGCTCTTGCCGTAAAAATTCGGTACACGTGCAGATTCGGGCGCAAGATTTTCAGTCGGAGCAGGTTCAGCTTGAGGTTCGGGAGTTTTGGGAACTTCGCGCGGTTTGAAGTTGTGAATTGAAGCATCACCTTCGCCAATCGTCGCGTCGAGTTCGTCAGCATCAACGCCGAGCGGTGCGTCACTGGGCTCAATCCTCAAGTAGCGGAAGATTTGCGAAAAAATTCTTCCGGCAACGGGCGCAGCAATTTGTCCACCGTAAAAGACGCCGAGCGGTTCATCAATCATCACGAGCAGAGCAACTTGCGGATTCTCGACAGGTGCGAAGCCGCAAAACGACGCGATGTATTTGCCTTCCATGTAGCCGCTGCCGTACTCGTTGACCTTTTGCGCAGTGCCAGTCTTGCCAGCAATCCTGTAGCCGCGAACAGACGCTTTACCGCCGCCGCCCGATGCAACGACCTGTTCAAGCAAGCCGACAAGCGTTTTGTCCGTCGCGGAATCAATCGTGCGTCGAACCTCTTCAACGTGCGTTTCGGAGTAAGTCGAGCCGTTAGCGTTCTTAATCATCTTGACGATATGCGGACGCAATAAAATTCCGTCGTTGGCAATGGCGCAGAAAGCTGTGATGAGTTGCAGGGGTGTGACCGCGATACTTTGCCCGATTGACATTGTGGCGATATCGGAGTCAACCATCACGTCAGGCGAATACAAAATGCCCGCCTCTTCGCCAGGAAGTTCAATGCCAGTCGGTTCACCGAAGCCGAAAAGTTTCGCGTAGCTGATGAGATTATCCGCGCCGAGATCGTAACCGAAAATTGCAAAGCCCGTGTTCAGCGACTGCTTGACGACATCAGCAAAAGTGACCGTGCCGAAGCTTTCGCGGTTCCAGTTGTAAATTTCCTTGCCGGAATAAGTAACTTTGCCAGGGTCGACGAAGATTTGATTCGGCGCGACGATACCTTCCTGCAACAACGCACCCGCAACGACAGCTTTGAATGTGGAGCCAGGCTCGTAGACGGAGGAGACAGCACGATTTTTCCAAACATCTTGGTCGTAATCCCAGAAACGATTTGGATTGTACGACGGGCGCGACGCCATTGCCAAAACTTCAGCCGTGCGCGGGTCCATTACAATACAATTTATTCTGAGCGGGCTATTCTCCGCCATTGCGCGGTCAAGCTCCTGCTCAACAATGAATTGAATCGCGCTGTCAATTGTCAGCTGAATCGTCTTGCACTTGTCGCCTTGATAGCCGTGTTGCGCGAAAATTGATTCGAGAATCGGACGTTCGCGCGTGTCAGCGTAAATGAACGACTCGGTGACTTCGCCCTTGATGTATTTGTCCAACGCCTGTTCAATGCCGTCAAGCCCTTTGTCGTCCGTGCCGACGAATCCTAGAACATTGGCGGCAAGTACGTCGTTGGGATAGTAGCGTTTCGCCTCGTCGCGGAAGCCTAAGCAAACAGCGTAACCTTTCTCACGAATCAGCGCACGAATCGCCTCGTACTCGGATTGCTCAAGCCGACGTTTGACCCACGAGAAGCCGCCTCCGACTGCAATGTCATCTAAAATTTCTTGTTCAGTTTTGCCGACGAGCGGTGCCAAATCTTTTGCCAACTGCGCGGCGTCCTCGACGTGATTGGGGTCGACGAACAAAGATTTTGTCATTGTGCTTACGGCAAGTTCGCGCCCGTTGCGGTCGACGATTGCACCACGCGGCGATTGCACGGAATAATCATGCCCGACTTGATAGCGCATTCTCGCGGCAAGCTCACTGCCTTGAACAAGTTGCAACCACGCGTAACGGAAGACGACGACGCCCATAAACGCCAACAGCACCATCACAAGCTTAATGATTCGCTTTTGCACGAAGGCGCGATCTTTTTTGTTATTGTCCATGTTCAAGAGCGGTGCGCGTTCTTCAAGAGCGCGTCCTTCAATCTGCCTTCAATCGCAATCAGTTCACGTTCAGCCGCTTGACGTTTCTGCCGACCTTCGCTTTGAATGCGCAAAGTTTCTTCGAGCGTGGAAATTAAATCTTCGTTGACCTTCTTGACGGTCTCGATGTCGACAATGCCGCGTTCGTTCGCCCTAGCGGTGTCGATTGAATTTTGCTTGAGCATTTCGGCGTTGCGGCGAAGGAGATCGTTTGTTGCGTCGCTGACGGCGCGTTGAAGTTCGATAGTTTCTTTTTGGCGTGTGAGTCCGAGCGCAATGACCATCTGATTTTTCCAAAGCGGTATCGTGTGATAAATAGCGGATTGCACGCGGTCGATTAGGACGCGGTCGTTATTTTGAATCAAGCGGATTTGCGGCGCAGTCTGGATTGCGAGCGTCTTGCTGAGCTTGAGGTCGTGCAATTTCTTTTCAAAACGGTCGACGCTTTGTTCAAAGTCGCTGACAACTTGCACAGCCATCGGGTCGCCCGATTCTGCGGCTTGAGTGCGGAGTTTCGGCAACGTAACTGTGCGCATTTCGTCAAGTTTCTCTTCACCGGCGCGAATGTAAAGTTGCAGGTCTTTGAAGTAGCTCAAATTTTTTTGATAGAGCGTGTCGAACATAACGACATCTTCCATCATCTTGACTTTAGAGGCTTCGAGACCGGCTTGAATTTTTTCAACCTGCGTAGAAAGTTTTTCGTAGTCCTGCATGACATCGTTTGCCTTGTTGACGATTGAGCCGATAATCGGCAAGCTGCTAAGGAAACTGCCACTTTTTTTGGTGACGTCGAAACCGCGAACTTTGCCGACGAGTTCATTAAGCAACGTGCCGACTTCGCCAGCATCTTTCGTGCGGACTTTGTTCAAAATGCTGTCCGAGAATTGGGCGATTTCCTTCTGCGCGGGCGCACCGTAGCTTAAAGCCGTGTTGCTGTCCATGAGATTGATACTGTCCTTGATTGATTGAACTTTGGCGAGTTCGGCGGGCGAGAGTGTCTCGACTTGCTGAGTGACCTTTTCGATTTCCTTAGCGGGTTCGACGGGCACGATTGCCTGTTCGGTTGACGCAGCGGATTTTTTTTGTGCCATGAGGTCTGAAAGGTTTATGTCTGCCATTTTTATCGCTCCGTTTCTTTAAATGAAAATTATCAATCCTAAAAGCTATCAGCTATTTGCGCTTGTTCTTCCTAACGTATTGGTCGTAAAAATCTTCGACGGGCATGAAAAGATACCGAATCCCTTCGACGAGACTTATCCACATCGGCAACGTCGTCCAGCTCAACAGAAAATAAATCACGCCTTGCAACGTCTTGCCTTGATAAAATTTGTGCGCACCGAACGAGCCGAGGAAGATTGATAGCGCGGATTGAATCAGTTTCGTTTGAACGATTTGCGGACGATCTTCTTCGGGGAACGGCGGCAACTCTTCTGGAAACGCTGAGACTTCTCCGCGACGACGACGTTGCATACCCTGCGGAAAAAACTTTCGCGGCGGCTCCGATTTTATCGGTTGGTCAAGCAGGTCGGTATCGATTCGCACGTTGCCCTGCTCGTCGACTGCACCGACTTCAATCGTTTTAGGCGTGATGCCTTCCGCGTCAAGCTGCTGTTCCATGACGGTCAATTCGGCGTCGGCGGAAATGATTTGGTCGTTGAGCACGTGCTCGAATTGGTCTTGATAAGCGGCGTCCAGCGCGGCAAGCGTCTTTTTCATGCGCGATTTGAGTTCCTGCACGCGTTCCGTCGACAGCTGCGTTTCTTCAAGCTCCATGTACTGCTTGACGATTTTCACGGCGCGGTCTTGATAATAATCGATGAACTTGTGCGCCAAAGCAATTCGCGCAGGATTTTTCTCCAGATGATTGAGCAAATTTTTTGCGGTACGTTGCATTTGCCGAATCTGCTTTGAAAGCTCGCGGTCAGGCAAATTGTAGCCGGCATTCTCCAACCAGTTGTAATCAGCAATCGCCTTATCGAAATTTTCCTGCAGATACTGCGCGCGTTCCTCTTCAAGTTCTTTCAAGTCAAGGCGCGGCGTTCGATTCTTTTTCCAATCCCAAACAGCTTTGCCGCCAAATATCACGCCCGTTGTCATCAAAATTACTATCAAGTAGTTCAGCAATTCGTCCACGATTATCACTCCCTGCCGAGTCGAAATTTTTTCTTCGCGAATTGTACCATAAATATTTCAGACGTGCACGCCGCAACGGTTAATTTTCCGTTAACCAAATCAAAAGACCGCTCCAAAAAATTTCGGAGCAGTCTTTTCGTTCGTGACGATTTTTATCGCGGCAGGATTTTGCCGAGAATGTTGCCAGGGTTCGTCAGTAGCAGACCAATCAAAATTATTTGCGCGAACATTAGCAACGGTACGCCGAATTTAAATTTGAGGTGCAACGTTTTGTGGTGATAGATTTGCATTGCCAAGCCCGCACCGAGTGAGCCGCCGATTGCCGCCCAAAATAACAGCTTACTTTCGTGGACGCGCCATTTGTCATGTTGAGCGCACCACTTATCGTAAGCGAACAACGCGAACGTCACGACGTTGACGGCAACCAGATAACCGCCCACGATTAAAAATTTTTCCTGCATGAAAATCCCCCTCGACTACTCGGCGAACGTGAAGCGCGGATCGCATTCAAACGTTCTCTTCCACGGCAAACGAACTGCAAATTCAGCAAAGCGCAATCCGTTCGGCAACTTCAAGTTATCGGCGACAAAAGCTGTCATGCGTTCGTTAAGGAGTTTTTCCAACGGCGGACATTTATCTTTCAAATTGCCCGGAGTTCCGTCGCCAGGCAGACCGTAGCTCGCGCTGAAAATTTCTTGGCGGACGTTCGCTTGATATGCCCATTCGTCAAGATAGCGCGTCGTCAACAGCTCAGCAACGTCACGGTCGCTCATATTCTGCATCAAACAACCCGCGCCGATAAGAAAGCCCGTTGTGTTCGTGGCAGTGTTCCAGCCGCCGTAAGCGCGAATTTTGTATTGCAAATCGTCATTCTTCAGCTGATTCATCAACGCGTTGTCTGCACCGTTGCTGAAGGAAATATCCGCGACTCCGACGGGATAATTTTTATCCGTGAGTTTTTTCAGCATCTTCATGAATGTCTTGAGGTCGCCGCGCAGTTTAAGATTGTTTTTATCCGAGGCGGCTTCAAAAGTTTTGCCGTTTGCGCGTGTGTTGACGGCAAGAACGAGGTCTGCGCGTTTGTGAGCAGGAACTCTCAAGCCTCCGACGGCAACAATCGCCGCGTCAATCGAAACGCCAATCGGCTCGTTGCAATATGTCGGGAAAGTCTGCGCACCAGTGCCAGCGTTGTATTCGATTGAAATGAACGGCGTGTAGAAACGGTCTTTGTTGATGGCGCGGGCAACCATCAGCATACCGAGTTCATCTGCGCCCGACGTGACCTGCACGACGGTTTTGCCCATGTCGTTTGAAAGAGTGGTAAGCTTTCGACTTTCGCGGTGCGTCTGCGAATACATTGCGCTATCGTCGCAACCGAGCAGAAAATAATTGAAGACACCTTCCCGCGTGAACTGGATTAAAAGTTCGTTGGCATCGGAATTTTTTGCGCGACGTTTGAACCAATCGTCAAGATACTCCTGCGGAATTTCAGTTTGCAACTTTTTGAATGCGCGACGGTCGGAAGACTTCATCTCGCCAATTTCCTGCTTGTCGATTAGCGCGGTATACTGAAAAATTTTCGCGCCGTGCGTCTCGTAGTAAGGAACTTCGCCTTTGAAATTGTAGCTGGGCGTGCGCATAACGGTACCGATTGCGTAAATTGGCAGGTACGGAAAATTTTCGTGGAAAGTCTTGAAACGTTGAGCGCGTTCCAAAATTGTCGCGGCGTCGAGGCTGTGAACTCGTGAAGCGACCAAACTGCCGTAGATGAGCGAATCAGTCGACAGGACGGCGAAATCAGCCTGCGCGGCGGTCTCGTTGAGCCAAGCCCACATTTTTTCCACGTCACCGCGATTATCATTCGAGCCTAAAAATTCTGCGGGCGGCGTTAAAATTTCGTAACCGACCTTTTCAGCGACTTGAACCACTTGCGCGAGGTTGCAGGGACGGTTGTCGATTGGCACGTAGATAATTTTTTTGCCAGCGGCTTCGGCGGGATTAGCGATTAAAATTATCAGGCACAGCGTCATCAGCATGAGAAAAATTTGTTTCAATGTCACGTCCTCCTTTGGTAGGTTATTAGGGAAATAGGTTAGTAGGTTAGTAGAATTTTTACTATTAACCTATTAACCTACTAACCTATTAACCTAAAAAATTCAGTTGGCTTGAATGTATTTCTGACAATCCGCCTCCAATTTGTCGTACATGGTCATGGCAGCGTCGTGATTTGCTTTGATGTAATCAACGTTGCGCGATTTTTCAAGTTCGTTCGTGTTGCCGGCAGTTATTATTTTGCCCGCCTGCTCAAGCTGTTTTGCGAGCGTGGAAAGTTTTTTGCCGCCGATTGACAGCGAAGTCGACTTCAACGCGTGGATCTGAATCGTGTAATTTTTCCAATCTTCCTCGTCGAAACTCGTCTGCAGTGCCAATTTTTTCTCGGCTTTGATGTTGCAGAACATCTCCAACATACTTTTGTAAACGTCGGGCATTTCCGCGCTGTATTGCAAGCCAAGTTCGACGTTGAGATATTCATAGTTCGACGAAGACGTTGCCCTCGGCAGGTTGAGCGGCTCACCCGTCGGCGATTGAACTTTTTCGGGCGGCAGATATTGCATCAACATTTTCTCCAAATTTTTCGGCTCGATTGGTTTGCTCAAGTAATCTCTGAAACCTTCTTTCAAAAACATTTCGCGCGCGCCGCTGATTGCGTTTGCTGTCAAAGCTATCATCGGGACGTCTTTAGATTTGTTTTCGGGCATGTCCTTCGCCAATTTCAGCGTTTGTATTCCGTCGAGACTCGGCATCATTTGGTCAAGGAAAACCACGTCGTAATGATTTTCGGCAAGTTTTTTCAAAGCAGCCATTCCGCCCGTTGCCGTGTCGATTTGGATTTTCGTTTCCTTCAGCAAGCCCGCAACGACGAATAAATTCATTTCGTTGTCGTCGACGACCAAAATTTTTGCATCGGGCGCAGTGAACGAGACTTGATATTTTTCCTGCGCGGCAACGGATTCTTCGCTGAACTTGCCGATACGAGTTTTGCCAACGACTCGCTGCGGAATAATCACTGCAAACGTCGAGCCTTCGCCGTAAACGCTGTCGACGGTTATCCGCCCGTTCATCATCTTCGTAAGCTTGTAAGTTATCGCCAAGCCGAGTCCCGTGCCTTCAATGTTTTTATTCTTCTTCATGTCGAGCCGCTGAAAGTCCGTGAACAATTTCTTTCTGTCCTCTTCGCGAATGCCCATGCCCGTATCTTTGACGGTGAGGCTCAAGAAAATTTCGTTGTCGTTGCGGCGTTCAAAATCGACGGAGAAAGTTACGCTACCGATTTGCGTGTACTTCGCGGCATTCGTTAGGAAATTCACGGCAACTTGACGAATGCGCACGCTGTCGCCGAAAAGGTCGTTCGGAATGTTCGGGTTGACGTTGACTTTGAATTCGAGATTTTTATTTTCAACGCGCGGCTTAATCATGTTTACGAGATTTTTGACGATCTCATCGAGCTTATAATTTTCCTCAACCAATTCCATTTTGCCGCTTTCAATCTTGCTGAAGTCGAGAATGTCATTGATAATTGACAGCAACGACTCGCTGGCGACGGCGACGTTTTGCGAATAGCGGATTGTGTCAGCTTCGTGAGTTTCGCGCAAAATCATTTCGTTCATACCGATAATCGCGTTGATTGGCGTGCGGATTTCGTGGCTCATGTTCGCCAGGAACGCGCTTTTAGCTTGATTCGCCTGGTCAGCCTCTTGCTTTTCACGTTTGAATTCGTCCGATTGCTTTGCCTTCTCGTTGATTTGGAAAAGGTAAATGCTCGCGACTAGGAACAGCAACAGTAGCAACGACGTTAGGAAAAATATCATCGTGTTGATTCGGGAAATGCTGCCCGCGACGGCATCCCACGGCACATAGCCGACCATTGAGCAGTTCGTTTGCGGCAAGTCTGCGCCGAACAAAAAGTATTTTCCGCGGTTGCCTTCGTAGTAAACGGCGGCGGCTCGGTGATTCTTCAGACGTTCGCGGACAATGTTAAAGCTTTTGACAATCGACGCGTCGCGGAAAAATTCAGTGTCGCCCTCGTCGTAATTTTTGTAAGGCACGATGATTTTGCCGTTGCGTTCTTGAATCAAAAGCCGGCTGTCCGAATTGTATTCCGTCAAGCCGAATAGTTCCGTCAGCAACCGTTCAGCGTACAGCCGATAAACTATCGCGTGAACTAAGCCGTCTCTTATCACGGGCACCGCGAACAGCAATCCTTTGCCTGAACAGTAGTCGACGATGCTGTTGCCCTGCGACGCCATTGGCAAACGAATGAATTCCGATTTCGACAAACTTCCGCCGAGAATCGTTTCGCCGTTCGGGAATGTTATGCCGACTCTGACGCCAACTTCGTTTTTCGACAGTATCGTTAAAATTGCGTTCCAATCTTCTTGTTTCGGGTGGCTCGACAAATAATCGGCGGCTATGTGCAGTTGCGCTAATTCCTGCTTGAATCGTTCCTCGGCAACTATCGCCATGTCGGAAGTCTGATTTGCTATCGTCTGCTCCAATGTCGCGTTCAACATGCTGCCGAATCGCTGTTGCATTAAAAAGCCCACGACGCTCAGCACGAGAATCAGGCACGTGATTTGTATCGCAAAGTTTCTACTCAACGACTTCCACCCCCTTAACAAGCCAATCGAGACTGCGCAAAAGTTGTTTCTCGTCAATCACTTGGTTTTTACCGCAACGCAACTTGCCTTGATTGTCATAAATCTCGCCGGCAAAAATCAGATTTTGGTTGGAAAGCAATTCTTTCTGCGCGGAATTGACCGTCGAACGCATTTGCGGCGTTACTGCCTCCGAGTAATCCGAAATGGTTATGACGCCCTGTTGAACGCCGACCCAGTTGTCGCGAATCGAAAACAGTTCGCCTTTCAAATATTTTTGCAGAATGTCCTTGTAATACAAATCCCAATGGCAGATGACCGACGCCAAATAATGCTTGGAGTAGCCTTCGAGATGCGCGTTGTAAGCAATGAAATCGGCACCGAATTTATCAGCAACCTGCGCCGTCACTTCAACGTCTTGATGATACGTCAGCAAGTCCGCGCCGTATTTTTCAATCAGCTTTTGAGCGTGTTCGGCTTCAACGTCTTCAACCTGCCAATCGCCCGTCCACATGACGAGAACTCTTGCCTTAGGATTGACGCGTTGAACGCCGAGAGTAAAAGCATTTATCCCGCGACAAACTTCAGCGTTGGGCATTGCGGCGACGTAGCCGATGATGTTCGATTGGGTCTTCATGCCCGCCAAAATGCCCGAAAGGTATCGTCCTTGGTACATTCGAGCAAAACACGACGTCAGATTTTTCGCCTGCTCCAAAGTCGACGTGTTGATGAACGAGATATGCGGATATTTGTCGATGAGCGAGCGGACTTCCGTGGCGTAATTGAAACTGACAAGGAAAATTGCACCGGCACCTTCGGCAACCAATTCTTCAATCGCTTCGGGACATTGACCGCTGAATTCTTTGACGTGGTCGCGAACCAGAAGTTGCAAGCCGTATTCTTCGCAAGCCGCCTTTATGCCGTTGTAATGCGATGCGTTCCAACCTGCCTCGTTGATGTCGCCCAAAATTATGAAGCCGATTTTGTCGTGACGTTTGTCGATTTCCGTGTCGAAGGCGAAAATCAGCAGATAAATTATCATGGCGACGATACAGCAACCGAGCCCCAACAAAATCTTGAGCCGATTTTTTTCAGATAAAAAGTCCATAGCGATGATCTCCTTAGTAGCTGATAGGTTTTAGGTGTTAGGTTTTAGGTTTGATAATTCCAAATTCCTAATTTTCTTCGGGGTATTGTAGCAAATTTTATCCCGTTTGCCAAAGATTTTCTGTTGACTTTAAAGCTGTTCTAACTTAAAATTCAACGCGGAGGTGGGTTAAGAATGTTAGATAAAAAATTAGATCCCGTAGCAGCCCAAAAGTGTCAAGAATCCAAATGGTATCCGAAGTATCACGTCGCCCCGCCGATTGGTTGGCTTAACGACCCGAACGGCTTCTCCTACTACAAGGGCGAATATCACATCTTCTATCAATATCATCCGTATTCCGTGAACTGGGGTCCCATGCACTGGGGTCACTCCACGAGTAAAGATCTTTGCCACTGGGAACATCAACCCATTGCAATCACGCCTGGCGCATTTTCCGAAGGTCATGAGTGGTACGATTGGGACGGTTGCTTCAGCGGTTGCGGCTACGAGTTTGAAGGCAAACTCTGGCTCATGTACACGTCGCAAAAATTCAACGGTGAAGGCGGCGTCAACTCTTCCGCAAATCCGTCTGGCTACAATCCTTCTGGTAGCGCGGGCGGCGGCAACGTCACTGAACGTCAGTGCTTCGCCTATTCCGAGGACGGCATCAACTTCACGAAATACGAGAAAAACCCTGTCATCGACATTCCGAACGATCACCCGATTATTGCTAACATCGACTTCCGCGATCCTAAAATCTGGGACCACAACGGCAAATACTACTGCGTAATCGGCAACAGAATTCGTGACCGCTCCCGCACGCAAATCGTCCTGTTCGAGTCCGATAACTTCTTCGATTGGACGTTCAAATCTGTCGTCGCCATTTCCAAGCCCGATTACTCCGAAGGCACAATGTGGGAATGCCCTGGCTTTGCGCATTTCGGCGACAAATACGTCATGATCACTTCGCCGCAACACGTCCCGTACAAAGGCTACATGTTCCACAACATTCACCAAGCCGGCTACATGATCGGCACGCTCGACTACGACCAAGGCGTTTTCTATCGCGGCGACTTCTTCACCTTCGATCACGGCTTCGACTTCTACGCAACCACGATGATGAAAAATCCCGAAGGACGTTACTTCATCATTGCGTGGCTTGCGGCGTGGCAAAGTCCCTTCCCCGAACAGGCTGACGGTTGGGCGACTATGCTTACCATTCCGCGTGAGCTCGTCTACAAAGACGACAAAGTTTACACCATTCCGCCGAAAGAACTCGAATGCATGCGCGGCGAAGGCGTCCACTTCAAAGATCTCACGCTCACCGAAGAAACGAAACTTGACGGCGTTAAAGGTAATTGCGGCGAATTGCTCTTCGAAGTCGACGTTAAAGCTACCGGCAATTTCGACTTTGAACTCTTCAGCAGCGACAAGGAAAAGACCTGGGTTCGTTACTACTACGAAGACGGTGAACCTGTTCTTGAGCTCAATCGCGATCAAACGATTGAAGGCGGCAAAGGCATTCGCAAAGTCATTCTGCAACCTTTCGGCGATATTCTTAAGTTCCGCATCTTCCTCGACAAGTCCGCGATTGAAATTTTCATCAACGACGGTTCAGAAGTTATGACCACCCGCGTTTATCCGCAGGAAGGTTCCGACAATATCGTCTTCACGCCGCTTGAAGGCAAACCGCTCGTTATCAAATCTCTCGACTTCTACGAATTCTGAGCAATACACTAACGAAAATAAAAAAGGTCTCCTCCGATAATCGGGGGAGATTTTTTTTTGCTGTAAACGACAATAAAAAAGGCAGTCCCGAGATGTTCGAGACTGCCTGAAATATTTTTAGCCGTTCATGCGCTTAAGGTGCCGTCAAAGCTCCCGTGCGCCTTTTGTAAGGTCGATCAGTGTTGGTCGTTGTTGCCGGAGTTGTTGGGGTCGGTGTTGAAGTCGTATTCGGTGTCGCCGCTGGCGTAGATGAGGTTCAAGGAGCCGTTGAAGTTCTTGTCGCCCTCTGTAGTCATGGTGCCTTGCGTTGTCGGCGACAAGAGTTCGTCAAGCTCGTTCATCTGCGTGGTGTAGTTGGAATCGTCGTCGGTGATGAGCTTGCCGATTGCGGTGGAGGAGAGCTTAGCCTGCTTGCTACCGCTGGTATCCCAGATGTTGAGCGTCTTGGCTACGGTATCGGCTTCGGCGTAGGTACTGCCGCTGAGCGTCTTGACGATATTATCCAACCTGACGGTATAGTTTCCGCCGTCCTTGCCTTCGTAGTTGACGTAAGCGTAGAAGGTTTGATCGGTATCTTCGTATTCCTTGATTACGATCGACTGGACTGTACCGTTGACCTTGAGGATATCTGCGCCTTCGACGTAGGTGGTCGGGTCGGTGCGGTTATACCCATAAGCCTTTGTGGTGGCTTTTGTGGTGGTGGTCTTCGCGTAGGTCTTGCCGCTGGAATCTTTGAGAGCATTGGCAACGCCGAAGTCGGTGATTATGCCGCCGCCGGACTGGAAGTCGAACGTGTCTTTTGCGAGACCGCCTGTGAGGATGTTTCCTGTGCCTTGCGAAATTTCGAAGGTGTTGGCGTTCTTGTTGCCGACGAGTACAGAATTCTCTTTCTCAGGCGTGATCTTGATGAGGCTGGCGTAGTATTCGGTGCCCGGGACGGCTTTCGGTTCGCTGAGATCGTTTTCTTTGTAGACGCCGAAGTCGCCATATGCGCTGTTGACGGTGACTGCCATTGCCGCACGGTGGTTGCTGGTGTTGCTGAAGATGTTTTCGAACCAGACTTGTTCTGTCGAACCGTCTTCGTGGTAGACGTTGAAGTAGTGGTCGGTGAAGTCGTCGTCGTCAATGCCTTCGATGTAGATTGTGCCTGCCTTCTCGGAGTTCTTGACTTTTATCGTGAGGAGCTGGCTGGTAGTGTCGTAGTAGGTGTTGCGTACTTCGTAGCCGTTTGCGAGGACAATCTTGTCAACATCGTCGCCGTTATCAGACGTGTCAAGCTCATCGTGGTAGCTGTTGATGGTCATGACGCCTGCGCCGAAGACAAACGAGTCGTCGCCGTCGTTGCCTTGGAGGCTGGTGTAGCCGTAACCGATCATCGAGATACCGCCGTTCGCGCCCGCTTTGATTGTGCCGCCGTCTTGCAACTGGACACTCTGGAGAGCTGACCAGTTGTCAATGAGATCTTTCTCGCTGATGTCGATTGCGTTTGCACCGAGAACCGTGGCGTAGGACATTGCCGCGTTGACGTAGGCGTGATTTGTGCCGTCGAAGAAGTAAGAGCTTACGCCGCCAGTTGCGTCGAAGGTGACAAGCGTCGTTGCGCTGAGGCCAGTGAACGAAATGCTACTTGCCGTGCCGAAGGTGAGTTTCGTTGCGCCGTCGACATTTTCGATAGCACTGAGAGACGAGAAGTCGAACGCGACTTTAACGGTGTCTTGCTCGTCGGTAGCGTTGGCGTTGTAGTCGCTGATGATGTTGGAATCGCCGCCGATGATGAACAGATCGTTGCCGACGCCGCCGGTGAAGTTGGTGGTGAACGCGCCGCCCCACAGCGAATCGTCGCCGATGTCGCCGTCAAGCGTGACTTTGCCCGTGGCTTTGGTTGCGTCGATTTGATCTGCACCGCTCATGCCGAAGACCGCAATGTTCTCGCCGTTGACGCTGATTGTGTCTGCGCCGCTCGTTCCGTAGAACTTCGCGTCGGTGAACGTGCCGCTCAAGCTGAACGAGAAGTTGCCTTCATTGCTGAGGACAGTTGCGTTGGTGAAGTTGTCCACAGTGAGATTGATGACGCCGTTCTCGAACGGATTGGGCGAAATGATTCCGCCGAAGCTCGTGCTACCAGGTGTTTGCAGACCGGAGAGACCCGTGATTCCTGCGATTTCAGCAACAACGGAGCTTACGCCTCTGACTTCGTAGTATTCAGCAACCGTCTTGTCTGCGTTGAGCGAGAAGCCTGCATTGGTCCAAGCCAACGTGAGGGACGCGATACCATTTGCAAGACTCCAGCCGCCTTGTGCTTCAGGTGCGATGACGCCGCTGAGACTGAAGGTATAGCCTTCGCCGTCAATGCTGACGTCGTAAGTGATACCGCTGAGAGCCGCCGCCGTCAACGTGACAACCGACGAATAGCTTGCAACGTTGATGTTATCCGCACTGCTCAAGCCGTTAATCGTGAAGAGTGCCGACGAACCGCTGGTGTTGTTGTAGATGATTGTGTTGGCGTCGGACATTGCGCCCGCAACGGTTTCGATGCCGTAAGCGATTTGAGCAGCCGAGCCGGAGCCTGTGCCGTCGAACCACTTGAAGTTTTCAGCGTACAAGCTCAAGCCGCCGATTGTGACGCCGTTGGCAAGAATGCTGTCTGCGCCGAGAGTTGCAAGCTCAACCGTTGTGCCTTCCGCGAAGCTGATGGTGTCGTCGCCGGAGCTGAAGCCTGCGAAGTAGAAGCTGCTGACGCCCGCGTTGACATTGACGAGATTTGCGCCGCTGATGCCGTAGATGTAGTTGCCGGTTGCGCCGAAGAGGTCGATTGCGTTGGAGCCTGCGCCGCCGTCGATGACGTTGTCGATGCCGCTGATACCGATGATGTCGTTACCTGCGTCGCCGAAGACGATGTTGCTGTCGCCGCTGATAGCGATGAGGTCGTCGCCTGCGCCGCCATAGACGGTGTTGTCAATGCCCTTGATAGCGATGATGTCGTCGTCGCCGCCGCCGTCGATGACGTTGCTTATGCCGAGGATAAAGCCGAGGGTGTCGTTGCCGTCGCCGCCATAGAGACTGGTGTTGCCGACGAGTGAGCCAACGAGTATGTCGGAGCCGCCGCCGCCGTAGACTGCCAAGCTCATACCGACGAAGACGCCGATTGAGTCTTTGCCTTCCGTGCCAGTGAAGCTTGCGCCCGCGAAGTTGCCTTTCAGCATGAAGGAGTAGCCGCCAGCATTGTCGACGATGAACGCCTTGTTGTCAGCGAAGTTGCTCAAGGACATATTGATGAGCTTGCCTTCGGGTTCCATGCCGTTGGTATTGCTGATACCGCCGAGGATGACTTGAGCGTCGCTCATGCCGCCGTCAGTCCAGAGGATGCTGTTGCCGTCGGAGTAGCCGCCTGCCAACGTCATTTGTGCGAGTGTAGCTTGACCTTCCGCCGTTTCAAGCGACCACATGAGACCTGCCTCGGAGAAGCTCAAGCCGCCGATTGTGACGACGCCTTTCGACGTTGTCGCGAGGAGGCTGTCTTCGCCGAGAGCCGCAAGCGTGATTGCCGTTTCGTCCGCGAACTGAATCGTGTCGTCGGAGCCGAAGCCGCTGACGTAGAAGCTCTTGACGTAGTTACTGCCGTTGTTGACTTTGATAAGGTTGGCACCTGCGCTGAGACCGTAGATGTAGTTGCCGGTGGAACCTTTACCGCCTTTGCCGCGCAGCCAGATGGTATTGGAGCCGCTGCCTGCGTCGATGGTGTTGTTGTCGTAGAGGACTTGGATGCTGTCGTCACCGTCGCCCGCAACAATGCTGTTGTTGCCTTTGCTCGTTCTGACAGTGTTATTGCCGTCGCCCGCGTCGACAACAGAGTTTTCACCGAGCCAAGCGTAATCGTTGCCCTTGCCGCTGAGGATCGTGGCGTAGTCGCCGCTGCTGAAGATGTAATCTTCGTCGTCGCCGGTCTTAATTAAGGCACTCACGCCGCTGTTCTTGATACTGTCGTTGCCCGCGTCGCCGAGGATCGTGGCGTTCGCGCCGCTGTTGACGATGGTGTCATTGTCGCCCGCACCGCGAATGCTTGCATTGTCGCCGCTGTTGTCGATGAAGTCGTTGCCGCCTGCGCCGTTGATGACTGCGCTTGCGCCGCTGTTGGTGATGGTGTCGTCGTCTGCGCCGGAGCTGACGGTGACTTTATCGCCGCTGTTGATGATGGTGTCTTCGCCTGCGCCGCCGATAATGCTGAGTTTGTTGCCGAGGTTGTCGATGTAATCGGAGCCGCCCAAGCCGTAAATCCTGAGATTGTCGACAGCGTTGGTGATTGTGTCAGCCGCAGTGTCGAGACCGTAGAAGTAATGAGCACCTTGGACTGCGCCGCTGAGGTAGAATGCGTAGCTGTTGCCGTAGTTCGTCGTGACGCTGGTCTTCTTGCCGAAGCCCGCAGCGTTGAGCGTTGCAACAGTACCTTCAACAGGAATGTAAGCGTTGAGCAAGCCAGCACTGATACCTGCACCTTCGAGGACGATTTGAGCCGCGCTGTCGCCGAAGCTGTCGTACTTCGTGACGATTGAGCTGTTGCCGGAGAGCTGGTAGCCTCCGATAGTCCAATCCATGGTGTAGGTAGCTATGTCGGCAGCCGTCTGCTTCCAACCTGCGTCGTCCATGCTTGCAATGCTTTCACTGTTGAGCTGGAACCTGTAAGCGGCATTGATGTCAACGGCATTGATTGCCGCAGATTGACCGTTTTCGGTGAGGAAGTTGAGAGCACCCGCGTTCAACGTGACAACATAGTTAGTGTCGTCGCCGACCGAGATACCTGCAACTGCGCCGAGGCTCAAGCCGGTAATCTTGAAGAAGTCAACGCTGTTGTTTTCGGTCATGCCTTCTCTGGTGTCGAGGACGATTGCCGTGCCGTCATTGATGAGGCTTGCGCCCGCGATTGTGTCTTTGTGGTAGGTGATTGTGGACAAGCCGCCGTCGGTTGCGCCAACCCAATTGGTGTTGATTGTCGAAGCACTGATGCCGTAGATTGTCCAGTTGCCTGCCGAGAGACCTTTAACGCCGACGAGGTTCGTGAAGCTGGTGACCGCGCTCTCCAACGTAATCATATCGCCTACGCTGAAGCCGCTGACGTTGAAGACGTTGATGTCTTTGCCCGCGAAGATTGTATCGTCGCCTGCGGACACGTCGACAGTCGCGTTATCGCCGCCGAGCAGTTCGATGTAGTTGGAGCCGCCGCCGCCGTTAATGCTGACGTTCTCCGCGCTGTTGACGATGGTGTCGCCGCCTTTTTCGCCGTTGATGATCGCGTAGACGCCGCTTGCACCGTTGACGATGTAATCGTAGCCGTAGCCGCCCAAGATGTAGGCACTTGCGCCGTTGTTGGTGATGGTGTCGCTGCCGTCGCCGCCAAAGATCGCGCTACTGTCACCGTAGTTGGTGATGACATCGGGACGGTCTTCGCCTCTTATGGAAGCATTGTTGCCGTAGTTGACGATTGAATCTCTGCCATTGCCGCTGAAGAGCGTTGCAAAGTCTGCATAGTTGATGATGGTGTCATCGCCGCTGCCGCCCAAAACCTTGGCATTGACGCCGCTTTCACTGTTGAAGATGTAATCGTTGCCTAAGCCCGCCTTGATTGAGACGTTCGCGCCGTTGTTGGTGATGGTGTCGTTACCGTCTTCGCCGTTGATTGTAAGACCGTTGATGTAGTTGATGATGTTGTCGGCGGTGCTCATGCCCGTGAAGGTCGTGCCTTCTAGGACAGTGCCGCTGAGACTGAAGGTTGCGTTAACAGCATTGAGTTCAACGGTGACCGCTGTCGTGAAGCCTTCGCCGTTCAAGGAAACGACGTTGTCTGCACCGAGTGTCGAGAAGTTGTCTACGCTACTGATACCGCTGAGTCTGATGTCAGGTGTCGCGTAGCTGAGACCTCTGTAGGTGATTTGCGAGCTGCTGATTGTGTAAGCACCTTCAAGCGAAGTGCCGCCGTAGCTTGCAAGGTCAGCTGTGTTGTCAACGCCGAGCGTCCATCTGTCAGCAGAATCAGACCAGCCGATACCGTTGACCGTGACGGTTGCGTCGCCGAGATTGACGAAGAGCTGTTTGTGATCTTCGGAGTCGGAGAGACCTTGAATCGTGCGACCGTCAGTGAACTCGATGATGTCGTTTTCGGTGAAGCCGCTGACGCTGAAGCTTTGAATGTTCTTGCCGACATAAATCGTATCGGAGCCTTCCGCAGTGTTGACAGTTGCGCCGGTGCCGCCGAGCAAGCTGATGTAATTGGAATCGCCGCCCGCGTTGATGTAGGCGTTAATGCCGCTGTTGCTGATGATGTCGATACCTTCGCCGCCGAGGAGTGTAGCTTTTCTGCCTTCGTTAACGATAAAGTCTGCACCGTCGTTGCCGAAGATTGAAGCGTACATGCCGCTGTTGCTGATGACATCATCGCCAGCATTGCCGTCGATAACTGCGTTGTCGCCGCTGTTAATGATGAGGTCAACGCTTGCGCCGCCATTGATTACTGCGCGGGAAGAAGTTGTCGCATCAAGGTCTACACCGGCAAAGAAGCCGATAAGTTTTGCAATGGCAATGGCTCCGTCTTGTTGTTCGGGCGTCAAGGTTGCAAAGGCACCGTCGTCTCTGATTGAGCTGTTGACGATGATGTTGCCATCGTCGCCGCCGTTGATGGTGACGTCTGCGCCTTCGTAGTTGTAGAGGAGATTGACGCCGCTGCCGCCGTTGATGAGGACGTTATTAGCACCGCTCGTGCCGATAATGTCTGCACCGTCGCCGCCGTCAATCGAGGCATTGTTCGCGAAGTTGACGATTGAATCTGCGCCGCTCATGCCGTAGATTGCCAAGCCTTCGATGTTGTTGATGATGGTGTCGCCTTGTGCGCTGTCGAGACCCGTGAAGGTTGCGCCGTCGACTTTCGTGCCGCTCAAGCTGAAGATGTAAGCTCCACTGTTGCTGACGATTGCGACTTTCTTATCCGTGCCGAAGTATGCAGAGTCGAGGCTGATTGTTGTGCCGTCGACGCCTGGATTGACGCTTTCGGGCAATGTGCCGAGACCGCTGATTTCAACGTAAGCCGCACTGCTTGCGCCTTCTCTGGTCATGAGCGTGTTGGCGTCGACAGTGTAGGCACCTTCAAGCGTCCAATCTCTGAAGGTTGCAATGCTCGCGCCTTCGAACTTCCACCAACGACCTGCGTCGCTGAAGCTCAAGCCGCCGATGCTGACCTTGCCGTTGACGAGGATACCGCCTTCGATGTCGACAATGCTCGTGACATCTTCGTTGAAGACGATCTTGTCTTCGCTGAAGCCGAAGTTCACAACGCTGAAGCTTGCAACGTTCGTCGCGTCGACAAAGATTGTGTCAACTGCAGCGTCGCTCAATTCGCCAGTGCCGCCGAGGTCGACAACCGCATTGTTACCGCCGAGCAAGCTGACAACATCAGCACCGCTACCGCCGAAGATTTGAGCTTTGTCGCCGTAGTTGACGATTGTATCGCTGTCGTCGCCGCCGATGAGCGTTGCACTTGCGCCGCCATCAACGATGTAGTCCGCCTCAGGATAGCCGTTGTAGATGAGGTTCGTGCCGCTACCGCCGTTGATGTAAGCTTTCGCGCCGCTGTTGTAGATTCTGTCGTTGTCTGCGCAGCCGTCGATTGTTGCCTCACTGGCGTAGTTGTAGACAACATCGTTGCCGCCGTTGCCGTTGACGACAATGCCTTCGACCTTGTTGTAAATCTCATCGTAACCGTTGCTGAGACCGTTGAAGGTGATGCCTGCGCTCGTGCCGCTAAGAACGATTGCGTAAGGATCGGTGCCGTCTTTCTGTACGTTCTTCGTGAGCGTCGTGGTTGCCGAGAAGCCAGCAACATCAAAGGTAACTGCGCCGCCGTTGACGGTGAAGACGTCGGTGTTCGTGACGCCGTCGAGTTCGATGTAGGTTTCGCCGTAGCTGAGACCTCTGTAAGCGATGGTCGTTTCGTTGAGTTTGTAGCCGCCTTCAAGCGTGGTTTCGCCGTAGCTTGCCTTGCCGCTGTCGAGAGTCCATCTGGTGCTGTCGTCGGACCAGCTCAAGCCGCCAACCGTGACTTGACTGTCGTCGTCGAGAGTGATGACGAGGTTGCCGTCGACTTCGGAGAGACCGCCAATCGTGCGACCGTTCGTGAATTCGATGAAGTCGTTGTCGCTGAAGTTTTCAACGTTGAAGCCGGCAACAGTGCCATGAGCAGAGGTGATGATTTGGACTGTGTCTTGACCTTCGCCGACGTTGACGAACGTTGCGCCCAAGCTTGCGTTGCCGAGCATGATGACGTTGGAGCCGCCGCCGCCATTAATGCTGACATCAACCGCGCCACGTTTGGTAGCAACTTTAATGGTATCGTTGTCTTCTCCGCCGTAGACCGTGTTGTGTTTGTTGATGACTGTGACGAAGTCGGAGCCACCGCCCGCATTGACGAAGATCCGTTTGCCGGAAACGTTGATAGTGTCGTTGGTATCGTCAGCAGTGAAGGTCTGACCGTTCGTGAAGTTGCCGCTGAGTTCAAACGCGTAGTCGGTGTTGCTGAGGACGGACATGCTGTCGTTAGCGAAGAGATCAGGCGTAATGGTGATTTCAGTTGCGTCAGCAGGATTGTCGTTACCGGGATTGTATGCAACGCCTTCGATTTCGACGAGTTTATCACCGTGAGACGCGCCGCGTGTCATAATTGTGTTGGCGTCAATCGTGTATGCACCTTCGAGCGTCTGATTCATCAAAGCGTAGGTGTTATCGCCGCTCGTGAGGCTCCACATCTTGCCTTCGTCGGAGGAACCGCTGATGCCGTAGATGCTGATTGCGTTGTTGACCTTGATACCGCCGTCGATTGTGACAATGCTCGTGACTTCTTCGCTGAAGACGATACGGTCTTCACTCATGCCGAAGCCTTGAACCGTGAAGTTCGTGATGCCTGCCGCAACGTTGATTGTGTCAGCTGCTTTGTCACCGTCGCCGAGGTCGATGAAGTTGTCGTCGCCACTGACCAAGCTGAAGATGTCTGCACCGCTGCCGCCGTAGACGAAGTTGTTTCCGCCGCTGATACCGATGAAGTCAGCACCGTCGCCCGCGTCGACCGTGTTGTTGCTCAGGAAGCCGATAGAATCGTTGCCTGCACCTGCGGTGATTTCGTTGTTGTCAGCCGCGAAGACGGAATTGTTGCCGTCGCCCGCGTTGATGACGTTATTGTCCCAGACGTCGATGTAATCGTTGCCGTCGCCCGCGAGGATGGCGTTGTAGCTGCCCGTGGTGTTGTTCAAAGTATCACCCGCGAGAATGGTGTTGTTGCCTTTGCCCGCGTTGATGACGTTGTAGTTGTTAACCAAGATGAAGTCGTTGTCGTCGCCAGTGGTGATGGTGTTGTTGTTACCTGTGTTGATGTCGATGAGAGTACCCGTAAGGCTATCGCTGAGAGCGGCAAGAGCACCCGCGAGGACGATGTTTGAACCGCCAGCCGCGTTGATGACGTTGTAGTTGCCGTTAACCCAGATGAGGTCTTCGCCGACGCCCGTGGTGATTGTGTTGTTGTTGGAGCCTGCGAGGGCAATGACGATGTTTTCGCCGCCTTCGTCGTTGACGAGGTTGCTTGCGCCGCTGAGTTCGATGTAATCGTTGTCAACACCGGTGTTGATTGTGTTGAAGGTGTTGCCCGTCGCGTAGACAAAGTCGCTACCGCCGCCGCCGTTGAACTCAAGATGCGAGCCTGCGATTGTGACGGTGTCGCTACCTTCCGTGCCAGTGAAGCTTGCGCCTTCGAAGTCGCCGTTGAGGAGGAAGGTGAACGGAGTACCGTTGACGCCGCTGTTGCTGACGATTGCGACTGCTTTAGCTACAGTGAAGTTGCTCAACGAGATGTTGACGATACTGCTGACAGTGCCGTTGGTGACGTCGGGACCCATGCCGTTGACGTTGCTGATACCGCTGAGTTTCAGTGCCGCCGCGCCGATGGTTTCTTCGTCTCTGTAGCCGATTGTCTTGCCGTCTTCAAAGAGATATGCGCCGGACAATGTCGAATTCGCGAAGGTTGCGAGGTCAGTTTGAGTCTTATCGAACGTCCACTGATAGCCTTCCTTCGAGAAGTCGAGACCGAAGATAGACAAGCCGCCCGCCGTGATACCGCCTTCAAACGCCGTGAGCTCAGTGACCGCAGTCTTGAGCTGGATAACGTCGTCGGAGGTGAAGCCGCTGACGCTGAACGCCTTGACATCGCTGTTGGTAACGAAGATTGTATCTTGACCTTCGCTCGTGATGACGGTTGCGTTGTCGCCGTTTTTCAGGTGAATGTAGTTGGAGCCGCCGCCGCCGTTGATGATAGCACTCGGCTTTTTGTTGATGATAGAGTCGTTGCCCTCGTTGCCGAAGATTGTCGAGAAGTTGCCGCTGTTGACGATGTAATCGGAGCCGCCGCCGCCCATGATGAGCATGTTCTTGGCAACGTTGGTGATAGAGTCGTTTTCGTCGGAGCCAACGAACATCTTGTTTCTGGCGTTGCCTTTTGCAATGTAGAAGGAGTAACCGCTTTCGCTGCCTTGAACGATTGTTGCGCCGCCGTCAGCGATGTTGTCGGGCGTCAAGCTAGCAACAAAACCGTCGACCGCCATGTTGTCCGTATTAGCGATACCGTCGAGGACGATGACTGCCGTGCTGATACCTTCTTGTTCGACACTTTCAACAATCGTGTGATCGTCGTTAGCGAAGTCGTAACCTGCGGTAGTCCACTGACCAGTGTAAGAAGCCGTCTCTTCAAGCAAGCTCCAGCCAGCCGCAACAACTTCGGGTTGGACGCCGCTGAGCGCGAATGTGAACGTTTCGTGACCTGTGCCGCTTTCAATCGTTGCGCCGTTGAAGTCAGCAGTGAACGCGCTTTCACCCAACGTGACAACCTTGTTATCTTTGTCGAGGGTCATGCCGGTGGACGCGCCGAAGCCGTAGATTGTGAAGAACGTATCGTCTTCGCCCTTCGCCTGGTAGACGACGTCTTTGTTGCCGTTCTGCAAAGTCGCGCCTTCGGTCTGCCATTCGAGATAAGAGACGCTGAGCGCACCTGCATTTTCTTTCCAAGCAGTGGCAGTGGAGACGATTGCGCTGATGCCGTAGATGCTGACGCCGCCCGCAACGATGCCTTCGTTGCCGCCGAACAGTTCGAGACCGTCGCTGTCTGCTTGATTGAGACGAATCGTATCGCCAATGCTGAAGCCTGCAACGCTGAACTTCGTGACGCCTTCGCCAACGTTGATGAGGTCGGAGCCGCTGCCGACGTTGATGAGGTTGTCGTTGCCGTTAACGTTGACAATGTCGTTGTCCGCGCCGCCGTCGATAGTGTTGCCGGTGCCGTTGACGGTGATTTGGTCTGCGCCGCTCATGCCTTTGACAGTCAAGCCGCTACCGTCAACAGTGATGGTGTCGACAGTGCTCATGCCCGTGAACGTCGCGTTGCTGAATTCGCCGTTGAGGTTGAACGCGTAGCCGCCGTCGTTGCTGAGAACCTCCGCGTTGGTGAATTGTCCGCTCTTCAACGAAACGACGCCGTTTGCAGGACCCGCTTCCGCAATGCTGAGGCTGTTAACCGTGATACCGCCGATTTCGACTTGAGCCGCGCTCGTGCCGAAGGTTTCGTTGAAGTTGACGACCGTGCTCGTGCCGTTGAGCTGATAGCCCGAAATGCCCCAAGCGTTGACGTAAGACGCAACTTCATTTTCGACAGTCCAACCACTTGCGCCGAAACGATAAGTGCTTGCGGAGTCGATTGAGAAGACGTAGTTGTAGCCAGCCGCGCTGTTGCTGACAATCTGGATTGTCTTATCGGTGTTACCCCAGATGTTGCTGAGTGCGTCGTCGCCGAGGACAACCGTGCCGCTCGTCGTGCCGACAACGTCAGTGTCTTTAATGCTCACGCCAGTCGAGTCGCCGCCCAAGCCCGTGATGTTGAAGACTTCGACGGTGTCGTTCGTGCCGTTGTAGATGATCGTGTTGGAGCCGTCAATCAAGCTTGCGCCGCCAACCGTGATTTGGTTGTAAGTGATGGGATCGGTGCCGACAACCGCGCTCCAAGATCTGCTTTCGGTGTAAACGGAGCTGATGCCGTAGATTGTCAAGTTGTCGCCCGCCTGGATTCCGTCGCCGCTGTCAAGCATTGTGAGGTCATCAACGGTGATTGCCGTCGCCAAGCTGATGGTGTCGTTGCCGCCCGCGACAAAGCCGCTGACAGTGAAGTTTTGGACGCCGTCCGCAACGTTAATGAGGTCGTCGCCCGCGCTCACGTCAATGTAGTTGTTTATGCTGGCATTGCTCACGAGGTTAACGGTATTGGAACCGCTGCCCAAGGTGATGTTGTTGTAAGTAGCCCAGACTTGGACGTAATCGTCGCCGTCGCCTGTATTAACGCTGTCACCCCAACCGATCTCGACAGTATCGTTGCCGTTGCCGGTTTCAATGCTGTGATAGCCTGTGAGTGCATAAACGGAATCGTTGCCGTCGCCCGTGCTTATGTTGATATTCTTGCCGGAAATGTAGCCGGTAGCGTCTTTGATGATGTCGGAGCCGCTGCCCGTGACGATGTTGATGTCGGTGACTGCGTTGGTGATGGTCGCGCCGTCGGTGACAGTGTCGGTGAACGTGACTGTGCCGGTGCTCGTACCCGTCAAGAAGAAGGAGTAGCCGTCGTTAATCTTAACCGCAACGCTTGAGCCGAAGCTCTTTGCATCCAATGTTGCGACGTTGTCGGTACCGATTGACTCGAAGCCGTCAATGCCGATGACGCCGGAAAGCTCAATCATCGACGCGCCCATTACGCTAGCTCTGTAGGTGAGCTGCGTGCCAGTGCCGATTGTGTAAGCACCTTCAAGCGTAGTGTTCGCGTAGACAGCGTGACCGCCTTCGACGTAGTTCCATTTGTCGAGAATGTCGGACGCGCTCAAGCCGCTGATTGTGACTTCAGGTCTTTCGTTCTGGAACTTGACCTTAAGCACGCCTTCAACAAAGCTGAGCTCTTTGACAACGTTGCCTTCGCCGAAGTCAATGATGTCGTTCTCGGTGAAGTTGCTGACGCTGAAGTTCGTGACGTTCTCGCCGACAAAGATCGTGTCGTTGCCTTCGTCCGTGTTGACGGTTGCGCCGTCTTCGAGCAAGGTGATTTGGTCGTTGTCCGCGCCGCCGTCGATGTAAGCCGCCGCAGTGACAGTGATGTAATCGGAGCCGCCCAAGCCGTAAATCGCGATGTTCTCGATTGCGCTGGTGATTGTGTCGGATTTATCGAGACCCATGAAGCTCGTGCCAGCCACAACATTACCAGCCAAGGACAAGCCCAAACCGATATTTTCAGTGACGTAGACTGCTTTGCTGAATCCTGCGCCGTCAAGTTTCGCCCAGCTCAAGCCGCCGTCTGTAGCCTCAACGTAGCCGAAGTTGTCGACGTTGTTAATGCCGCTGAGAGCAACCATTGACGCGCCAGCAAGTGAATCTTGATAGGTGATGTCTGCGCCGCTTGAGAATGCGCCAGCGTCAACGAAACTACGGAGAACAGCTTGGTTAGCCGCAGGCTCGTTGCCGAACCAACTGATGCCTTCTTTGCCCCAAGTCAAGCCGCTGATTGTGACTTCGCCTTTATCGGTCGTGATAGTGGTAATACCGGTGGTTTCGTCGTAGGTGCGACCAGTGATTTCGCTGGTGAAGTGAATCGTATCGCCTGCGCTGAAGCCGACAACCGCGAATCCTGCAATGCTTGCGCCGACGTTGACAATGTGGTCGTCGCCGAGAACGTTGACAGTAGCATCTTCGCCGCCGAGCAAGCTGACAACATCAGCACCGCTGCCGCCGACGATGTAAGCGTAGTTCGCGTAGTTGACCAACGTGTCAGTGCCTTCGCCGCCTTCGAGTGTTGCATATGCGCTGTTGTAATACGCACGAAGAGCAGCATAAGCACCGGTAGCACCATAGAGTTTGGCATTAGCTTCTTCAAATTCCTCAGTCGCTTGTTGCAACGCATTTTCCGCCGCTACAGCCTCCTCTTCGGCTTCAGTGGTCTTGTATACGCCTGCAGTTATTTGTTTACGAGTGTTTTCAAGGCTGGCATTAGCAACTGCTGTTTCTGCCGCTTCGTATGCGTCTTGAGCATCTTTGAGTTCTTTCTGAAGTTGCTCCAAGCTCCTGCCATTGACCAAATCCTTTGCACCAGGAATTACGCGGTTTTCGATATAATCGTCACCTGCGCCGCCGTTGATTGAAACACTTGAGCCGCCGTAGTTGACGATGAAGTCTTCGCCCGCTTGACCGTCAATAACGAGACCGGTGATTTCGTTGGTGATGGTGTCGCCGAGTGTCGCGTCGCTCAAGCCCTTGAAGATTATACCTTTAGCGTCTGTTGTGCCTTCGAGTGCCAAGCTGAGACCTTTGACGTTTTCAAGCACTTCAACGGTTGAGGAGAAGCCATTGACGTTGAGGATTGCCGTAGATTGACCGCCTTCAGCAGCCGCAGTATAGCCGAAGTCTTTAGTGATTTCTTTGATGCCTGCAACGCGGAGCCAAGGCGTATCGGTTTCTTCGTCTCTGTACTTAATGGCATTGCCGTCTTTATAGCCGCCCGCGAGAGTGTGCGGTGCCAATGTTGCTTCGTAGCCGAAATCAACGCCGCCGCCGAGCCAATCGATGCTGTCGCGCGACCAGCCCAAACCTTCAATCAACACTGTGCTATCGCCAGCAACCGTGACCATGAGATGAGTTTTATCGCCGTCAAGCGTATTGATGTCGAGAGGAGCAGCTTTATCGTCATGGAAGTAGATAGCGTCATCATTAGCCTTGCTGAAGCCTTCGACTTTGAAGTAACGAGTAGCCGGCACTTCAACGTTAATGTTGTTTGTAGCCTCGCTGACATCGACGACAACGGAAGAAGCAGCCGCGCCACGCAGGAAGATATTGTTTACGCCGGTTGCGGCACTGCCGCCGTTGATGTAGACGTTACTGAGAGCGTAGTTGACGATAACGTCTGCGCCTTCGCCGCCGAAGATTGAAGTGTTGGTGCCTTTTTCAAGGTTGGTGATGATGTCCGCGCCGTCTTGACCGTAAATCGCGAGACCAGCGATATTGTTGCTGATTGTGTCGCCGTTATCAGCGTCGTTCAAGCCGTAGAAGCTCACGCCAGCAGTAGCAAGTTCGGGTTTCAAATTGCCGATAAGTGACAAGCTGACGCCGCCCGTGTTGCTGATGACGCTGACACTTGCGCCGAAGCCTGCGCCGTCCAAGATTGCAACACTCTGACCGTCGGTCGGAGCAAATTTGTAGCCGAAGTCCTTGGTGAGACTGTCGATACCGTCAACGACAACCCAAGGCGTGCCTTCGTCGCCGTTGCGGAAGTGAATCTCGTTGCCAGCGACCGAATAGCCGCCCGTGAGTGTATGAGCCGCCAAGGTGTACTGAGTACCTTCGCCATTGTTGAACCACTCGACGCCGTCTTTGGAGTAGGAGAGACCGTGAACCGTGAATTGACCTTTCGATGTCACGACGAGGAGATCTTGATTGTCGTTGATTGCCGAGAGGCTCTTGATCGTGGCGTCGCCTTCAAGACGAATAACGTCATCTGCGCCGAAGTCGGTAACGCTGAATTGATGATCATTAAGACCCGCAGTGCCGACGATGATTGTGTCGGAGCCGTCTTTGGTGGTGATGTTAATGTCGTAGTTACCAGGATTACTTCCTTCATACAGGTAGATCGTGTTATTATCTTCGCCACCGTCAATCTTAGCGTTCCAGCGAGTCTCAACTCTGATGTAGTCGTCGCCTTTACCGCCATGAGCTGTGATATTAGTACTGCCGACGTAGATGGAATCGTTGCCGTCGCCCGCTTCGATATTGGTGTTATCGCCGCCGAACTTTGCACGCTTTATCGTGATTGTTTGCTCTTCGACAGTGACAGATGTACCGCCCGTTGCGTAGCTTATGCCGCTGACTTTGAATGTGGGAGAAGCACCATACATCAAGTAGCCTGCATAGATGAGATCATTGCCTGAGCCAGTCAAAACGGTGTTATATTTGCCGGAGCTGTAGACGGTGTTGTTCTTATCGCTGTTTGCAAAGTCTATCTTGTTCTTCGCGTCTGTACCGGAGTTTGCACCATTAGCGTTGCTCAAATCGAAGACCAGATAGCTGCCACCACTGCCGACGAATGAAAGTCCTGTTCCCTCGTTGACAACTGTGGCATTATCGTTGCCTAAGTTAATCGTCATATTTGAACCTCCGTTGTAAATGAAGTCTTTGCCGTCGCCGACGTTGATTTCGCCGTTCGAGCCAACGTTGTAAACCTTGTCGTCCTCCTTTCCTGTATCAATCGTGACGTTGTTCGCCAGATTGACAATTATATCTTTTCCGTCGCCCGTGTCAAACGCGATGTCTTGAGCGTCGTTGATGATTGTGTCGTCACCGTTCGTGCCGGTGAACTTCGCGGAGTCGAGATTGCTCAAGCCACCAGCAATGCTGAAGATGTAGCCTGCATTCTTGTCGACAGTGACGTTTGCCGTGAAGTTTTCAGCGTTCAAGATTGCGATGCTGGGACCATTGCCGTTTTGGGCAGATTCGAGAGCATCGAAGTCGTCGACACTCGTCACGCCGCCGAGTTTGATTACCGAGGAAATGGCGTTTGAAGCAACCTTGTAAATGAGCTGGTTCGAAGCCGCGCCGTTGACGATTGCACCCGTCGCCGAATCATACGTGCCGTAGAGCGCAATGTTGGTGCTATTGGGTTGCATGAACCAACCGTGCAAGCTGTCGCCGCTGGTCAAGCCCAAAATGGTGACGCCTTCGTTGAGACCGTCGCCATTGACGACAATACCGCTACCGCCTTCAAGTTTGGTGATTCCAGAGATTACGACGTTACTATCGAAGCTGATCGTGTCGCCGTCGCTGAAGCCTGCAACGCTGAACTTCGTGACGCCCGCCGCAACATTGATGATGTCGTTGCCGTCCTCAACATTGACAGTAACGTTTTCGCCGCCGAGCAAGTTGATTGTGTCGGAGCCGCCGCCGCCATTGATGTAGACGTTGTTCGCGCTGTTGGCAATGGAATCGCTACCGATACCGCCGAAGAGTGAAGCATTTGAGCCGCCCGCAAGGTTGATGAGGAAGTCGTCGCCGCCGAGTCCGCTGATTGCGATGTTAGCAACTTCGTTGGTGATTGTGTCAGACTCGTTGAGACCGTTGAAGGTGACTTGAGCATTGCTTGAACCCGTCAAGAAGAATGCGTAGCTGTTGCTTGCGTTCTTAACGACATTGACTACAGAGCTGAAGCCTGCCGCATGGAGCGTTGCAACATAATTTTCAATCGGTTTGCCGAAGTTATCGACACTGATAATGCCGCTGAGTTCGATTGCGGAGGATTCGCTGCCCGCCATGTGCGTGATGATTGTACTACCGCTTTGAATGCTGAAGTAATCGTTCAAAACGTCGACCATGTAAGAAGCGTTGTTGCCGCTACCGACCGTCCAGTAATCAGCAAGACTTACTGAAGCAGTGCTAATGCCGCCCGCAACTGCGAGAATGTAGTTGTCGTAAGCTGGATTGGTCTCGATTGTGACGCCTTCGCCGACCGCGATGTTGTCGACAGCACTTTGACCCAACGTGACTGTATGGTCGTTGAGCGTCATTCCAGTCGATTCGCCGAGACCGCTTATCGTGAAGACTCCGTCGGTGGTGTTCACGCCGTCGAAGATGATTGTGTCAGAAGCAATCAAGCTTGCGCCCGCAACCGTCGACTGATAGTAACGTACGAAGTTCTGCTCTGTGCTGGAGCTCCAGGAATTGTTCACGGCGTAGACTGAACTGATACCGTAAATCGTCAAGCTACCAGCTTGAATTCCAGAACCGCCTTCAAGCGTCGTGAGTTTGTCGACTGGCGATGCCAACTTGATTGTGTCTTCACCGTTCGCAACAAAGCCGCTCACGCTGAAGGAC
>CAMUZG010000018.1 GCA_947165145.1 uncultured Selenomonadales bacterium
AGCCGCGTGAAAAATTTCGGGCTAAAGGGTATCAAAATTCATCCCGTTTATCAAGCCGCAAACCTTGACGACGTGAAATTTATTCGGATACTTGACCGCGCCGCCGAACTCGATTTGATTGTCGTGACGCACGCGGGCTTGGACATCGGTTTTCCTGGCGAAGTTCGTTGCAGTCCTCAGATGATTAAAAACGTCGTTGAGACCGTCGGGAATTTCAAATTCGTTGCGGCGCACATGGGCGGTTGGAAAAATTGGCGCGACGTCTTGAAGATTTTGGGCGACACGAAAATTTTTATCGATACGTCCTTTTCGACGGGCGAAATTATTCCGCGCAACGATTTCGCTTGGAATGCCGACGATTTGAAACTTTTGGACGCCGCACAGTTCATGGAGTTTGTAAAAATTTTCGGCGTGGACAGAATTCTTTTCGGCACGGATAGCCCGTGGACATCTGCGCGGACTTCGATTGACTTCATAAAAAATTTGCCGCTCAACGACGACGACAAATCTAAAATTCTCGGACTAAACGCTAAACATTTGCTGAACATCTGATTGCCACAAAAAAAGGGCTCGCCGTCGCGAACCCTCGAAAATTTTTATTAACGCCGAAAACTTTTGATTATCGCGCAAATTTTTCGCACGGTATCTTCGTCCAAATCGCCATACATCGGCAAGCTTAAGACCTGTTGCCCGACGACGTTTGCAATCGGCAAATTCTCCGCCCGCGACGAATTCAGCTGCCTGTAGCACGTGAATTCACTGCAAAGCGGATGAAAATATTTTCGCGCATAGACGTTGTAATTTCTGAGCTCGTCATAAACAAAATCCCGCGACCGCCCGAAAATTTTCTCGTCCACGCGCACGACGTAATATTGATAATTCAGCTTGACATCCGCCGCAACCTTCGGCATGAGCGTCAAACCTTCGACATCGGCAAATTCTTCGTTGTAAATTTCGTGCAGACGAATTCGCTTGCGACGTTCGCTTTCAACGTAATTCAGCATGATTCGCCCGATTGCCGCGCGAACTTCGTCGAGCTTGCCGTTAATGCCAGGCATGACAACTTCTTCCTCGTTCTTGATACCGAAATTTTTCAGCAGGTCGATTCGCTGTTTGACGTGATTATCTTTCATGACGAGCGCGCCGCCTTCAACCGTGTGATAAAGTTTCGTGGCGTGGAAGCTGAACATTGAAATATCGCCGAAAGTGCCGATACCGCGATTGCCGAGTTCGACGCCGAACGCATGAGCCGCATCGTAAACCACGCGCAAGCCGTAACGGTCGGCGACTTCCTGAATCTTTTCGACGTTGCAGGGCGTCCCGAAGACGTGCACAGCCAAAATCGCGGTCGTTTGCGGCGTTATCATCGATTCGATTTTATCAGCGTCAATGTTCATCGTTTCGGCGTCAATGTCGCAGAAAATCGGCGTGATGTTGTTCCAATTCAAAATATGCGGTGTTGCGGCGAATGTGAACGGCGTAGTGATTACGTCTCCGCTCAACCGCAGACTTTGACAAGCGACAATCAGCGCGATTGTTCCGTTGTTGAACAGCGACAGGCACGGGACTTTTAGAAAATCGGTGAGTTCGCGCTCAAGCATGGTGTGTTGCGGACCGTTGTTGGTGAGCCACTTTGCCGCCCAGATGTCGCGCAATTTCTCTGTGACTTCGTCGATTGTCGGGAAGACGGGGCGTGTCACGTAAATTCTTTCTTTGAACGGTTCAAGCAAATTGAGACCTCCTCCGTTAAAGTAGCGACTTGTGCGTTTAATCCGTTTAACGTTGTTGATCAACTTTTCTTTGCATGCCCAAAGAAAAGTTGCAAAAGAAAGGGCACCTCGCGGGGGCGTTCAAGTCCAAATAATTCCAACGTTGAGACTACCCGTGGCTCGTAGTTGTCGCCTTCGAAAACATCCTGTTTTCTGGGCGACGGGACGGCCGTCATCCATGACGGCCTCAACTTTCTTCAGGCTTTGAGCTGTCTGCGGTCGTTTTGCGCAATTTGTCGGCTGCTTTAGCGTCAATCTTCTCCAAGTAAGTCAGCGGGATTGAATGCGGATTTTTTTTCGTCAGCTCGTAGACTTTGCGATAACTTTCCGTCGCGAGATCGGTTTTGCCCTGCTCGTCGAGAATGTCGCCCTGCAACTTGTACGCGATTGCATTTTTCTCGTCAATCTTCAAGGCAAGCGCAATGTCCGCCAACGCAAGGTCAGTTTCGCCGCGCATGTGTCGAACGTCCGCACGATTCAAAAAGTTGTAAAGGTTCTTCGGGTCTTGAGCAATGGCAGCGTCCGTGTCAGCAAGCGCACCGTCATAATCGCCGCAAATCGCCTTCGCACGTCCGCGAATCGCCAAACATTCCGCAAGGTCGTCTTGGTTGGCGGCACGAATCGCACGTTCGATTTCCTTCAAGGCAAGTTCGCCCTGCCCGTGGTCGTTGTAGATGTCGGCATTGACGCGCAATTTCACGGCGTATTTTTTTTTGGCGGTGTCGGCGTCGTCACGAATTTTTTGCCAACGAAGTTTACGTTCCTCGTCCGCCTCACGAATTCTTTGACGTGTGCGCGGATTTTCGTTTTTGTAGGCAAGTTCGACTAAAGTTTGAAGTTTGTCGCCGAGATTGTACAGCTTGACCAAATGGCGCACTTCGCGGTAGGCAAAGTCATCGTTGAGCAAATCGGTTTGATTGTCGACGCGCCGAAAATTCCAGACGTCAATCGTGTCGTAATCGTGAAAAGCCTTCGATAAGCCGCCCGCCAAGTAATAAGCATTGGTCGCCGCTGAAGTCGGATTGTCGCCCGTGTTCACGGAATAAAAAATTTCGCGCCCGTCAATGAAGACTCGATAAGCCCTGTCGCTTTTGCGAACCGTGACGTGCCCGCCGCCGTAATTCGACATGAGCTCCGACATTTTTGCCTCGCGACGTTCGGTATCGGGGTGGTCGCTGAAAGTTTCTTCGTCGGGCTTATCGTGAGCGTTGAACTCCAAAAAATCTTGCGTCTCGTAACGAACGTAGTAATCAAGCCGATGCATAGCAGCCGCGCCGCCGCCAGGATTAAATCCCGCGCTTGTCATTATGTAGAAGCCGCCTTCGTCCGCCTCGTATTCTGCAGGCACGCTGATACTTTTGGCGATTGAGTAGTCGACCATCGCGGAAAATTTATTCCAATCGATATTGTTGCCTCTGTCGAGATTAGCACCAATCATCATCGCGCCGAGAGATTGAGCGGCGGCTTGAGCGTAACTTTTGGCGGAATGCTGTTCAATGCCGTGAATCATTTCGTGAGCCAAGACTGCGGCAAGTTGGTTTTCGTCGCAATTCATGCCGCGCACGAGCCCGCGATTTATACTGATGTAATTCATCGGGTAGCAAGCGGCGTTGAACTTTTCGCTGTCGTTGACGTTCCACACGAAGGGCAGAGAGTTCACGCGCAATTCGTATTGTCCGCCGTTGATTAACCGCGTCATCACCGAGTCGACAATTTCAACGTCGCGTTTGTTGCTGTCAATGCCGTTTTCTTTGATGTCCTGCTTGCGAACCGCCATTTGAGCGTCGACGTTGTTGCCGAGCGCGAGAATTTGATTGAGCGTGGATTGGTAAGCCGCCAAAACGCCGAGAGCTTCCGCCGCGATTGCCCAAGCATCCGTTGCGAAAACCTGCGCGGGTGTCAGAGCAGTCGCGACAGCCACGAGTATTGCGATTAAAATTTTTTTCATATCAACCACCGCGATGATAGTAGCTGACAGCTAAACGTTTACGTCGAGCTTGTAGCCGATTGCCGTTGTCACAACGTTGCCGTGTTTGCCTTTATCTTTGTGAATCGCGGCGGAATGCGGCACTTTGTCGACTTCAGCGATTTTTTCGGGCTCAGCAGATTTTTCGTCAACGGGAATTTTTTCGAGCACCTCAAGAAGATGATCGGCGTTGCTCAACACGAAAGGTATTTCATCAAACTGTTCGTCGTGCGCAATGAACTTCAACAGCTTGACGCCTTCAACAAATTTCATGTCCGCGTAGGCGACGACAAGTGAAATATCGTCCTCAAGCAAAATTTCGGCGGCTTCGTCGGCGGAAGGTGCTGTTGTGACTTCGCAGGAGAAATTTTTTTCCAACACGGCACGCATTAACTGCAATTCGGTCTTGTCGTCGGCAACGAGCAAAACTTTTTTCGGCGGCTCAACGTCGATGAGTTTTTTGCTGACGCGTTCGATGAGTTCGGCGGGCATGAACGGCTTGCGGATGTAATCGGTCACGCCCAGCGCATGAGCTTTCTTGACGTTCTCCATTTCGCCCGAAGCCGTCAGCATCATCACGGGAATATCCTTGAGCTTTTCGTCAGCGCGAATTTCCTGCAACGTCTCTATGCCGTCGAAATCTGGCATCATTATGTCAAGCAGAACGACACACACGCGTTGTTTGCGAAGGCGGCTTATCGCCTCGGAGCCGTTGTTCACGCCGATAACTTTGCAGTCGAGTTTCCGCTCCAAAATCATTTTGGCGATTTGCAAATTCATCTCGTCGTCGTCAACGACCATAACAAATTTTTCCGCAGCTTGTTTCTTCATGAGTCACCCTCCAACCATTTTGAAATTTGCGAGCGAACGTTTTCGTAATCGCTCATCAGTTCCGCGTGACCAGCCAAAATTTTTTCGACGTCGTCAGCTTTGGCGGCCAGCTCCAAACTTTTTGCCCGTGCACTCAAATTTTCCGCGCCGATTGACAGCGATGTTGACTTGAGCGCGTGAACGAGTATCTGATAATTTTTTATGTCCTGCGCGTCGAAGGCTTCTTGAATTTTTTCAACGCGTTTGGCATCAATGAAAGTCATCAACATCTGCGTGAGGAAACTTTTGCTGTCCATGCAGTATTGCAGGGCGACATCAAGATTAATGTCTGGACAAACCGCGGCGAAATGTTTACGTTCGCGCTTGCTGAATTCGTCTTCGCCGACTTGCTCTTCAACGTCGGGAATTTCTTCGGGCGGCTGAATCTGCGCGGGCTCCGAAATTTTTTCGACGGACTTTTTCGTGGCGGGCGGCTCGGAAATTTTTGGTGATTCGTCGCTCTCGAATGAAACGATTTCCGCGGGCAAATGGTGTTCCAAAATCAATTCGAGTTCGCGCACGTCGATAGGTTTGCTCAAATAATCGTCGAAGCCTTCACGCAGATAAACTTCCCGCATACCGGCAATCGCGCCCGCCGTGAGCATGATGACCCGTGTCTTAGCGTCGAGAATTTTTTCGCGCCGCATGAGTTTCAAAGTTTCAACACCGCTCATGCCAGGCATCATGTTATCAAGAAAGATTATGTGATAAAAATTTTTCTTAGCGAGCTCAATGCCGTCTTGACCGCTCTCGGCGAGGTCGGGAACGATTTTGTTGCGCTTGAGCAATCCCGTCACGACTTTCAAGTTCATGTCGTTGTCGTCCACGGCAAGAATTTTAGCACCCGCCGCCGTCAAAAATTTTTTCGTCGCGTTCTTGTCGACGTGTTCAAGGTGTTGTTCGTCGTAATCGCCGATTGGCGTCTTGTCGATAATTTTCTGCCGCAACGTGAACGAAAATACGGAGCCTTCGCCGTACACGCTGACGACTTCAAGCTTGCTGTCCATCATCGTCAACAACTTCTGCACAATCACGATACCCAAGCCCGTGCCTTCGATATTGCGATTTTTCTCTTCATCGAGCCGCTGAAAAGATTTGAACAGCTTGTCCATATCCTCGTCACGAATGCCGATACCCGTGTCGCTAACTTTGACTTGCAGATTAAAGGTGTCGCTGTCGAGTTCGGTGCCGCTCATCGCGAGAGTTACGGAGCCTTCGTGCGTGTACTTGACGGCGTTCGTTAAAATGTTCGTGATGATTTGCCGCAAGCGCACATCGTCGCCGTAAAGACTTTTCGGCAATGTCGGATCAATTTCCATGCGGAATTCGAGTTTCTTTTTGCGCGCTTTCTCGGAAATCATGTTGACCAAGTCGGCAATCAGCGTCGTCATTTCGTAGCGCACGGGGACAATTTCCATTTTGCCGTCCTCAATCTTGCTGAAGTCAAGGATTGAATTTATCAGCGTCAACAGCGTTCGTCCCGCGCTTTGAATGTTCGTTGCGTAATCCAAAATGTCGTTCGATTCGCATTCGCGCAGAATCATTTCGTTCATACCGAGCACCGCGTTAATCGGTGTGCGAATTTCATGGCTCATTTGTGCAAGGAATTGCGACTTCGCTTGACTTGCCGCGACCGCCGTATCCGATGCCGCCTTCAGCTGACGATTAACCGATTCTTGCCAACGCAGTAGCCGATTGATGAGCACGCTGACTATCCCGATACAAATCCCAAGCAGAATCACGAAGATGCCGCCAAGCATGATGACGTTGCCGTAAATGTTCCACAAGCTGTTCGCGACGACAACGGTAAATTCGCCCGCCTTATTCTTTTTGGCAAGACAAGCGACGTAATTGCCGCTGAAATCCTTCAACGTCTCGACGGTGCCGCTTGAATAGACGTGGCGATATTCCGTGCCGGCAATGTCCGTCATGCGGTTCATTGACATCTGATAATTGCCGTTCGGGTGGTTGATGATGATACCGTTCCTGTCGACGAGAAAAGCGTAACCGTCGCGGGTGTAGCTCTCGTCGAGGACGTGCGTTAAGCGGTCAATGTAGAAGTCAATGCCGAAGACGCCGAGGAATTCGTCGTTGTTACCGTAAACCATCTGCGCCATCGTGACGCAATAAAGACCAGTCTGCGCGTCCCAATACGGCGACGAGACGTTAAAGCCGTTATCAGATTTTTCCGTGTCGATGTACCACGGACGCGTTTCAGGGTGAAAATCTTCGGGCGGCTGCCAACCGTTGTTCATGATAACCCTGTGTTCCTTGTACGGATTGACCAAATAGCAAACGGAAATTTCTGGGTAATTCTTCGCCAAATCGTTGAGGAACTTGACGGCGGCGGGGTAATCGTTCATGTAGTCGGGGTGCTCCGCGATGAGATTGACGAACATGCTTAAAATACTCCGCTGATTATCAATCCAGTTGTTGAGCTGATGTTCGTAGTTGTCGACTTCGCGCGCCATCTTCGTGTCGCCATTCGTGACCGTCGTCGAAATGCAAATGCCCAAGCTCAACGCCATAACGACAATCAACACCGCGATTATCCCGAAGCGGGCGTATCGGCTGACTTTGGCAAGTTCGTTGTCGCTCAAAACTTTTTCGGAAAAATTTTTCCCCGTGCTTGAAACGATTGTCGAGAATGAAAACAGGTTGTCGAGCATACCAGAGAGTTTCAGCGCAGATTCGCGAACTTCGGCGGCTTTTTCGGCAGGGTCAGCGTCGGATTTGATTGTCTCCATGCTTGACGCGTCGAGAATTTTTCTGAGTGGGTCACGCAATTCGCCGCTCAATCGCGACAAAAATTCTTCCTTGACGCTCAAAGCCTTTTGCGCCTGCAAGCCGTTTTTCATTGCGTTCAGGTAGAAAATTATTATCGCGAGCATCATCGCCAAACTCATGAGCGTCGTAAAAATTATTTGGCGGTAGCTGTCGCTGTAAAACGCCTCGTTATCCACGCTCAAAATCATGAACCAACCGTTGTCAGTCTCGGAGCTGAAAATGGTATGTTCTATGCCGTCGATTTGTTCGGTAAAAATTCTGTGATGCGTCGACTTCACTACGCGATTCAAAACGTTTTCATATTCGGGCAATTTATTGGCGACGTGTTCTCCGACAAGATCCATGTCATTGTAGCCGATTATCATTCCGGTTTTCGTGACAATCAACGCCTTGCTGGAACTCGTGCCGCTCATTCGCCGTATCGAATATTGCACGGCGGAAAAGTTGAAATCGAGCGCGACGACCGTTTCGCCGTCTTCAAGCGTCTTCGACATTGTGTAGCACATTATGCCCGTAATTACGTCGATATAAGGTTCACTGATGAAAATTTTGTTGGGATTCGCCAAAGCACCTTTGTACCACAGACGTTCCTGCGCATGAAATTCGGGCGGCATATCGAAATCGGGGATAATCGACCAATCTTTGCCGGCAATGTAGACGTTGAAGCAGACGCCACCGGTTGAGGTCTTGCGCTCACGTTTGCGCATGTAAAAGAATTTTTCCATGTCTTCGTGCGATGTGCCCGACTTCAAAAGTTGTTCTGCTTCCATTGCCACGCGCAATGTCACGCCTTCCGCGTCAGTGATTGTGCTTTGGAAGTCGCTGCGAATCACTTCAAGGCGCGTTTTGCCAATTTCTTCCGTTTGGTTTGAAGTCATTTGAAAAATAAGACGGACGTTCGCCGCAATGACGAAAAGGAAAATCGCGGTGATGACGATGATAATTGCGAAGTCGATACGTCTGCCGCTCTTGAGTATATTCCAATCCCGAAAAAAATTTTTGAACATGTTAATTGAATCACCTGCCGTGTTTGATTTATCACTGCGCGGGCAGTTTATCACAATGTTACTCACATTTAAAGTTTGGCATGAAATTTTCGGCATATGCGGCGCGGTTTACTTTTTTATGACTGCGTGCTATAATCGCCCGAAAAATATTTTTCCAATTTGAGAGGAGAGCTTCGAGAGTTTATGGCAAAAAAAATGAAGACGATGGACGGCAACCAGGCAGCGGCGTATATCTCTTACGCGTTCACGGATGTCGCGGCGATTTATCCGATAACCCCGTCGTCACCGATGGCTGAAGATGTGGACGTCATGGCAGCACGCGGCGTCAAAAATATTTTCGGGCAAAAAGTCCGTTTGGTCGAATTGCAATCCGAAGGCGGCGCGGCAGGTACGGTTCACGGCTCGTTGCAGGCGGGCGCACTCACGACGACTTACACGGCATCGCAGGGCTTTTTGCTGATGATTCCCAATTTGTACAAAATCGCGGGCGAACAACTCCCCGGTGTCTTCCATGTGTCTGCGCGGGCACTTGCAACATCAACTTTGAGCATTTTCGGCGATCATCAAGACGTTATGGCGGCTAGACAGACCGGTTGCGCGATGTTCGCCGAATCAAGCGTGCAAGAAGTTATGGATTTGTCGGCAGTGGCACATCTTGCGGCGATTAAAGGCAGAATTCCGTTTATAAATTTCTTTGATGGCTTCAGAACGTCGCACGAGATTCAAAAAATCGAATTGATTGACTATGCAGACCTCGAAAAGCTTTTGGACGCCGATGCGGTAGAAAAATTCCGTAGAAATGCTTTAAATCCCGATCATCCCGTCATGCGCGGCACCGCAACTAATCCCGACGTCTATTTCCAAATTCGTGAGACCGTCAATAACAATTATGAGCAACTTCCCGACCTCGTAGAAGAAATTATGGCTGATGTCGCTAAAATTACGGGGCGCGAACATCATATTTTCGATTATTTCGGCGCAAACGACGCTGAACGCGTAATAATTGCTATCGGCTCCGGTTGTCAAACGGCTAACGAGGCGGCGGCTTATTTGAACGCTAAAGGCGAAAAAGTCGGCGTCGTCAGCGTGCATTTGTATCGTCCGTTCAGCGTAAAACATTTTCTCAACGCAATTCCTAAAACCGTCAAGAAAATCGCCGTCCTAGACCGTACAAAAGAGTCCGGCGCAGTCGGTGAACCGCTTTATCTCGACGTGAAGTCTGCATTTTATGATTCGGACGTTAAACCCGTGATTATCGGCGGACGTTTCGGAATTGGCGGCAAAGATACCACTCCCGACCAAATGCTTGCGATATTCGACGAACTTAAGAAAGATTCGCCGCTCAACGGCTTCACAATCGGCATTAACGACGACGTGTCGCATAAATCGATTGACTACGCGCAATACGACGTTGACCTCACGCCCGAAGGAACGACGGCTTGCAAATTCTGGGGACTCGGCTCGGACGGAACTGTCGGCGCAAATAAATCCGCCATTAAAATCATCGGCGACAACACAAATCTCTACGCGCAGGCTTATTTTGCTTACGACTCGAAAAAATCGGGCGGAATTACAATGAGCCACCTCCGTTTCGGGAAATTGCCCATAACTTCCCCGTATTTAATCACTAAACCCGATTTTGTCAGCTGTTCGCAGAAAAGTTACGTTCACCACTACAATTTAATCGCTGGTATGAAACGCGGCGGAACTTTTTTGCTCAATACCGACTGGAGCGACGAAAAACTCGGCAAAAAACTCAAACCGGCTATGAAACGCTACATAATCGACAATAATATCAACGTTTACACCGTCAACGCCGTCAAAATCGCTGGCGAACTCGGTCTCGGCGGGCGTTTCAATATGGTTATGCAAGCCGCTTTCTTCAAACTCGCCAATATTATTCCGATTGACGACGCTGTTAAGTATTTAAAGGACGCTATCGAAAAATCTTACGGTTCAAAGGGTCAAAACGTCGTCGATATGAACTGTGCCGCTGTTGACGCTGGCATTGAGGCACTTCACAAGGTTGATATTTCCACTTGGGACGTTGAAGATACCTCCATGAACCAAAAATCTCAGCAAATCGACCCGCCCGCGTTTATCAGCGAAATTCAAAACGTTATGAACCGTCAAGAGGGCGATAATCTCCCTGTAAGCAAATTTGTCGGGCTTGCGGACGGAACTTTCCCCGTTGGCGGCACTGCTTACGAAAAACGCGGCACTGCGATTAAAGTTCCCGCGTGGGATAAGGAAAAATGTATCGGTTGTAACCAATGTTCGTTCGTTTGCCCGCACGCGGCGATTCGTCCGATTTTGACGACGGCTGAAGAACGTAAAAATGCTCCCGAAGGTTTCGAGTCGATACCGTCGAAAATTTCTCGCGGCGCATATGACTTGACGATTGCAGTTTCGACTTATGACTGCTTAGGTTGCGGGAATTGCGCTCAAGTTTGCCCGAAACAAGCCTTAACTATGGTTAAATTCGACGATAAAGCTAAATCTCGGCAAAAAATCTTCGATTTCGGCGTTAAACTCGCTCCAAAAGCTAATCCGACTAAAAAAACGACCGTTATTGGCTCCCAATTTGAAAAACCGCTATTTGAGTTCAGTGGAGCCTGCGCGGGTTGCGGTGAAACTCCTTACGCGAAGCTTTTGACGCAACTTTTCGGCGACAGAATGATGATTGCCAATGCTACGGGTTGTTCGTCGATTTGGGGCGCGTCTGCACCTGCAATGCCCTATACTAAGAATCAATTCGGGCGTGGTCCCGCTTGGGGCAACTCACTTTTTGAAGATAACGCCGAATATGGGCTTGGAATGTTCCTCGGCGTCAAAGCTGTGCGCGAAACTCTTGCAAACGACGCTGAAAAAGCTCTCGAACTCGAAATTTCCGACGAACTTAAAGCCGCATTGACTGATTGGCGCGAAAATCTTAACGTCAGCGAAAATACTCGCGAACGTGCAGATAAACTGACTGCATTGCTTGAAGTTCAAAAGGGCGACGACGTTTTACTCAACAAAATCTATAATAATCGCGACTTTTTCGTTAAACGTTCGCAATGGATTCTCGGCGGCGACGGTTGGGCTTATGACATCGGCTACGGCGGACTTGATCACGTTCTTGCCAGCGGCGAAGACGTTAATATTTTCGTTTTCGACACCGAAGTTTATTCAAATACCGGCGGACAAGCCTCAAAAGCCACTCCTGCCGCCGCGATTGCTCAATTCGCCGCTACTGGCAAGAAAACTAAGAAAAAAGACCTCGGCAAAATGGCTATGAGCTACGGTTATGTCTATGTTGCGCAAGTTTCTATGGGTGCCGACCAAAATCAGCTCATAAAAGCCATTACGGAGGCTGAATCTTATCCTGGCCCGTCGCTGATTATCGCTTATTCGCCCTGCATTAACCACGGCATACGAAAAGGCATGGGTTCTTCGCAGTTGGAAGGAAAATTGGCTGTTCAGTGCGGTTATTGGGCAAATTGGCGTTACAATCCGCAACTCGTCGGTACGGGCAAAAATCCGTTCACTTTGGACAGTAAAGACCCCGATTTTAGCAAATTCCAGGAATTTTTGATGGGCGAAGTCCGTTACTCGTCTCTTAAACGCAATTTCCCAGACGCCGCGCAGGAATTATTCGAAAAAACTCAACGCGACGCTGAAGATCGCATTGCGGGCTATAAAATTCTTGCGGGCAAATAAATTTTTAGTAAATCAGCACGTAATATCAAAATGGTTGGCGTTTTTTACAGCGTCAGCCATTTTTTTGTACTTTGCGCTGTTACGTGATATAATTTGCGTCGAAAGGTGATGATTGACATGGCAACCGCAGATGAATGAGTTGATAAACTCGAAACGCGATTTTTGACGCCGTCTGAACAGTTTGAGTTGACAATGGCAAAGGTTGATACTTTTATTGGCGAAATGCGCGACTTCAAAACTGAAATGCGAGGTCGCGACGCTCAGCACGTGGCAGGTATTAAATCCCTTGAAGCGAAGATTGACAAACTCGGCGATAAAATTCAAAATATGATTATCGCGGCTGTTGTCGGATTCGGCGCGATAGTATTTGCCGCAGTTTCGACGTTGAAATAAGTTAAATCGGCAGGAATTTATCTTGCTGAATCGAAATGGTCAACATTTCTTTCGACAGAGGAGATTTGTTCATGAAAAAAATAATCGTCATACCCGGCGACGGTATCGGGCAGGAAATTACAGCCTCCGCCGTCAAAGTTCTTAAAAAAGTCGATGAAAAGTTCAATATCGGCTTAGAATTCGATTATCGCGACGCCGGCGGCACTTCCTACGAAAAATTCGGCACACCGCTCACCGACGAAGCTCTCGACGCTTGCAAAAAAGCTGACGGCGTGTTGTTCGGTGCTGTCGGCGGAAAAAAGTGGGATTCGTTGCCCGTTCATCTGCGTCCCGAAAAAGCTATCTTCGGCTTGCGCAAAGGTCTCGGATTGTTCGCGAACCTGCGTCCCACGAAAGTTTATCCCGAATTGATTAATTCGTCGCCACTCAAGCCCGAACTCGTCGGCGGCAGTGATTTGCTTATCGTCCGCGAACTTGTCGGCGGAATTTATTTCGGTCCACGCTGTGAATCCGAACTTAAAGACGGCGTCGAACAGGCTTGGGACACAGAAATTTATTCCGTGCCCGAAATCGAGCGAATCACGAAGCTTGCGTTCGAGACAGCCAAAATTCGTCGCGGAAAAGTCACTTCGGTCGACAAAGCCAATGTTCTCGCCGCAAGTCGTCTCTGGCGCAAAGTTGTCAACGATGTGGCAAAAAATTTCCCCGATGTCGAACTCAGTCATCTGTACGTCGACAATGCCGCAATGCAACTCGTCCTTAATCCGAAGCAATTCGACGTTATCGTCACGAACAACATTTTTGGCGATATTTTGAGCGATGAGGCGTCGGTTATCGGCGGTTCAATCGGTTTAATGCCCAGCGCGTCAATCGGCGAACTCACCAGCCTTTACGAACCGATTCACGGCAGTGCGCCCGATATTGCCGGCAAAGGCATTGCAAATCCGATGGGCACGATTCTCAGCGCGGCAATGCTCCTGCGTTACAGCCTCAATCGCGACGACGCGGCACAGGCTATCGAAAACGCGATTGACAAAACGCTTGCTGACGGCTACAGGACGGCGGACATTTTCACTGACGGCTTTAAACGTGTCGGCACGGACGAAGTCACGGAAATCATTTGCAACAATCTTTGAGAACAAATTCCTACACCAATAAACTCGGAGGATTTCTTTGAACGCAAGAGATATAGACATGCTGCGCGGCTCGCTGTGGGATAAAATAATCCTGTTCGCCCTGCCGCTGGCATTGACGGGCGTCATGCAACAACTGCTTAACGCGGCGGACGTCGTGACGCTCGGCAAATTCGTCGGCAAAAACGCAATGGCGGCGGTCGGCAACAACATCTCAATGGTCGGGCTTATCGTCAGTCTGCTTATGGGGTTGAGTCTCGGCGCAAACGTAGTCATTGCCCAAAATATCGGCGCAAAAAGAATTGACCGTGCTCACTTGGCGGTAAGCACGGCTTTTGTTTTGGCGAGTGTCGCGGGAATTTTTTTCTGCGTCGTCGGCGAAACGTTGGTCGCACCGATTTTCTATCTGCTTGAAGTGCCCGAACTCGTCGTCGACATGGCGGAAACGTACCTGCGAATTTTCCTGCTCGGTCTGCCCGCAATGAGCCTTTACAACTTCCAAGCGGCAATTTTCCGCAGCAAGGGCGACACGCGAACTCCGTTAATTGCTTTGGCGATTGCGAGCGGCGTCAACATCGTGCTGAACCTGCTGTTCGTGTTGGAATTCGATTGGGGAATTGCGGGCGTCGCGGCGGCAACCGTCATTGCCAACATCGTCAGCGCGATAATTTTGTTCCGCGAATTGCTCAACGTCGACGGCGTCATCAAACTCAACCTGAACGCGCTGATTGTCGATCGCGACGAACTGTTCGAGATTGTGCGAATCGGATTGCCGGCGGGCGTTCAAGGCATGGTCTTTTCGCTGTCGAATTTGCTGATTCAAGCGGCGATAAATTCACTCGGCGCGGACGCAATGGCGGCATCGGCGGCGGCGTTCACGATTGAAATCAACGTTTTCTGCGTGGTGAACGGCTTCGGACAGGCGGCAACAACTTTTGTCGGACAAAATTACGGCGCGGGAAATTTGCAACGTTGCAAGCGCGTAACGTGGCTGTCAATGGGATTGAGCGCGGCTTTCATGCAGACGTTGTGCCTCGTGATTCTGTTTTTTGCCGAAGAAATTTTAAGTCTGTTCAATCGCGACCCCGAAGTCATAAGATTGGGCGTGATTCGGCTGTGGTACATCGTTGCGCCCGAATTAATCAACGTCTTAATGGAAGGACTGTCGGGTGCTCTGCGCGGCTACGGCATTTCGCTGACGCCAGCGGTGATAACGTTGATATGCGTGTGCGGCGTGCGTGTGACGTGGATTTTCACGGCGTTCAGGAACATTCCGACTTACGCGACGCTGATGGCGGTTTACCCGATAAGTTGGCTCATCACAACGATAATTTTGATTGCGGCTTATTTTTATCACGTCAAACACCTCAAGCCCGCGAGAGCTTAATTAGGAATGTGGAATTTGGAATTTGGAATTAAAAACGCCTTCTCATTCCCAATTCCTAATTCCTAATTCCAAATTGTTAAAAGGGGGAGAAATTTTTATGTCTGTTGAAAAAATGCAGTTCCAAGCCGAGACCAAACGCTTGCTTGATTTGGTCGTCAACTCGATTTACACGAACAAAGAAATTTTTCTGCGCGAACTCATCAGCAACGCCAGCGACGCACTCGACAAACTCCGTATCGAATCGCTGACGAACACTGAGCTTGCGCAAGACGAAGAGCCCGAAATTTTTGTTATTCCCGACATCGACACGAAGACAATCACAATCAGCGACAACGGTATCGGCATGACGCGCGACGAAGTCATCAGCAATATCGGCACAATCGCGAAGAGTGGCACCAAAGATTTTCTCGACAAACTCCGCGAATCAACTGCTGCCGCCGCGCAGGAACTTATCGGTCAATTTGGCGTGGGATTTTACAGCGCGTTCATTGTCGCCGACAAAGTTGAGCTCATCACGCGAAAAGCCGACACCGATTCCGCCGTCAAATGGACTTCCGACGGCGCGGGCGAATACGAGCTTGAAGACTGCGACAAAGATTCTCACGGCACGATTATCGTCCTGCATCTCAAGCCCGAATTCACGACCGACAACGAATATAATTTCCTTGACCGCTACGAGATTGAAAGGCTTGTCAAAAAATATTCCGACTTCGTGCGCTACCCGATTAAAATGAATTTTGAAGTCAGGGACAATGCCGACGCCGAGCCGACGATTGAAATCCGCACCGTCAATTCAATGAAACCGCTTTGGACGCGTTCAAAATCCGAAATTACCCGCGAAGAGTACGACGAATTTTTCAAGCAACAGTTGCACGAGTGGGAGCCGCCGCAGGAAATTTTCCACGTCAAGGCTGAAGGCACCGTCGAATACACCGCGCTACTTTGCATTCCGAAACACGCCGCGCAGAATTTGTATTACTCCGATTACGAAGCGGGATTGCAACTTTATTCGCGCCACGTCTTCATCATGGACAAGTGCAAAGATTTTCTGCCGGATTATCTGCGTTTCGTCAAAGGTTTGGTTGATTCGCCCGATTTGCCGCTGAACATTTCCCGCGAACTTCTTCAACAGAGCGTCGAAGTCAAAGTTATCGGCAGGGCGTTGGAAAAAAATATTCTCAAGCAGCTTGGCAAACTTCTGCACGACGAACGCGACAAGTACGAGGAATTTTGGCGCGAATTCGGCAAATCGCTCAAAATCGGCGTGTATAACAGCATGTTCGACAAAAAGACGCAGGACGGCTTGAAAGATTTGCTCCTGTTCCAAACGTCGCGGGACGGGAAATTTTCCACGCTTGCCGAGTACGTTGAACGTATGCCCGAATCGCAGAAGAAAATTTACTGCGCGGCAGGCAAAGACGCCGCCTCAATCGAACGGTTGCCGCAAATGGAATTGTTGCGTGAACGCGGGCTTGAAGTCATTTACATGACAGATCCCGTCGACGAGTTTACGATTGACATTTTGCGCACTTACGCCGAAAAAGAATTCCAATCAATCACGCGCGAGAATTTTGAGCTTGACGACGCCGAATCGCAGAAAGTCAAAGCTGAAGTCGACGAGATTGCCAAATCGCACGAAGACTTGCTCAAGGACATCAAAGACGCAATCGGCGACAACGTCAAGGAAGTTCGACTGACTTCGCAACTTAAATCAAGCGCGGTGTGTCTCGTGACGGGCGAGGGTGGACCTTCGCTGACAATGGAAAAAACTTTCGCGGCGATGAACAACCCGATGTTCAAGGCGACGCAAATTTTGGAGCTCAACCCGAATCATGCGGTGTTCAAGAAACTCGAAAATCTTCACGCGCTCGGCAAGGACAATTCTGAATTCGAAGACCTGTGCACGACGCTTTATTCGCTGGCACTGCTGATTGAAGGCGTCATGCCTGCCGACCCAGTTGAGCTTGCGAACAAAGTAACGGCGTTGCTTACGCGGTAGAAAATTTTTTAATCGGTTCCAACGAAAAAGACCGTTTCCAATCACGGAGACGGTCTTAAATTTTTGTCTAACGTTTATCAATCGACGAAGCTCACCTTGTCAAAGTTCAGCTTGTCGAGTTCGCGAGCACGTGGTTCTTTCGCAGGAATGCCCAACGATAACACCGATTGACACGCAAAATTTTCGGGGAAGTTCAGCAGTCCGCGCAGAAAATTTTCGCTTGCCGAATCGTCTTCAGCCTCACGTCCGCGAATTTGAATCCAACAGTTGCCAATGCCGAGCGACGCCGCCATTAACTCCATATTCATCATCGCAACGGACGAATCCTCGATAATCGTGTCGGATTTGTCTTTGTCGGCAATGACGACGACAGCCGCCGCCGCGTCGCTCAACATCTTGGCGATATTCGATTTGCGGCAGTGAGACATTTTGGCAAGCAGTTCACGATTGCGCACGACGATAAATTCGCACGGATATTTTGAATGACCACTCGGCGCAAGAAGTGCCGCGCTCAAAATTTTTTTCAGCTGCTCGTCGGTGAGCAAATCGTCCGTGTAACGTCGAACGCTCCGCCGCGAACGCATTATGTCAAGCAATTCCACATTGGCACGACCTTTCCGCGAAAAATTTTATTTGGGCATGCTGACGCCCGTGAGATCTTTGACAGGTTTTGCCCTGAGAACTTCTTTCGGAATGATGAATTTCTTTTTGGCGGCGGGGTCAGCGGGATAAGTCGTGTAAGCGCGAATTTCGCTGTAATATGCGATTGTCTCCAGAACGTTGCTGATTTGGTCGGACCATTGCTGATTCGGGTCGTTGAGCGCGGCGCGTGCCATTTCCTGTAGAATTCCGCTGAAATTGTACTGCATGGCGACGGTATGCCAATCGCGTTTGTCAATCGTCCACATGTACCAAATGTCGGCTTTGCGGAGCGCAGTGTCCAAATATCCCATGAAGGTTTCTTGGAACGCGCCGTCGTCGGCTGTACCGTTGTCGGCGGGGTGCATGTCGCTCATCGCCTTAACAGAATCTGCCAAACGGTCGCCGTCGAGCGTGACGAGCATAATGCGGCGATAATCGTTTTCTTGCAGAATCGTGACGGATTTTGTGTCAGCGATAATTTCTTCAATCTCGTTGGCGTCCGGCGTGGCGATAATGTCCATGATTACGGCTGCGAGTGTCGGCGCGGTGAATTTGTTCCACTGCTTGCCGTTCTTGCAATAAATCGTCATGTCCTTGCCGCTTTGCGTCATGTAGAACGGAATAACGGTTTCAGTCTCGCTGCCGTCGTCGTTGTACGTCCAGACGGAGAAATCGCCCGTGGAGCGGAAGTCTTGACCTTCAACGGTGCCGTAAATCTCCAACTCGCTCAAAATGAACGGCGACGCGAAGAAGATGTCTTGACGGAAAATCCTGTCGAGCGCGTCAGAATCTTTGGTGAGAGCTTCGCGGAAAGCCTGCACGCCTTCCGAGTTCGGATCGTCCGCCGCAAACGTCTTGACGGGGAAGATCGTCGCGCACAACAGCAAAACTACCGCACACAGGCACGACAACATTTTAAAACTTTTCATGAGAAAACCTCCTTTTGATAATTTGGAATTAGGAATTAGGAATTAGGAATTTGGAATTACAATCTTAGCCGCGAATTTTTTTGCCGACATCTTCAAAGAAAGAGTTCGTGATTCGTCCGAACATGCCTTTCTGCGCTTGATATTCTTGACGGTCGCGAACGTCTTTGCGGGCGAAAATAACTGCGCCTGTTCGAGCCTCGTAAACCTGCATCGACATTTGAATCGAAGTCACGTCAACGCGGCGCGGCGGATAAGTCACGGGCACTTGAATATAATGAACTTCCTCGTGCCGACGACCGCGCGAATCGTAATAGTAACTGGTCTCGCGTCTTTCTTCCCAAACAGTTCGCGCCGGCTCAACGTAATACGTGTTCGCCAAATTGTCGACGTTGGCGAGAACCCACGCGTCCGCAATGCGATAGGCGTTCTGCATGATGATTTGCCGAGCCTGCGCGGGATTGGAATACGCCATTGAATCAAGATTTATGCCGAGTTCATAGCCGATTGTGCGACGAGCTTGCGCCTCCGTGATGACGTTGCACTTGAGTTTCCGCGAATTCTGTTCGTAAGTGTCTTGCAAGTTCCGCGCCTCGATTGAATTGCCGTAGCCTAAGCTGGGATTGAACGTCGTATCGAAAAGGATAATCGTCCTGATGTTGCGGAAGTTGTAGCCTCGCTCGAACCAGTCGGTTTTTTCGGCGGAAGTCGTCTGCGGCAGAGCAATCATCGCCAACAGGAGCAACACGCCGAAAATTTTTTTGATTAACACTGTAGCACCTCCTCAAAATTTTTTTTATTAGCAATAGCCTACTTTCCGAGCGTGTAATATCCGCCCGCCTCAAGGAATTTGCAATACTCTTCGACAGCCAAAACAAAATTCGTGAATCCGCCTTTGTAGCCCGCCGCAGTAAGTTTTTTCATGTCCGCCTCGGTGAAACTCTGATACTTGCCACGCAGTTCGTCGGGGAAATCGCAATAGGTCGTGCGCATTTTGGAGTGCATAGACTCAATCATTGCCTTCGCGACGGCGTTGAAAGTGTGCGCGTGCCCCGTGCCGCAGTTGTAAATTCCGCTCTCAACGTCGTTATCGAGACACCACAAATTAATTTTTGCCACGTCCTTGACGTAGATAAAGTCGCGCTTTTGTTCGCCGTCGTCGAAACCATCAGTGCCTTTGAAAAGTTTGGGACCGCCGCCGTGTTTCATGCGACGATAAATTTGATAGAAAATGGAAGCCATCTTGCCTTTGTGCGATTCTTGCGGACCGAAGACGTTAAAATATCTCAGCCCGATAATTTTGCTCTTCGACGCGGTCAAAAATTGTCGAACGTAACGATCGAACATGAGCTTTGAAAACGCGTAGGGGTTAATCGGATTTTCGCAAGCCTCGTCTTCGCGGAAACCTTTCTTGCCCATGCCGTAAACCGACGCACTCGACGCGTAAATCAGCGGAATTTGTTTACGCAGGCAGAAGCGCAGAATTTCTTTGGAGTAATCGTAGTTCGCCTTCATCATGAAGTTAACGTCGTAAACCATAGTGTCGGAGCACGCGCCTTCATGGAAAATCGCCTCGACGTTGGAGCCGAACGTGCTGTTGCCGGTGATAAGTTTCAAGAAATCGTCTTTGTGTTGATAGTCGATGAAGCGCAGTCCGATGAGATTTTTATATTTGTCGCCCTCGCCGCCCAGGTCGTCGACGATAAAAATGTCGTTGCGCCCGCGTTCGTTGAGAGCTCGAACGATATTGCTACCGATAAATCCTGCGCCGCCCGTCACGATAATCATATTTGCTCAACTCCGTTCTAACAATTTGGAATTACAATTTCTGAAAGCTGACAGCTGACAGCTTAACGCCGCGATTATATCATGCGCCAAACGAAATAACAAAAATTTTTTCGGCGATGTCAGTTGTCCGCGAGCCGTCGAATCAAACCGCAAGCTCTGTAATTTTTCAGCGGGTAGACTTCAAGCGGCGCGTTCTTCTCGTGCGCAAGCTGATACAAATGCCCAAGATGTTCTTCGTCGTCGAGACTGCGCACCAAAATTTTCCACGGCACGCGGCGTAACAAAACTCTGGTCGCCTCGCCAATACTCGGCTTGATTAAATTTATGTCGGCAATCTCAAAATCTGCGGCAATTCGTCTAACTTCAGCCATTCCGTTGCCGTCGTCGATGAAAATATTTTTTATCGGCGGGCAGACGTCGAAATTTTTTTCAATCGCGTCGATGAACTGGTACGTCAAATCCTTGTCGGCAAGTTCGCGATAAAATGCCGCGCCGTGAAAGTCATTCGCGCCGATGATGTCACTGCGTAGAAAAGTTCGGCTCAAAAGCCCACTGACCGTCGAATTCAGCAACGAACTTGCAATCAAAAAATCTTCGCGCGTACCAAATTTTTCGGCGACACCGGCAGGGTCACTCAACACGGCAAGTCCCGCGCTCACGTTCGGAAAATTTTTCATTGCGGCGGAAAGTTCGCGTTGAATCGCACCTTTGCCCGTCCAGCCGTCGACAAATTGAATCGTTTCGGACTTGTGTCGCGACAAAATAAAATTCACGGCATTTTGGTCGATACCGACGCCGCGAATAATTGAAATCGTGTAGTGAGCGACCTCGCACGGAAAATTTCGCTCAAGGTAATGTTTAATCAAAATTCCAATCGGCGTGCCCGCGCGTGCCAACGAAATTAACGTGACGTTGCGCCCTTTGTCAGCGAAAATTTTTTCGGCAACGGCTTTGACGGCGGCGGCTGTGATCGTCGCGTAACGTTTCAGCGCGTCGAAGTAGGCTTGCAGATATTTTTCCGACGGCTCGTACTCAACCGGCAACATTTCCGAATAGTGGCGTCCCGCTTGAATTAATTTTTCGCGTTCGGCGGTTCCGAGCGGCTCAACCAATCCGCTTATGTCCTTCAGCAAAATCGTCACGTCTTGCGGTTTATAAGTTCCGAACACTTCAGCACCTCACAACAAAAATTTTGTCGACGCCGTGAATTTTCAGCGCGGCAACCAAATCGCTCAATCCCGCCGAAAAATTTTGTGCGTCCGTCACGATAATCGCCACATCGTAGCGTCTCAAGTTGTATATAAACGTTGTGCGCGTCGAGTCGTAGAAACTGCGGAGCTTGAAGCCTTCGCGAATCGGATAATTTTCGTCTGTAGAAATTCCAATCGGACTGCGCGTCGTCGAGTACGTGACGACCGAAAAATTTTCGCGCTCAAGCCGATTTGCAACGATAATCGCGGGCAACATGCATTCTTCCGTGCCGAGAACGACAACTTCAGACGCGCCGCCAATCCGTTCGACAGAATCAGCAATCGCCGCGCATTGAGCAAAGTAATCACCGATTTTCACGCCACGCCGAGGATTTGACGTGATTTTAACCGTGTGAACGTCCGCAAAATTTTTGACAGGCTCAACGTTTTGCGCCTCCGTGACTGTGAAATTTTCCGCGTCAAAATTTTGGTTGAGTTCGACGAGACTGACGCACGAAATATTTTCAGCCGACAACGACGCTAAATTTTCTGCAGACAGCCGATTGATTATCGACGCCGCGCAGATTTTTTTGTCGTTGAGCGCAGGGAATTGCCTTTTGAGTTGCCGGACGATGTTCAGCAGAGTTTTACCCGTCGAAAATTCATCGTCGACGAAAATAATTGACGGCGACTGCTTAACCATTGCGGCAAAGTTTTCGGCGAAAAGTTTTTGTTCAGGCGCGTGACTGTGCTCCTCCAAAAATTCCACGAATTCGCCCGAAAATGTTTCACGCGTCGTTTGAATGTAAAAGCAATCTTCCGACAAATTTTTCGCGACGACTGCGCCGATTGCCGTTGCCGTTTCAGCGAATCCGATGACCAGTCGCGACGACGAAAATTTTTCTGCGACACGTGAGCCGAGCGCGTTCATCATTTCGAGTGCGGCGGAAGGTTTTGTCGGCAGATGTTTGCCCTGCAACGGATTGACCAGCAAATAATTTCGCCGCGAGTTGTTGAAACGTTTGGCGACGCGCAACACGTCATTTGAGCTGAAAATTTTCATTGCGTCACCCCGTAAATTTCGCTGAGGATTTTGATTCGTCGTGCCCAATTCAAATGGCATTTAACTTCGTTCATGCGCGAACCGTCGGAACTTTTCATCACGCCGTGCGTCGTCGACTTCCAATCGAGCAAAATTTTCGCGTCGTTAAGGTCGGTCTGCGAAACTTTCATGCTGTCGAAAATAATCGGCAACTGCGCGGGGTGAATCGCGGTTTTGCCGATAAAACCGTTCGCCTTGTCAAGCTCAAGTTCGCGTTTCAAACCGTTCGCCCAAAATTTTCCGCTGAAATAATTCCACACGGAGCCAGAAATGACGTACTCCGCCGCAAAGACGTTCAAAATGTCAATCAGCACGTCGCGGACAATGCCGATGTCGTAAATCGTTTGATTGATGTTGCGGCGCAGACCGTACAGCTTGCAAAAATCGTTGACGCCGACGCGAACGTTGAGCACGATTGATTTGACTTCGTCGAGAGCCTGCTTGAGCGACAAAATTTCCGTTCGACGTGTCAGCAAATTTGCGACGCGACTACTTTCAAGTGTCGGCATGATGTAAATCGGTCTTTCGACGTTGATTGACTTCGCGACTTGGATAAACGCGCTGACGTTGCTCATGTCGACTTTCGGCAAGATGTAACCCGTCAAAATTTTTGAGCGCGAGCCGATTTCTTCGTGGAAAATTTCCAAATGACGCGGCGAACGAATTCTCACGAAGATTAACGGCAGATTTTCCAAACTTTCGAGTTCGCGCAGGATACTTTGCAAAGATTTTTCCGCCTCGTCGAGTGAACTGTCTTGAATTGAATCTTCCAAACAAAAAGCCGCAGAATTTAGGCGCGGCATTCGGTTTTCGGAAATTTTTTGGACGATATTTTTTTGAAACGCGGGCATGTAAAGCAAACCGCCAACTTTGTACTGCAAAATTTCTTTGTCGAGCATTTTGACCTCCGAAAAAAATTTTTACGCATTTTATACGCGGCGATAAGTCTTGTCAATAATTCGGCTGTTCAAATCAAAAGAGCGGGCAACGATTGTCGCTCGCTCCTAAATTTTCGTGAGTCAGAAAAATTTTTAATTTTCCTCTTCGACAGTCTCCGCCGCTTCCGCAGGTTGATAGCGTCTGAAATTGGCGTTGGCGGACTCGCGGCGTGCGCGATTAATCGAAAGGGAAATGCGTTTGCGTTTGAGGTCGATACGCAAAACTTTGACCTTGACGATGTCGCCGACGGCAACAGCTTCGTCCGCGTTTTCGATACGACGGTCGCTGAGTTCGCTCATAGGAATCAAGCCGTCAAAATTGGGCTCAATTTCCATGAACGCGCCGAACTTCGCAAGCTTGACTACTTTGCCTTCAATGAATTCGCCTTCGCGATATTGTTCCGCACGATCAAGCCAAGGGTCGCGTTGAGTCTGCTTGACGGACAAAGAAATTCTGCGTGTATCGGGGTCAACGTTCTTGACGTAAACATCAACTTCCTGTCCGACTTTGAGCACGTCCGACGGGTGCGAAACGCGTTCCCACGACAAATCTGAAATGTGCGCAAGACCGTCGACGCCACCAACGTCAATGAACGCGCCGTACTCGACGAGACGTTTGACGGTTCCTTTGACTATGTCGCCTTCGTGAAGTTTGCCGAAAACTTCTTGCTGTTTGAGTTCGCGCTCACGTTCGAGAAGTTGACGGCGGCTCAAGACAAGGCGACGTTTGTGCGATTCTATTTCAATCGGCAGAGCTTTGACGGTTTGTCCGACGTAGCCGCTGAGATCTTTGACGAAGTACAGTTCCATTTGCGACGCGGGAATGAAACCGCGCAGTCCGTTGACAGTTGCAGTGAGTCCGCCTTTGACGACGCTGACAACATGTGCGTCAACAGTTTCAATGTCTTCGGCTTCGGGATCGTCATTGTGAGCTTTGACGGCACGCAATTCGTCCCAAACGATTTCGTTGTCGGCTTTGACTTTGGAAAGAACTCCGCCGTTTTCGCCGCCGAGAGATTGAATGTAAACTCTGATTTTGTCGCCCGCTTTAACGACATCTTCTGCCGAATCGGGCTCGGGATAACGCAGTTCTTTCTTCGGAATAGCGATTTCTTGCTTGTAACCTATGTCGACGTAGGCTTCGTCACGATTGACCAAAACGACCGTGCCTTCGACTACTTCATGTTCGCGAATGTCTTTGAGCCCTTCGGATTCTTCAAGCCAGTTGCTCATATCATCAACATTTTTCACATCATCTGACACTGTTTGTAAACCTCCCCGATAATCCAGTCCGGCGTTGAGGCTCCGGCTGTGATACCAACTTTCGTGGAATTTTTTAACCATTCAGGTGAAAGTTCGTGCGCTGTTTCTATGTGGTAAGTCGTACATTTTTTTTCGCAAAGTTGAGCGAGACGCGTTGTATTTGCACTGTTGCGACCGCCGATAACGAGCATGACATCAACCATTGACGCAAGCTCCAGAGCCGCTTTTTGACGCTGATCCGTTGCCGTGCAAATAGTTCTTAGAACTCGGATGTCGTGAGATTTTCCGAGCAGGTGCGACACGATTTTTACAAAATTTTCATCGCTCATCGTCGTTTGAGAAACAATGCCGAGTTTGGGGCAGGGCGCGAAGTTTTCGGCGTCCGCTTCCGTCTCCAAAATGATTGCTGTCTTGTTCGACCATTCAAAGATGCTTTTGACTTCGGGATGATTTTTTTCGCCGACAATGACAACTTGGCGTCCGTCCTGTGACAATTCTTTGGCAGAAAGCTGCGCCTTTTTCACGTGCGGACAAGTTGCGTCGACGATGTTCAATCCCCGAAATTTGGCGTCTTCGTAGACTTGTGGTCCCACGCCGTGTGAGCGAATTATTATCGTGCCCTCCTCCATAGCCGTCAAATCTTCGACCATGCCGATTCCCTCGGCTTTCAGTCGCTCGACCATCTGCGGATTATGGATTATAGGTCCTAATGTGCAACTTTTCCCATCCGCGTGCTCTTCGGCAATTTTAATCGCCCGTTTGACGCCGTAGCAAAAACCCAAACACCCCGACAAGATAACTTCCATTGATTACCACCTGTCTGATCGGTTTCGGCAAATAAAAAATCCTCAACCTGCCGATAACTGCCGCCTAATATAGCATAATCGTTTTTTGCAGGCAATAACTTTTGGAAAAATTTTTTGTTAAATTTCTTTGTGCGAACCTTAAAATCAAGAATCGACAACCGCCCATTCGTTCGTGAAGTAGAAGTTTTTGCTTTCGAGAAGATTGCCCCAATTTTCGACGACACGGTCAATGGCGCGCGTGACATCGTGATGACCGTCCGTGTTTGACAGTAGGACAAGGAACTGATTGGAGCCGTTCTGCGAAACAATATCGCCCCGCCGAAACGTATCCTTCAGACACTCAACAAATTTTTCGCCCGCGTATTTTAGCGGAATTGTCCCGTCGTCTTCAGCAGTCCTTTTCAGCGCAAACAGCACAAGGCAAATCGTCTTGCCGTAACCTGCGCGGGTTCGCTTGAGAAATCGATAAACAATGCGGAAACTCTCGAAGGGAATGACGTACGCGCCAGGTTCCTTGTTGCGTTCGTTCAGAATCATTTCGACTTGAGCGAGCGTAACGACGGTTTCGACTTTTTCTTCAATGGCGTCGTCGCTGAAAATGTTGTAGCCGTGCTTGCCGTTCTGCTTGACGACGTAAAGAGCCTTGTCCGCCTTTTTGTACAGGTCAGCAAAATCGGTGCCGGCTTGGGGAACGAGCACGCAACCTATCGACGCGCCGAGCGGAATGTTCATATCTTCGCCCATGAGCTGTTTAGCGACCTCGGTGATTTTCTCGTTGATGAATTGAGTTTTCGCGGCAATGGCACCGCTTTCTTGCACGCCGTAGCAGAATGAAACGAATTCGTCGCCGCCCATGCGCCCGATTAAATCTGATGAACGCATCGCCGCACGAAGAATATCCGCGAAGGCAATCAGAATTTTGTCGCCCATTGCGTGCCCGTACAAGTCGTTGACGAGTTTGAAGCTGTCAAGGTCAATCATCATCAGCGAGCCGTGAGACTTCTTGCAAATTTTTTTAAGCTCTTCTTCGGACGAACCTTTATTGAACAGACCAGTGAGCGCGTCCGTTGTCGAAGTCTTTTTCAAGTCTTGAATTTCGCCGACGGTTTGGAGAATGTTAGCCACGCGCCGCAAAAGAACTTCGGGCTTGAAAGGTTTGCGGATAAAGTCCATTGCGCCGTTATCGAAGCCTTTGCTCTCGACCTCGTCGCTTCTGTCCGCCGTCATGAACATGAACGGGATTTTTTTATGGAACTCGTTTTGCAGTGCGATTTGCATGTCGTAGCCCGTCATGCCTGGCATTCGGAAATCTGACAGGATCATATCGGGCTTTTCCTTGCGATAAACTTCCATTGCTTCTTTGGCGGAAGACGCGCAGAAAGTTTGATATTGTCCCGCGAGCATATTTTCCGTTATCATCAGCGAGACAAGCATATCGTCGACAATCAGAATTTTTTTCATCGCCAAAACCTCATCGTCTGAAAAATTAACTGCGTTGAATTTTGACGGCATTATAACTTTTTGTTGCGGCGAAGGGAAGAAAAATTTTTTGTTGTTGCGTGCGTGATTTGTGGTCGTGCGCGTCCGAAGCGTTGAATTTCACTTTAATCTTATTGTTCTTACTTTCTTTGCTTGCCCAAAGAAAGTAAGCAAAGAAAAGGCACCTCGCGGGGGCGGCTAATTGTAACACTCATCTCACCGTTCGATAACCGCGAGTCGTAGTGTCGCCTTCGAAAACATCACGTTTTCTGGGCGACGGGCGGCCGCCGTCCTTGGCGGCCTCTCTTTAACTTGACGCTGAAAAATTTTTCAGGCATAATTTTTTTTAGGAGGTAGAATCAAATGCAATTCATTGATAAAAGTAAAATCAGCGTGCGGGCGGGCGACGGCGGTAATGGCAAATCGTCCTTCCGACGCGAAAAATTTGTTCCTAAAGGTGGACCCGACGGCGGTGACGGCGGCAAAGGCGGTGATGTCGTCCTGCTCGTCGATGAGAACGTGAACACGCTACTAAATTTCCGTTTCAATCGCAAATTCACGGCGGACAACGGCGCGAACGGCGACGTTAAGAAACAATTTGGGCGTGGCGCGGAAGATTGCGTCATAAAAGTTCCGCAAGGCACAATCGTTAAAGATGCGGCGACTGGTGAAATTTTAGCGGACTTGACGGAACTCGGTCAGCGGGCGATTGTCGCTAAGGGTGGTCGTGGCGGTCGCGGCAATGCCAAATTCAAATCGTCGTCGAGACGTGCTCCGACCTTTGCGGAATTCGGCGAACCTGGCGAAAGTCGCGAACTTCTGCTTGAACTGAAACTTTTGGCGGACGTCGGGCTTGTCGGTTATCCAAGCGTCGGCAAGTCGAGTTTGATTGCTACAGTCAGTTCCGCGCGTCCCGAAATTGCTGATTATCATTTCACGACGCTCGTGCCGGTTTTGGGCGTGGTCAGTCTCGGCTACGAAAAATCTTTCGTTATGGCGGACATACCTGGCTTGATTGAAGGCGCGGCGGATGGCGTCGGCTTAGGTCACGATTTTTTACGGCACATCGAACGCACAAAATTAATTCTGCATATCGTGGACGCGGCGGCTGTTGACGGTCGCGATCCCGTCGAAGACTTCAAAAAGATTAACATTGAGCTCAAGCGTTACAGTGACAAACTTTCCAAACGCCCGCAGATTCTCGTTGCGAACAAAATCGATTTGCCGCAAGCAAAAGAAAACCTTCCCGCTCTTGAACGTCTCGCAGAACAGGAAGGTATAAAATTTTTTGCCGTATCTGCCGCCGCACACGAAAATCTTGACGCGCTGATAAATTTCGTTGGCAATCAGTTGGACGAACTCGGCAATAAGCCCGAACCCGTTGTTGACGCCGTGAAAATTTTCGACGTGGACAAGGAAGACGACCCCGTCATTATCGAACGCAACGACGCGGCGGATTTCATTGTTCGCAACAAAAATCTCGAAAAAATTGTCGCCATGACGAATTTTGACAACGACGAAGGTTTACGACGTTTCCAATTCATCTGGCGAATAAAAAACCTTGACGCCCTGCTCAAAGCACGCGGCATCAAAGAAGGCATGAGCGTTCACATCGGCGATTTTGAATTTGAGTGGCGCGACTGATTTCAATTTGGAATTGGTAATTAGGAATTTGGAATTAAAAGTCTAACACCTAAATGCTAAAAGCTGATAGCTGATAGCTGACCCCTAAAAAGTGTAGTCGACGGAAAGAGCAATGTCGATTCTATGCTCGCCCAACGCCATTTCGACGTTCAGATAGTGCGTGTCGCTGATTCTGGTTGTGATGTCTTCGCCGATAACGAGTGACGGCGTGGTAATGTCGACATCAACCCCCAACAATGTGAAATTCGTGGCGGCTCTTGCGGTCAACATGTTACACATCTCGCGAATAGCACTTTGCACCAAGTCGCCGAATTTGGTAACGGGCACGCCCATCATCATCGTCGACGCAATAAATTTTGCGGTGTCCTCCGACATGTTATAGATTACTTTGCCGTGCATTTGCTTCGTAAAACCAACCGTTACCGTTACGCCGTTGCTTATGACGTTTCTGTCTTGCAAGTAGACTCTGAGTCGCCGCGGGAGAGGGAAACCCATCTGCGGCATGACTTCCATGAATGCATCGATTATCGGGTTGACGAGTTTCGCATCCACTGTATCTATCTCCTTCCGCGAAAAAGTTCTGGTTGGATTTCTATGCCGAGACGATTTTTACCTGCCGAGCCGCAAATTTTTTTGCAGCCCGCGCGTTGAAAGGTATCAGCGATAAAGCAGTTTTCTCTTGTCGTTTATCTGAAAGGTGGAAAATTTTATGGAGACAATCACTCAACGCATTGATTCGATTGTTGCGGCAAGAGGCGTGAGCCTAGCGAAGGTTACCGCCGCTTCCGACACGTTGGCAAAATGTCTGCAGGTCGTCAAGGAGTTTGGACGGTTTCAAGCCAAAATTTCCAACGACGCCGCCTGTCAGCAACTTTTCGGATGTCGATTGCAAAGACCCGCAAGCCGTTGCGTCCGAACTGTTGATACCGATACTCAATCAACTGTCGCAGAGGACAAGGAACGTTGATGAATTTTTAATCGGGCGATTGAACGCGGCGGGCGAAAAGCTTTATGACGAATATCGCGCCATTGCCGACGCTCTCGATAAAATTTTGGTCGTTGCCGCCAGCGATGACATCAAACGCTCTTTTCACGGCGACATCGAGATCACTTACAGAACCAAAGTACTAAACGCCCTGCGCACGCTTTACAAAGACAAATATTACGCCGTTCGCGAAAATTCTTGTCCAGAGTGGACGGCGGCGACTAAACTCTCGCTCAAATACATTTTCAAAACCATTCCCACCAAAGACGAGATTATCGCCCTGCTCAACGACGGCACAATCAATCCACACAACGCCGTGGAATTTTGCACCGACTTAATGCGTATACGAATCATCAATCGTTTCATGGAACTCGACGGCGCACTTGCCGATTTGGTGCACGAGACCAAGGCGGAAGCTGTTCACATTCTTGCTGACGACGACAAGGGACGTTTAGGCAAAATTTTCCCGCTCGACAATCTTTCGCCCGAAAAGTGGATTGACGGATTCATTGCCAAGACCGACTGCGAAAAAAATTATCCGCTGATTGCAAAAGCGTTGTCTGCTTTGAAAAATTTTACCATTAACGTGCAGGGCTTCCTTATCTACGAAATTCGCAACAACTTGGACGTGATTGATTTCAGTCTGCAACCGAAGACGCCAGAAATTTCCACGGTGTTCGGCGAAAACGACTTGATTGCCGACGAAATTATAACGTGGCTTAGAGTTTACGTCGAGAAAGTGCACGATGGTATTGACTTGACGCTGAAAAAATTGAACTCCGTGCCGAACAAAGCGAGATTTGCCGCGCTGAAAGATTTTTATGACCGTGCGACATATGCTGGCAGAGGCGAGCCCGAAAGCGTCCTTGACCAGTGGAATTTCCTTTACCAGACTTGGACAAGCATCATTTGGGCGGACAAATACAGAAGTCGGCTCTCGTTGAAGGGACAAGCTCAAGCTTGGGACGACATGATCGCGCAGTTCAAAGCTCAAAATAAAAAAGGATTGTTCACGGTGCAATGAGGTGATTTTTCATGGCGAACAAACCGCTTGAAGTAAACGTACTGATGTTCGGCGGCAGACGTTGCGGCAAAACTAGCGTTTTGGCGGCAATGCAGTCCTGTTTTGAAAAAGAATTCGGCAGGAGCAACTTGACAATCTCGGCGGCGGACGAGGACACGCTTTTTACCATTGAAGAGAAGAACCGCGAAATTGCTGGCTACTTTCACAATCAAGGACGCAGTCGCGAATTCACGCCCGACAGCAACGCCACGCTTGACTTGATGGAATACAAGTTCAACATCGGGCTCAAGAACAAGACAACCGACGGCATCGAAGTCAACTTTATCGATTATCCTGGCGAATGGCTCAACGATAGGGAAAAGGTAAAAAAAATTACGCCGCTGATGAAACAGAGCAACATAATAATCATCGCCATTGATTCGCCGCATTTAACCCTCTTAGCGCGAGAATTCCCCCGCCGAGCGGCGGGATGAATCGCGCTTTTGCGTAGACATTATTGGTTCTTTGTGATAAAATTAGCATAACAAGTAACAAGGAAAGGAGAAGACCTGCGAAAAACTTATAGATTGTTGTACTACAATCTTCACGGAGTCTGAAACGTCGAAAACCAAGACAGTAAGCTCCCAGCAGGTATTATAAGGGTTTTGTGATTATCCTCTCTTTCCCGTGACCATTCGGGATGTAACATGTGCGAAGTCAGCTAAGCAGACAAATCACAACTACCGTAGGGACTACGGGAAGTAAAGCCTGTATGAGAGGAAATAAGACGCAACCTCGGCGCAACCTCGTTGATTCAGGAAGCTCCCGCCTCTTCAGGCGGCGAGTAGTTCACGGAGTGATGAACATGCGCGCTTATGTTTACTGCTCCTACAAATTTTCGCCCGCTGGCTTCAAGATTGGCACGATTACATACGACGCCGCGCAGAAAGGATTTTATTTGCCGACAAAGACGCGGCTCAATAAATTCGTCGTCAACGCTTTTGAAGAAGGCATCGTCAGCAAAATTTACGGTCGACTGCCCGACAGCGGCAAATATACTTTTCTCGTGAAGAATCTCAAGCAAACCGACATTGACGACCCGAAACTAGGCTTGATTGATTTTCAAATGAATTTCGCGTTCGAGTTCGACACGTTCACCGAGTTCAATAATTTTTGCGGGAATTTCAACGCGCTTGCGGAAGACGGTTTAATTGCCGCAAAGTGCGCCAAATTCATCGTGCCCGACAAAAATGTCGAAACCTTCGCGCTGAAGATTGACGCCGCCGCATTTAACGACTTTGTCGAGGAAATGTTGAGCCCTTCCGACGGTGAGCAAATCGACAAAAAAATTTTCGTCGAAGTCATTTCCGCAAAGATTGAAAACTCCAAGCTGAGTGAAATTTTCGGTTGCGAATTCGAGAAAGTCGACGCTAAAAAATTTTGTCATCCTGCCGTTGACGAAAAAAAAATATAATTTGCTCGTCCCTGCGACGATTGCGCTTATAGTTATTTTGCTGGCGGCATGGTTTTTCATACAGTAATGAATCACGGCGACATTTTCTCCCGTCATTGCAAAATTTTCGGCGCGTGTTATAATCGACACAACAAAAATTTTTCGGAGGCGATTGACATGAAGTGGGTTTGCAACATTTGCGGTTACGAGTACGACGAGGAACAGGGCGACATCGATAACGGCATTGAGCCTGGCACGAAGTTTGAAGATTTGCCCGAAGATTTTGTCTGCCCGCTGTGCGGCGTCGGCAAAGACGATTTCTCCGAGGCAGAATAAAAAATTTCTCCGCCGTGTGGCAAATTATCGCCCGCTGTGTTAAAATGAATTCAGCAAAATATTCGAGGAGGCAATTCTAAATGAAAGTAACTGTAGTTGGTTCCGGCAATGTCGGCGCGACCGTGGCGAACGTCCTCGCGACGAAAGGTTTTGCAAGTGAAGTCGTCCTCATCGACATCAAAGAAGGTCTGTCCGAAGGCAAAGCAATGGACATCATGCAGACGGCGCACATGCTCAATTTCGACACGACAGTCACCGGCGTGACCAATGACTATGCGGCGACGGCAGGCTCGCAAGTCGTTGTTGTCACAAGCGGTATCCCGCGCAAACCTGGCATGACCCGCGAACAACTCATCGGCACCAACGCCAAAATCGTCAAAAGCGTCGTCGATCAAATCTTGGCACATTCGCCCGAAGCGATTCTGATTATCGTGTCGAATCCTATGGACGCAATGACTTATCTCACGCTGAAAGACACCAAGCTCCCGCGCAACCGTATCATCGGTCAAGGCGGCATGCTCGACAGCTCCCGTTTCCGCTACTATCTCGCCGAGGCTCTCAAAGAGGCTGGTTATCCTGCAACGCCCACCGATATTGACGGTATGGTCGTCGGCGGTCATGCAGATAAAACAATGGTTCCGCTCGTCAGCTTGGCAACTTATCGCGGCATTCCCGTCACGCAATTCCTCAGCGACGAAGCGATTCAAAAAGCTGTCGAGGCTACCAAGGTCGGCGGCGCAACCTGCACGAAACTTTTGGGAACTTCCGCGTGGTATGCACCTGGTGCGGCGGCTGCGGCTCTCGTTGAGGCGATTGCTCTCGACGCAAAGAAACTCATTCCCTGCTGTGTCTATCTCGACGGCGAATATGGCGAAAAAGATCTTTGTATCGGCGTTCCCGTCATTCTCGGCAAAAACGGCGTTGAAAAGATTGTCGAAGTTGAATTCTCCGCCGCTGAAAAAGCTAAATTCGCAGAAAGCGTCGCTGCGGCTCGCGAAGTCAACAGCAAGCTCGGTGAAGCTCTCGCCTAATTCAAAACTCAACATCGCAACAAATAAGGAACTCTGCCGTAATCGGTGGAGTTCCTTTTTCAATTAGGAATTAAACGGCGTCATCATTCCACATTCCTAATTCCTAATTCCAAATTAATTAAAGGAGGTGAAATGTTTTGACGATATTTTTGGTGAAGGATACGACACGATTTTTTCCAAGGAGGAGATTACCATGTTGGAGCGAGTTGAAAGAATTGAACGGGTCGCTCGCGTCAAGGGCATCGCCAACGACAACAAGCACCGCTTCAACAGCGGTCGCAATCGCCGCGATGAGACCGGCTCTTTCGCCGAAGAACTCCGGCGCGTGATGAATAAAAAGGACGAACCCGTCAAAAAAACCGAACTCCCCGAAGCTTATGCGCTCGACCTTGTGAACTGCGGGACGCATTCGCTGTTCTATGCAAGCGGTTTGAGTCTCGACCTGTTGCTTGCATGAGGAGGCGCAATCATGACTGACAAATATTTTATGAAGCTCGCACTAGCCGAGGCGCGGCGGGCTTATGACGAAAACGAAGTTCCAATCGGAGCCGTTCTCATCGACGAGGACGGTCTTTTGATTTGCGGCGAACACAATCGAATTGAACAGCTCAACGACGCCACGGCTCATGCGGAATTGTTGACGTTACGGGCGGCAAGTCACAAGCTTAATCGTCGACGGCTGACAACGTGCACGCTTTATTCAACGGTTGAACCTTGTGCAATGTGTGCTGGCGCGTTGATTTTATGTAGAGTCAAGCGATTGGTTTACGGCGCAACTGATTCAAAGTTCGGGGCGGCAGAATCGCTTTTCAACGTGGTGAACAATCCCGCGCTCAATCATCAGCTGCTCGTGACGGCGGGCGTGCTTGAGGACGATTGCCTTGCGCTGATGAAAAAATTTTTCGCTGAAGTTCGGTCGCGATAAACAATTCAGCCTGCCAATTCGTTCAGAACGTCTTCGCGAGTGATGGCGTAGGTGCCCGATTTGCGCAGGACAATTCCCGCCGCAACGTTCGCAATGAACGCGCCGTCAACAGGTTTCAATCCGCCCGCAAGAGCCATTGCGAAGACAGCCGCAACCGTATCCGCCGCACCTGCACTGTCGAAAACTTCTTGAGCACGCGTGGGCAGATGAAAGACATCATCTTCCGTGACAAGCGTGATGCCCGAAGCCGAGCGTGTCGCCAAAACATTTTTAATCTTGAATTTGCGCATGACGTATCGTCCAGCACGTTCCGCGGCGTCGTTGTCGTCGGTGGGAATCGGACTGAGCAAAATTTTATTTATCTTCGCGACGTTCGGCGTAATGTAATCGGCTTGCGAATATTTAATCCACTGCTGACCGTAAGGCATGACGACGACTGGCACGCCGTGATTGTGAGCCGCTTTGATGACTGCCGCGCAGAATCGTTCGGTGCAGACGCCTTTTTCGTAATCGGCAAGGATAATCGCGTCGAGACTGTCATTGAGCCGCCGTTTGACGAATTCTTCCAACGCGATGAATTGTTCTTCACTGCGCGGCGCGAGGTCTTCAAAGTCCATGCGGAACATTTGAACGTGCCCGCTCATGATTCGGACTTTCGTCGTCGTGGGCCACTCCGTTGCAATTAAGCCGTCCTGGTCAATGCCGTTCTCGTAAAGTTGCGTGCTCAACGTCTCGAAATTGTGATCATCGCCGACGAAACCTGCAACCGCTGTTTGGCAGCCGAGATTCGCTAAGTTGTTGGCAATGTTCGCCGCCGCACCGAGCGAAGTTTTGCGGTTGACGATTTTGGCAACGGGAACGGGCGCGTCACTGGCGAACTTCTTAACGTCGCCGTAATAGTACTTATCCATCATCACGTCGCCGATAACCAGCACCTTGCACTTGCCGACCTTCGTCGCGAAAAAATTTTTCCAATCGGTCTTGTTCATTAAATCATCTCCAAAAATTTTCCGCCATTATATCACGAACTCTGCAGGGTTGAAGGCAGTCGCGCAGAATTTTTCCGCCGAGGTGATTTTGATGAATGAATTGGAATTGAAGTACGGCTGTAATCCGAATCAGAAGCCCGCTCGCGTTTTCGTCGAAGGTGAACTTCCCTTTGAAGTTTTGAACGGGCGACCAGGCTACATCAATCTGCTTGACGCGCTCAACGGTTGGCAACTCGTCAGCGAATTGCGCCAAGCAACGAATTTACCTGCCGCCGCATCATTTAAGCACGTGAGCCCTGCAGGTGCCGCCGTCGCCGAACCGCTTGACGATGTGCTGAAGAAAATTTATTTCGCCGAAGGTCTTGAGCTGTCCGCGCAGGCAACGGCTTACGTTCGGGCACGCGGTGCAGACAGAATGAGTTCCTACGGCGATTTCGCGATTCTCTCCGACGAGTGCGACGAGACGACTGCCGCTTATCTCAAACGCGAAGTTTCGGACGGCGTCATTGCTCCTAGCTATTCGGCAAAAGCGTTGGAAATTCTCAAGTCGAAACGCAACGGCAATTATCTCGTGCTGAAGATGAATCCCGACTACGAACCGCCCGAAATTGAACGCAAGCAGGTTTTCGGCGTGACGTTCGAGCAACGACGCAATGACGTTAAAATTTCCGACGACTGCTTGAGTGACGTACCGACCCGCAGTAAAAATTTCACGCCCGAAGCTCGTCGCGACCTTTTGACCGCGTTGATAACTTTGAAGTACACGCAATCGAATTCAGTTTGCTACGCGAAGGGCGGGCAGGCAATCGGTATCGGTGCCGGACAACAAAGCCGCGTTCACTGCACAAGACTTGCCGGTAACAAAGCAGATTTCTGGTTTCTGCGCCAAAGTCCGCAAGTTTTGGAGCTGCCGTTCCTGAAAAATGTTAAGCGTCCCGACCGCGACAATGCCATTGACGTTTACATGGGCGGCGAAACTTTTGACGACACGTGGCAAGATTTGTTCACCGTCAAGCCCGAACCGTTCACTGCCGACGAAAAAATTTCTTGGCTGAAAAATCTGCGCGGCGTCTCGTTGGCATCGGATGCGTTCTTCCCATTTGGCGACAACATCGAACGGGCTCACCTTTCAGGCGTGGATTTCATCGCGCAAACGGGCGGCTCAATTCGCGACGACAACGTAATCGAGACCTGCGACAAATACAACATCGCAATGGCTTTCACGCACATCAGACTTTTCCACCATTAAGCAACATCACATCAACGACAATATCTTTCGCGGCTGACGGTCGCGAAATTTTTTTTGCACAACATTTCATCTCGTCAAGCCGAGCGGGATTGTTCAACAGTTCCGCCACGACTGCCGAGATTTTTTTTTCGCCGACGGAAATTGCCGCGCCGTGAGAGACTGCGTAAGTCGCGTTGAGTGCTTCGGGACCCGGAATCGGTGCGTGCAAAATCAACGGTAAACCCGCCGCGAACGCCTCCGACATCGTCAACGCGCCTGGTTTCGTGATGAGCAAGTCAGCCGTTGCCATGAGCTTGTGAACGTCCGTGACGAAGCCGAGCACTTCGACGGGGTGAGAAATTTTTTCACACAACTTTTTCAGCCGAGACAGAAGTTTTTCGTTCTGACCAGCGACGATTACGATTTTCAGCGGCAAGGAAATTTTTTCGAGCTCCGACAAAGTTTCTTCGATTGAGCCGAGACCTAAGCCGCCGCCCATGATTAAAATCGTCGTGCGTGACGTGTCGGAAGTTCGTGTGATTGAGCCAAATTCTTCGCCGATTGGAATGCCCGTTGCGAAAATTTTTTGTCCCGCGCGACAATGTTCGGCAAGTTCGTCGGACATCTCTCGTGTCGCCACAAAGTACGCGTCGACTTCCTCGAATATCCAAATTTCGTGCAGTGAATAATCCGTAAGCACCGCCGCCAAAAAAAATTTTTCGGGCGATTTGGCGTGCAGGAACTTCCACAGCGACGCCGCCGCTTCGGGGAATGGGTGCGTGCAAATCACGATGTCGGGGCAAAATTTTTTCAGCAGTCGGGCGAATGGCAAATACATCAGCGCGGAGCTCAAAAATCTTGCCGTGACGCCAACACGCCGTCCGTCCGCAAATTTGTAAATTCTGTCGTAAAGGTCGGGGATAAACCGCAGTGCCGCCAGATAAAATTTTTTCGTCAGCCAATTCAGCGTCGATACGTCCCGCGCCATGAAGTCAATTACCGCCGCATTTTCGCCGAAAATTTTTTGGAGAGCCTGCGCTGCCTTCGTGTGACCCGAACCGATTGACGCCGACAAAATCAGCACGTTCACGCGGTTAATCCTCCGTCAACGCTCAAGATTGCGCCCGTGATGAAACTTGCCGCTTCCGACGCCAAAAAGTAAATTGCCGCCGCAACTTCTTCAGCCGTAGCGATTCTGCCGAGCGGATAAATTTTCGCCAGTTCGTCAAGTGTCGTGCCCGAAATTTTCATTTGAGCCGAAGTCAACGGCGTCAACACGTCACCTGGTGCAACGCAATTCACGCGAACGGGGAAACTCGCCAACTCCAACGCAAGCGACTTCGTGAACGCGACGACCGCACCTTTCGACGCCGCATAAGCCGCGCAGAAATAGTTGCCGCGAATGCCAGCATCACTCGCGACGTTGACGATTGAGCCGCGCTGCTTGATGAGTGCGTTGACCGCCGCTTTCGACGCGAAAAACGTGCCCTTGACGTTCGTGGCAAAAATGTCGTCGAAAAAATTTTCGTCCGTGTCGACAATCGCGCCCTCGCCGTAAATTCCCGCGCTGTTGACGAGAACATCGACGCCGCCGAAAATTTCAATCGTCCGCGAAATAATTTTGTCGCAGTCGTCGACGCGCCGAACATCAGCCGCAACGAATTCAAAGTTGCCGCCGAGCTCCGATTTGATTTTCTCGAAACGTTCGCGACACCTGCCGACGAGCACGCAATTAAAACTGTTCGCGAGAAAAATTTTCGCCGCTGCCAAGCCGATACCCGATGTGCCGCCCGTGATAATTGCCGTTTTCAAAAAATCTACTCCTCAGATTTTTAATTCCAAATTCCTAATTCCACACTTCAAATTGAATCAAATCTACTCCTCAATCAAAAACGGAGCCGAGCAAAAAACTCGACTCCGCGAAAAATTTTCCTTACTGATTGCAAGCTTCTTTCAAGCTTTTGCCGGCTTTGAAGGACGGGAGATTTGACGCCGCGATGTTGATTTCTTCGCCGGTGCGGGGATTGCGACCTTTGCGGGCAGCGCGTGTACGATTTTCGAAGGTGCCGAAGCCCAAAACTTGGACTTTGTCGCCTTTAACCATGGACTCCCTAATCGTATCGAAAGTTGCCGCGACAGCCTTCTCTGCGGTCTTACGATCGATTCTCGCCTTGTCGGCGACGGCAACGATAAGTTCAGCTCTCGTCATATAAATGACTCCTCCTTTGGAAAAATTACCTGCAGAATTTAGCAGAATGCCGATGAAAAATCAAGTACTTTTTATTGATTGTTGATTGTCGATTGTTGATTGTCGATTGTCGATTGAGCTTTAAGCTTTAAATCTAAAACCTAAAACCTAAAACCTATTAAGCCTTGATGTCGATGTTGTTGCCGAGCGCGGGGTCAAGGCTTTCGACTGATTGCAAAACTTCTTCGACTCCAGCGGTATCCGTTTCCATTGCCATTTTCAGCACCGAAACGCCAAGCTCCTGTTGTGTGCGCGCCATGCTCATATCGACCGACAATGCCGCGATGCTCATATCCATTGATGCCAACTCCTTCCGTGTTTTGCGGGTATATTAGCACAGCTTTTTTTTCTGCGCAATAGATTTCCGCGTTATTACGCAACTTTTTGCTGATGTGACATTAACCGGGCGGCCAAGTCATTTTTCTTCCGCCGAGCAAATGAACGTGCAGATGATTGACGGTTTGTCCGCCGTCGTCGCCCGTGTTCATCACAAGCCGAAAACCACCGTCAGCAACGCCGAGTTCCGTGGCAAGTTTGGGTACCACGTCAACGAAAATGTGTGCGGCAAGGTCTTTGTCGTCCGCCGTGAAATGTGCCACGCTCTGAACGTGTTTCTTCGGGACAATCAGCACGTGCACGGGAGCTTTCGGGCTCAAGTCTTTGAACGCGATAACGCTGTCGTCCTCGAAAACTTTCTGTGCGGGAATTTCGCCCGCCGCAATTTTGCAAAAGATACAATCGCTCATGGCAACCTCCTATTTTTCTTCGACGCCGACAACATGTCGCACGCCGTAATATTGCGCGATAAGAAGATTTAAATTGTAGTTCGGATTTTCAATCATTCCGCCGAGAAAATGCAGGTAAGGTACAGCCGTCCTGTCGCCGTGAATTTTATCGAAACGATGACGCACGGGCAACGGTGGCAGTTGAATCGGATCAAGTTCGGCATTGCGCTGAATGTAGCGTACTTGTCGCCGCGACGCATTGAAAACCGAAATGTCGACGTAAATCAGCGTGCCGAAGTAGACGACCAATAGCGTTGTCAAAGTTATCGACGCGCCGCGCAGAAATTTTTTCGGTAAATTAAACGTGAACTTGAAGTCGGAGCGTTCAAGCGACAGGATTGCACTCGTCGACGCCACGAGCGTGAACGCCATTGACGGCATTGACATGCGCAGATTGAATTCGGGCGAACAAAGCATAATCACCGGCACGAGGAATCCGCCTGCCGCGAACGCTAACATCAAAAACTCCGACGTGTTCAATTTGCCAGGCGTGCGTTTCGCGAAGTACAGGAACATCGGCACGAGCGCGATTAAATCGGCGGCGATGATTCGCGGAAATGGTTTGGTCAAGTAGTCGATTAAAAGTTCCGACGTGTAATGGAAGTTCGGGTGCGCCATTTCGAGCCGAGCAAAATTTCCTGGCGCGAGTATCATGAACGCACAGCTTATCGTTAACGTGACGAGACCCGCGAGCATCCACGGGCGAAAAAGTCCGCGACTCTTGCACATAACGACCATAAAGACCGTCAAGCAGATTGTCACCAACGCGCCGACTTCGTTCGACCAGCCCGCCAAAATTCCAAGCACCATCATTATCACGATATTCAGCGCGGAATTGCCCGCTTCGTGCGACCGCAATGCTTTGACGTACGGCGTCAGGAAAAACAGTTGGAAGAACGACATCCACATGTAATTGCACGAGCCCGTAAGCCAGAACATTGTATTCATTGACCACGCGGCAATCAAGTTCAAGCACAGGAAAATCCACACGAGAGCCTTCCGCGAAATTTTCAGCCAAGTGTTCGCCAGATTGATTATGACGAGTATCAGCGCGATAAAAATTATCGTGTTGGCAATGTTGAAGTACGGCTTGCCAATCCACATGAAAAATTGAACGAGCGTGTGTGCGAAGACTCTGCCGCCCCACGTGAAATAATGCGACCACTGCGACTGAAAAATATCGCTGAGAGAATCGACGCGCTCACGGTGTTCAAGTTCGGGCGAACCGAATTGCATTGCCGCCAAATTCCCGCCGTGTTCGCCGTCCCAAATGAACGCGTAACAAAAATCATCGTGCACAATCGGCAACAGCGACGTCCGCACGAAGAAATACAGCGCGAACATTGCGAACAGAATCATCGACCGCGACGAATTCATTGTTCGATTGATGTATTGCAGGAAACTCAATCAATAACCTCCTTCATTTGAGCAGGGCGACCGCTTCCGCCAACGTTTTGCCGATATTTTCGCGAATGACAAGTTCGGCGTCATCGTCGGCACGCGTGGCAGTCTTGTTAATCAAAATCAAGTGTGGGCCGTTGAAACAGTCGATCAGTCCCGCCGCAGGATAAACGATTAAACTTGTGCCGCCGACAATCAACGTGTCCGCCGACGCAATCGCCAAGACCGCCGCGCGTACTGTGGCATTGTTGAGCTGTTCGCCGTAGAGAACGACATCCGGCTTGACGATACCGCCGCAACGTGAGCAACGTGGCACGGGAATATTTTTCATCACGAAGTCAATATCGTAGTCGGTGCCGCACTTCAAACAGAAATTGCGCCGAATTGAGCCGTGCAGTTCGTGGACAACGTTCGAGCCCGCCGCTTGATGAAGTCCGTCAATATTTTGTGTGACGATTGCGTTTAAAATGCTGCGACGTTCCAATTCAGCCAACGCAAAATGTCCGGCATTTGGTTTGGCGTCAAGATGAACGATTCGCTCACGATAGAACGCGAAAAATTCTTCGGGGTGCGCCATGAAAAAATCATGCGACGCCATTTCTTCCGGCGAAAAAGTTTGATTGAGCTTCTGGCTGTAAATGCCGTTCGCGCTGCGGAAATCGGGAATGCCCGACTCGGTAGACATGCCTGCGCCGCCGAAGAACACCGCGTTCTTGCTCCGCGACAAAATTTCTGAAAGTCTCTCAATGTCCGTCATATCATATCGCCTCCAAATCAGTTAGGAATGTGGAATTAAAAACTCAAAGCTGAAAACTAATTGTCGACAGCGTAGACGTATTTTGCGCCGTAATACTGTGCGGCACAAGAATTGCGGCAACTATCGTTCTTCGCCTCGACGCCCGCGAAATATTCCATATACGGCGCAACGCTCCTATCTCCATGAATTTTTTCAAAGCGGTGTCGAATATGCATCGGCGGCATCGGCACGGGATAAAGTTCGGCGTGTTCGTGAATGTACTGCGCTTGACGATTTGCTTCGCGGAAGATTGACACGTCAACATAAATCAGCGACAAACCGTAAGCCGTGAACAGCACAATCAACGACAACGACAGCCCGCGCAGAAATTTTTTCGGCAAATGAGCGGCAAAATTTATCGGCGACGATTCGAGAATTGCGCTCGTTGTAGCAACCAAGACGAATACCAACGACGTGAACGAAACTTGCAAGTTGAATTCGGGCGAAAATAACATTGCCGTCGGCACAAGCAAACCCGTCGCCGCGAACGCAATCATCAAAATTTCCGACGTGTTCAATCGTCCGTGAGCCCGCCGCAAAAAATATGCAATCATCGGCAACAAAACGATTGTGTCGACGCCGACGATTGTCGCGAACGAGTTTGTCAGATGTTCAAAGAAAATTTCCGTCGTGTAATGATAGCCCGCGTGAGTGAGTCCGAGCCGCACGAAATTTCCTGGCGCGAACATCATCAACGCACAGCCGACAATCGCCGCCAATAAACCTGCCGTCATCCACGATCGTAGCAATCCGCGCGATTTGCTCAAGCCGATTAAAAATCCCGTCAAACAGATTGTGACTAAAGCTCCAGCCTCGTTTGACCAACCGGCAATCAATCCAAGCAAAATCATCAGCGCGACGTTGCCGCTTGACGACTTCGACCGCAAAGCCTTGACGTAAGGCGCGAGAAATAAAAGTTGGAAGAATGCCGCCCACATGTAATTGCATGAGCCCGTCAGCCAAAACAGCGTTACTGCCGACAACTTCATCAAGATGAACACGCTGAAGAAAATCCACAGCAATGCCGCCCGCGACACGTGTTGCCACAAGTTCGCAAGGAAAATTATCAGCAGGACGAGCGCGGCGAAAATTATCGTGTTGGCAATGTCGAACCACGGCTTGCCAATCCACACGAAGAATTGAATTATTGTGTGCGTCAAAATTCTGCCGCCCCACGTGAAATAATGTGACCACATGGATTGCGCAATGTCGCTGAAAGAATCAACACGTTCACGCCGCTCAATGTCGAACGAACCAAATTGCATGCCCGCCAAATTCCCGCCGTGTTCGCCATCCCAAATGAACGCGTAGCTGTAATCGTCGTTGGACAACGGCATCAAAATCGTCCGCACGAGAAAAAATATCGTGAACAGCGCGAAAATGCCCGTAGCCTGCGCGGCGTTAAGCGATTCGATTATGCGGCGGAAAATTTTCACGGCAAGTCCTCCTCGATTAATCTTCGCGACCAATGACGTACTGCACGCCGTAATATCGCGCGACGAGAGCATTTAAGCTGACGTTCGGCTTGTCGTCTATGTTCGCGAAAAATTTCAGATAGGGCGCAACGCTTGCGTCCGAGTGAATCACGTCGAAGCGGTGTCGCAAATTCAGCGGTGGCAGTTCAATCACGCCAAGTTCCCTGCGGCTTTCGATTTGCTGAATTTGTCGACGCGACTCCTTGAACAGCGACAAGTCGGAATAAATCAGCGTGGCGAAGTAAATCAGCAAAATCATCGTCAACGTCGCGGCAATCGGTTTGACAATCGGCAATCGCGGTTCGAGTTCGGCAATCGCGCACGTCGACGCCACTACCGCGAATATCATCGAGCTCAGCGACAAGTACAAGGCGAATTCGGGCGAGAACAACATTATCGTCGGCACAAGCAAACCCGTCGCCGCGAACGCAATCATCAAAATTTCCGACGTGTTCAATCGTACGTGAGCCCGCCGCAGGAAATACGCAATCATCGGCAACAATGCCATGAAGTCCGCGCAGATTATCGGCAGGAACGAGTTCGACAGGTGCGCAAAGAAAATTTCCGTCGTGTAATTGAAATCGGGATGAATGAGCTCAAGCCGCACGAAATTTCCTGGCGCGAATATCATCAATGCACAGCCGACAATCGCCGCCGATAAACCCGCCGTCATCCACGAACGCAATAATCCGCGCGATTTGCTCAATCCGACTAAAAATCCCGTTAAACAGATTGTCACCAAAGCTCCCGCTTCGTTCGACCAGCCGGCAATCAATCCGAGCAAAATCATCAGCGGGACGTTGCCTTTCGACGAATTCGACCGCAAAGCCTTGACGTGCGGCAACAAGAATAAAAGTTGGAATGTCGCCGCCCACATGTAATTGCACGCGCCCGTTAAGCAAATCATCGACACGACCGAGAATTTCGTCAGCACGAACAGACAGAAGAAAATCCAGACGATTGCCGCCCGCGAAAATTTTTTCAGTCCGTCGGCAAGATGTAGCGTCGTCAGCACGAGCGCGGCGAAAATTATTGTGTTGGCAATGTCAAAGTACGGCTTGCCAATCCAAACGAAGAATTGAACGATTGTATGCGACAAAATCCGTCCGCCCCACGTGAAATAATGCGACCACATGGATTGCGCAATGTCGCTGAAAGATTCGACACGTTCGCGATTTTCAATGTCAGCCGCGCCGAATTGCATTGCGTCCAAATTCCCGCCGTGTTCGCCGTCCCAGATGAATGCGTAGCCGTAATCGTCGCCCATCATCGGCGTCAAGGCATTGCGGACGAAAAATAATCCCGTGAACAGCGCGAACAGAATCGTTGCCTGCGGACAGCTCAGCGATTGAATCACGCGGCGGAAATTTTTCACGCGGCGACCTCCTCAAAAATTTTCTTTGCGAATTTTAATTCATTGCAGGAACTTTTACAACGCCGAAAAAAATTTGACGCCCGATTTTTGGTCGAGCGTCGTTTTTGTTACGGATAAATTTTCAAAGTGGATTTGCGCAAAAATCTATGAACGCTTGAGCCGCCTTAGAGACGTACTTTCCCTTTTTCCACGCTAAGCCAATGTCAACGAAAATCGGATCGTAGAACGGGATTGCTTTGATGTTCGGCGAATCGTCGCAGATGAAGTCGAGCAGAAACGCGATACCGACTTGGTGTTCGACGAGCCCTTTTATCGTGACGATTTGCCCGCTTTCAAGCACGGTGTGCGGCGAAATTCTCAGTTCGGACAATTTGCTTTGAACGACTTTGCGCAGGTACGAGCCTTCCTTCATCATGATTAAATCGGATTCGGCAATGTCTTGCGGCGTGATTTCGTCAGCCGAAGCAAGCGGACTTTTCTGCGACACGCAAGCCATCAGCTGATTGCGGCTCATTCGCAGGACGTTGAGATTCGGAGTTTTCTCCGGCACGATTATAATCCCAAAGTCGAGTTCGTCGCTTTCGAGTTTTTCGCGGATTGTCAGCGAACCTTCCTCGTAAAGTAGCACGTCAAGATGCGGGTGTATGCGGCGGAAATCGGAAAAGACTTTCGGGAAAAGATACGCGCCCATCATCGGCGGGATACCGATTTTGATTGTGCCTTTCTGCAACTGCTTGTAATCGTTGAGTTCAAGTACAGCGTCTTCGATGTTGCGCAACGCTAATTCTATTCGCTTGAGGAAGACTTTTCCTTCGGGCGTCAAGCTTAGTTGTTTTTGACTGCGGTCGAAAAGTTGAACGCCGAGTTCCGCCTCAAGTTTTTTTATTGCAACGGTGATGTTCGGCTGCGAGACGCGAAGTCTTTGCGCCGCGCGAGTTAGATTTTTCAGGCGACTTGCCATCTGAAAATATTCAAGCTGTCTCAGTTCCATGTTGTCACTCCTTCGATTGAAGAACGTGAGCCATTCGGCTATAATAACTGCGATTTATATTTTACACGTTGAAATTGCGCCTTGCAACGAAAATTTTTTCTGGAGGACGATAAACGTGATTGAGCTTCGTGACGTGACAAAATTTTTCGGCGAGACGCTTGCCGTCGACAAAATAAATTTCACGATTGAACGCGGCGAAGTCTTCGGCTTACTCGGCAAAAACGGCGCGGGCAAAACCACGACGATTAAAATGCTCACGTTGCAACTGAAGCCGACGTCGGGCGAAATTTTTTTTGAGGGGCAACCGATTTTCGGCAACGAAATTTCCGTGAAAAGTTTGCTTGGACTCGTGCCGCAACATTTGAACTTCGACCAAGATTTGACCGTCGAGGAAAATTTGGAACTTCATGCGCGACTGCATCATCTGCCGAAATCGGAACGGCGCACGCAAATTGATGAGCTGTTGAAATTCGTTGAGCTGGAAAAAGTTCGGCGTTCAAATGTTCGTGAGCTGTCGGGCGGCATGAAACGACGATTGTTGATTGTCCGCGCACTGATTCATCGCCCGAAAATTTTGCTACTTGATGAGCCGACCGTCGCGCTTGATCCGCAAGTTCGTCGAAAAATTTGGGAGCTGATAATTGATTTAAAGTCGCGAGGAATCACAATCGTTTTGACGACGCATTACATCGAGGAGGCGGAATTTCTCTGCGACCGCGTGGCGATACTCAATCACGGAAAATTAGTTGCGCTCGACACGACGAAAAATCTTTGCGCGGGTCGTCCGCTTGAAGAAATTTTTATCGCGCTGACAAAGTGAATCGCTGAACGCGGTAACTTTGCAATGACCGCCATTTATGTTATACTTGCGCCATCATCAATGAGGAGAACGAATCATGGCGACAAAAATTTCTCTCGACGCGGCAATGTACCAAGTCGTATTGCTGTTGGCGTTCGTGGTGCCGTTATCGACAGCCGCCGCAAGTATCGCCGTCGGAATCGGGACGCTGTTTATCATCGTCTACTGCGTGCGCAATCGGACGACGCTGACCTTCGACGTGAAAATTTTGGAAGTGCTTGCGGTTTATATCGTCTGCCAAATTTTTATCGCGGCAATGTCCTGGAATCCGTTGATAAGCATTCGCGAGGTTATCGGCGAAGTTCATCGCTTCTTCCCGCTGATTTTCGCAATGACGTTCATCAAACAGCGCGAACAACTTTGCGGCGTCTTAGTCGCGACATTAGTGGCATCGCTGATAAACGACGCGGCGGGCATTTGGCAGGTCATCAACGGCGAGCCGAGAGCTTACGGTTTCAACCACACGCCGACGTTTCACGGTTCGTTCATGCTCATTCAGTTGCCGATGATGATTTTTATCGCACAGCTTGAAATTTTGCCGACGATTTGGCGGAGATTGGCAATCGTTGCGGCGGGCTTGAGCTTAATTTGTCTCGTGCTGTCAATGACGCGCGGCGCTTGGTTAGCGTTCGTGGCGGTCGTGATGATTTTCATTGCGTTGGAGAAAAATTATCGCGTCGTGACAACAAAAATCTGCGCGGCTTTGACGACGGCGTTCATAATCGCGGCATTGTTCTCGACGACAATTCAAGCACGAATTTTCACGCTCACTGACGCAAACTTTCAAAGCAACAGCGAACGGCTCTTGATGTGGGAATCGGCGACGGAAATTTTTGCTGACTACCCGATTTACGGCGTCGGGCAGAAAATGTTTTTCACGGCGTACAACGAACATTACATTTCTGATGAGGCGCGTGAACGTCCCGACGAAGACAGGCGCGGGCACACTCATCCGCACAACAATTTTCTTCATCGCGCGGCGGAAGGCGGCATAATCGGTCTGGCGGCATTCGTCGGGCTCTACGCTTACTTCCTGTGGAAATTTTTCACTCAACTGCGGCGTGAGAAAAATTTTTCATTCGGCGCGGGCATGACGGGCTTGCTGATATTGTCGGGGCTACTGCTTGAAGGCTTGACCGACACGAACATGAACCAAGTACCGATAATGCGCGAATTCTGGCTGTTGGCGGGCACGCTGATTGCGGCGGAAAACATTCTTAAGAGGTGACTTGTTTGACAATCGACGAAAAAATTTTTGAAGAACCCGAAGGCGAAGGCGTCACGGTCGAGGAACCTTTAACCGACAAACGACGCGCTGCCTTACAGAAATTTGCTGACGAACTCGGCGTAAAATTTTCACGGCTTGAATTGCTCAATCGTGCGCTTACACACAAATCTTACGCAAAAGAATTCGAGCCGCGTCTGAAGTACAATGAACGTCTAGAATTTTTAGGCGATGCTGTCTTAGGCTTGGCGGCAGGCACTTACCTTTTCGAGCACTTCCCGAACTTGACGGAGGGCGAACTGACTAAAATGCGTTCAAGCGTCGTCCGTCAATCAACGCTCACTCGGCAGGCAAAAGAAATTGGAATAGGCGAATTGATTTTGCTTGGTCCGACGGAAGAGGCGACAACTCGCGGTCTTGAATCGAACCTTGAAGACGCAATGGAAGCTGTTATCGGAGCGATTTACTTGGAAAACGGCTGGGAAGTCGCCCGCGATTACGTCTTCCGCCAATTTGCCCACGAATTCGAGCACGTCAAAATCACGGGCATTCCGAAGGATTATAAAAGCAAGTTGCAAGAGGTCATTCAACGCGACCCGTCCCGCAAGCTCACTTACACCGAACTGAACGTTATCGGACCGCCGCATGATAGAACGTTCGAGGCAGCCGCGTTGCTTGACGGTAGATTTATCGGTCGTGGTGTCGGACGTAGCAAAAAATCTGCTGAACAGGAGGCCGCTAAAGCCGCGCTCCAAAAACTTGGTGAATTAAGCGAGTGAACTACTCGCCGCCTGAAGAGGCGGGAGCTTCCTGAATCATCGAGGTTGCG